>NZ_JBEXMW010000013.1:0-368510 GCF_040610775.1 Nonomuraea sp. NPDC003709 | reverse complement strand
GTTGTTATCCTCCGGGTCTTGGGGCCTTGACCCCTGTCCTTGGCTCTCACAGCCCACCACCTTCGCCGTGGCCATGCTGGGGTCGGGGCCCGGCCCCGCACCACAGCTGCAGCCATCGCCGGACTCGACCAACCACAGAAGCAATTCGCCCTTGGCCAGGCGTTCCTGCAGTCGCTGTTGCCGGCGGGCGCGCAGGACGTGGGCGGTGAGCTGCCGGTTCACGGTCAGGGTGCCGCCGCTACTTCACCGTGGCCCGGACCTGCGGGTCGGGGTCGGCGCGGCGTTCGGCGATGGTGTCGTCGAACGCCGCGATTATTCGACGGTGATCTCCTGGGTGATCTTGCGGCGGATCGTTCAGGCGTTTGGGAGGGCGTCGGTGTCGGTCAGGGTGCGCTTGATCAGGTCGGCGATCTGGGTGCGGGTGGCGGGCTCGCGCGGATCGGCTGGCGCGAGCAGGTCGCGCACCTGGCCGAGCTCGTGCTTGGCGGCGTCCTAGGTGACGGAGCCGCCGCGGTGCGGCGGCCCGCGCCGCTCCGGCCGGGAAGCCAAGCAAACCCGCAGCTCACGACCGTGAACGGAGTATCGACACCCTTCACGCGAGCGCACGGTGAGATCCGCGGTGTGAAATGGTCTTGGGGTCCGATTTGCGAGGACGATAGAGTCTGGCCCTAAGGCAGAGCCGTGCGGGGGTTGAGGAGGGGGATGTCCATCACGCCCTTATCCCTGCCGCAGCCTCCTGCGAAGGCGCCGGAGTTCGGACGAGACGCGCTGATCGTGTGCGAGAGCCTGGTGCGGATCTACCAGTCCGGGTCGGTCGAGGTGCAGGCACTGCAGGGGCTGGACCTGGTCGTGGACAGCGGGGAGATGGTGGCCGTCGTCGGAGCGTCCGGGTCGGGGAAGTCGACGTTGTTGTCCATCCTGGCCGGGGTCGACGCTCCCACCGCCGGGCGGGTGCGGGTCGATCAGTGGAATCTGCTGGACATGTCGCGGGCCGATCGTGTCCGGTATCGGCGGCACACCGTGGGACTCGTACGCCAGCAGACGGCCGCCAACCTCATCCCGTACCTGACCGCGCGGCAGATGGTCGACCTGCCGATGACAGCGGCCCGCACTCCCGGCCGGGTACGCCGCAGGCGTGCTGCCGAGTTGCTGGACCTGCTCGGCGTCGCCGAGTGCGCCGAGCGGCGGCCCGCGCAGCTGTCCGGCGGGCAGCAGATGCGGGTGGCCATCGCGGTGGCCCTTGCCAACGAGCCCAGGGTGCTGCTGGCCGATGAGCCGACCGGGGAACTGGACAGCGCCACGTCGGCCGCGGTGTTCGGGCTGTTGCGGGAGATCAACCGGCGGCTGGGCGTCACCGTCGTCATCGTGACCCACGATCCCGCGGTCAGTGGGCAGGTGGAGCGGACGGTGGCGATTCGCGACGGGCGCACGAGCAGCGAGGTATTGCGGCGTACCGCCACCGGAGATGACGGCGCCCCGCAGGTGATCGCCGAGGAATACGCGGTGATGGACCGGGCAGGGCGGATTCAGGTGCCGCGCGACTACCGGGAGGCGCTGGCGTTGACGCGACGGGTCCGGCTGGTGCTGGAAGCCGATCACGTCGCGATCCGTCCCGACGGCGGCGGGGCCGGATGAACGGCGGGTCCCTGGTCAGCGTGCGTGGCGTTCATCGCCGGTACGGCAGCGGGGCGACCGCCGTGCACGCGTTGCGGGATGTGACGTTCGAGCTCGCGGCCGGCACCATGACCGCCCTCGTCGGGCGGTCCGGCTCCGGCAAGACCACGCTGCTCAACATCATCGGCGGCCTGGACCGCCCGGACTCCGGTACGGTCCTCGTCGACGGAACGGACATCACCGCCCTCGACGAGGACGGCCTGTCCCTGCTACGGCGAGAGAAGGTCTCGTACGTCTTCCAGACCTTCGGCCTGATCCCGGTGTTGTCGGCCGCGGAGAACGTGGGCGCCCCGCTGCGGCTGGCCCGCGTACCGCCGGTGGAGCGTGAGCGGCGGGTCGCGCTGCTGCTGGAATTGGTCGGACTGGCCGCCCACGCCGAGCAGCTACCCGCTGAGCTGTCCGGCGGGCAGCAGCAGCGGGTGGCGATCGCCCGGGCGCTGGCCGCCTCGCCCCGGCTGCTGATCGCGGACGAGCCGACCGGGCAGCTGGACGCCGAGACCGGTCTGTCGGTGATGGCACTGCTGCGCGGGGTGGTGGAGTCCGAGGGGGTGACGGCGCTGGTCGCCACGCATGATCCGACGATGCTCGCGCTGGCGGATCGGGTGATCCGCATCAACGACGGGCATCTCGACGAGCATCCCGGCATGCGCTCTGACGGACGCTCCAACGGCCGGGGCGATGCGTGATCAGTAAGAGCTGTCCGTGCTGAGGCTGGTCGCCCGGCGAGCCCGTGCGGAATGGCCATTGCTGGCAGCCCTCCTGGCCGTCGCCGTGGTCGGCCCCACGCTGCTGGGCACCTGCGCCCTCCTGCTCACCCGTACCGCCGAGCAGGCCCTGGAAACCGCCGCCTCTCGCGCCACCTCCGACCAGATCGACGTCACCGCCTACACCGTCACCATTCGCGGCGAGCACGCGAGATCCGTCGCCGACGACACCCTCGGCGTGCTGACCTCGGCCCTCGCTCCGTTCGCGACAACGACGGCCGCGCGCGCGTCGTCCGCGATGCGGTCGCTCCCCAGCGCCGGTGTTCCGGCTGTGGCCTATCTGTCGGGGATGGAGGACCTGCCGGCCCGCACCCAACTGGCCGCCGGACGCCTGCCGCGGGCGGGTGTCGCGCCGACGGAGGCCGTTGTCCTGGAAAGCACCGCACGGCAGCTCGGCCTGACCGTCGGCAGCCGGGTCCGCCTCGGCAGAGAGTTGGCCGACGATCCCGACCAGAGGATCGAGGTGAGCGTGGTCGGGGTCGTACGCCCGCTGCCGGGCACCGGCTGGGACCGTGACCCCCTCGCCGCCACCGGATACGATCCGGCCTACCACGACGGCCGCTCCGCACAGCCGGTTCACGCGTACGGGCCGTTCATCGTCGACCTCGCCGACCTGCTCGGCGGCGGCTCCACCCTCGACCGGCTGGAGATCAGCGCCCACCCCGACCTGTCCGCTCCCGCCGGCCGTGACCTCGACACCGTCACCCAGGCCGTGCTCGGCGCCGACCGCCGGCTGGGGCAGACGCTCGGCGACCGGGTACGGATCCAGCGAGTCGCCTCCCGATTGCCCTCGACCCTGCTGGCCGCCCACGATCAGCAGCGGGTCACCACGGCCGCCGTGCTCGCCGTCGCCGCCATCGGCCTCGTCCTGACCGCGACCGCCCTCGCCCTCGCTGGTCGGCTCAGCGCCGGTGTGCGCAGCGACGAGACCGCCCTGCTGTCCGCGCTGGGCGTCGGCCGCGGTCAACTCGCCACCGCCGCGCTCGTCGAGGCCGGCGCGCTCGCCGTGCTCGCCACCGCGGTCGCGATCCCGGCGTCGTCCGCCCTGCACGCCGGGCTGACCCGGCTGCCGCCTATGGCCGGGGCCGGGCTCGCCACGCCTTTCGGCGTGAACGCCGTACAGGTGCTGTCCGTCGCCGGCGGCGCGCTGACGCTGGCGGTGGTGCTCGTCGTGCCCTCGCTGCGGACCTCTTCAGGAGGTGTACGCGGGCGGCGGGATCTGCTTGCCCGATCTGGCGCCGACCTGCTGCTCGTGGCGCTCGCCGCCGTCGGTTGGTGGCAGTTACGCGATCAGCCGACCGGTTCAGGGTCTCCCGTGGACGCCGTACGAGTGCTCGCTCCCGCGCTGCTGCTCATCGCCGGATCCGCGGTGGCGTTGCGCCTGATGTGGCCCGCGTTGCGCGGTGTGGAACGGCTGGCCGGACGGGCTCGCGGGCTGATGGTTCCGCTGGCCGCGTTCGAAGCCGCCCGCAGGCCACAAGCGGTCGCGGCGGGGCTGCTCATCGGGCTGGGCTGCGCGGCGGCCACGTACGGGATCGGGTTCGACGCCACGTGGCAGCGCTCCCAGCAGGACCAGGCCGATCTGTCCGTCGGCACCGATCTCGCGCTCACCCTCATCGCCCCGCCCGCCGCCGGGCAGGGCCCGGTGGTCGCCGCGGCCAGCGGGGGAGAGGTGAGCCCGGCCACCGATCGTGGCGTCGCGGTCGGGCAGTGGCTCGGCGGCGCCGGTGACCCGCCGCGGCTGATCGCCGTGGACACCACTCGTGCCGGGACGCTGCTGCGCGGACGGCTGAACGACGGACGCACCTGGAACGCCGTGGGCGCCGCTCTCGCGCCGCCGACGCGCGCCGCCGGTGTTCCCGTCCCGGCCGGAGCCGCGCTCTCCCTGGTCGCCAACGCAACCGGTACGACGCCGCTCACCGTGACGCTCCGGCTGCTGTTCCAGGATGCGACAGGGCTGCGTACTCCTTGCACCGGTGAACCCATCCCGCTCGACGGCAAAGCGCATCCGCTGCCGGACTGCGCGACGGCCGAAGGGCTCCGGCTGGTCGCGGTGTCCCTTCCATTCGCGGTCGAGACGGGGAACGTAGGCACCGGTCACTCCGATGCCCTGGCGGACCCCCCGACGGGGGACAGCCGCGTCGCCGTGACTCTCACCGTGGCGGGAACAGCCTCTGGGGCATCGCCCTGGACCGCCACCTCAGCCGGGCCGGCCCCCGGGCAGCTCGGCAATCCGGCCGTCGCCCTGACCAGCACCCCCGCGGGTACCGAGCTGAGGATGACGACGACCGTCGCGCTGAAGGGCCCGCCGGACGCCGCCAGGAACCTGGTCGCCACTGCTTTCCCGGCCCCGGGACCGGTGCCCGTCGCCGTCTCCGCCCGCTTCGCCGACGAGGTGGACGCCCGGCGCGGCTCCCGGCTCGACCTCACCGTCGGCCTCACCCCCGTACAGGTCAGCGTGGCCGAGGTGCTGCCGGCCGTGCCGTCCGCTCCGGGTGCCGCGGCCATCCTGGCCGACTTCGACGCCCTCTCCCGTGCCCTCGCCGTCAGCGGCGACTTCGACATGCCCGTGGACGCGTGGTGGGTCGGCCATCCCGCCAGAGGTGATGCGGCCGATCTCCGCCTCGGCAGCGTCACCACGCGCGCGTCCGAGACCGCCCGGCTCACGGGCGGCCCGCTGCGGGCCGGGCTCCCGGCCGTGCTCCGGCTGCTCGTACCGGCCGCAGTGCTGCTGATGATCGCCGGAATCGTCCTGCACGTGACGTTCGACCTGCGGGCCCGCGCGGTCGAGATGGCGCGCCTGCGGGGTCTCGGGATGACCCGGCGCGAGATCCGTACCGTGCTGCTCGGCCAGCACGTCGGCATCCTGCTGCCGCTGCTCGCGGCGGGCGCGGTCGTCGGCGCGCTGGCCACCCGCGTCGTCGCGCCTCTGCTCGTCCGCTCCGATACGGGCGCCGCTCCCGTCCCCGAGGTTCTGCCCGTCTGGCCGTGGGCCGCCGAGGCCGCCCTGCTCACGGGGCTGCTGGCCGGGTGCGCGCTGGCGGTGAGCGCGGTGGTCGTCGTCCAGGCCCGGCTTGCCGATGCCGCGTATCTGCGGGTGGCGTCGTGAGGATCCCGGCACCGCACTGGCCCAGCGTCGTCGGCCGCGCCCGCGCGGACGCCGGGCCGCTGCTCCTGGCCGCCGTCGTGGTGGCGGTCGTCACGCTGCTCGCCGGCGCGATGCCGCCGACGTTGTCCGCGACCGCCGACGCCGCCGTACGGGACGCGGTACGCAGGACCGGCGGCGACCTCCAGGTCCACGCCCGCATGGAAGGCGACGACGGGCCGAACGGCAGCCGCGTCCGGCACCCTCGCCTCGCCGAGGACGTCGACGACCTCCGAGCCAGGGCGACGGACGAACTCGGCCCCGGCCTGCGCGCCGCCCTGCGTCCACCCGTCGGCACCGTCACCAGCCCCACCCTCAAGATCACCGATGGCAGCGTGCTGCGTACGTTCCAGCTCGCCTATGTGGCCCGCGACGGTGGGCCCGACGTGACCTGGATCGCGGGCGGCCCGCCCCGGCCCACCGCCTCCGCGACGGCGGAGGTTCCCTACGGCGCGCCGCCGTGGCCGGTGCAGGTGGGCCTGTCGGAGGCGGGCGCCGCCGCTCTCCAGCTCCGTCCCGGCTCCCGCATCCCGCTGGCAGACGACCAGGGGAATGTCAAGAAGGTCCAGGTCAGCGGCATCTTCCGGCCTGGGGACAGCGCCGATCCCGCCTGGCGGCTCCTCCCCTCGCTACTGAGTCCCGTCGTCGGCGCGGACGGCACGGGAAGCACCCGGTTCGCCGGGCTGCTGTCACGCGACTCGCTGCCCGACGCCCGGCTCGCCTTCGGCCAGGACGAGTTGCGGCGTACCGTCTGGTTCACGCCCGAACCGACCCGGCTCACCTGGGACGAGGTCCCGTCGGTCGCCGCGAAGGTGGTCGCGCTCAAGGCGGCCTCCGGCTCCTCTGGCGCCCGGGACGGCTCGCTGAAGTGGGAGACCCGGCTCGACGGGGTGTTGCGGAACGTGAGCTCCCAGGTCGACGCCGCGTCCGCGCAGGCGTCCATCCTGCTCATCACCCTGCTCGCCGTCGCGGTCCTGGTACTGCTGCTCGCCGCCGACCTGCTGGTACACCGCCGTGCTCCCGCCCTGGCCGCCGCCCGGCAGAGGGGGATGTCGCTACCGGTGATCGGCGGCGAGCTGCTGCTCGAATCCGCCGTGATGGCGCTGCTGGCCGCGGCGGCCGGGCTCGGTCTGGCCCGGGCCGTCGCGCCGGGGGTCTCTTGGGAGTGGGTGGCTCCCGTGGTGGTCACCGCCGTCGCCGCCGGACCGGCGTTCGGCACGCTCACCGCCGCCCGCACCACCCGGGATCGCCGCGTCCCGGCCAACCGGGGCGCGCGGCGGTGGGTGCGCAACACCGTACGACTGCGGCGGGCCGCCCTTGAGACCGGGGTGCTGGCGGCCGCGTCCGGCGCCATCGTCGCTCTGTACCAGCGTGGAATCGGTGGCGGGGTGCTGCCCGCGAGCGCGCCTGCCCTCGGCGCGCTCGCAGGCGCGCTCATGCTGGCGCGGGCGCTGTCCCTCGTGATGCGCTTCGTGCTCAAGCGGCTTCTGCGGTCGAGCCGGCCGCTGGCGGTGTTCGGGGCCGCGAGGGCGGCGGCGACCTCGGCCCGGGTGCTACCGCTGCTGGTGCTCGTGACCTCCGTGGCCTTGGCCTCGTACGTGCTCACCTTGGGCGCCGCTGTCGGCCACGGGACTGCGGCTGGGCCGCTGGCCTCGGGACTCCTGCGGTTGGCGTGGGTCTCGGCGGTAACCCTGCCGGTTCTGGGCCTGCTGGGACTCGCTCTCGGCACCGCAGCCGGCGCGCCGGAGCGATGGCAGACCCTGACCCGGCTGCGCACCCTCGGGCTGCGGCCCCGGGAGGCTCGCTGGGTCGCCGCGGGAGAACTGCTGCCGCCGGTGGTGGTCGCCGCTGTGGGCGGTCCGCTGCTCGGGGTGCTGCTCGCCCGCCTGACGTTCGGCTCGCTCGCCCTGCGCCTGCTCACCGGCGCCGATCCGGCCCTGGCGGTGCCGTGGTGGGGGCTCGGCCTGGTGGCGGTCGTGTTCCTGGCGGCGGTCGCCGTCGTGGTGCCCGTCGAATCGGCGCTACGCCGCCGACGACGGCTGAGCGAGGTACTCCGCGCGGGCGGCAGCTGAGCCGGGTACGCCGCCAGGGTCACCACCGCGGCCGCCGCTACGCGGCCCTTGACCTCGGCCATCGACCCGTGATGCACCGCGGCCGCCGCCTCGAGTCCGTTCTCTGAGGGCCGGTACCCCTCGGCCCGCCACGACGCCTCCCGGGCGAGCGCGAATGCGTCGGCCAGGAGCTCGTCGAGGGACTCGCCGGCGGCCCGCCGTTCGCGTAACCGCTGAGTACGGCCCGCCAGCTTCGTGTCCGCCAGCGCCGCCAGACGCTGCCCCGATGTAGGCCCGCCGCTGGAGGCGCCCAGCCGGTCCAAGACCGGCCTTCGAAATGGTCCAGTCCCAGGCCGGTCTTCAGTTCGCGATAATCATGCTCGATCCGCCAGCGGATCTTGCCGTACCGGACCAGGTCGGCCGGGTCGGTATCGGGAGGAAGGCTGGACAGCCAGTACTCGATCGGTCGGATGCACCGCAGCAGGGGGAAGGCCCCAGCGAGGTCGACAGCGCCGCAGCGCAGGGCGAGACCTTCCGTTCTGCAGCCGCGCTCACACCGACGTCCGCGGGATGTACTGGATAACGTGCGCGAGTCGATGTCCTTTTCGTCGTTTGCGCTGGGCAGGGAAGGCTGGTCAGAATCTGCTGGCAGGACTGAAGGCGGCACCGATGAGGGTCTCGGCGGCGGCGCGGGCGTGGGCAGCCGTGGCGGGGTCCCCGGTGATGGCGGCCGTGGTCTGGGCGCCTTCGGCGAGCAGGGCCAGCTGCGGGGCGAGGTAGCCGGGACCACCCGCCTCGCGGACCAGGTCGGCGACATGGCACTGGAAAGAGGTCTTCTGCTCCCTGACCGCCTCGGCGACCCGGCTGCTGCCACCGGCCAGCTCGCCGAAGAAGTTGATGAAGGCGCAGCCCCGGAAGTCGTCCTCGCGGAACCATTCCGCCAGAAAGTCGAAGACGGCCAGCATCCGGTCGCGCGGCGTGCGGGCGGCGGCGAGGGCGCGGGCCACGCCGGTGTCCCACTGCTCGGTCCGGTGGCGGAGCACTGCCAGGACGAGGTCGTCCTTGGAGGGAAACAGGGCGTAGATGCGCTTCAGCGAGACACCCGCCTCGGTGCGGACGGCGTCCATGCCGACGGCCTGGACACCGTGGGCGTAGAACAACCGGTCGGCGGTGGAGACGACCTGGTCACGTGCTGTTTCCTCATCGATCACGAGAGCTCCAGTTGCGCAGAGAACCAGCGTTCTCTACTGTAGTGGACATACGCGGAGAACGATCGTTCTCTAGCGGATTGGAGGGAGATTTCTCATGGGCCACATCAAGGTAGGCACCGAGAACAGCACCGACGTCGAGCTGTACTACGAGGACCAGGGATCCGGTCAGCCGGTCGTCCTCATCCACGGCTACCCCCTGAACGGGCACAGCTGGGAGCGTCAGACGCGCGAACTGCTCGCCGCCGGCTACCGGGTGATCACCTACGACCGCCGCGGCTTCGGCCAGTCGAGCAAGGTCGGGAGCGGGTACGACTACGACACCTTCGCAGCCGACCTGAACACGCTGCTGGAGACGCTCGACCTGCGCGAGGTCATTCTCGTCGGGTTCTCCATGGGCACCGGCGAACTCGCCCGCTACGTCAAGAACCACGGCCACGAGCGCGTCGCCAAGCTGGCCTTCCTGGCGTCGCTGGAGCCGTACCTGGTGGAGGCGGACGACAACCCCGCCGGAGTACCGCAGTCGGTGTTCGACGGCATCGTCGCCACTGCCCGCGCCGACCGATACGCCTGGTTCACGCAGTTCTACAAGGACTTCTACAACCTGGATGAGAATCTCGGCACGAGGATCAGCCAGGAGGTCGTCGCCGCCAACTGGAACACCGCCACGACCTCCGCCCCGGTCGCCGCGTACGCGGTGGTGGCGGCGTGGATCGAGGACTTCCGCCAGGACGTCGCGGCGGTGCGCGCGGCCGGAAAGCCGTCACTCATCCTGCACGGCACCAGGGACAACATCCTCCCGATCGACGCCACCGGGCGTCGTTTCCACGAGGCGTTCCCGGAGGCGCACTACGTCGAGGTCGAGGGCGCCCCGCACGGCCTGCTGTGGACGCACGCCGATGAGGTCAACGAGGCACTGCTGGCCTTCGCCGCCAAGTGACCCCGCCGCCGGGGTGGCACTACCCGCTACCCCGGCGGCTGCCTGGCCACGGCGTGCGGCTCGTCCCGGGTTGTTCGCTCAACCGCAGCCCTAGCCCGCCCGCGAAGTCCCTGACCAGCCTTCCCTGCCCAGCGCAAACGACGCAACGCCTTCTGATAATGACTACCGTTTCTTGGAGCCTCACAGAGAGACGAACAAAACGGAGCCAGCCGGAGTCGTACCCGTTGTTAGATCAACGGGGAGGCTTGATGCTGCATACGGGAATTGCCGCGCTGGCAACGGCGGCGGTCGTCGGCACCCTTGGCGGGCTGCCGAAGGGGACGCTGTTCATGGAGTCGCACCCACCTGCCAAGTCGGGGGAGGCATACGAGAAGAGCGACTCCACAGGCAAGGCCCTGCGGCTGGACCCGTGCGACACCGGCAAGGCGTGGGACACAGGCCGCGTGGCGGTCAGGACAATGGTCTACACCTCGGATGACGACATGGACATGAAGGACGAGCAGCTCGTCCTCTACAAGAACGTCGCGTACGCCGAGCGGGCGATGCGGCAATTACGGACGCGCCTGGCGCGCTGCGCGGTCGTGGACAAGGGCTACCTGCGCCGCTCGCGCTTCTTCACCAAGCCCGCAACCGCGGGCGACGAGGCGCTGCGGGCCGGCAGCGTGAATCACGAGACCTCCTTCAGGTACGTCGCGATGCGGCGCGGGTCCACGCTGTACGTCGTCGGAGAGACTGGCCGAGTGTCCAAGAGCCTGCCGCTGAAGGACTTCCGCGGCCTGGTCGGGCAGGCGCGGAAGATGGCCGTGAGGGTGTGCGACGTGCCCGGGGCCGACTGCTGAGACGCTCCGAGATCGGCGCCACGATCGAATACCACCGCAGTCAGATCCGCACGCACCTGGGCTTTCGCACCTGCACGACGGTGGACGCGACGAAGCTCGCGGTGTGGCTGGCCGAGAACGTCAAGGAGGCGGTGCTGCGCACCGGCTGCCTGAAGCCCGTCACCTCGGTGGCCACGTCCATAGCGAGGACGCCATCCCCTACGTGCGGCGCCGCTATCTGACCCCGCAGGTCGCCCAGGACGTCGCGAACGCGACGTTCACCGTCTGGGACGTGGAGTTGTAGGGCGAGGGCACGACCACCGTCGCCTCCGACTCCACACACGTGCGCGCCTACGACCAGAACATCTTCACCGAGTGGCATTCGCGGTACGGAGGTCGCGGCATCCTCATCTACTGGCACATCGAGCGCGGGTCCATGGTCGTGCACTCCCAGACGTTGTGTGCCTCGGCCTCGGAGGTGCACGCGATGATCGAGGGTGCGGTACGGCACGGCACCACGATGAAGGTCGAGGGCAACTATGTGGACTCCCACGGCCATGTTGTTACATGGACACCTCACGTTCTGCAGACCTCACTGGCAACACGATGTAGCCAGAGCAGCCTCCCGGGTGGGACGTCGATCCTGGAGGTGTCGATGCGCGTACGGCAATAGCACCTGGACGGCGGAAAGCTCCGGGTCGAGTTACTCAACGATGAGGGCGAACCCGTCGAGGTGGTCTCGGGCTTCCTGCGGTTCCTTGCGGCCCGCGACTGCTCACCCAACATCCTCATCGCCTATGCCTACGACCTGCGTCACCTCTGGCGGGTCTTCGCTCGCGATCTCATCAGCCAACTCGAACGCCTCACCGGCAAGACCGTGCAACCAGCTGCCTGACTAAATCCCATCGCAGAAACCTCACCTGAGATCGTGGTCGAGGTTCGCTGCCGCCTGCCCACGAACTCATCAATTTTCGAGCCAGGCGGAGCAATCCCCCTGCTCGGCTATTGGGCGGGCTCATAAGTTGCGGCGAATCTCGCGAAGAAGGGCAGACTCTGCCATGTCGCTGGGCGGAGCGGGGACCAGGACATCATGATTCCGGACTGGCCGTGTTCAGTCATCGCCGCGCTTGGCTCAGTGGCTGTGGGACGGCGCCTGCCTGATGCCCTCCATCCCGGTGTGGCGTGAACTTTTGTCGCGGGTTTTCGGCAACAAGGATGATAGGGCGCCCGCGGCGCCGGGGGAGGGAGAGGCGGGGGTATGCGACCAGGACCAGAAGTCGGCCACGCGGCGGACACGGACGTCGGCATGGTGGTGGGGTCGGACGCCGCCGTGGTGGCCGCGTCGGTGACGGATCCGGACGTGTTCGGGGAGCTGTACCGCCGGCACGCGCCGGCGGTGCACGGTTTCGTGTTGCGGCGGATGGGGACCGAGCACGCGGATGACGTGACGGCGGACACGTTCGTGACGGCGTTCCGGATCCGGGGGCGGTTCGACCGGCAGCGGGACAGTGCCCGTCCGTGGTTGATGGGGATCGCGGTGCATCAGATCTCGCGGCGCTGGCGTGCCGAACGTGCTCACCTCAGCACGCTGGCGGCGCTGGAGGCGGTTCCGCTCGGCCACGGCGTGCCGGACGCGTCCGAGGCCGCGCTGGCCCGGTCGGTGGATGTCGGGCTGTCCGCCGCGCTGCGCTCCCTGCGGCGGGGTGACCGGGACGTGCTGCTGCTGGTGGCTTGGGCGGAGCTGGAGTACGCCGAGGTCGCCGAGGCGCTGGGGATCCCGCTCGGGACCGTACGCTCCCGCCTGCACCGCGCCCGCCGTCTCGTGCGGGACGCCCTGACGACGACCCAGGAGAGCTGACATGGACGCGGAGATGGATGAGATGACGGCGTTGCGGCAGATGGGTGAGCGGCTCGGGCCGACGCAGGTCGTACCCGGCGCGCAGGTGGAGGCGGCGGTACGGGCCCGCACCGGCCGGGGCGCTCGGCTCGGGAGGGTCGTGGGCCGGAGGCTGCGGTGGGGCGTGCCGCTGGCAGCGGCCGCGGCGGTCGCCGTCGTGGCGGTGACGGCGCATGGGCTGCTCCCGTTGGGCGCGCACGACGGGACGTCGCCGGCTGCGCCGCCCGCCACAACGGCGGGGCGGCCGGCGACAGCGGAACCGGCGGCAGATCCGCCGCTGGCGGCCGCCCAGTATGTCTACACCCGGGTCCGGTTCGTGGAGCGGGCCCACGGCGGCGACAAGGGGTGGGTGGAGAGCACCGGGATCGATGAGAGCTGGGCATCGGCCGACGGCCGGGGCGCAGCCGTCCAGCACAACGGGGTGCGCCGTCCGGCAGGGGAGTCCTCCTATTCGGTGATGAGGCCCGGTTGGCACGTGACCACCCAGCTCAGCGCCGACATGCGGGCGGGGAAGGCCGGGCAGGACCTGCGCGGGGACGTGCGGTTGCCGTGGATGGCGTCACCGGGTGTCATGGTGCCGGCGCTGCCCACCCCGGCAACGGTGGAGTCGGTCGAGGGCTGGCTGACCCAGATCGAGCAGGCGGCCGTGGGAGACAACCCGCGACGGGTGGCGGCGCTGCGGGCGCCCACGTGGGCGTTCGGGCCGGGGAACCAGCCGGAGGCGGTGGACGTGTTCGCGCTGATCCCGCCGTCCGCGCGTGAGGCCGTGTTCCAGGCCGTGTCGCGCCGGGCGGGTGCGACCAGGAGCGAGGTCACGGTCCAGGGCGGCCGCCGGATGATCGCGATCGACGGGGCCGGCGGCGGGGGCATGGGCGACGACCCCTGGCAGCGGATGTTGTTCGACCCGGTGTCCCACGCGTTCATGGGGATCCAGGATCTGCTGCCGGACGCCGAGGACAGCGCGAAGGCCGGGACGGTCGTCAACGAGTACCTGATCGAGCAGCAGGCTGTGGTCGACCGGCCCGGCCGGCTGCCGGACCACAGCATCCTCCCGGTCCGGCTGATGCCGTCCGACCTGCCCGCCGCCGACCCCGCACGGGCCTACCTCGGCAAGTGAGATGTCCAGGGACGTTGCCGGTTCCGGTGCTCGCGAACCGGAACCGGGCGGCACCTGCATCATCGAACCCCCGGACTCCGCACGGCACCGTGGTGCGTGCAAGCCTCCCTTGGAGGCGCCGTGAGCGATCCGATCCGCGTCATCATCGCCGACGACCACCCCATCTTCCCTCCTTCAGTCGGTTTTCTGCTCTCCGTCAAGGTGCCCGGTTCTGCTCGGTCGTTTCGTGAACGGCTTGCGGTCGTTCCCTTCTTGTTTCGCGTCGTAGCCGCGGCTGTCACGGCCTCGGCCGCATCGCGGAGTGAGCCGTTTCCCTAACGCCGATCGTCTGGTGCCGTTCCGCACCGTGACCTCGGCTTCAGGTCAGGGACTTCCAGAAGGCGCAGCGGTGTTCGCGGGCGAGGTTCACCTCGGCGATCCCGTCCTGGCCAGGGGCGAGCGACAGCACCTGGCCGCGGGACGCGCTGTAGGGCGACCACTCGGCTGCCTGATCGCCGTTGGGGTTGCCGTCGTGGGCGAAGCGGGTCCAGTAGCCGATCATCTCGTCGGAGAGCTGCCGCTGCGCCGGTGACAGGGCATGGCCGGCGTACGCGCGGGAGAACAGGTACTGGAGCTCCCCGGCATGGTAGGCACCCGTCGGATAGCTCTGCGGCGGCGCCTCCTTGAACCACGGCGCCGTCCGGTCCGCGAATTCGTACGCGTAGGTGGGCACACGCCGGCCGAGCAGCTTGTTCGTCTCCACCGCGGGACAGGCCCACGCCCAGTCGGTCAGCGTGCTCGCCATCGCCCAGCTCGTCGAGCCCCTGTAGTCGCTCAGCGGGTAACGGCGGATCACCTTGGCGGTCTGCTTCTCGTCCAGCCCCAGGAACTTGCCGAGCACCGCCGGGTAGTCCTTCCGCGCGATCGGCCCGCCCGCCTCGGCGTCGAAGCCGACCTGGAAGGTGACGTGCTCATCCCGGGTGATGCCGTGCATGACCGGTACCTGGGCGAACGCGCCGGACCTGAGCTCGCGTACGGGATCTCGGGGGAGCACTCCTCCGCCATAGGCCGGTGCGAGCCCGCGCGGGCCGACGGCCTTCAGCAGGACGGACACGGACTTGGAGCGCAGACACGCGGCGGCTGTGCGCGGGTCGGCGCAGCCTGCGGCGGTGGCGATCTCGATCGCCTGCTTCTCGGCCTGCGCCCGCGGCTTGGGACGCCAGGTCTCCGCATCCGGTCCCGCCGAGCTCGGGGCCCATGGCCAGCGCAGGGTGCACGGTCCGCTCTGCATGATGACGCGCTGGAACAGGCCGCGAGATCCCGGTGCCGTCAGGTGGACGCAGCTCGACATGCCGCCGGCGGATTCTCCGAAGAGGGTGACGTTGCGTGGATCGCCGCCGAACGACGCCGCGTTCGCTCGTACCCACCGCAGTACCGCCTGCTGGTCCTCGATCCCGAAGTTGCCGGACCCGTGCCGGGCCGGACCGCCGTTCAGCGCGGGGTGCGCCAGGAATCCGAGCGCATTGAGGCGGTAGTTGAACGTCACCACCATGACGTCGCCCTTGGCGGCCAGCCGCTCCGCGCCGTAGATCGCTCCGGAGCCGCCCAGGAAACCACCGCCGTGGATCCACACCATGACGGGCAGCTGCTTCGTACGAAAGGGGTCGGATCGCCTTGGTGTGGTCACGTCGAGGTACAGGCAGTCCTCGGTGGTGCTCGGCTTGTCCCCGATGAAGTCCATGGTCTGGGCGCATGAGGGACCGGGCCGGGTCGCGTCGCGCACTCCTGTCCATCCGGCGGCGGGGCGTGGCGATCCCCACCTGAGCGCCCCCACGGGCGGCGCCGCGTACGGGATGCCCTGAAAGAGTCGGTAGTCCTTGTGCAGCGTGCCTCGGACGAGTCCCGTTTCGGTACGGACCACCGCCGGATCCGCGCCGGCCTGACGGCTCGCGGCTGTCGCCAGTGGGGCTGCGGTGAGCGCGGTGAAAAGGCAGAGGAGTACGGTCATGGTGGCCCGAAGGCTGTTTCTCATGGGATGCCTCAAAGTCGTGACGACAGCGGGGTGAGTGAGTCGGGGAATTCCTTGCTCAGACGGCTGGGGAGCTGATCACTTCCATGGGTCCGCGCCGCATGGCGAGCCGGGCCGAGATGAGCGTGACCGGCACCACGATCAGCATGATCGCCGCGATCATCGCCAGAAGCACCCAGATCGGGCCAGTGGGTACGATCGAACCGACGGCGATGGCCATCGGGAGGACGGTGAACGCGGCGATCACCGTGCCCACCGCCACGCTGATCGCGGCCACGATGGAACCCTCGACGACCAACATCCGCCGTACCTGCCGGCGGGTGGCGCCGGCGAGGCGCTGCGCGGCGAACTCCCGGCGCCGCGACAACACCGACACGGCCAGTGTGTTGACGGTGGCTATGGCGGCGTACGCGATCGCCAGCACGGCGAGGAGGTAGCTGATCCAGGCCTGCATGCCCAGCTCCGCGGAGAACATCGCCGACAGGCGGCTCCGGTCGCCGACAGCGATGTCCGGCCAGGCTCTCGTGTGCTTCTCGAGCGCGCTGACCAGCGTGTCCTGATTCGAGGCGGCGCGTACGAGGATCGCGGACGGCAGGCCCGCGGTCGTGTGCGGGGCGAGCAGTCCGGCGGGCAGCACGACTGCGCCCTGGTCGGCAGGGCTGTCGAGCAGGGCGATGACCTTTACGTCGGCGGGCGTGCCGTCCCCGAGCCGTACCCTGATCCGGTCACCCAGCTTGATGCCGAGTTCCTCCGCCTGGGCCTCGGGCAGGGCGGCGGTCTCTCCAGTGAGGCCGCGCAGCGAGCCCGAGGTGACCGGGGTGGCCAGGACCGGTGCCTTGTCCTGGGTGTCGATGCCCAGCAGGGTGCCTGGGTCGCTGCCGCGAGAGTCGTAGGGCTTCTCGATCCAGCCTCTGCTGGACACGAGCTCGGACGCGCCGGCCACATCGGGTGTCCTGCGGATTTGCGCCAGGAGAGCGGCGGAGACACCGCCTGCGCCGGAGGTGATGACGGCGTCCGCCTGGAACTGCTCCACCTGGCGCCGTACGGCGGCGTCATCGTGTGTCGTCTGTGCGTACACGTTGCTCAGGGCGATGGCCGTGGCCAGCACGAGGGGTGTCAGCACGGACGCGAAGTGCGTGGCCCTGGCCCGGGTGTTGATGACGGCGAGTACGCCGCCCGGCCCGCCGGTCTTGCCGATGACGCCGGCTGCCCTGCCGACCAGCCGGTCGAGCAGCTCCGGGCCGACCAGCGCGACGGCGACGCCTCCGGTGAGGACCGCCGGGCCCCCGACTGCCGATGCGGTGTCCGGATCAAGGAACATCGTCGTCACGGCCAGTATCACGGTGGCTCCGGCCAGCACGACGGCGAGGAGCCGGCGCGTCGGCCCGACGCCCGCTGGGGGGATCGCAGCCTCGGCCAGGGCCTGGATGGGCCGTACCCGGGCGGCGGGTAGTGCCGCGAGGACGGCGGCCAGCCAGGGGATCAGCAGGGCCAGGAGGAGTCCGGCGGCGAACGCGATGATGCCCGGCCGGAACTCCAGCTGCGGCGGCACGACACCGCGTTCCGCGCTCAGGGAGAAGATCGAGCGGCCGAGCAGCCCTCCGAGCGGCGTTCCGGCGAGCGCCGCGAGCGCGGACACGAGCATCGTCTCGGCCACGACCATGCGGTGGACCTGCCGAGGGGTGGCCCCACCGGTTCTGAGCAGTGCGAGCTCCCGCCGGCGCCCGCGTACGGTGAGACTGATCGTGGCCGACACCACGAGCGTCATGACCACGAGCACCAGGCCGCCGAAGATGCTCGACAGCAGGATCAGGGGCAACCGGCTCGCGGTGATGCCTGCGAACTCGGCCGTGCCCCGATCGTCGCCCGTGAGGATCGTCAGATCCGCGGCAAGCCTGCCCTCCAGCCGCCGCGCCAGTTCCTCGGCCGAGGTGTCGCCGGCGGGGAGCACGCCGATGGCGTCGGCCATGCCAGGGCGGGGGGAGAACCGCTTCGCGTCCGGGGCCGAGAAGAAGATCGCTGGGGCATCGACCTGGTGTCGCGTCTGTGCGACACCGGTTACGGTGAAGGACTGCGGCTGCCCGCCGACCACGATGTCCATCTTGTCGCCCGGCCCCTTGCCGGCAGCGCCGGCCAGGGCGGCGTCGAGCACGACCTGGCCGGCGGAGCGCGGCTCCGCACCCCGGCCCAGCGTGTACGGGGTGAGCGCGGCGGACTCCCACCCGTGTCCCGTCAGCGGCGTTCCCAGCAGCCGGCCCCTCGCGACCACGACAGCGGGGAAGGATAAGTCCGGGATCGCGCGGCCGACGCCGGGTATGCTGCCCACCTGGGCCACCAGAGCCGGATCCACGCGCGGCCGTTCGGCGTAGGGCACTGTCTCCGGCTCCTCGTCGGGCAGGTGGAAACCGGCTGAACCGGCGATGACGACGGCGGCCCCGCCGAGCCGTTGCGCCGGTGCTTCGAGGCGGATGGCCGACTCGAAGAGCCCGGCGCATGCGGTGAGCAGCGAGCAGCCGAGCAGCACGGCGGCGAAGGTGGCGAGGGACTGCGCAGCACGGAAGCGCAGGCTGGCCAGAGAGAGTCTGATCATCGCTGACCTCGTGCCGCGCTGTCGTGTTTCTTCGCGGGGGACGCCTTCGCCAGGGAGCCGAGCCGGGCCAGGCGATCGGCCACCTCCGCGGCCGTGGGGGAGGGGATCTCCGCCACGAACTGGCCATCCAGGAGGAAGATCACGTTGTCGGCGTACGACGCGGCGACCGGATCGTGGGTGACCATCACGATCGTCTGCCCCATGCGGGCGAGGTCGCGGATCAGCGTGAGCACTTCGACCGCCGTGTGGCTGTCCAGCGCTCCCGTCGGCTCGTCCGCGAAGAGCACCGACGCTCTGCTCGCCAGCGCGCGGGCGATGGCGACCCGTTGCTGCTGGCCTCCGGAGAGCTCACCGGGGCGGTGCGTGACCCGGTCCTGGAGACCGACCCTGGCGATGACCTCCGACACCCAGGCCGGGTCTGCCTCGCGTCCGGCCAGCATGGCGGGCAGGGTGACGTTCTCGCGTACGTTGAGGGCGGGCATGAGGTTGAACGCCTGGAAGACGAAGGCGACGTGATCACGGCGCAGGAGGGTCAGGTCCGTCTCGCTCATCCCAGCCAGTGGCCGGCCGGCGAGGGTGACCGTGCCGGAGGTCGGCTCATCGAGACCGGCGGCGCAGTGGAGCAGTGTGCTCTTGCCCGAACCGGAGGGCCCCATGACCGCGGTGAAGCTGCCCGGGGGGAAGCCGATGGACACCCCGGCGAGCGCCGTCACCGCGTTCTGGCCGCTTCCGTAGGTCTTGCGCACCTGGTCGAGGTGGACCGGCGCGTTCGCCGTCGTCATCGGGAATCCCCCGACAGCCAGGCGCGGTACTGACCTTCGGCGACGAGCCACAGCGCGCCCACCACGGCACCGCCGACGACCACGCTCCACAACCACCACAGGTCGGAGAACTGCCCTCCGATGAAACCGATCATCAACCAGACGGCGAGCTGGATGAGGACCGCGCCGAACCACACCAGCGTGACGAGGCTCAGCAGGCGCGGCAGAATCGTCGGCTCCGAGCCGGACAGGCCGCTCAGAGCCACTCCCAGATCGTTCCGCGTCCTGGCGGTGGACAACCGGGCACGCCGCTCGTCCGCCTGTTCACCAGAGATCGATCCGGCGAACTCGGCCCGGTCGAGCCGGTCGGCCGCCGCCTGCCGCTCCGCCGCCGACACAGGCACTTGCCCGGGCCTGAGGAGGCGTCCCACTAACGCCTCCGCGCTGTCCGACTCGCTCACTTTCAGCCTCCTCATCCTGGTCCAGCAGAATTAGTGTAAGGCATGAACAGTTTTCTTGTCGTGGGATGATGCTCCGTGGTGGATGACAAGAGGGAGGCGGAGCTGCCGCCCGGTATCGCGCTGGCGTGGGGCTTCACGCCGTCCGCGCGACGGCGCGGGCCCAAGCCGGCCTTCAGCGTCGAGCGGATCGTCGCGGTCGCCGTCGAGGTCGCCGACGCGGAGGGCTTCGCCGGGCTTTCGATGCCCAAGATCGCCGGGCGGCTGGGCGTCACCGCCAACGCCCTCTACCGCTATATCCGCTCAAAGGAAGAGCTGGTCGTCCTGCTGGCCGAGGCCGGTTGGGGGCCGCCTCCCGAATCCGTACGGCAGGCCGGAAACTGGCGCGACGCGGCCGCCGAGTGGACCCGCGCCATGATCGGCCGCGCGCAGGTACACCCATGGGTGCTGGACGTGCCCGTCCACACCGCCCCCATGACGCCTCATCTGGTGGGATGGCTGGAAACCTTCCTGGAGGGCATGGCCGATTCCGGGCTGAACGAGCAGGACACGCTCGGCTGCGCCCTGCTCCTCGACGGTTACGCGCGCAGCGTCGCGCGTCTGGCGCACACCATGAAGGAAACCGCGCAGGCGGAGGCGTCAGCGGCGACGCTCGAGTTCCTGCTGCCGCTGCTGGGCGATCGCGGCTATCCGAGAGCGGCCACGCTGATGATGAATCTGGCCTACATCGAGGACGAGCTTCCCCAGAGCGACGTCGAATTCGGGCTGAACCGGATTCTGGACGGTATAGAGGCCCTGATCGCCGAGCAGAAAACGGAGACGTGAAGCGGCTGCCGTCACCGGACCCGACCATGGGCCGCGCCTCCGTGCCAGGCCCGCCGACCTGGTGCGTCGTGTGGCGCTACCGGTGTTCGACGACTCGCATCCCCGCAGAGGGGACCGATGGTCATCTCGACCCGGTCGGCCGGCTTGCTTCGGGTTCGGGGACCCAGGCGTCGTCCGGTGCCGACAGCCAGTCGTGCGTGGCGGTCAGATCGTCCACTGCCTCGTGGAGGGCGCGCAGGCCGGGGTGATCGAGGTCGGCGCGCCACACCATCGTCCAGGGGAACAGGGCGACCGGGTCGTTGAGCGGACGCAGGACAGCGCCGGGTACGGCCGGCTGAGTGGTCATGGTGAGGATGGGTGCGTTGCGGTCGCGGATGTGCTGGACGAGCTCATCGACGCCCTGGACGTGTGGATGTGCCATGGCCGGATCGACCCCGAAGGGGGCCAGCAACTGGAGGACCGCGTGCTCCCAGCCAGGTGTCGCGTGGTTGCCTGCGCGGATGCACACCCCGGTGCCGCGCAGCGACTCCAGTGACACGACGTCCAACCGAGCCAGCGGGTGGTGTTCGGGCAACAGCACAGCGATGGGCTCGTACCGGGCAACGCGGTGGCGCACTCCCTTGAGCAGCCCCGGATGGCGGCCGAACGTGACATCCAGTCGTTCGGACAGCACCAGCGGCACAGCCGCCTCGGTGCCGGTGTAGAAGCGGGCGAAGAACTCCACCCCTGGAGCCCGCGCACGCGCCGCCGCCAGGACCAACGCGGGGGTGAGGCCGGAGCCGACGACGTCGACGGTCAATGAGCGTGGCTGGCCGCGTAGTTCCAGCATGGTCGAGTCATAGAGCGCCAGGATTTCTCGCGCCCGGCCCAGCAGCAGACTGCCTGCCGACGTGAGCGTGACACGGCGGGTGGTGCGCTCCAGCAACCGGACACCCATCCGATCCTCCAGGCGCTGGATGTCGCGGCTGAGGACCTGCTGCGCCAGGAAGAGCCGTTGGGCGGCACGGCTGAAATGCAGCTCCTCCGCCACGGCCACGAAGTTGCGCAGCAGCCGCATCTCCACGTCGTCAGGCACGGCTCCGTTTTACCCGATTAACACACTTGGCGCGTAAGTATCACTCGAACAAGTGTTGGACCCTGTGCGGTGAGGTCGGCCAGGATCGCATCACGAGATCCACCGTGGAAGGGAGGAGACCATGGCCGCACGAGGGACGGTCACGCTCTACTACGGACTGACCGGTGTGCTGAACGCGTTGTGGGGCGCCACGCTCCCCGCCACGAACGCACGACTGGACCTCGGCGAAGGGCTGCTGGGCGGCCTCCTGATGGCCCTGGCCGCCGGGGCGCTCGCGGCGATGCCGGTCGCCGGATGGCTGGCTGATCGGTGGGGCGGGCGGCGCGTGCTGAAGGCGGCCGCTCCAGCCGCGTCGTTCGCACTGACCGGCTCCGCCGTCGCGGCCTCCGTCGAGTCGCTGATGATCGCCGTGATCGTACTCGGAATGTCGATGGGCGTGCTCAACGTGGCGTTGAGCGTTCAAGCCGTGGCCGTCGAACGTGCGCTGGAGCGGCCCATCATGGCGACGATGCACGGCACCTGGACGCTGGGTGCGGTGGCGGGCGGCGCGGTGGTCACGACAGCTCTGCGTGTCGGTACGGACGTGCGGCTGCTGATGGCCGCCGGTGCGCTCACGCTGGCTCTGGCCATGCTGGCGGCCGGCGGCAAATTGGACGAGCCGACGCCGCCGAGCCCGGACGTCCGGAAGGAAGGCAGGACCGTACAGAAGTCGGCGCCGCTCCGTCCAGGGCTGGTGATCGCCCTTGGGGTGGTCGGTGCTGCCGCCTTCATCACCGAGGGCGCCGCCACGGACTGGGCGGGTGTGCACGCCACCCGGACACTCGGTGGCGATCTGGCAACAGGCTCGCTGGTCTACACGGTCTTTTTCGCGGCGATGACGCTGGTGCGCTTCCTCGGTGACGCCGTACGTGCCCGGCTCGGCGCCGTACGCACCATCCGGCTGGCCGGCGGCGCCGCTACCGCCGGATATGGCCTGGTGCTGCTGGCGGGTGCACTACCCGCGGCCGCGTCGACGCGCGTGGGGTGCGCCATCGCCGGTTGGGCCCTCGCGGCCGCCGGAATGGCGGTGGTGTGGCCGATCGTGACCAGTCTGCTCGGAGCGGGCGACGGGAGCGCTCGACGGCTCTCCATGGTCACCACCATCAGCTACGGCGGAGGCTTGGTCGGACCGGCGCTCATCGGCTACGTCGCCACGGCGGCGACGCTGTCGCTGGCCCTGGTGATCCCGGCGGCCCTGGCCCTGGTCGTGGCGGCCGCGGCACCGCCCCTGTTCGCCGCGGTCATCCGGACCCAGACCACCACCTCGAACGCTCACCGTCGAGCCGATGCCCCCAGCTCCACCACATGACTGACCTGCCGGCCGCATCGCCGGCCGGAATTCCACCCCGTGACCGGAAAGGGCTAACTCCCATGACCCATTCGTCGACCATTCCCTTCACCAGCCACATCATCGAGATCCCGGGCGGACGCCTGTATTACGAGGTGCGCGGTCAGGGTCCGCTCGTGGCGCTTCTCGGCGCCCCGATGGACGCCACCTCCTTCGCGCCGCTGGCCGACCTGCTGGCCTCCGACCACACCGTCCTCACCACCGACCCGCGCGGCATCAACCGCAGCCCACTCGATGACCCCGGCCAGGATTCGACCCCGCCGCTGCGCGCCGACGACCTGTCCCGGCTGCTCACACATCTGGACGCCGGACCGGCCACGATCCTGGGCTCCAGCGGCGGCGCGGTCACCGCCCTGGCTCTGGCGCAGACCCATCCCGAGCAGGTCCGCACCGTCATCGCCCACGAACCCCCGTTGATCGAGCTGCTGGCAGATCGTGAGCGGCTACACGCCACAACCGATGACCTCATTGCCACATATCTCGCCGGCGACGTCGTCGGGGCCTGGGCAAAGGTCATGGCCCAGGCCAACATCATCATGCCCGAGGGCGCGTTGGAGACGATGTTCGGCGGGGACCGCGATCCGCGGCAAGTCGCCGACGAACGCCGCTGGTTCGCCCACGAACTGCGGGCGACGACCCGATGGCAGCCTGACCTGGACGTCCTGCGCGCGACCCCGATCGACATCGTGGTCGGCATCGGCGACGACTCGAGCAGGCAGCTGTGCGACCGCACCTCTCGGGCGCTGGCCACGGCACTGGGCCTTGAGCCCACACTGTTCCCCGGCGACCACACCGGCTTCGTAGAGGACCCCGATCGCTTCGCCGCCCGGCTGCGCGACGTCCTGCACGAGCGCTGAGACCGGAACATCTCCGCCAGGACCCAGAGCTCGCTTCTTTCCCTGCGGCGAGCCATCGGACCACCAGTGCCGCGGTGCCGAAGGTCACC
Source organism: Nonomuraea sp. NPDC003709 (assembly GCF_040610775.1). NCBI lineage: Bacteria > Bacillati > Actinomycetota > Actinomycetes > Streptosporangiales > Streptosporangiaceae > Nonomuraea > Nonomuraea sp. NPDC003709. Next base: position 344,846 of record NZ_JBEXMW010000013.1, on the reverse strand, counting down.
CGGCTTGTCGGCGCCCGCTCGGCCTCCGCCGGGACCATCCGGTCGCGTACGTGTCCGGGCGGCCCATCGACTCAAATGAGCTGACGGGCCCGGGCGCCCCAGCCCTTACCCGAAACGGAGGACTCCACCATGGTTGATGACAAGAGAACGACGACGCGCGAAATCGATGTCACGTTCACCGCCTCAATAGTTGCCGATTCCAACAGCGGTTGGCCCTGCGTGCAGATGTCCGGCTCGGCGGACTTCTTCGGCACCGGGAAGGCCGTGAAGGTCGCAGGCACCGTGGACGGGCACGCCTATGAGGCAACCATGCTGCCGATCGGTGGAGGCACACACATGATGCCGCTTCGAGCGCCATTCCGGAAGATCATCGGCAAGGACCTCGGCGACGAGGTGACGGTGCACCTGAGGCGTCGGTTCTCTTAGGCAGGGCATGTAGACCTGATTCAGCGCTGTGGCCCTGGCTTTCGGTCGGCCTAGCACGGGTTGGCGGACACCGAACTTCGCCGGGTGGCGGCTGATCGCCTTTCCGGCGACGCTGGTGGCCACCGCACTGGAGGGTCGGCTACAGGCGGCCAGGCCGAGGGGCAGCTGGGCGGTTTCGCCAGGTCGTCGAGTCCTTGCGCGGCGGCGTGGAGATCGCCGACGAGATGACGGAGAAAGCATCGGTGACCGGACCCCCGCCGAAGACGATCTTCTCCATCACGCGCTCACTGGAATGCTGACGTCTACCCGCACCGGCCCGGCGAAGGAGAACGCTGTGCGTCAGGCCATCGACACGGCACTGCTGTCTCTCCTCGGCTGGGTCAACCAGGCGATGTTCCGGGTCTCTGGAGGCCGCGTGGTGCTCTACCGCTTCGGCATGAGATGTGTCCTCCTCACCATCACCGGACCGGCCGCGCCGGTCAGCCAGACCCTGGTCGTGGGTTACCTTCCTGACGGGGATGACCACATCGTCCTGGCCACCGAAGCGGACGCCGGCCTCCCGACGGCTTTGCGCGTCGCGGACCGGGAGCAGTTCGACCGCTGCCCCAGCCGATTCCAGCAGTGGTGCAGCGGCTAAACGCCGAGGGTCCGCGCGGTAGGCAGCGAGATCCTCGCTGTCGGGAAAGATTATGAGGTGGGTCTGAGCTGAGCTCAGGGCCGCCGCCGGAACGGGGCGAGCGTGGCGCGCACGAGATCGGCGGCGCCCCAGTCGGGGTCGAACTGGGCGATCACGGCCAGGTGCTGGCGCAGCTGGAGGATCGGCATGCGTTCGCGCCAGTCGCGGTCGAGCCCGGTCAGCTCGGCGTACAGCTCGAAGAACACGTGCGCCTCGGGCGGCGGCGCCGTCGTCCACAGGTGGGCCAGGTCGACCTCGGCCCACGTGTACGACACGGCCGGGTCGATCAGTGCGGGCCGCCCGTCGGGGGCGGCCATGACGTTCAGCGCCCACAGGTCGCCGTGTGTCAGGCACGCGGGCCTGACCGGCAGCAGCTCGGGCAGCCGGTCGCACAGCCGCTCCAGCGCCGCCCGGTCCGCGACGTCGAGCGCCTCCCGGACGCGACGCTCGCCGAGCCAGCGCAGCAGGCGGTGCTGGGCGAAGAACTCGTACCCGTCGTCATCCCAGGTGTTGACCTGCCGACGACGGCCCAGCCAGTTGTCCCGATGCCACCCGAATCGGGAGTACCGCGTGGTGGTGTGCAGGTGGGCGACCGCATGCGCGAGCTGCTCCCAGAAGGCCTCGGTGCCCGGCCGGGGCTGCAGCACGGACAGCACGAGCAGGTCGCGGTCCGCGAGGATGATCTCGGGCGTGGCGACGCCGCCCGCCTCGCGGAGCATGGTGAGCCCTTCGGCCTCCGCGGCGAAGGCGTCGTCCGACGGCGGCTCGCCGAACGCCTTGACGAACACCGACGTGCCGTCACCGTGGCGCGCGAGCCCCGCGGTCGCGGCGAGGCCTCCAGTGGCTGGCTCGACCGCGACGACGTCGGTCAGGCCGGCCGCGTGCAGGCGTTCGAGCAGGAGGGACGTCGCGTCTGTCACGGGTGTACTCCTCTCTGCTGGTCACGCATCATGGCAAACAGGGCCGAGCCCGCGGCGGCTCACTCATTGAGCGTCGCTGGACCGCACACCCTACCCCTGAGCACTGACAACCGCCGCGCCGCCCTTCGGGGCTGACGTCACGCGGCGCAAGTAGGGGGCCAGCGCTGTCATGGCGCTGGCCCCGCTGCTAACGGTCCGCCATTCGCGGGCCACCCACAGCCCTGGTCGCGCCGACTCCGCCGCGATCCGCCCGGCCCGCATCACGGAACCGTCATGTTCACCAGCGCTCGGCCAGCCCGGCGTTGATCTCCTTGAGCAGCACCGTGGCTGCGATGTGGCGGGCGCCCACCGGCAGCGCCAGCGTGGCCTGGGCGTGCCGTACGGCGTCGCCCACGGTCTCCAGCCCGAGCGCCACGGACTGCGGCGTACGGATGGCGGTGCTCGCGTGGATCCGGCGGGTGGCCAGGTTCAGGTAAGTCGCCAGCAGTTCGGCGCGCAGGGCGCGCGGCTGCAGCAGCGGCACTCCGACCGCGTTGGCGAACTCCGCCTGCGTCAGCTGCCCGTCGGCGGGGGAGATGTCATAGCGCTGGTCGGTCGCCTGGACGCGGGCCAGTGCCTCAGGAGTGCGCAGCGACGGGAAGATTGTCCAGATGGCCAGCGGCCTGGGGTCCCGAGTGGCGACCGGGAGCGTGATGCGCGTCTGCGCCGTGGCCTGTGCCGGGGCGTAGGGGCAATCGCCGCCGTCGCCGAAGGAGAGCGAGACCGGCATGGTCACCGTCGTACCCTCCTCCAGCAGCAGGCTGGGCCGGGCGCTGAAGGTGATGGTGCCGGACGCTCCCGGAGCGACCGCGCCGACGTTCCAGCGCAGCGTGGTGGTGCCGTCCGGGTCGCGGGTGACGGCGTCGGGCGGCGTGTCTTGCGCCGTGCCGTAGTAGAGGCCGGCGGGCAGCGTGGCGGTCAGCGTCGCGCCCGAGGAGGGCCCGCCTCCGGCGTTGCGGTAGCTGATCGTGTAGGTGAGGGGATCGCTTCCCGTCGCGGTGGCTTGCAGCGTCAGGGCAGGGCGGCGGACCGTGGTGGAGGCTGTGGCGGTGTTGTCGGCCAGCGTCCCGCTCTCGGCATAGCCCGCGGCGTTGACGCCCGCGACCGTCGCCGTGTTGGTCAGCACGGTCCCGTCGGGCGCGGTGCACGGCACGGTGTACGTGAAGTTCTCCCTGGCCGAGCCGCCGGTGGGCAGGTCGGCGACCGAGCGAGCGGTGCGCGTTCCGTCGGGCATGGCGTCGTCGATCGACACCCGGGTGGCCGTCGCCGGTCCCTTGTTGCCGGCGGTGACCGTGTAGGTGAGGGTTTCGCCCGGGGCGGCCTGCTCCTTGTCGACGGTCTTGGCGGCGGTCAGGTCGACGTGCGGGTTGAGTGCCTCGGCGGCTTCCTCGGTGATCTCCGCAGCACCGGCGCCGAGCACACCCTTGTGCGCGCCGTCGGGGAACATCGAGCTCTTGCGGAAGTCGAGGTTCAGGTGTTCCCAGTCGTTCCACGCGCGCAGCCGCTGGCCGGGTGAGGCGGGGCAGGAGGTCGTGTCGCCCTTGAGATTGATGTGGTTGACGTCGCCGGTCGCACCCTTCTCGTTCTTGCCATCGCCGTTCCAGTCGACCGCGAGGCCGCCGTCTGTGGTCTTCAGCGCGCCTGCCACGCCATAGATGACTGTGCGGTTGCCGGTGCCGGGGACGGCGGCGCTCGTCTCGTCCAGCCCTCCGTTCTCCTCAAGATTGGCGTGCTCGTGTTCCTGGTAGTCCAGGGGCCTGCCCGGATTGTTGGCGTTGGCGAACTGGTGGGTGTAGTTCATCACACTGAGGTAGTTCGGCTTGCAGTTGAAGCTGTCGACGCCGCCATGCTGCAGGCCCAGCGTGTGGCCGAGCTCATGCATGAACGTCCCGGCCTCCACCGAGACCTGGCCTTCCCGATCCTTGATGTCCGTGCCGTCCCAGGTGCCCAGGGTGATCGCGAAGTCGTTGCCGCCGGGCAGCGCGATGTTGGCGAGGGCGGAGCCGTTCACCGTGTCGAGGGAGTCGTCGCCGACCTCGGCCTGCCCCGACTGGGTACCTTTGCCGGTCACCCCGTGCGCCGAGACGGCGTAACGGAAGACCAGCCGCTTGGCGCCAAGAATGTTCTCGCAGTTGCGCGAGATCCGGTCGAGCACGTCACCGAAGGCACCGTCGCACTTGTACTCCTCGTACCCGGTCCTGATGTCGTCGAAGTCGTCCCAGCTCCCCGGAGCCTTGGTGTCGAACGCGATGCCCTCCGCCTCTGGGATCTGCTCGCTCTTGTGGACGTGCAGGGCGATTCCCCGCCAGGCGAACGCGTCGACGACCTGCTTGATTGCCGCGTCCGACAGCTCGCGCGGGCGCTTGCAGAACGTCGCCTCACAGCGCATCCAATCCAGCTCGACGAAGATGTCCTTGCGGCCGGGGTCCGCGTTGTACGGCGCCGCGTTCAGCGCCAGGTCGACGGTGCCGTCACCGTCGTAGTCGATGCCGTCGCGCTCCCAGGAGTCCAGCAGCCCGTCCTGATCGCCGTCCGGGGCCTGCCGTACGCGCATCATCGTCCCGCAGGTCCCAATCGTCGTGTCGCCGGTCTGTGACGAGGTGATCTTCACGCGCAGCCCCGACGTTTCGCCCGGCCCCTGGCCGTACGCCGGGGGCAGGTTGATCTCGGCCTGCACCAGTCCCGTCTCCTTGGCCAGCAGTTGGCGGTGGAAGACGGTGGGATGCCAGTAGTGGAAGTTCGCCTCCACCATCGACTCGAACCAGGCACTTTCGTCGCTGCTGTTCAGGTACGTGATCCGGATCCGCGGTCCCTCCCCCTCCCTGACGGAGACAGGGGAGGAGTCCAGGAACGTGCAGGCCGCGCTGACCGGTCCGGCGGCGGCGTGGGCGGCGGGCCCGCCGGATAAGCCGGCCGCGGCGATCAGAAGCAGGGCGAGAAGAGTCCGCATGACCGCGAGTGTCGGCCAGGCGGACCCGGCTCACCTGAGTAGCCCCTACTCAATCCCACGACACCGTGGCCGAACTGCGCGCCTGGATCCTCCTCCGAGGTAAGTTTCATCGCCTGCATGCAGAGCTGTTCGATGTGTCGTCATTTCACCTCCTTGCGGGACACGCGGGCGACGTCCGCCCAGTCGCCTCTGGCGAGCGGCGCGGTGTCCGGAGATCGTTGTTGCCTGGACTGGTGCGGCCGGTGCCCGTTGTGGTGGATCAGGTATTCGTGGAGCACGCGGTTCAGGAGTTCGCGGCGCAGGGTGCCGGTGACGGGCTCGCGGATGGCGTTCATTCTCGGCGTCCGCGGCAGCGTGGTGATGATCCGCAGCCCTTCGGTTGCGAAGACCTCCCTGAAGATCCCGGTTGTGGATCAAGAACCGCGGCTCGGCGATGCGGTCACCCGGGTCCATGGCGAGGTTGCGGGCCTGCTGCACCGTCCATGCTCCAGTCGGGTGCGGGGTCACTCCGGCCAGGTGCAGGCGTCGGGTGCCGTGCTCGATGAAGACCAGCGCATACAGCCGTTTGAGCGGTATGGTCTCGACCACCGGGAAGTCGCACGCGATGATCGCGTGGGCTTGAGCGGCCGGGAACTGCCGCCAGGTCGGCCCGGTCCGGCGGGGTGCGGGATCAATACCGGCGGCGTGCAGGACCTCCCACAATGGTGGCGCGCCACGATGCCTGCAGAGACACCGCGAACTCTGGATCCGGCCTTTCGACGCTCAGGCGCTGGCGTTGCCTGCTGAGAGCGACGGTCTCGATGAAGTCGCAGGCCAGCATGGCGTTTGCTTGCGAGCGCAGGAAGTCGGCCCAGGTGGTGGACGCCCGCTCGGGCGCCGGATCAAGACCTGCCTGCGTGAGGATCTCCCAGACGGTGGACGGCGCGACCGCGATACCGAGCGTGGCGAGCTCACCGTGCACCCGCCGATAACCCCAGCCGGAGTTCTCCCGAATCAGGCGCAGAATGAGGGCGCGGATGGAGCGGACCGTGGGTGGGGCGCCCACGTCGCTTTGGTCGGCAGATATGGGCGTGACATCGTTTCATCAGATCGCGGTGCCAGCGCAGGACGGTATCCGGGCGAACGAGAAGCCGCAATCGGCGCAGGACCTCGCGCGGCAGCGAGGTCAGGAGAGCGCGAGAAGGGCCCGGTCCTCGGGCGCGAATCTCACTCCGGTGTCAGCGCCGAATTGGCGTTCAAGGACGGCGATCTGGTGACGCAGGACGAGAAGCTCCACGTCCTTGTCCCGACGCGAAGCGATGCCGGCCAGCGCCGGTGTCGATGGAACGGTCAGGTTGTGGGACCTTGACCTCCGACGCACCCCGCGCCCACCCGATCCCGGCCACCTGCGCACAGGTCATCGTCACACGTGAAATTCCGCGCTGAAGCCCAGAACGCCGGTCGCCCTGGCCAGGTTCAGGGGGACCGTGCGGCCCGGCAGCGGACGGCGGATCTCGGTCGTGGGATGGAAACGGCGGAGCAGATCCTCGGTGGGGTGGGAGACGAGGGTTTCCGGGGCCGCCACGGTGATGACGTGGCAGCCGCCGAGGGCGAGGCCGAGCAGGCACGCCCGGGCCGCGTCCCGGGTTTCGAGGTAGGCCCACAGTCCGGCCGCGTGCAGGCCGGGGTCCAGCTCGCACCTGCCTGCGAAGTCGAGGAGGCGCTCGTCGAAGCCGCCGACGTACGGCAGGCGCAGGGCGGTCACCGACATGCGGTGGCGTCGCGACATCATCTGGGCGGTCAGCTCGTCGACCTGCTTGGACAGCGCGTAGGGATCCTCGGAAAGGGACGGCTGTTCCTCGTCCACCGGGACGTATCGCGGGTGGAGGGTGCGCGCGGCGAAAGGAAGGCCCGAGATCGCCGTGCTGCTGGCCGTGCACACCTGCCTGATCCCGGCCCGGCCCGCCTGTTCCAGCACGGTGAAGGTGGCCTGGGTGTTGGTGGCGAAGACCTCCTCGGCCGGATGCCGTTCGGGGGTGGGGATCGCCGCGAGATGGATCACGGCGTCCGCCCCCTTGAGGGCCTTCCGTACGGCGTGCGAGTCCGTCGCGGATCCCGCGACGACCAGCTCGGCCCTCAGATCTCCCGGATCTTCCAGCACGAGGGCGTTGGCCGTGATCCCCTGCTGCCCGAGCAGGTCGAGGACGGCCCGGCCGATACGGCCGGCAGCGCCGGTGACCAGGACACGCTTCATGCGTCTACTCATACCGGCGAATACACGCGAACCGCGACGACATGGGCGTACGGGGTCCCGTTGCCGGCGTCCACCACGATCCTCAGCGCGTCGGTGGTGACCGGCTCGAGGTCGTGGACGTTGCGGCGCCGCCGGTTGTCGCGCACCTCGGACACCGTCCGCCAGCCGCCGCCCTGCCGCACCTCCAACCGGTAGTCGCGGACCAGCGTGGGCATGACCTCGAACGGCGTGCGGTGGTGGTGCAGGTTGATCAGGTCCTCGTTCACGTCGTCGTCGGCCAGCACATCGACGCGGCTGATCGTCACCGGCGAGGGCCAGGACAGTTCGAGGGTGGCGGGCAGCCGATCCGACACCCACATGTGGGGCCCCGCGTGCGGGCGTTGGAAGCCGTCGAGCGCCTTGGACGGCGCGAAGGCATCGGTCGGGCCGGTCCGGTGGCAGAACGTACGGCGCAGCAGGCCCGAGTCGGACCACTCCCGCAGCAGTTGGGGTGCCTCGTCCTGGGGGCGCAGCGGAACCCGGGTCAGGCAGAGTACGCCGGGGGTGGGCCGGTCGGCGACGTGGAGGGCGAGGTCGGGGTTCGCGTGGATCAGGAGGAACGCGTTCTGCGCCCGAGCAGGCCGGAACGACAGATCCACGCGGACCCACTGGTTCTTCCCCGGTTCCACCGGAACGGTGAGCGAGGCGATCAGGTCCCGCGGCACGTAGTTCTGGCCCAGCATCGGATCGTAGAGATCCACGATCAGCTCGGCCCCGGCCGCCGCGTCGAGCATGAGCTCCACCGAGTCCAGGGCCGGGTCGACGGGCAGGATCAGGCCGGCGTCCGCCTCCAGCGGCCAGGTCTCGGCCGAGGTCTCCACCTCCAGCCGGGACAACGTGCCCGACGCGGCGGCGGTGGCCGCGCGAGCGAGATCCGCGGGGTCCTCGTACGGCAGGCCGATGATCGAGCCGTCCTCCCGCAGGAGGGTCGTCTGCAGAGCGCGCACGTCCAGTTCCCGGGGGGAGACGCCGTCGGCGACGCACAATGCGGCCGCCGTCCCGGCTGCCTGGCCGATCGTGGCGCAGGTGGCCATGACCCTGGTCGAACCGAACGCCACGTGCGACGCCGAGATGTTCCGCCCGGCCATGAGCAGGTTGGGCACGTTCTGCGAATAGATGGACCGGTACGGGATGTGGTAGATCCCGTCGGCGTAGCGCTGCCTCGCGCCGTCCTCCTTCGCGTACATGCCCTGCGGCGGGTGCAGGTCGATCGACCATCCGCCGAAGGCGATCCGGTCCTCGAAGGGTGTCTGGTCCAGCACGTCGTGCTGGGTGAGCACATGGTCGCCGAGGAAGCGGCGGTACTCCCGCTTGCCGGGCAGCGCGCCCACCCACTCCAGGGTCATGGTCTCGGCGTCGAACTTCCCCGAGTTCTTGATGTAGTCCCAGATGCCGTAGATGACCGACCACAGCTCGTCCCGGATGCGGTCGTTGTCGTGCACGGTGTCCAGCTCGCCGCCGAACTCGATCCACCAGTAGGCGCAGCCGTTGTCGCCCGCCCTGATGATCCGCCGCTCGGGGATCGAGGTTTCGGTGATGTCCTTGGCGAAGCCCGGCGGGACGTAACGGACCGGCTCACCCGCGTCCTTGGTGTAGAAGAGCAGCGTGCTGCCGAGCGTGATGTCGTCGGGCGCCTCGGGCGCCCACGGCTCGCCGTGCTCCGCGCGCCCCTCACGGCCGATCCGGTGGCGGGCGCCGGCCAGGTGGCCGACCAGCCCGTCCCCGGTGCAGTCCAGGAAGATCGGCGACTCGAAGGTGATCAGCCGTTCCGAGCCCATCATCCAGCCGGACACGGAGTCGATCCGCCCCGCCGAGCACGACACCTCCCGTACGTCGGTGTTGAGGAAGAGCGCGATGTTCGGCTCCTGCCGCACCAGGTCGAGGACGGTCGTGTCCCAGAAGTACGGATTGCCGTGTGGGTTCCGGTACTGGTTCTCCAGGAAGAGCTCGCCCATGATGCCGCCCTCGCGGGCGTGGTGGTTCTTGCCGTGGCCGGTCGCCCCGACCACCCAGACCCGTACCTCGCTGCTGGAGTTGCCGCCGAGCACGGGCCGGTTGGTGACGAGGGCGACCGTACGGCCCAGCCGGGCCGCGGCGACGGCGGCGTTGACGCCGGCCAGGCCGCCGCCGACCACGGTCACGTCGCGGGAAAGGGTTTCCGATCTCATAGCTCCAGCCCGTAGTAGAGGCGCGGTGCGCCGTCCAGGGTGACCCGCACGCGGCGACCGGTGGCGGTGATGGTGCGTTCCTGCCCGATGCAGTCGATCTCCCGGACCGTCTGCCCGGAGGTCTTCAGCGACAGGCGGGTCTTGGTCGGCCAGTGGTCCTCCCAGGCCTCGGGATGCGGATACCACTGGTCCTCACCATGGTCCCGGTTGAGGATGTAGCCGTCCTTGCGGCTCCACAGGACGGCCAGCTTGCCCCGCGGCGTGTCGAACAGCAGGCCCTTCAGATCGGGGTCGGCGAAGGTGAGCCAGCGCTTGAAGGTCGCGCCCTCCAGGTGGCGCGTGGCCGTGGCGAAGGCGAGCAGGGTGGGTTTGATGCTCGTGTCGCGGTTCAGCAGCCCGTGGTGGTATTCGGCGTTGTTCGGGTCCGCCTCCTGCGGGTGATGGATGGTGCTGTCGTGCGGCTGGTACCAGTTGACCCCGTCCACCCCTTCCGACAGGCAGAGGGCGAGTTGCAGGAGCGTGTTCTCCGCGGCCTGGCGGATCGTGTCGTTCCACCAGGCGTTGGGCCGGGTGCAGGCGTAGGCCTCGGTCAGCCACAGCTCCTTGTCCCCGCCGTACTCGTCCAACGTCTGCCTGGCCTTGCGCAACGAGCCGAGGAAGTTCCAGTAGGAGCCGTTGGAGCCCTGCTCCCACTCCTCCGGCGGCGGGGCGTGGTCGGCGGTGAAGTTGCCGCGGCCCGGGTGGAAGGCGAACGCGTCGATCAGGTCCCAGCCGCCGGCCGCGTGGAAGTTGGCCGTCCACCGGTAGTCCATGCCGCCGAGGCCGCAGTTCATCAGCTTGATGCCGGAGTCCTTGAGCCGGTCGTGGATCGGCTTCAGACCGTCGCGCACGTATTCGGCCGCCTTCTGCCCCGACATCCAGGGCTGGTTCAGCTCGTTGGCCACCTCGAAGTAGGTCGCGCCGGACTCGCGGGCGATCCTGGCGCGGTCGTCCGCCCAGGCGGCGACCTGCTCCGCCGTGCCGTTGTAGATCACCCCACCGAGCTGGACGTTGTGCCCGATGCCCAGCGCGTCGAGTTCGGCGGGCGGGATGCCCGGCGCGCCGTCGTAGGCGATGCGCACCCACTTGACGCCGATCTTCTGCATCAACCGGCCGACCTGCTCCTTGTCCGGGACAAGCAGCCAGGTGTAGTTGGAGATGCCGAAGATGCCCTCGCTCTGGTAGGCGTGCGGCTTCAGCGTGGCCAGGTTGGTGCGCGCGAACGCCTCCTCACCGCCCGAGGCGGCCTTGACCTCGACGAACACGATGCCCTGCGAGGGCGCCGGCACGGTGAGCGCCTCGGTCCAGGCGCCGCTGGGCTCCACGGTCCTGTCGAGGCGGCCGCCGCCGAGCACGGCGCCGTTGAAGTCGCGCGCCCACCAGGTGAGGCTCACCGGCTTGGCCGCGGCGCCGCCGTTGACCACCTGGGCGTTCACGGCCAGGGCCGCGCCCGGCTCGTAGAGGCCGAAAGGCTGGTCGCTCCACACGTCCACGCCGAGCGGCGCGGCGCTCGCCACGGCGTTGGCCGCGCCCGGCCGCATGTCGCCGAGGACCAGCTCGACCTGGGTCGCCCCATCCTCGCCCGCGGGTGCGTGCATCCAGGTGGCGTTGGTGAAGGCAGGCCTTGAGCTCCACAGCCGGAAGTAGGCTCGGGTGTCCGCCCAGGTTTCCTGATAGAGCGAGCCGGCGTTGACCTCGTACGGCACGCCGCCACGCGCGTCCTTGGTCCAGGCGGTGGCGGGCACGTACTTCTCGGGCGCCGTGTTGCCGATCAGGGTGCGGGCGAACATGTAGCCGGCGGGAGTCAGCGTGGCGCTGCCGCTCACCTCCCACTTCAGGCCCGCCCGGCGGGCGGCCACGGTGAACGTGCCGCGCACGGTCACCGCCGAGGCGCTCGCCGACATCTTGTAGACGACCTGGAGGGCGGGCTGCCCGTCCACGGTGGTCAGGCTCGGCGTGCCGCCGAACGTACGCTGCTGCCCGAGCACGCTGTCCTTGATCATGAAGTGGCCGATCCTGAGACGATCGGTTCCCGAACCGTCGCGGACCACGATCGAGCCGTCGGCCTCGGCGACAAGAGCGATGCCGTCGGCCGAGATCGACAGGCCGTCCGCCCGGGCGGGGGCGGCGGTGAGCGCGGAGGCCGCGCCGATCAGTGGGCCGGTCAGTGCGGCGGCCTGGAGGAGGGTACGACGGGAGACTTCCGGCACGGGGGTCTGCCTTTCGTGATTAGCCTTTGACACCGGTGAAACCGAGCCCGGCGACGACGTACTTCTGGAAGACCAGGAACAGCAGGACCGGCGGGGCCAGCGCCATCGCCATGCTGGCGATCAGCACGTCCTGCGGCGCCTGGTCGGCCAGCGTGGCCAGGGCCACACTGACGGGCTGCTTGTCCGGGTCGGTGATGGCCACGAGCGGCCAGATGAAGTCCTTCCAGCTGTGCATGATCGCGATCAGGCTGATGACGGCCAGGATCGGGCGGCTCATCGGCAGCACGATCCTGGTCAGGAGCTGCCAGGAGTTGGCGCCGTCCACCTTGGCGGCGGCGAAGAGCTCCGGCGGCAGCGCGTCGAAGAAGCGCTTGGCCAGCAGGACGTTGAAGGCGCTGGCCCCCGCGGGCAGCCAGATCGACCAGTAGGAGTCGACGAGGCCCAGGTCGATGATGGTCAGGAAGAGGCTGGTCATCGAGACCGTGTAGGGGACGAACATCGTGGCCAGGATCGCGCCGTAGATCAGCCTGCCGAGCCTGGGCTTCAGTACCGACAGGGAGTAGCCGGCGGTGATCGCCACGATGAGCTGGACGGCCCATGAGCCGCCGACGACCTGGAGCGTGTTGAGCAGGTAGTGGCCGATGCCCAGATCGTTCCAGGCGGTGCCGAAGTTCTCCGGCCGCGGGTCGCCCGGCCAGAGTTCGAGCGGCTTGGCGATCAGGTCGGTGGCGGGGGAGACCGCGCCCTTGACGGTCATGTAGAGCGGGCCGATGCCGATCACCAGGAGGAGCGCGAGGGTGAGCCACTGGACCGCGCGCACGGCCGCCCTGACCGCCGGGCGGCGCTCCTCGACGGGGGAGATCAGGCTCATGAGGAGCTCCAGGCGCGGGTGGCTCGCAGGTAGATCGCCGACATCAGGCCCAGGAAGATCGCCAGGAGGAAGGCGAGCGCGGCGGCCTGGCCGTAGGCGCCGTCCCGGAAGGCGTACCTGAAGATCAGCAGGAGGATCGTGAGCGTGCTGTTCTCCGGTCCGCCATCGGTGAAGACGTAGGGCTCGGTGAACACCTGCGTGGTGCTGACCAGCTGGAGGAGGAGCAGCAGGCCGATGGTGGGGCGTAGCTGAGGCAGGGTTATGTGCCACAGCCTGCGCCCGATCGATGCGCCGTCCATCTGCGCCGCCTCGTAGAGCTCCGAGGGGATGGTCACCAGGGCGGCGAGGTAGATGAGGACCGTGCTGCCCATCCAGGCCCAGGTCGACTGGATGACCAGGCTGAGCATCGCGGTCCTGGGCGACTCCAGCCAGGGGAAGGGGCCCACGCCGATCAGGCCCAGCAACTCGTTGAACAGGCCGTGCCCGGGATCGTAGAACCACTTCCACAGCAGGATCGCCACCACCGGTGGGATCACCACCGGGAGATAGACGAGGAAGCGGTAGACCCCGGCGCCCTTTCGCACCGTCGACATGACGGTGGCCAGGATCAGCGGCGCCGGGAACCCGATGAGCAGTCCCAGCCCGACGAACAGCAGGGTGTTCGCGATCGCCGTGTAGAGCAGTGGGTCCCGGACGAGCGCGGTGAAGTTGTCCAGCCCCACCCACGTGGCCGGGTCGACCAGGTTCGTCTCCTGGAAGGAGATCAGCAGCCCGCGGATCATCGGCCAGTAGGAGAACACGCCGAAGGCGACGAAGGCCGGGACGAGGAAGAGGAACGCCATGACGGAGTTCCCCCGCCTGCCGGCGCGTGGGGCGACCGTCACCGCCGGTTCGCGGCGAGCGAGGCGCGGGGCGAGCGTCACTGCCGGCTCGCGGCGAGCTTGGCGTTCACGTCGGTTTCGGCCTTGGTGAGGAGGGCGTCGACGTCGGCGTCCCGGTCGGTCAGTACGGCCTGCACCACGCTGTCGAGCACGGCGTAGACGGCCTGGGCCTGCACCGGGGGTTCGGCGCGGAGCCGGAGCCTGGGGGTGCCCTCGATCCACGGCCGGAAGTGCTCGAGCTTGACGTTCACGTAAGGCTTGACGGCTTCGTCGATCTTGGCCTGCTGGGCTTCGTCGAACATCGGCAGCGTCGGCACGCCCACGGCGGCGTTCGGGTCGGCCGCCAGCGCCTTGGCCCGTTCGGCGGCGGCGCCGGTGTCGTACTGCGGCTGGGCGTAGGCGAACAGCAGCCACTTGACGGCCGCGGCCGTCTTCTCGGCGGAGGCCGACTTGGGCACCATGTAGACGTCACCGCCGGTCAGCGTGGCGTTCCCGCCCGCCTGCGGGAGCGGCCCGATGCCGAACGCGTCGATGTTCGGCATGCCGTAGGTCATCTTGGCCAGCCGGTACGTGCCAGGCGTGCCCAGGTACATCCCGATCTCGCCGGCGGCGAACCGCTTGATCACGTCGTTCTGGTCGTTGAGCTGGTTGGCACCCATGGAGTCGTCGGTCCAGCGCATCTCCTTGAGCAGGGCCAGCGCCCGCTTGGTCGGGTCGGCGTTGAAGGCCGCCACCCACGTGTCGCCGGCGGGCTTCTCCATCTCGCCGCCGAAGGTGTAGGTCAGCTTCGTGAGCTGCCAGCCGCCCTGGTTGTTCTTGGACTCGTGCACGAACCCGGCCTTGCCGGTCTTCTCGGCGATCCGCTTGGCCCGGGCCCGAACCTCGTCCCAGGTCGTCGGCGGCTTGTCGGGATCGAGGCCCGCCTTCGTGAACAGCTCCCGGTTGTAGACGAGTCCCATCGCGAAGGGCGATTGGGGCACGCCGTACACCTCACCGGCAGAGTCGCTCAGCGGCCGCAGGACCTGCGGGTTGAACTCCTTGTAGTGCGGCCACTTGGCCAGCTCCGCGGCCAGCGGCTTGACCTGCTTGCGGGCGATGAGCCCCTGCGGCTCGGTGAGCGGCACCTTGATCACGTCCTCGACCTTGCCGCCGGCCAGTTTGGCGGAGAACGTCAGCGGGTCGTAAGCGGCCGAGGAGCCTTCAACGGCGATGCCGGGATTCTGCTTCTCGAAGTCGGCGACCATCTTCTCGAACGCGGCCAGGCTCGGCTTGTCGGTCGCCGGTGGCATGCCCTGGACCCTGAGGGTGATGGTGCCGGACTCCTGCCCGGCACCGGAGGACGATCCGCATGCGGCGACGGCCGTGGCCAGGACGGCCACGCCGAGGGAGGCGGTGATCTTCTTCATCTGAACTCCCGCGTTCAGGTCATAGCATTAAAAAAGGTGTTAAAGACGGCAGGGCGGGGCGGTGGTACGGCATGGCCGTACCACGGGGTTGTCGGTTTCGGTGAGTGGCGGACGGTACCGCGAGGTCTTCGGTCAGCTGTGGACGGGACCGGTCGAGGATCTGGGTATGAGCCGGGAGCCGATCTCCACGACGCGCCCGCCGCCCCGCCCGCCGATGGTGTCGAGCAGGAGGTCGGTGGCCCGGGTGGCGAGCTCCTCGGCCGAGATGCGGATGGTGGTCAGCGACGGGGTGGCGGTTTCGGCGAGCAGCGTGTCGTCTATGCCGATCACGCTGACGTCGCGCGGCACGTCGACGCCCAGCTTGGCGAGCTGATGCAGCACTCCGAGCGCGACCAGGTCGTTGTGGGCGAGCACCGCGGTGGCGTCGGCGGAGGTGACCAAGGTGGCGGCGTGCAGGCCGGTCTCGAAGCGCGGCTCGTAGGGGCCGAGCTCGACGAGGGACAGGTCGTGCGCCTCGAACGCCTCCCTTATCGACTTGCCGCGGCTGTGCTCGGGCCGCGAGCCGTTGATGAAGACACACCTGGTGTGGCCGTAGGCCTTCAGGTGCTCGGCCGCCTGGGAGATGCCGGCGGTCAGGGAGACCCGGATCTCCGGGATGCCGGGCACGTGCCGGTTGACCAGGACCACCGGCATGGTCTCCGCCAGCTCGCCCAGCCTGTCCTCCGAGAGGGTGGAGGCCCACAGGATCATGCCGTCGACCCGCTTGGAGACCGCGGCAATGGTCTCCAGCTCGTCGGACTCCCGCTCGTCGGTGTCGGCGGCCAGCACGGTGTAGCCGAGCCTGCGGGCCCGGGCCTGCATCGCCTTGAAGATCGGCGGGAAGAACGGGTTGGCGATGTCGGGGATGATCAGCCCGAGAGACTCGGTCTTCCCGCCACGCAGTGAGCGGGCCGCCGGGTTGGGCGCGTACCCCAGTTTCGCGGCCGTGTCCCGGACGCGCTGCAAGGTCTGGGGCTGCACCTGATCGGGGGCGGTGAACGCGCGAGAGACCGTCGAGACCGACACCCCGGCCGCCTGCGCCACCTGCCTGATCGTCACTGCCACGCTGTCCTCCTCGTACCGGTATGGAGGATGGTTGCAAACGTTCCCGGAAGCGTCAAGAGCGTTTCCTCGCGGTCACCAACCTGTTAAATCCGCTCTGGCCATCGCCGCAAGAAGGATGCATGATTGGGTTTCTGAGAATCCCGGTAACGTTCTCATAGGAGTTCATCTGTGAAGATCACTGGTTGGGAAGTGCTCACGCTGCCCGAGCACGGCGACAGCATGATGCTGGTCGTCGTCGACACCGACGAGGGCGTGCACGGCATCGGCGAGGTGGGCATCCGCTCGCGGCAGAAGGCGGTCTCGGGGGCGATCGAGCACCTGGGGGAGCTGCTGCTGGGTGAGGATCCCACCAGGATCGAACACCTGTGGCAGGTGATGTTCCGCCGGGGCTTCTTCCCGGCCGATCGCATCCTGTCGTCCGCCATAGCCGCCATCGACGTGGCGCTGTGGGACATCCGGGGCAAGACGCTTGGAGTGCCGGTCTACGACCTGTTCGGGGGGCGGACGCGTGACCACGTCCCCGCCTACGCCCACCTGGGCGACGAGTACTACGACCTTGAGGCGTTCCTGGACCGGGCGCGGGCGCTCGTCGCGGAAGGCTGGCGGCACCTTCGCTTCGCCGTGCCCCATGACGAGGACGGCACCCTGGACCAGCGGGCCTCGATGCGGTGGGGCATCGACCTGTTCCATGCCGTACGGCAGGCCGTGGGCGACGACGTGGAGCTGATCCTCGACGTGCACACGCGGCTCGACCTGCCCGAGGCCGTGACGTTGTGCCGCGAGATCGAGGCGGCCAAGCCGTACTTCGTGGAGGACCCGCTGCGGTGCGAGAGCCTGGAGGTGTACCGGTCGTTGAGATCCCGCACGGCGGTGCCGCTGGCGGCGGGCGAGCAGTTCGGGTCGAAATGGGAGTTCCAGCGGCTCATCGAGCAGGACCTCGTCGACTACGCCAGGGTGGACATCGCCGTGGCGGCCGGGCTCACCGAGGCCAGGAAGATCGCCGCCATGTGCGAGGCGCACTACGTCAAGCTGGCCACCCACAACCCGCTCGGCCCGGTGACGGCGGCCTCGTCGTTGCACCTGAACCTGGCTTCACCGTACATCGGAGTGCAGGAGCACCAAGCCCTGCCCGAGCTGCCGGACGTGTTCACCGCCCGGCCGGTGGTTCGAGGAGGTCGCTTCGAGATCCCCGACCTGCCCGGCCTCGGCGTCGACATCGACCGGGCCGAGGCCCGGAAATATCAGGCCATCGCCGCTGAACGCCCCCACCTGCGCACCCGCGACGGCGCCTTCACCAACTGGTGAGGATTCTTGCTCGCGAACACTCCCGACTTGGCTGGCGGCGCGTGCAGTCAGCCATCTTGAGGAACAGGGCTCGGTTGTGGTCGGCGCGAGGCCAGTTGGGGCGCTCGTCGAGCCAGAGCTGCAGCTACAGTTGGTCGGCCAGCCGCCGGGCCGCGACCTGTACGATGTCCCACGCGGTGGCGAACGGCGGCGCGTAGGACAGGTCTGACCAGGCTAAGTCATCAACGGTCGCGCCGTGCCACAACGCGGTGGCAACGGTGTCGATACGTTTGCCCGCCCCACGCCCGCCAACGATCTGCGCGCCCACCAGCCGATGATCCGACGGCGCTGCCAGCAACTTCACCGCGACCGGGTCGGCCTCGCTCATGTAGCCGCTGGCCGTGCTGCCTTCGGTGACCAGGGAGGTCACCTCGATGCCGGCGGCGGCTGCCTCACGCTCATTCAGACCGGTGCGGGCGATCTCCAAGTAGGTCGTGCCCTCGGCGAATCGGGTGATCGCAGTGCCCAGCACGCCGCCGAACCGCAGCGCGCCTGGTGTGACGAGGTTGGTGCCGACGATCCGGCCCTGTTTGTTGGCATGGGTGCCGAGTGGCATGTAGGTCCACGTGCCGGTGAGCCGATGCCGGGTCTCGCAGCAATCACCGGCGGCCCAGATCCCGTCGGCCAGGCTCCCGTCCGGCTCGGGTCGCAAACCGCCATTCGGGCCGCTCGGCAACGTGTCGAGGTCAAGGTAACCGGTGTTCGGCGTGATCCCCAGCGCCAGCACGACCAGGTCCGCCGGATAGCGCTCGCCTTCTGCGGTGTACACGCCACGTACTCGCCCGTCCGCCACGTCCAGCCGCACGACCGGTGAGCCGACCACGACCCGGACTCCCGCCTCGTGCATCCCCTTCTCGATGCGAGCGGACATGTCCGGGTCCAAGGAACTCATCACCCGAGTCCGGGTGATCACGGTGACCTCGTAGCCACGTCTCCTGGCGGCCTCGGCCATCTCGACGCCGATGTAGCCGCCGCCGGCGACAACCACCCGGCCACTGCCCTTGGGCAGCCTCCCGAGCAGGTCCAACCAGACAGCGCCGTCGGTGAGCGTTTTGACCGGCGCGACGCCGGCATACCGTTGTCCTGTGCCGGGGTGGACGGCCCAGTCCGGCACCACGGCCGACGCACCGGTCGCGATCACCAGCTCGTCGTAGCCCAACACCTGCTCACCGTCGGCATCCTGGTAGGTGACCGTGCGGGCCTGTCGGTCGATCCCGGTCGCGGTGGCGCCGAGCCGCAGGTCGATCCCGGCTGCCCGGTGCTCCTCAGCGGTGCGGGCCACCAGGGCGTTGCCACCGGACACGTCTCCGGCGACCCAGTAGGGGATGCCACAGGCGGAGTACGACGTATCGCCGGTCGCCTCCAGCGCGGTCACGGCCAGCTTGGTCCCGGCCGCCCGGATTGCCTGGTGCGCCGCGCTCATCCCTGCTGCATCGGCTCCAATGACCAGCAGACGGGTGGCGCTCACCGAGTCACGTCAATCGAGGTCATGGTTTGGAGCCTATCCAGCTCCGGACGGAGGCGGAGCCCTAGAGAAGCAGTGAGCTGACCTGCGGCGATGTCTACCGGGGAGCCTGTGCCGTTGGCCGTGGCGATCGGCTTGCCGACCTGGAGATCAGCCTGGTGTGCTGTTCGCGCTCGCTGGCGAGTCGTGGAGCCCACACAGGTTCTCCACCCGAAGCGGACGCGGGCTCCTCGCGGTAGAAGATGTCGATATCGACCTCTTCACCGCCCATGACCACTGTGTCCCACGCGTCGCTGATGACCAGGATGCGCAGAGTCTCAGCCGACAGCCGGCCGAGGTGGGCACGCAGGGCGGCGTCGTCGGGCAGGCCGGAGACGCGCTGTGACAGACGGCCCCGGACGATCCCGAGCCGGTTCATCAGTGTGTCGATGTCCGCCGCGGCCTGCGCGTCGGAACTCGGAGCGGCCTGCGCGTCGGCGCTGCCCTTGGCGATGTTGTCCTTGATGGCGCGGGTGACGCCATCTTCGTCGGTAGTGACCATCGCCTGCCAGGCGCGGCTCTTGTGCCGGTACTGGAGCATCGCCATGGCTGCCTCGTGGCGGATGAAGTCCGCGTCGCGGAAGGCCCGCCCGCGCCAGGCCTGGTTGAGCGACCGGGCCAGAGAGATGGCCGAGGCCAGCCCGCTGTTGAGCCCGCGACCCGGCCAGAAGTGGATGGCGTTGGCGGCGTCGCCGAGCAGGAAGCCGTAGGTGCCCGGAGTGGCGGACGTAGGGGCGTGCAGGCGCGCGGTGAAGCGGGGCCGCTGCACCATGTCGAGCCGGAAGGCGGTGACGGCGCTGAGGTTGTACTCGGCCACGCCGAACATCGCCAGCCCTTCCTGCACCCGCCGCCACAGGGCGGACCCTTTGATCAGGGCGGGCAGGAACAAGGTGCCGTGAGTGGAGCAGTGGAAGTCGCCGTCGCCGGTGCGGCCCATCATGCACGGGTTGGCGGCGACACACTCCTCGAACACGCGACGGACGGGATCGATGCCGATGACCTCCTCGGCCTCCTCGTCGGTGAGTCGCATGTTGAGGAAACCCTCGCCGCCCAGGGCGTTGAGCAGGTAGCGGTTCTGGGCCACGGTCAGCAGGACCGACATGGCGTCAGGCAGGTCGGACTTGACGCGTAAGCCCAGCACGACATCCTGCAGGTGCTTGCCGTTCAGGGAGTAGATCGAGCTGTCGGCGGTGCCGAACTTGCCGGTGAAATGCTCCCGCGTGCGCGAACGGCCACCCTCGCAGATGGCGAGCACATGATCCTGCTTCGCGCTGTCGCCATGCTCGTCGGGATCGAAGCGGGTGGGGACGAGCCGGATGCGGTCGGACATCTCGCCGGCCATCTCCAGGAGCGTGTCCTCGATGTAGGCGATGCGGAGGTTGCGCGGGGCTTGTCCTCGGATGGAGTCGGGGCCGGGCGGCCACATCTCGGAGTACGCCCCGGGCTTGAACAGCCGAGCCTGCACCGGGTCGGGGAGGTTCAGGTACTGGCGGCTCTGAACCGTGACGACCTGCTGGCGCCGTACATTTCCCTGATCCTGCCCCTTCCACGCGACCTGAGCACCGTCCTGCGTCCAGCGGCCGTCGTAAACAGTGACGACGACCCGTGATCCCATGAGGTGCTCCAGGAGGAGCGCGAAGCTCAGCCCGACAGGCCCACCGCCGGAGACGGTCACCCGGAGTACCGGCCCCGGATCGACCGATGGGGCGGGTCTCCTCGCCTGCGGCAGCGGGGATGCGCCGTAGACCGTGGCGACGTCGTCGGAGGGCAGGAAGCGGAACTGCTCGTCGCCGATCGTGATCAGGTCGCCCGGTTGGAGCACCTGTGAGGTGACGCGCCTGCCGTTGACCAGCGTTCCGTTTCGGCTTCCCAGATCGTGCAGGATGTAACGCCCTGCCTCGTGGCGTATCTCGGCGTGGCGGCGCGAAGCTCGTTCGCTGGAGAGCACCACGCTGCAGTCTTGCCTGCGGCCGAAGGTGGTCGGCGTGTCACCGAGCGGGAAGTGGCGGTCGGTGAGGGGGCCGTCGTGCCCGACGATGGAAGGGGGCATGATGCCTTCCTTATCGTGACAGGAGATCTAGCCATCGATGAGTCCAAGTCCATCATGTGCGACCAGAAGCAGCCGCGTAAGTGGGAAGTGCGCACATCGGTGAGTCACGTGGTCTGAGCTGCGGTTAAGCGGCGTGGTGGTATTCGTTGATCGTGCCTGCAACGACGGGTTTTCGGCGGGTGGAT
Source organism: Nonomuraea sp. NPDC003709 (assembly GCF_040610775.1). Lineage (NCBI taxonomy): Bacteria > Bacillati > Actinomycetota > Actinomycetes > Streptosporangiales > Streptosporangiaceae > Nonomuraea > Nonomuraea sp. NPDC003709. The sequence goes on along the minus strand of NZ_JBEXMW010000013.1, from coordinate 323,801 downwards.
CGCTGGTCGTTGAGGATCAGGGTGCGGTCCAGGAGTTCGCGCGGCGCAGGGTGCCGGTGACGCGCTCGCGGATGGCGTTCATTCTCGGCGTCCGCAGCAGCGTGGTGATGATCCGCAGCCCTTCGGTTTCGAAGACCTCCCTGAAGATCCCGGTTGTGGATCAAGAACCGCGGCCCGGCGATGCGGTCACCCGGGTCCATGGCGAGGTTGCGGGCCTGCTGCACCGTCCAGGCTCCGGTCGGGTGCGGGGTCACTTCGGCCAGGTGCAGGCGTCGGGTGCCGTGCTCGATGAGGACCAGCACATACAGCCGTTTGAGCGGTATGGTCTCGACCACCGGGAAGTCGCACGCGATGATCGCGTGGGCTTGAGCGGCCAGGAACTGCCGCCAGGTCGGCCCGGCCCGGCGGGGTGCGGGATCAATACCGGCGGTGTGCAGGACCTCCCACACCGTGGAGGCAGCGATCGGGTCCCGAGGCGGGCCAACTCGCCTTGGATTCTCCGGTGCTCCAGGTCGGGTTCCCCCGCGCCATCCGAACGATCAGTGCTTTGACCGACTGGCGGGTGCAGAGCCGTCCCAGGCGCCGCCTGTCGGTGAAGGTCCATTTACGCGCCACGAGGCTGCGATGCCAACGCAGGATCGTCGCCGGGGTGACCGGGAACAGCTCCGCCCACTGGCTACGGCGAACCAGCCAAGACTACGCCGCCAGCCGGAGCCGGTCGGCGGGTTCCCACCGCGGCCGGCCACCGAGTTGACGGCGGAGCATCTGGTTCTCGTGACGGAGCACCAGCAGGTCGACATCCTTCGACAGGTCAGAGCGGATCAGCACCTCGCCAACTGGTGGACCAGCGACAACAACACCTCGCGATGGTCACAGCCGCTGCCCTGATCATGCAGCAAAATCCCAGTTCAGAACAAGCTGGCTACATCTTGTCGACGAGCTTGATCTGCACGGGCTGCCCGGGGAATGCCGGCCTGGTTGTGCCGACCTGCCGCCCGATGATCGAGTCCTCGAGCCCTGGAGTCCTCACGGACGAACGCGGATGACCGTCTTCCCCTTGCGTCGCTCGGTCGGGTTGAGGGCGGTGACGGCATCGTCGAGGGTCGCGACGTTGCCGATGTTCGTCCGCAGTCGTCCGTCCCGTACCCGCTGGACGATCTCACTCAGTTGGGCGCGATCGGACTCGACGACGAAGTCGATCGCCAGGCCGTCGGCGGGTCGCGCCTCGGGCGGCCCGACGACGGACACCAGTGTTCCTCCGGCTCGGATCAGGCCTGCGGACCGCCTGCCGATGTCGCCGCCGATGACATCGAAAACCAGATCGACTTCGCCGACGTCTTCCAGCGTGTCGTTCTCAAGGTCGACGAACTCCTGCGCGCCGAAGTCGAGCGCCTTCTGACGGTCGGCGGCGCGTCCGGTGCCGATGACGTAGGCGCCGGCCTCTCGTGCGAGTTGCGTCACCATCGTCCCGACTGCGCCGGCCGCGCCGTGCACGAGGACGCTCTGCCCTGCCTGAAGGCGGCCGTGCTCGAACAGTCCCTGCCACGCGGTCAGTCCCGAGATCGGCAGGCTCGCGCCCACCGTGAAGTCGACGTCGCCGGGCAGCGGTGCGAGGTTGCGTGCCTCGACGGCCACATACTCCGCCAGGGTGCCGTCGCGAGTCCAGTCCGTGATGCCGAACACCCGCTGTCCCACCGACCTGCCCCTGGTGCCATAGCCGAGAGCGGTGACCACTCCGGCCAGCTCGTGTCCGGGGATCGACGGTGTTCGGTCACGGTCGAGGCGATCGGTCCAGGTCGAGGGCCACTCCATCTCCGTCGGGACGAATCCCGACGCATGAACCTGAACGACGACGTCGTTCAGCGCTGCCTGCGGCTCGGGCCGTTCCACCAGTGTCATTCCGGCCGTTCCCGCGGCCTTGTCCGTCACCACAATCGCCTTCATCCGGAATCCCCCTATGTCCAGTCCTCGCCTACGCGTGTCCGCGTACGACCTCATCTCCCGAACGAGGTCGTACCCGAACACAAGTGAACCTCCACCGACAGACGGCGCCCGGGACGGCCTGGCACTCGCCGGCAGGTCAAGCCACTCATGGTGCGGATGGCTCGGGAGAACCCGACCCGGGGGGCATGGGCGGATTCAGGGCGAGTTGGCCCGGCTGGGCTATCAGATCGCGGCCTCCACAGTGTGTGGGAGATCCTGCAAGCCGCCGGTGTCGATCCGGCGCCCCGCCGGGCCGGGCCGACCTGGCGGCGGTTCCTGGCCGCTCAGGCCCACGCGATCATCGCGTGCTCAAACGGCTGTATGTGCTGGTCTTCATCGAGCACGGCACTCGGCGGCTACATCTGGGTGGGGTGACCGCGCGTCCGAGCGGGGCGTGGACGGTCCAGCAGGCCCGCAATCTGGTGATGGACCTGGGGGAGCGCATCGCCGAGCTGCGGTTCTTGATCCACGATCGCGATCCACTCTTCTCCTCCGCGTTTTGGGAGGTGTTCGCGGCCGAAGGGTTTCGGATCGACCCGCTTATCCCTACCCCACCGAGCCCGCAGCTCGACGAGGCGCCTTCAACGTAACACGACGTCCTCGCATAGCACGGGCAACGACTATCTGGACGGCATACTGATCCCCGGCGGTTTCGGTTACGCCGCGCGGGTGCCCGTCCTGGAATGGCTCAGCCAGGACGCCCAGGTGCGGCACGTGTCGTGGAACCTCACAGGTGGGAGATCTCTGGAGTACGCGGCCAACAGGTGGCGGCTTGCCATGATCCCGGAACTGGATCCGCGCGCGCTGCACGGCGCCGACCCTGCCGCACTCGTTGGCCGGCGCAAGCGGCAGCCGTCATGGCGGTCATTGCGGCACTCTGGGTCGGGCCGCGTCCCGCCGCGGCCTCAACTGCGCGTACGGTTCAGCATGACCAGCCCGGCGATGAACGACCCGAGCAGGACCGGTGACAGGACCGCGAGGGCGCCCCACACAACGAGGCCGAGATAGCCAAGCGCGGACGAACTGTGCGTCGGGTCGGCGTCAGCGGCCGCGAACAGCCCCAGGCCGAGGACGACGCCGGCCACCGTGAGCGCGATCGGCGTCCACAGGAGCACGTGGGCCCACACACGGTACGTCCGACTGTAGACACGCCGGGCCGCCGGCACATTCGGCCGCGGGGGATACCCGACGGATTCGCTCATGCCCCATTTGTACCAGCCGTGTAGGTCCCGCGCCGCCAGGGCCGGTCGTGGCGGTGCGGGGATCGTTAATGGGTCGTCATGGGGTACAGGTAGACGTTCGGCGTGCATCCGTACTCGCCCAGTTCCCCCGAGATGCGGTCGAAGTCGGTGAACCGGAAGGACGCGGCGCCCGTCGGGCCGCATCGCGACGACGCGGTCGCGCGAAAACACCACGCCGACCGCGACGACGAGCTCAGCGCTCCCGCCGGGCCTGCACCACGTCGACAGAGGGTGTATCTGCTCCGGTGGATGACCCCAAGCTGGTCAGGTGCGGGCCCAGATGTAACGACTTGCCGCTGGCCATCCGTTCTGAGCTTCTAACGGCTTCCGCAGTTGCCCGCGGGTGGTGGTCAGACAAGCGGCGCGGCTGCGCACCGAGCCGGATCCGATCACGGCAAACGGTGGCCATGTGGGTACCCGTTGTCCAAACGATTTTGGTCCTTTTAGGTCGGCAGGCGCAGTGCTCCAGGCCGGTCGGTGAGGGCACCTTCTCCTTCCTGCGGATCCGTTCGCGGCCGCGGTATCTACCGGCGGCCTGGTGCTACGGTTAGCTCTCTAGTACGCATATAAGGGGACGTATGTTCGGCATTGTCCGCCCGTGTCGGCACGTCCTGTGCAAAGGGCTCTACGCGGACTGGATGGGCCACCTGTGCGGGCTCTGCCTGGCGCTCCGCGACGAGCACGGACACCTGTCCCGTCTGGTGACCAACTATGACGGCCTGCTCGTGTCCGTCCTCACCGAAGCCCAGTCGCCCACGTCCACGTCGCGCCGGAGGGCGGGCCCGTGTGCGCTACGCGGCTTCAAGGGCGCCGACGTAGTGGAGTCGGAGGGGGTACGGCTGGCGGCCTCGGTGTCGCTGCTCCTGGCGGCCGGCAAGGTGAGCGACCACGTGGCGGACGGGGACGGCGTGTACGCCCGCCGCCCGGTGGCCGCCGGCGCCACCCGCCTGGCGGGCCGCTGGTCCTCGGCCGGCACGGCCATGGCCGGCACGCTGGAGTTCGACCCCACCCCGCTGACGGCAGCGGCCGACCGCCAGACCCTCCTGGAACGCGCCCACGCCCAGGCGTCCCCGAGGAGCAGCGCGGCACCCGGGTTACGAGAGTTGACGGGGCCTACTGAGGACGCCGTAGCCGCCGCGTTCGCGCACACAGCGGTGCTCGCGGGGAAGCCGCACAACCGGGAGGCCCTGGAGGCGGCCGGTCGCGGATTCGGGAAGCTGGCACACCTGATCGACGCGGTGGAGGACCTGGCCGACGACCGGGCGTCCGGGGCGTACAACCCGCTGGCAGCCACCGGCACCGGCCTGGACGAGGCGCGCCGCCACTGCGACGCCGCGCACGCCGAGCTGCGCGCCGCCGTGGACGGGCTGGACCTGCCCCGACCTGGCCTGACGCGAGCCCTGCTGGTGCGGGAGACCAGCAGCGCCGTCTCCCGAGCCTTCGCCATCGCCGGAACGCACGGCACCGGCCACCCGCTCGGCGACCCCGACGTGCCGCCGGGACAACGGCCGCCGAAGCGTGATCCCGGCGGGCTGCTGTCGCTGGCGTGCGCCGCGCTGACCTGCTGCACGTGCGGCCTGTACCGGCCCGCCTGGGACGAGGACCGCGAGGGCTCCTTCTGCGAGCGCTTCGACTGCTCCGGCTACGACTGCTGCGGCAACTGCTGCTCCTGCTGCCCGGGCGAGGACGGCTGTTGCTGCGACGGCTGCAGCTGTGGCTGCGACTGACCGCCGCGGGAGTCACGTCAGCAGGGTCTGGGCGATAAGCCCGGTGGCCGATGCCGAAGCGCCCGGTCAGGATCGCGACCCCCGGAGCGTGCCGTCAGACCCCACCACCGGCGGTCAGTCGTGCTCGGTGTGTGCTCGTAGGCCCCGTCACGTGCCGTCAGGGCCTGGCCCTACCGGAGATGAAAAGCGCGCAAAGACGGCACAAATCGCCATCAGGCGGCGCCGTGCGGCGCTAAAAGATCTTGCTTCTAATCCGACGGTCGCAGGTTGGAATCCTGCAGGGCGCGCTTCTCTACCTGCGGAAACTCCAGCCGCGCTCGTGCGCTGGGACGGCATGGGGCAAATATGAGGCAAAGCTGAGTCAGTCGCTGAGCTGCCGCCCCCGTGCGGACGCGGCGTTCAGCACCAGCCGGGCCGTCTTCCGGGCCGCCTTGTGGGCCACCTCCGGCAGCACCGAGACATGGGTGTCGGCGGTCAGCACGATGCTGGCATGCCCCAGCATTGCCTGCACCACCTTCAGATCAGTGCGCGCGGCCGGCGCCAGCGTCGCGGCGCCATGCCGCAGATCGTGCAGCCGGATCGGCGGCTGCCCGGAGGCGGCCACCAGCCGGCGGAACCGGCCGGTGAGGTAGTCCGGCCGCAGCGGCGCGCCGTCCGCGGTGGTGAACACGTATCCCGAGTCCTGCCAGCGGGTTCCCGCCCTCGCGCTGAGCCTCTCTTGCCGCTCGCGGCGCCGTATCAGCCCCCGCACGGTCTCCGCGTCCAGGGCTACCTCTCGGCAGCTGGCGGCGCTCTTCGACGGGCCGACCACGATCTGGTCGTCGGCGTGCACCTGCTGCTGCGCTACCGTCAGCTCCGCGCCCTGCAGGTTGACGTCCGTTCAGCGCAGCCCGGCCAGCTCACCGCGGCGCGGGCCTGCAGCGCGGCCAGCCACCAGCCGGTATACAGGCGGTCCTGCGCGATGTCGGTCAGGAACGCCGCGAGCTGTTGTTCGGTCCAGACCGCCACCGCCGGACGCTCTCCCGCCTGCTGCCACCGGGCCGTCCGCCCGGCGGTCCAGACGATCGGATGCGGTCGCCGGGGGTGGGCAGTTCGGCGCCGTTGGCCGGATTGACCGGGATCAGCCGGGCACGGACCGCCGCGTTCAGCGCGGTCCGCAAGGTGGCGTGGATCCGCACCACGATGGCTGGCGACAGTTGGTGGCCGGGCGGCGAGGGACGGGACGCGAGTAGTCCGTTGATGTCGCGAGAGGTGAGCTTTAGCAGCCGGATCCGTCCCAGGTGGGGGATGAGGTAGAGGCGGATGTGTGTCGCGTAGCCCTGCTGGGTCGACGGACGCAGAGCGTCCTTGGTGGCCAGCCAGCCTGCCAGCCACTGTCCGACGTTGCATCCGGCCCCTGCACCGTCGCGGTCAGCGGTGATCAGAGCCTGGCCAGCGGCCCGGGCTTCCTCGCGGTCGGCATACCCGCAAGGGCGGATGCGCTGCCGCTGCCCGTCCAGGCCGCGTATTTGCACCGCGAAATACCAGCTACCGTGATCGTCATCTACCAGCAGACGCGGACACGTGACGCCTCGCTGACGTCCCGTTTCCGCATCCACACAACCGCATCGCCTACTGACCTGCACACGGGCCTTCGCCATTTGCCCCACCCCCACCATCCACCGTCCGTGACGGCGGGTATGGGAGCCAGTTGTCGGCAGGCGCACAGTCGATCTCCCAGCGGTCGCTGGCGTTCCACCAGTATGGCCGCACTTCGACCGACCAGGTCGTGCTGAGCTGAGCGCAGAAGGTGCGCACGGCCTGAGCGCCACTGATCGATCGGTAGGCGGATGCTGCGCACGTCCAGGTCCACGCCGACGATCTCGGCGTCGGTCCCGAGTAGGTGGGCGGCCTCGTCGAGGGTCGGCCGTGCCGCGGCACAGGTCCAGCCAGCGTACGGGCCTGTTCCGACCGGTGCGGCGGAGCCACGCCGACGATGTCGAGGTTGTAGCTCTGCACCTTATGCCCCTGCCGCTGCAGGCGATCGGCCGGAACGCGATCACGGAGTATCGATAGGCCGGCGAAGGACCGGCCGGGCTCGGCTGCGTCGGCACCGGATTCGGTAAAGCGGCGGCGCGTCACGCTGTTGGCAAAGGCGCGCGATGTCACTCTTCGGGAGAAAGGGGAGCACCGGTATGAGCATCGACGCTGATTCGCTTGAAGAGCACCCTCTTCTGGTCAAGCTGCTCCGGGAGGGAAAGCCGGACACGATGACGCTCTGGGGATACGTGGGCCCCTCGGAGCACGACGGATCCATCGCGCTGTATCCGAGCCTGGAGAACCTGGGCTCGGCCATTGAGATCCCCAAAGGGGACATCCTTCATGTCGAAAACGTGCCCCAGAGCGTCATGCTCTTCGGCGCGAAGGTCGTCTGGGTGCGACGGAGCGCCACCGTCGTCGTCCGGCAGGCCGACACAGCCGAGGACGCGGTGACGTCGGAGGACATGCGGGATATACGCACGGGCCGGCTCCACATGCGGGTCAAGACCCAGCGCTCCGACTGCCATAGCCCCTGTGCGACCTGCAGGGACTGCAGCAGCGTGTGTATCTCCAGCTGCCGGGTGAAACCACCGCAGGAGTGAGGGAACTACCATGATCACCAAAAGCCCACTCGCCGCGTTGGACTACAAGGCCCCCTTCCTCATCGAACGGCTCATGAACGAGCAGATCGCGGACACGGAGGAGGAGGCGGAGGAACTGTTCGCCGAGGCGAAGAAGTATCTGGTGCTCACTCAGGTCGACGAGACGAAGTTCTGGCGGATGCACTCGATGCGGGTCGACGACGCCTGGCACCACTTCATCCTCTTCACCGGCTTGTACACGAAGTTCTGCCGCGACTACTTCGGGCGTTACATCCACCACAGCCCAGGCAACGACCCCGGGGTGGCCGGCGCGAGCGAGGGGGAGCGCCCGGTCGCCTCCTTCGCGATGTTCCGCGATCGTTATGCGGAGATCTTCGGGTCGCCCCTTCCCGACGTTTGGTACGACCACCGCAAAGTCACCCTGCGCCGGCGGGTGGTGAACGAGAAGGCGGGGCTGCTGACGACGCGTCGAGGCGGGAACCAGGTCGAACTGCTCGACCCCTCGGGCAGACCGCTGATGAGCGCCAACCCGATCGCCGCCGACGCCCTGGCGTTCATCGCCCGCACCGGCGCCTTCTACGTCAGGGAGCTCCCCGGCGGCCTGACCGGCGAAGAACGGATCGCTCTCATCGAGGTGCTGGCCGAACAGATGGTCCTCAAGGTGAGCGGTTAGCGGACAGGGTGACCTACGCCTCCCTCCGGGCCGGGCGAGGGCCCAACTCTCTCGTCGTCGAGGGGCTCGGCGTCCTCGGCGACGTACGGGGCCGTGCCCTGGACATCGGCGCGGGCCCGCTCAACGACACCTATTTCCTGCTGGCGGCCGGCTTCTCGGTCGACGCTGTGGACACCGACCCATGCACCGTCTCGCTGGCGGCCACGCGGCGGCACCCGCGACTCAAGGTCGTCCACGCCGACGTCCGTGACCTGGACATCGCGGCCGGGGTCTACTCCTTCATGGTCGCGATCCATGTCCTGCCCTTTCTGCCCAGGGCCGACGTCGTCCGGCTCGCGGAGGCGATGACTGGCGGCCTCGCCCCGGGCGGCGTCCTGTGCTGCACGTTCTTCGGCCCCGAGGACGCCTGGGCGGGGCGGAGGCAAGGGAGGACCTTCTTGCGCGGCGCGGCGGCCGGGTCGGTGTTCCAGCGGCTGGAGCCGGTCGTCGTGCGCGAGGACCGATACGACGGAATCGACGCCAGGGACGAGCCAAAACACTGGCATGTGGTGCGCTGCATCTTCCGCAAGCCGGAAGAGCCGGTCACAGTGGCGGTGAAAGGGTCAGAAAGCCCTCCTCCAGCAGACGGCGTACCAGGGAGAGCTTGATCTCGTGGCGGGCCTCCCCTTTCAGCCCGCTCGTCGTGAAGGGTTCGCCGGTCGCCATGCGGAGGAAGGCTTCCTCGTGGCGGGACGGGATGCTCAGCCGCTTGCCGTGAAACGCGACGACCATGGTCCCCGCGTCCCTCCGGATCTCCCACCGCAGGTCGGGCCTGCGCCGGACGACGGTGTCGTGATCGAGGGCAGCCAATGACACGAGGTCGAGGAGATGCCCGTTCAGCCGGTCTCCTTCCGTGAGGAGCGCCAGGTCGACCGCGTCGTCGACCAGCGCATCCGGCGCGACGGCCCGCCACAACCGGGCGGTCAGCTCCTGCATGCGCTCCCGTGTCTCGTCACGAGCCCTGGCTGTGCGGGCGAAACCGAAAGGCAGCGAATCGCGGAAGGCGGCGTCGCCGTCCACGGCCGCCTCGCAGCCGGCCAACAGCACGTCCGCCCAGGTGATGGGAAAGACGCCGAGGCTCAGGTGCAGGGACGCCGAATGCGTCGACGCGGCCTCGTGTGGGATGCCGCGAGGCAGATAGAGAAGATCACCTTGCCGCAGGTCGAACTCCTCGCAAGGGCCGGTCCGCTCCGGCTCAGGTCCGGCCTCGTACACCTTCCAGCGTTTGCCGCCGGCAACCTGCAGCACGAACACCTCGTGGGAATCACGGTGTACGCCGAACCCCTGCGCCATCGGCGGCGTGAGATAGGCGTTGACCCGGCATCTCGCGCTGAACTCGTACGCAAGACGCCGGCACAGGTCCCGCAGCGGAGGCCATCGCTCGTGAACCGAGGGCATGATCATCGTCGAGCCGCGACGGTAACGGTCGTAGAGATCCTCCAGCCGCCGGCTCCCTACGGCATCGCCCGCCGCGTCGGCGCGTCCGGCCCGGACCACGCGCACCGAGCCCGCGTCAAGGTCGGAGCCGGAAAGGAGCTCGTCGAAGCGGGCGAGTGAGAACAGGTCGCCGTAGTGATCCGGCGCATTTCGACGAAGCAGGAAATGCCGCTTCTTCCAGAAGTCCCGCAGGTACTCGTCCCGGGGCACGGGATGCAACAGCCAGTCCACTGTGGGCGTGACGTCCACGCCTTCCCGCTCGTCGATCATCACCTTCGATCCGTACCCACGGCGTCCATGACGACCCGCACGGAGTGCGATAGTTGACCCAATTCTGGAAGTGCGGCCCTCGTCGCAGGCCGGGATGAGCGCGTCCCTCATGCCCCGCGCACTGCCGGTGGCACGAGGTCAGCGGCGTGGGGCGGTCAGGGGGAGAAGGGCGTGATCGACGATGGCAGCGACCTGCTGGCCAGAGATGAGCGCTTGGCTTCGCGATCTTCAAGGGCGTTTCGGACGCGGTTGTCCATCGAGATCAGGTGTCGGGGTGGTCCTCGCCCGGCATCCGGCGCCACCCCTGTAGCGCCCGCTCAAACAGGTCACGAGCATCCTGCAGCTCACCGTGCTTGTACTTCACCACGCTCAGGGCGTTCATGGCACAAAACATGTCGCGATGGAGGTTCGGCCCCTGACCGACCTACTGGCAGATTACGGACACAGAACCGGCCGACCGATCGCGCTGGCATTGGCGCAGCGGAGCTGATCTGCCCGGAGGACGCCGTCGACGAGCATTTCATCAGCGCAGTGGACTTCAAGTCGCCGCGCTGTACGTGTGGGGCTCGAATATTCGGCCATTGCGTCCGACCTGAGGGTTCGCTGAACACAATGGATCTCCAGCTCCGTGGTTTAAGCGGTCCCTCAAGATCTGCAGGCATGCCGAGGGGCTGTAGGCCAGCGCATGAATCGAGTATTCGAGCCTTACACCATGCGAAGCCCTTGCAGGGCTATGACATGGACGGATGCAATTATCGGCATGCGTAGTGTGCAGTCATTCCGGCCAGGTGTAGGCGTCGGGTGCCGTGCTCGATGAAGAGCAGCACATGCAGTTCAGAGCACGAAACCGTGTTTCCGAGCGGGACAGGCCGTTCGGCTATCCCCGCGCCTGGGCGTCGTGGTCGTCGCCGTGCTCATTGTTCACCGGCTGCTGCGCAGGAGTGGCTTGCTGTGAGAGCTCCGAAGTACCGCGTTGTTCTGCGGATTGTCCATCACCAGCCGTCGGCGATGAGGTGCTTGGGCGGGGCCGCGATCTTGACGGGGGTTCCCCATCCTCGATAGATCATGTTCATCGTCATGGTCTCGGCCTTGCCGCCCTCCGGCCGGGTGAACTTCATGATGGCGTGGAAGCGTCTCGGCAGGTGGTCCGGGCCCGCCCAGAGTTTCCAGGTGATCTGTCCGCCGAAGAACCCAGGGCCGCCGTCCTCGGTCCCGAAGGAGATCCCGGCCTGTCTTTCACCCAGGTCGAGAACCGTCACCGTGCCGCTGTGGAGGGTCGTCTTCACTCCCTCGAAGGTTCCGCCGTCGGCGCTGGTCGCACCGTAAGAGGCGACCAGCTCGAGAAAGCCCGGGTTGATCCCGTTGACCAGATCCTTGCCCCAGACGACCCCGGCGAAGTTCCGCCCGTAGTCCCATTCCCCTAGTGTCGGTGGCGACTTCCAGGTGTACTTGCCTTTGTCGGAACGCACGTAGCTCTGTGAGTAGAACTCTCGGCCTATGGTGATCTCTCGGGATCGCCCCGTCGCTGCCTTCTCGTAGGAGATCTCCGTGAGGTCGGCGGCGTACATGCCTGAAGCGTTGAAGCGGTACGCGCCGGAGATCTTGAGATCCTCCGAGGGCGGAGGGCCGCCGCGTCGCCTGACGGAGAAGTGCACGCTGCTCTTCTTCGCGAACTGCTTCTTGATCGCTTTGACGACGGAGTCGAGGGACTCCGATGCGGGAGCCGCGTGCACGGCGCCGCCGGGGATCGTCACGCTCAGCAGGCCGGCCATGACCAGCGCGACGCTCATGCGCTTCATACGCCGATCGTCGCAGATGATGATCTCCATCTCATCACGGCAAGGTGCTGGCCCGACGGGAGCACGTCGGCGATGAGGGCCTGCTCGAGCGTCATTCAGCAGGACGGCGTACGAGGGCCTGCCTGATAGGAGCGGCAGGGACAAGGCGGCCGGGGCGGACATCGGCACCAGCGCTCAGCGCAGCACCTGCCGTGTTGTGGTTGACGGAGGCATGGCTTGACGCGATGCCGAACGGCTCGCCCGCTCAATCGTCCACCTTGCCGTCCTCGCTCGTGGTAGTGCACATACGGAATAGGGCATCCGCGGTCGGAAAGGGCTCGGATTGCTCGTGCCGGGTCTGAACGGAGGGCATGACGCTCCTCGAGGCAGGTCGGACAGCGGCTTGTCCGTGGGGCGCCGGAGGGACCGTTCGGGCGTGCGAGCACGCGCTGAGCACGCACAGCGGCGTCATCTCTACCTGTGGTCTGGAGCGCGGAATCATTTTGCGCAGCTGTGATGCAATGATCAATAGGGTGTTCGCCGTGCTCGGTGCGTGCTCGTAAGCCCCGTCACGTGTCGTCAGGGCCCGGCACCGCTTGACACGCAATGTGCGCGGAGGCGGTACGAACTACCGTCAAATGACGCTCCGCGACACTAAAGGATCTTGCTTCCCGGCCGCCAACCCGCGTGAAATCGCTCGGCTGCTGAAAGGCGCGCCAGGGCGCGTCGCTGGGGCCGGTGGCAGATGCCGCCGGTCTGCGCCAGGAAGCGCCGGACGTGATGCATTGGCACGCCTAGCGTGCGTCCCATCGAGTTGAACAACTCACCCGCGCGCCATCGCTGCCAGATCTCATCTTGCTGAGCTGGCGAGAACCCGAAGTCCCGCACATGACCCTCCATCGCCACAAGATCAACTTATGGTGGTGCACTGATCACTTGAGCCCAAGACCCGTTTTCAGGACAGCCTTGAACATGCAAAACGGGACCGCGGTTGGCCATGGTCCCGGCTTTGTCTCCAGGTTTGTCCTGGGCGCGCTCCCAGGGCCCTCTCTCGGCAGGGCCCTGGGAGCGCATCGGTCCGCCCGGCGGCGAGAGGTTGGCAAGCTCTCGGCCAGCACGGCGATGGACCCCATTCCCGGCGCGGTCGGAGGCTGCTTGGGGGTTCTGGGCAGGCAGCCCGCCAGGGCGCTTGCCGGGAGTTCGACACGTTGTCAATTCGTGATCGGATGACTCCTTGTCCAACTTGACGCCAAAGATCCTTTATGGGTTGATCGTTACTGCTATTCGAACTTGTGAACCAAAAGGACTGTGATGTCAGAAAGCTCGTCGTCGACCCGCACGACGTTCTCCCGATTAACCCACCGGCTCCTCACCCGCGGCGCTGCCGTCGCCTTGGCGGCCGGCCTGTTCGTGGCCCAGGCCCCCGCGGCCATGGCTACCGATCTCATGACCGACCTCGGCGAGCACCTCTCCTGGGCCTCCGACGTGACCACGGCGAACGACAAGATCTTCATCTCCGGCAGCGACCGGATCGTTGTCGCCGACTCGCGGGGCTCGCTCACCGGTGTCATCACCGACCTGCCCGGTGTAATCGGCCTCGCCGCGGCACCCGACGGTGCCCGGCTGTATGCAGCGCTGAGCGAGGCGAACCAGGTCGCCGAGATCGACACCGCCTCCCTCGCCGTCACCCGGCGCATCGACCTGAAGGCGTTCGCCTGCCCTTCGCCCTGGTACCTGTCGCTGTCCGGCAGCCGGCTCTACGTCGGCCACGGGTGTTACGCCCAGCCCGGCACCGGCGGCGTCGTGAGCATCGACGTGGCGGCACCGCAGCCGGAGCAGACCCAACTGGTGACGGGTGCCTACAGCGTCCCCATCGTGGGCGCCGCGGGGACGACTCTGGTGGTCGGCAGCCAGGGGCTATATCCCGGCTCCTTCGCCGTCTACGACGTGTCCGGTTCCGGCGCCACCCTCCGGGGCGAGATCAACGGCCACGATCACGACTTCTCCGCCCTGAACGACCTCGCCATCAGCTCTGACGGTTCGACGGTGTTCACGACGTACAACACTCCCAGCAGGTACGACGCCTGGGACACGATCGATCTGACCCTGATCCGCAGCTACGGTGTGGAGCCGACGTTCACCGGCCGGTCGAACGCAGTCGCACTCAGTCCCGACGGCGCCTCCGTGGTCGGCGGGAGGTGGGACGACACGTCCGTCGGCGTCTTCGACACGGCCACGGGCACGAAGACCTTCACATACGCGAACTCCGACGTGCGGCTGGTTGACAAGACCCTCGTCCACACCGGCAAGGACGTCTTCGGCGTGGTGGAAGGCGAGTCCGACCGGCTCTATCTGTGGAGAGTGCCCGACGTCGCCCTTCCGATGTCGGAGCTCACCCTGACGGCCCCGTCGTCGGCAACCGTGCTCCAACCGCTCACGCTTACGGGCCGGCTCACGCTCTCCGACGGCTCGGCACCGGGGGCGCAACCGCTGGTGGTGACCCGCCGGCTGCCGGACGGCACCCGCGAGACCCTCCCGGCGGCGGCGACCACCGCCGACGGCGCCTTCACCATCACCGACACGCCCTCGGTCACGGGGACGATCGGGTACGAGGTGCTCTGGCAAGGCAACTCGGCGTTCCGGTTGAGCAGGGCGTCGGCGACCGTCAACGTGGTCAAGGCCAAGTCCTCGATCAGCCTGACGCCGCCGTCCTCGGCTACCGCGCTCCAGCCGTTCACCCTGACGGGCCGGCTCACCCTGGCGAGCGGCTCGGTCCCCGGTGAGCAACGGCTGACGGTGACCCGCGACCTTCCGACCCGCCCGGTCGAGACCCTCCCGGCGGTGACGACCGCCGCGGACGGCACCTTCACGATCACCGACACCTGGCCGCTCAGTGGGACGGGCAAGTACGAGGTGCGCTGGCCGGGCAACGCCCTCTACGGGCAGGCCACCGCCACGCTTGACATCACGGTGGCCAAGGCCCAGACGGAGCTCACGCTCTCCGGCCCCGAGAGAGCTGCCGCCGGCAAGGAGCTCCAGTTCAGCGGCGCGCTGACCTCCGCAAGCCGGCTCCCGTCATCTGTGCTGATCGAGGTCTTCCGCACCGTCACCAATCGCGACGGCACCGAGACGGTCCAGCTGCCGTCGATCCAGGTGTACGGCGAGTCGACGTTCGGCTTCACCGACACCCCCCAGGCGGGCGGTGAATACACCTACACCGTCAAGTGGAGCGGCGGCCTGGCGCACATGCCCGCGGAGGGCAGCCACGTCGTCGTGGTCGGAGGCCCGCTCGACTGACGTTTCCCGGCCCGGCCCGGGCGTGCCGACGGGTGGACGCCGTCGGCACGCCCGGCCGAGATCGGCTGTCCGGCCGATGCGGACATGGACGCACGGCCGATCCCCGCGCCGGGCTGCCGCGATGGTCAACTCCGCGAACCGTCGGTGCCCGCCCTCGCCTATGTAACGCCACAGAGTGTCTCGCTCACAATGCGGTTCGACCTCGTCCTCGTCACTGCCGGCACGCTGCCGATCAAAGCCGCGCGGACGTTACTCAAGCCCCGCGGCCGCATCATCAGCATCGCCCTATGAAACACACCCGAAAACGATCAGCCCTCCTCCATACCACTGTCTCGCCTAGCCTCCTCCGGATTACGCCTGTCGTCGGATGCTCCGCCCCCGGCAGCCGCTCACTGTTTCAGCGAGGGTCGCCTCGTACAGGGCGATGGCGCGGCTCAGATCACCAGCCGCCCGATCGCTCCGGCGAGGTTGTTACGGGAGATCAGGGTGTTGGGGTGGTCGCTGCCCAGAACCCGTTCGCTGTTAGCGAGGGTCGCCTCATACAAGGGGATGGCCCGGCTCAGCTCGCCCGCCGCCCGCCGCCCGCCGCCCGCCGTCGTGATCGGCAGCGGCCAAGGCTCGGCCTGCCGCTTGCGCTTCCTCGGGATCGGCGTAACCGCCCTGGCGGACGCGCTGCCGTTCCCCATCCAGGCTGCGTACCTGCACCGCGAAATACCAGCTGCCGTGATCGTCATCTACCGGCAGACGCGGACACGCCATGCCTCGCTGACGTCCCGTTTCCGCGTCCACACAGCCGTATCGCCTGCTGACCTGCACACGTGTCTTTGCCATCGGTCCCACCTCCACCCCCACGGTGTGCGACGACAGACGCGCCAGCGAGGGCTCGCATTCGATCGGGGGTGACCTTAGATCAAGTGTTCGGAGTACGGGGGGAAGCTCAGACCGGCCGTGGCCAGGATTCGGCGGATGGTGCCTTCTCCTATCCGATGGCCGAGGCTGAGCAGTTCACCCCGGATCCGCCGGTGCCCCATCGGGATTCTCTCTGGCCAACCGGACCACCAGATCACGCAGCTCATCCGGGATCGGTGGAGTCCAGCGTTGGGTGACCATCCGACGGTGCCAGGACAACAAGGTGCCTGATGTCACGATCTGATGGAGCCGAAGCCTGGTGGGCAGCCGTGCCAGTGTGGCCAGCAGCGCCCGGTCGGGCCAGTCCGGTCGTGGCCGGGTGACCTGACGACGCAGGACGGCGACCTCATGACGCAGCACCAAGATTTCCACCTCCTTGGAGGTGTCACCCCGCATGAGGAGTGTCAACCGGCCGAACAACCGGACCATCAGCAGGTGCAGGAGGCGTGAGAACACGAGTGCTGAGGATTAGAAGGTCAGATCAGATGGCGTGATGAGTTATGGCACCGCACACCGGTGGGCGTTGATCGAACCGACCTTGACGGCCTGTCGTACCCGGCCCGGCGCGGGCCGGGTACGACAGCGCTTGTGCACGACCTGCGAGAAATCGTGAACGCCATCTTGTACAGTTACGCATCCTCCTGCGCGACCGAGTCGGCGGACTCATCCACGCATCGAATACCAGCAGGTCACATGACATGACATTCGGCACCTACGCCTACGTCAGGCACTGTCGCATGGTCTTCAATCGCGAGCCCGTGATCGGGCAGCCCCGGATTTCGCGGCCCGCCTCGTCGAGGACCTTCCGGCGCCCCAAGGGCTGGTCGAGCGTGATGGGCACAAAAACGACCCCGCCGCGACCACCGATGTAAGAACGCGGCCACAATTCGTCCCGCCACTTCTCAAGCAGCGTGCGCTCATGTCGCGGGCAGATGTCGCGAAGCACTACCCGGACCCGCACGCTCGTCTCGAGCTCGGTCGCTTCGGCTTCGTCGGCCTTGAGGCATTCCGTGGGGTTCATACTGAACGCGTGCAGGATGAGGGCCCGTCCTTCCACCTCGACCGTGTCGATCGACCCATTGAAGGGTGGTTCAGGCGGCTGAGACTCCCGTATGGAGGCCGCCATGGAAATCGCGACGGCCAGCACCAGGAGGCAGCACATGCGCCACAGGAAGGACGGGCCCAGGGGAGTCATTTCTTGTAGATGTCCTTGCCGACGGTCTTCATCACGTCATGGATGTCGGTGAAGTAAGTCACGCAGGTGGACTGGACAGGCGCGTCATCGCCGCCCCCGCCGCTGAAGATGCCCTTGGCCACCACGTATCCATCGCTCTGGCGGAAAGTGTAGACCGGCGCGCCTGAATCACCGCCGACCGGGCACTTGCCGGTTTTCTTGCCGACCTGAACCCACCGCACCGTGCCGATGTATTCCCGGGTTTTCGGGTCTACGTACTCGACCTTCCAGCCGATGTCGGTGACCTTGAAGCGGCAGATCTGGCCGTTGGATTCGGGATTCGTGCTGGCGCCGCCGATGCAGTACTGGTCGCCTTCCCGAGAGCGGACCGAGAACCGCCCGCCCACCCACTTCCTTGACGGATGAGTCCCTGCCGCCGATGAAGATGGTGGGGCTCGTGACTCGGCCGGATCCCGCCTGGATCAGGGATACGTCGCCGTAGTAGGTCGGCTGGTTCGGCAGTTTGATTGTTCCTTGACCGTCCCGCCAGTTCGTCCATTTGATGATGCCGGCGAACAGCTCGGCTGCTCGCCGGTAGGACGGGGGTTGAGGAGGAACTCCTCAACCCCCGATCCGGCGTGGGCGAAACCCGGCCACGCCTCGTCCCGGGAGCTCGCCGTCGCCACGGCCGACATCGGCTGCAAGCGGGCAACCGGGCTGGTCGCCGCCCGGTCCGCCGCTGACAAGGGCGTTCAGCTCGACGCCATCGCCGCCCACCGCCGGGACTTCGACCGGTTCCGGCGTGCCCGCGACGCCGAGCTGCGCGCGGCCCGGCAGGTCGTCGGGAACGGATAGCGGCTGCTGCCGCCGGGCTCTGCCGGAAAATAGCCGACCCAGGTGTCAGCAGGGGTGATCACCGCCGGTCACCGCGCTGCACCGCGATCTTCACCGGTACCAAGCCGGCCGCCCACCCCACCATCTCCCTGACCCGTGGGCGGGCATGGCGGCTCCAGCGCCCGCGAGGCTCAGTCGATCTCCAGGGAGGGCTGAGGATGATCAAGCCATTCCCTCTCCAGCCGGACGTTCGTCCGTTGCTCCACGATCGCCATGGCCTTCGCCCGGACAGTGAACGCGTCCCGGGTGCCACCGAGCAGAGCCGCCTCTTCCCGGAGAGCCTCGGCGTTCGTGCCGTGAATCCCTTTCGGATCGAAGTCGCGGACCTCGGCCACGACCCCACCGTCGGCGGCATAGAGCAGCCTGCGGGCTCCGGTGATGTTCCACTGCACATGCCAGACCTGCGCGCCCGAACTGACGCGCCCCAGCATCGGCTGCTCCCCGACAGGCGTGAAACCCTCGGCTTGGAAGAGCATCACCGACGTTCCGGACCGCCGGAAGGCCGTCAGGTCCGCGTAACCGGGCTCGTACTCCTGGAACTGCGGAGTCGCGCCACCGGTGACACGGCGCCTCACCTCGTCGAGAGAAAGGCTTCCGGACTCCGGCACGATCACCGTCCATGCCATCCCTTCGCCCATCCATGCCACCTCTTTCAACAAGCTTCGATAGCGCCGCACTGACTCTTGGAAATCTGAAGGATTCAAGCGGGGTTCCCTCCTATATGCGCCTCCGTCGCCGTGCGGCAGGCTGGCTGCCGCACGGCGACGGAGGCTGCTTCTCATGAATGCTAATTCTGCGACACGCGCGTCACGTCCCGGTTATGGCCACTTCGTGTATCCGCCTACAGCAGGTTTCCAGCAGTTGGAATCCATCGACGGGTTGGACGGTGTGGCCGGATAGGGGAGTAGCTTGGAGGCGAACCGCGAGAACCATGGATCGTCCTTGTACAAGAGCCGGTCGCGATTGTAGAAGCGCGTCATGGCCTTGCCGGCTTTACCGTTGGGGCCGGCCGCCGTGCCCGGCATGGCGCACACCGACAAGTTCCTTGCTCTGTCCCCGGCCGGTGTCCGCTCCACGGCGGATGCCGGCGGAAACTCATCGCACTCCATATGGATCAGGAGGGCGCCGACCAGATGGGAAGAATTAGTAGGCGCCAAGTTGCGCGCGCAGAACGCCGACCGACCCCGGCAGGGCGAAAGACTCACGCGGGCTGGTCCGCATGACCAAAGAAAGTCCTCGGCGCCTTCTACGACGAATACATCCCCCTGTTCCTACGCCACAGCCGCAGGAGGGCGTTTTTGTGAGGGTTTGAGGCTTTGATGCCCGTGTTTCGATAGGGATTTTCGATCAATAGTCCTCAGCACTGGCACGTGACTCGGAGGACTACGGTGACTGTACGACTCGAGTGGCCACCACTACGTCGTGCAAAGCAGCCCTGTCACGGCGCACCAGCAGTAGCGCGATCGAGACCCCGGCCAAAGCGTACGCGGCAACCAGAAGGGGCATGGCGATGATTACTTCGTGGCCGCCTGCCAGCCGAGACACCGCCATATGAGCGCACTGCCACGGGAGCAACTTCACGAGATTGCGTACTACGATCCGTACCGCACCGGGCCACTCCCCCCTCGTGGTGGCCACAACAAGCCCTGCTCGTCGCTTGCCCCACGTGGCATGGTGCCGCCCTGCCTCGCCGATGGTCAGATACGCTCCGGCAGGCAGCACGCTCAGCACAGTGATCAGCAGATCAATGCTCACCATGCCGAGCCCATCGAACGGCCGTACTCCCGCGAGGTACAGCGGGACGAACACCACAGCCAGCAGGGCCAGCCAGGCGACGATCACCAGATAGTCCCAGCCAACCGCCACCAGTCTGGGGCGTAACGCCGCCCGACCAGCCTGAGTCTTCCTCAACTCGTTCAGCACACGCTGCCTCCTCGACCAGCACAATGATTCCACCTGTGTTCGGTACGTTCGCCACAGCGGTCGATGCAACACCCCAGCGCCGATGGTGAACCCGGCTACCGAAATAAAGGTATCAAAGCCTCAAACCCTCACAAAACATCCTCTTAGCGGGCATCTGGTGATGAATTGTCAGAGTTGGTCCCAATATTGGCCTGGCCCGAGATGTAGGGATTGGCAGACTTTCACCCTGTTCAGCCTTTCCAAACAGGGGTCATCAAGCTGGCATTTTGCCTGATGAGACCCCTCCTGCCCGTCCGATCTCGGAAAACCCAAGAATCGCCCAACTCGACTGGTGCGAGCCTTCTGCGGCGATAGTTGCTAGCACGAGGACTATGACCTCACGCCGCCCATACCCCTCGGATCTGTCCGACGCCCGCTGGGCGTTAATCGAGCCGACCCTGAGCGCCTGGCGAGCCGCACGCATGCAGGCTCGCGCGCAGGCCGGGATCACCGTCGCAGACCCATCGACCAGCCTGCGCGACATCTTCGACGCCATCCTCTACGTCAACCGCACCGGCATCGTCTGGAAGTACCTGCCCCACGACTTCCCACCCCGCACGACCGTGTACTACTACTTCTCCGCCTGGGCCAAGGAAGACATCTTCGAGCAGTTAGGCATCGACCTGACCGGCCTCGCCCGTACCAGAGAAGGACGCAACCCCAAGCCCAGCGCCTGCGTCATCGACAGCCAGAGCGTCAAGACCTCAACCAACGTCCCACTCGACACCCAAGGCATCGACGCAGCCAAGAAGATCGTCGACCGCAAACGGGGCATCCTGACCGACACCCTCGGCCTACTCCTGGCCATCACCGTCGCCGCTGCCGACCTGTCCGACAACGCCATCGGCAAAACCCTGCTCACCCAGGCCAGCCGCACCTATCCCACGATCACCAAGGCCTGGGTGGACACCGGCTTCAAGAACGCCGCCGTCGAACACGGTGCCCACCTGGGCATCGACGTCGAGGTCGTCGCACGGCGCTCCAATCAGCCCGGCTTCCACATCGTCAAACGTCGTTGGGTCGTTGAGCGCACCTTGGGCTGGCTCATGCTCCACCGTCGGCTGGCCCGCGACTACGAGACACGGCCAGACCATGCCGCGGCCATGATCCGCCTGGCGTCCATCGACAACCTCACCCGACGCATAACCGGCGAAACCACCCCAACCTGGCGATACACATAACTGGCAATCAACCACAAACTTCGCTCTTCAGACGCCCTCTGAGACCTGATTTGTCGGCACCCGCACGGGCGTTCCACCCGGGGCGCCTGCCGTTCAATGGTCCTCGCTGCCGTAGCGGCTCAAGGACGTGCCCGCAGGGCCTGCTCCCGGCCCCTCACCTGCTGTGCCGCTTTCCGCTGGTACGAAGTGGCTTGGGGCAGGGGCGTGTCTGGTGAGGGCGAGCACCAGGATGAGCACGGCCACCCCGGCCAGGCCGACGACGCTGCCGGCGGCGGTCGTGCCGTCCGGAAGGCCGAGCCGGACGCGGTAGATCACGGTGCCCAGGGAGCCGAGGACGGTGAGCCCGATGGCGATGCCGAGCTCGTTGCTGACCTGGGCCAGGGCGGCTCCCGCTCCGGTGGCGCGGCGCTGTGACGTGGCCCATGAGCAGCGGGAACGCCGCGCCGATGCCGAAGGCGGCCCGTGCCGCGGCGGCGGCCGACACGCTGGTGGGCCTCGGCGACGCCCACGACGCCTTCGGCGACCGGACGGCGGCCGAGACGGCCTGGCAGCGGCACTCGCTCTGTACGAACCGCACCACCGCCACATGGAGACCGCCCGCGTCCGCGCCCAGCTCGGGTCGTGACTTCGAGTGCCGGGCACCGGCCCGCTACGGGCATCAGCTGTCGTGCTTGATCAGGGCTTTGTGGCCGAGACAGGTCCTGCCGGGCCGACGCGGATGGCCGTGGTCGGCGCCGAAGGGGACGCCCGGCCCACCTGACATCGTGACCCGCAGGATCCACGCCGCTCGACCTGTGACCTAATCAGGCAAAGCGTCGGGCGATGTCGCTCTCGTAGAGGTGTGCTAGCGAGACCGCGTGAGGGGCGGCATTCAAGTGGCTCTTGTCGAACCGTACTCCGGTCACAGCGGTAGCCACCGCCAATGCTCGGATCGCCTCGGCCTTCAGGTCTCGCTCCGGTTCGTCCTCCTCTTCCACGTCCTCATCGAACACGTACTCGTATGCCGGTAGCAGGCCGACTGCCGACAGTTGGTCATTGAGTGCGTCGGGAGACCGCCCCCGGCGGTCGCCCGGGAAATAGATATCGAATGCGGTGATTATCTCGCCGTCCATGGCATAGGCGAACGCAGCGTTGCCCAGGAAGTCACGTAGCACCACGACGGCCTTTGTGTCCTGGGAAAGGCGGCGGATCACCTCAAGCATCATGCCGCCGAACCCGCCATTCTCGAACATGATCGACCCGCTGCCGGCGGCGTGTATGTGGGCGATGTACGGCTGTGTCGTGTCGAGGGCCGGTATGGCACCCAGGAACGTGCGCAGGATGTCTTCCACCCAGTCGGGCGACTTGTTCGGGAGCAAGGTGACGCAGAACCCGGTCGTCCAATGGGGGAAGTCATCGCCTGTCAGCCAAGCATGGTCGGCAGGATTTGGAGCGGGCATGTTCATGCGTTCCCGATTCGACTGAGTCTGAGAGGCTGGGAGTGATGGCCGAAGGCCTCAGAGGGCTGCCCCTGAGACCTTCGGCGCTTGAAGCTATGACAGCGATTATTACCAGCCCGTCAATTTAATCCAGAATTCGTCGCCGTCGATTATGCGCTCGTTATTGTACCATGTGTTCAGGACCTGGGTCCCCCAGTTCGTATTCTGTGGTCCGTCGATTACCGCCACGGAGTAGTTGTCGAGGAATTTGTTCGTACTGGGGTCGCGGGCGGTGGAGCCTTCCCTGACCGATGCGAAGGGAAACTCATCACAGTTGCCGGGGTTGCCAGGTGCGCCATTTGGTGCTGGGTGCGATCTGGCGTAGGCAGCGGCGTATCCGCTTCCGTGAATTCGCACGCATGTCCGCACCGACCGTCCTCGGTTGCGCGCATTACGATTCTCGTCACCGGTTCGCGTGATGCGGTCATGCAAGTCTCCGCCGGGGATGTCCTTAGGTAAGAGTGACCTTCCGCGGTGGTCGGTTTGCGGATCAGTACCGTCTGGGTACCAGATGGCGTACGCAAGGTGATTCACCTGTTGCGGATAGGTTGTCGAGGGCCTGATGGCCATATGCGGGATGGACCAGTAGTACACGCACCCGGAATTCGTCAGGTACATCGCACTGTCGCAGCGCAGGTTGGATTTCATGCGATAGGTGATCCGGGGATTCTTGAGTGCTTGAGGATTGTATCCCCAGACCCGCACCTGACAGTAATTGCGTTGTTCGCTGGCCTTGGTCTTTTTCGTGTTGTAGGGCGAGGTGAACGTGGCTTCAACCACCACGTGGTCGTCGTACCCCTTCCACTGACTGAAAGTGGCCGTCCGGTGGATGTTGCTGGGATCCGGGTTGCAGTTGGACGTGCCATCCGGACGGAGTTCCTCGTTCGAAATGGAAAAGCCGATCCTGAGTTCGTCGTTCCATCCAAAGGCCTGCCCCCATGGGGTGAGGTCATCTATGTACGCTTCGTACTTAAAGGTGCGGCTGTTCGGATTGAGCGTGCCCAGGACGGTCACCCGGTAGCGTATGTACCCTACGGACCGATGGGTCTGCCCGTTGAACGTCGTGTAGTCGCGGTACTGGTACCAGCAGTACGAATACCTGTTCGTCGCCTCGCCCAGATCTCGCGGATTTTCCCGGGCCCGGCATTCCTCCAGGCGGCTGGCGGCGGCTGCCGTGGAGGCCGTGCTCCGCTTCGCTGGAGACTCCTCGGTCGTGACCCGCAGGGCCTGCCATGACGACCATTCGCCGGTGCTGTCATCCCTCGTGGTCACGCGCGAGCGCCAGCGCACCTCCGAACCGGCCTCCAGCCTGCCCTTGGGAACGCGCACCGTTATCCGTGATTCGCCGTTCGTGGCGGTGGCCGAGCCTGACCAGATCAGTTGTTCACCTGCGCCCGCCTGGTCCATCTTGGCGAGGTTGCCCGGGCCGGCGGCCTTGCTGATCTTGGTCGGCGGGTGGGCGATCTCCACTTCCACCTTCGCCTTACCATCACGCCCAGCAGCCGTCCAGGTGGTCAGGCGCGGAGTGAGAGTCGAGGTGACGGTGGTACCGCCCATGGTGCGGCTGTCGGACACCGTGAGTTTCCCAATCCCGGCTGCCGGCTTCGAGGCGGCGTCCGTGCTCACTTTCCGCGCTGTGCCGCCGGCCGCCGCAGCGCCGATGGGGGTGTTCATGTCGGCCTGGATCTCGCTGGCGGTCTGGACGCGGTTGTAGACGCGTACCTCGTCGATCAGGCCGCTGTAGAACTCGCCCCAGAAGGTGTTGCCGCCGATGCGTAGCGCGCCGTCGTCGTCGACGACCTCGCCGGCCATCGGCACCTGCCCGACAAGGGTGCCGTTGACGTACACACTGGCGGCGGCGCCGTCGTAGGTGAAGGCCAGATGGCTCCACTGATTCAGCGGCAGCGCGGTGCGACTGGCAATGCCGGCGGCCTCCTGGGTGGTCTGCAGCCAGCCTCCCGGGCCGGAGCGTTCGGTGGAGGCATACAGGCCATAGCCGCCGCCCTCGGCGTGCTCCTTCATCAGCACGCTGCGCCAGAGGCTGTCCTGTGTCGCGGGCCGTACCCAGGCCGACAGCGTCAGCGTGCTGGTCAGCCGCAGCGAGGCGGCGTGCGGGACGGTGACCCAGCTGGTCACGCCGTTGAACGACAGTGCGCCGCCGTGCCGACCGGCCGCCCAGCTGGTATCCCGGGCTGCTCCGGTGTTGTTTTGCCCGGAGGAGTCCCCCACAGTGGTGCCGGTGGCTTCGTTCATGCCGTAGGCGGCCACCAGGCCCGGGTTCGTCGGCGGGGCCGTGACGGTGGCCGATACCTCGTTCGAGGATGGGCTGAGGTTGCCGGCCGCGTCGACGGCGCGGACCCGGTAGTAGTACGTCCCCGCGGCGAGGCCCGCGTCGGCGAACGTGGTGGTCGGCGACGAGCCGACCTGGTTCGCGGCCGACGGGGTGAATCCCGGCGTCGTGGAGCGGTGGATCCGGTAGCCGTCCACGCCCACGTTGTCGGTCGAGGCCGTCCAGGTGAGCTGCGCGTTGCGGGGACCGCCCGTCGCGGCGAGCGAGCCGGGCGCGGTGGGCGCCTGGGTGTCCGGCGGGGCGCCTCCCCCGATTGGGGTGGTCATGTCGGTCTGAATTTCGGCGGCGGTCTGGGCGCGGTTGTAGACGCGCACCTCGTCGATCAGGCCGCTGAAGTACTCCCGCCAGATGACGTTGCCGCCGATCCGCAGCGGGCTGCCGTCGTCGTAGAGGCTGCCGTTCAGCGGGGTCTGGTCGATCTGCTGGCCGTTGACGAACAACCGCAGCGCGGCGCCGTCGTAGGTGAGCGCCAGGTGGCTCCAGGTGTTCACCGGCAACGGTGAGAGCCCCTCCGCCGTCGTCGGGGTCTCAGGAGCGGTCTGCACCCAGCCGGACGGCAGCGCACTGCCGTTGGCGGCGTACAGGGCGTAGGAGGCCCCACCGGCACTCAGTTCCTTGGTCACCACACTCTTCCACGGGGTGCCGGTCACCGTGGTCGGATTGACCCAGGCCGACAGCGTCATCCCGGTCGTCAGGCGCAGCGACGCGGCGTGCGCGACCGTGACCATGCTGGAGGAGCCGTTGAACGACAGCGCCTTGCCGTACTTGCCGTTGGCCCAGGTGGTGTTGCTACCTGCACCGGTGTTGGTCTTCCCGGAGGAGTCCGCCACGGTCGTCCCTGAGCCTTCGTTCAGCCCCCACGCTCCGACAAGCCCGGGGGCTTGCCCTGGCGGTGGCCCCGTGGGAGTGGGCAAAGGCGGGAGGGTGGGGTCGGGCTGCTCACTGGCACCGGTGGTGAACGTGTACGAGTAGGGCGCCATGACATTGCCTGACGCGTCGGTGAAACCGCTGATCAGCACGGTGTACGTCGTCGACAGCGCCAACGGCTGGGCCGGCGCGAAGGTCGCGAACGGATCATCGATCAGCGTGGGCAGGTTGGGCTGGCCTTGGACGACATTGCCTTGGCCGTCCTTCAGGACGATCGAGCCGTTCTGCACGGCTTCGTCGAAGGCGACGACGATCTCCGTCTTGTTGCCCACATCCCTGGTGTTCGCCGCGGGTTTCAGATCGACGATCGCAGGAGGAGTGGAGTCCGCGGACGGCGTGGGGGTGGGCTCGGGCGCCCCTGGCAGCAGGTTCTCGGGTTTGTTCGCCTCAGCGATCTCTTCCGCTGTCGTCCATGGCGGGACCTGGACGTCGGTGTCCGCCGTACCGTACGTCACGTCGGACTGCTTCGCCTCAGCCTCGGCCTCTGCTCGTGAGATGGCCGGAACCACCGGCTCCTCGCCCGTGAAGATGTCGTTCTGCAGGGAGGCCAGGGCCTCGGGATAGGTGGCGGAGCTGTGACTGCCGTCAGGATTGGCTGGAATGTCGAGAAATTCCTGGACCGCGGGCGTGTATTTGATGATGAGGGCGGGTGGGTGGCGGTAGCCCGGGTAAGGCTGGCCGCCGCCGAACTGGCTGGAGTAGTACTGGCGCCAGTTGATCGCGGCGGTCTCGCTGGCGGCCTTCAGCACGATCCCGTGGTTGGCCTCGCCTTGTTGGATCCAGGCGCGGGTCATGGCGGTGACCTCGTAGAAGAGTTCCCAGTCCTTGGCGCACCAGCTGCCGCTGGGGTCGTCGTAGTTGTAGCCAGCCCAGTTCACCGTCTCGGCGGCCGTGCTCGAGGGCTGGTTGTACCAGTCCAGGCTGTCGAACGTGCCGTCGAGGGTCCATACGGAGGTGACGCGCGCGGCCCGAATCCCGGAGCCGCCCATCGGGTCCCCGCACAGTTCTCCGTTGGGCCCGCCGGACTTGTAGTTCCACATCCGCAGGTCCGCGTCGTTGACGGTCGCACCCTGCAGCACCGGGTCGGTGAGGTCGAACTTCATGTACACGCGGGCGATATCCGCGCTGGTGGAGGTGGTGCCCGCGCGAAGGTACCCGGCCGCGGCGTTGTTGTTGTACGGGTCGTTCCTGCTGACCCAGCCGTCGGCGGGAGCACCGCCGCCGAACCATTCGGAGGCGGCGGCGATCGTCACCGGGTAGGTCACCGCCGGGTCGGCCAGGAACTTCTCATCCGGGGAGAACACCAGCTCCGAGGTCTTGCCGGAGGTCTCCACGCGCGCCTTCACCGGGGAGGTTCTGCCCTGCTCGGGGGAGGCCTCCACCTTGGCGTCCGTCGCGGTCAGCACGATCGGGGCGGCCTTGGCCTTGCCCTTGGCGTCCTGGAGTTGCGGCAGCCCTTGGGGCGTCTTACCGAACGTGGTGTCTTCGGGCAGGGTGAGCGGCAGCCGCACGGTCACCGGACCGGTCGGCCGCTGCCGGAAGACCACCTGGGAGGTAAAACCGTCGGCCTGGGCCAGCACCACCAGGTCGGCGCCGGGGGCAACGGCGTCGGGGTAGGTGACCGCGTTGCCGGAGATCTTGGGTTCCGGCAGCGCGCGGGTCACGCCCAGGCCAGTCTTGCCGTGCGTGCCGTCCGCGGTCACCAGCTGCTTGGTGCCGCGTGGGCCGAAGGTCAGCGGGGTCTTGACGCGGGCGGCCTGGAGCTTGCCGTCGCGGGTGACGATGGTGGGGTCGATGGGTTCCCAGGCGCCGCTGGCCGAGTTCTTCAGCTGCACGGGCCGGGTGTGCACCTCGGCGCGCAGGTCCTTGCCATCGGGGTTGGCCCAGACCTTCATGGTCTCGGTGAAGTGGGCGGGGACCTCGACCGGTTTGCCGGACTTGGCGGCCTTGTCCCAGGCGGTCTTGAGGGCGGGATCCGAGGTGGCGCCTGGTGGTGGTGTCGATGCGGAGCCCGGGGTGGGGGGTGGCGTGGGGCCCTGGGCGATCGCGGGCGCGCTCATGAGCGAGAGCGGCATTGTTAGAGTCGCGATCAGGGCAGCGCGGCGGCGCGTCCGAACAGATAAGCCGGACGCTAATCGGCGTGTGTTCACTCACAACCTTTCGAACGGATATGGCAAAACGGCCCTGATCATCACATAAGGCAGAACTAAACGTAAAGATCGTTTTCAGTAACGGGAACGAGATACTCCGTGATCGCCAAACGTGATCCACTCACTGGCTCGACCATGATTTGCTCACGGCCGAACTGCCATGAACACCTGGCCACGCGCCGGTGGCCCAGACCGCCATCACGCCCCACCTGGCACGGGAAACCCGCTCAGCGAGCCGGCGAACTGGCGAGAGACCCTGGCCGAAGCGCGGTCCTTGTTCGCGAGCCCCGCCTCATCGACCACCAGCACGCCCGCTCCGCCAAGCTCAGCCCGGCACCCTGATCATTCACGCCCTCGACCACGTAGAGTAGCGGCGCGTGAAATCACGCAGCTCATCGGCATCCCAACGCACCCGGGACAGAAGGTGTTGCTGACGTGCAGACCCGCGTCGCCTACATGCTCAGCCAGTTGCCAACTGTTCTGCACGACGGCGGCGCCAGCAGGCCACGCACACCCGCGGCCCGGCGCCGTGAATCCGCACGCGAGAAGATCTGCCCCACCTCCGGCAACGGATCCTCTAACTGATCGGCCCGTTCATCCCGCGCGTTCCCGATCCGTGACGGTCGGCGGGATATCCGGCAAAGGCGCCTGCATGCGCGGTCGTTTACCCGCGCCCGAGATCCATGAACTCCCACAGACCTACTGATCTACAACTGAAGAGATCGTCACGTTGGGTGACGCTATCCATCGATATGACGACCAAGGCCATTCAATTGGACGGTCTTGGCAATTTGGCGATCGGTGCGGAAAAACGGAAGTGACCAAGTAGTTATAAATGGGACTTAAGCTGCCGTTACTTAGTGGGCCTTTAATCCTGTTTGGTCCCGGGTTCAGGTGCCGCGCCATGTGGGGGTGTTCTCGCCGGTCGGGCGGCGGACCATGAGGTCGATCATGGCGATGTGGATCACGACTTCGGAGCGGTCGGGGCGTGCTTCGTAGTCGCGAGTGAGGCGGCGGTGGAGCATCAGCCAGCCGAAGGTTCGCTCGGCCACCCATCGGCGTGGTAGTGGGGTGAACCCCCTGGTGGCGGGGTTGCGCGTGACGACTTCGACGTCGATGCCGAGGCTGGCGGCGCCGTCGATGACGGTGGTGCGGTAGGCGCTGTCGGCCCAGGCCTTGGTGAGGGTGGGCTGGGCGGCCGCGGCCTGGGTCAGGAGCGGCAGGCCTGCGGCGCTGTCGGAGACGCCGGTGGCAGTGACCAGCACGGCGAGCAGCAGGCCGAGGGTGTCGGTGACGATGCTGCGCTTGCGGCCGGCGATCTTCTTGCCGGCGTCGTAGCCCTGGCTGGTGGCCGGGACGTTGGCGGAGGTCTTGACGCTTTGGGCGTCGATGATGCAGGCGCCGGGCTCGGGGTTGTGGCCTGCGGCGGTGCGTACTGCGCGGCGGAGCAGGCCGCTGAGCTGCTCGAAGGCGCACCCCACTACGGCGACGCCGCCACCTGCCGCCGCGCGGTCTTTCGATGGCTGACTCGCTACAACACCCGCAGAAGGCATCAGCCAACGGGCACCTCAGCCCCGTCGCCTACGAGCACCTACGCCAGCAAAGATCAAGTAGCCTGACATTGGCTGCATGACACACCCCAACGCGTGTCCACTTCCGTGGGGGAAGGCCCGGTGTCGCCATTGCGCAAATGGGCCAGGACCAGTAGCGCCTGCTGCGCTGGGTCTAACATCCGGCACCGGGAGCGGCGTTCGGCGTGCCGGGTGCGGATGAGTTCGGCCAGGCGAATCAGGGTGTCGTTGGACAGTGGAATCGAGGCACGGTAAGACGGCAACGAGGCTCCCGGTTGGGGCATCGGATCTTGGTCGACTGCTGTCTTATCGGGAGCCTCCTCTCATCCGCCACTGCTTTCCGCAGACCCATCCTGACCAGCGCCTTCATGATGGAAAGAGCTCAATGTTCAATATGGCCCACCCTCCTGACGGATTTATGCGGGCAGGTTCGCTAGGTCATGTGTGATCGTGAGAGGCATCTATGGGATAGAGGACACGGGTTCGAGCATCTATAGGCTCGCTCCCGACGTGGCTCTTCAGCGCCTGCCGCAGGTTGGTCCGCGTGTGGTTCTTCGCCCTGACGTGCAGGCTCTCACCGTGTTGGTACTGGAACGGATTGGCTAGACGGGCTCTTCGTTGGGCCAGGCATGCACGCCGTGTTTGGCGTGTGGGCGCAGATTCGGTGACGACGTCTCTTCGGGGGGAGCCGCAACGGGGCTACGAGGAGGTCTCTTCTTTATCCAGCCCAGGCTGGTTCAGATCCCTACGCCCATGAGAGAGGATGGGCGCATCAGCACGTATCGGGGGAGGATCTCGCCGTCGGCTGAAAGCCACCGTTGACTCCAGTCGCTCGTCACAAGCCGCAAAGGGCATCTCATGGAGATCGAGGACATCAAGCCCTGGGACCCGAACGACTTCCCCCCGGGTCGGACCAGCCGAGACCGGTGCACATGGGGAGGGAACGGATCCAACGACCCTTGCACCGAGGACATCAAGTACACCGTAGTTGACAGTATCGGCCGACGCTGGTCCAGCTGCGAGTCGCACCTGAACGCCTATAAAAGGTCTCGGCAGATGGACGACCTCTAACGCGCGCGTGGGGACGGGGTGCCGCAGCGAAGCATCGGCACCCCGTACCCCTTCCCGATTCAACATCACGACGTGACGGCCTGGAGAACGAGGGATCTGGAGCCCGCCACCCCTGATGAGATTGACGCGCGGCCTGGTAGAAGCGATCTCTCGCTCTCATCGAAGCGCTGGATCGCTGATTCGCCACGCGTTCAGTCGACAAAGAGTTCTTGCGCGAAGAATACGACTCGGTTGGCTGCCGTGTGCTCTTCTCGCGGCGCATGCGCCCGGGTTCGAAGCCTGACATCTATGAGAACGGGTCCATGTACGGGTGGTCTTTCACCCGGTCATAGATGCGACGCAACCACGGCTGCCGAACCGCCGCCAGCCGCTCTAGCGCGCTGAGAAATACCCGCCCATCAGGATGGAAAAGAGTGTGCGGCAGCAGCGGGGGCGGATCATCACGGCGAACGTCCGCAGGCATCCCGTACGCCGCCGGCACGAGCCGCCGATCATCGTTGAAGGCCATGTACGTCCACACGTCCGCGGCCAGCGGCACCACCACATCTGCCTCGCACGGCCACACCTCACCGGTCTGCGGATGCCGTGGCACCAGGGCGATGTCCGTGATCGCGGCGGACAGGCCCGGCCCGGCCAGGACGAGGTGTCGTTCCGGTGGCCCCGGAGGGAGCAGACTGTCGATCGCTCGGCGAAACGCCTCTGCGACAGGCCCATCAGGGACAGACACCCGCTTACCACCCGAGACCACCAGCAGGTGCGCCAGTGACACCGCGACCGCGGCCTCCCACTGTGGGCTCCAGAAACCGCGTGGATCAACGGGCGGTGTGCTCGGCAGTTCCTCCCAGTCCATCACCCGCTGGACGGGGCCAGCGACGGCGACGGGGCGCACGGAGTCCGGTTCCAGCCACACCACCTGCCAGAACCCGCAGTCGTCGACACGGGTCGCCACCGGACTGCCGCACTCCGCGCACGCGAGGTTGGGACCGTACTGGCCGTCCCAGCCGCAACAGCAGCCGCCTAACCGCTTCGGGATGAAGGTGGTTTCGCGGACGTCGCCCGGCGCGATTCCGATCCTGTTCGGGGGCCCTGTGATGCAGTACGTCTGTAGGCGGACGCCATGCTCTTCCGGCTCGGGCTGCAATGGTTGCCAAGGCCGGCCGTCTCCAGTGTCCACCGCGTATGTTCCTGGCTCCAGAAGACCGGAGAGGAGGACATGGCCGTACTTCTGGCCAGCGTGGTCGGGAAGCGCCACCCGCGCCACTCGCGTGGTGATCATCGCGCCGCATCCTGCGCAGGCGAAAACGACCAAGCAGCCTCCCTTGCCGGAACGATGCGATCATGGTGGCATAAATCTCGCCTTAGAGTTCAGGTTCATGAACGCTGATGATCTCGATCGGCAATGGCGTCTGTACGAAGGGGTGACGCCGGACATCGTGGACCGCTTGATCGAGCACGGACACCTCGACACGGTGGTGGCGACCGCCCGCTCGGGTGAGTGGTCCTGCGCCGCCGGCGCGGTGAAGGAACTGGCCGCCAGGCAGGACTGGGAGTCTGCCTGGGAGGTCGTCGCGCCGTATGCCGAGACCGGCTGGTGGTACGCCGTCAAGGCCGCTGCTGATCTGCTGGGGCGCCAAGGCCGCGTGGACGAAGCCATCGGGTTGGTACGGGCGCAGGCCGAAGGTGGTGAGCGCCTCGCCTGGGACGCGTTGGCCAGATTGCTGGCCCGGCTTGGGCGGGTGGCTGAGGCGATCGAGGTGCTGCGTTCTCGCCTGGACGACTGGTTCCTGCTCCAGGCGCTGGCCGAGGCCACTGAGGGACACGGTCGCGACGAGGAAGTGGCCGAGTTGCTGCGACCGGCGGCCGAGGACAAGATGAGCGCCGGTGAACCGTGGAACGCTGTGATCATGATGGGTCGGGTGCTGGAACGGCAAGGACGGGTGGACGAGGCCCTCGATCTGCTGCGACGTAGCAACGAGGCCGGTGGGTACGGTTTCGTGAACGAGGTCGAGGAGTTCACCGCGATGCTGGCCCGCCATGATCGGCTGGAGGAGCTTCGTGAGCTCGACGCCGGATCTGATGGCGGGTACGCCGCTTGTTCTCTGGCTGAACGGCTGGCGGCACTTGGGAGGATCGACGAGGGCATTGCGATCCTGCGCAGCACGCCCGCGAAGCGCTCTTCGAACGTCGTGTATAGCCTGGTGCGTCTGCTCGTAGAGAGTGGCCGGGTGGACGAGATCGTCGCGGCGGCTCGTCCGGAGATGGAGGACCGGGAGTGCGGGTGTCTGCTGACGGAAGTGGTGGACGTTTTGGTCAACAACGGCCTCGTCGGAGAGGCCCTCGATCTGGTCGCCGAGTTGGCCCGGCACCATGAAGGCGATGAGGACCTGCAAGCCTTCTTAGGCCATCAGCGGTTGATGCTGCTGGCCGAATCCGGACGTATCGACGAGGCTCTCGCCGAGGCGTCGGCCTTCGCTGAAGAGACGTTCGGGCTTCGCGCCGATTCTCTCGCCCGGTTGCTGGAAAAGGCAGGGCGAAACGATGAAGCGATCGCCGTGCTCATAGAGTCCGGCCGCAGTCGTTCGCACGTGGCCGGGCTGCTGATCGAGCAGGGCCGCGTAGATGAGGCTGTCGCTCTCTGCCGCCGACCGCGATCCACCCCCGCCATCGTGCCCAGCGCCGCTGAGGAACGCTATGACGAATGTCCGTTCTGACCCCTGAACGCTATTGCTGTCCCTGAACGCCTTGCCTGGCTTCAGGCAAGGCCAGAAAGATCAGCTTCCCGTGATCGGGCCGATACGATGTGCTGCTGATGGGCGGCTTTCCCCCGGCTTCTCCGCCGGCAGGT
This sequence comes from Nonomuraea sp. NPDC003709, assembly GCF_040610775.1. NCBI lineage: Bacteria > Bacillati > Actinomycetota > Actinomycetes > Streptosporangiales > Streptosporangiaceae > Nonomuraea > Nonomuraea sp. NPDC003709. The sequence goes on along the minus strand of NZ_JBEXMW010000013.1, from coordinate 290,223 downwards.
GAGATTACCGTCCCGTGCTGAGTTGGGACGGCCCGGACTGACATGTGCGCGAACTGGGCCCGGCTGGACGCGGTATGGGGCTGTGGGAGACGTACGGGGCGTTCCGTCGGACGGATCCGATGAGCGCTTCTCCGCCATGCCCGGCTGGCCTCACGGCCGGTGCAGCGGCAGGGCGAGGCTGGCCCCGCAGTCGACGACAGCATGGGCGCCTTCGACGGGTTGCTCGGTCAGTTCGCTGGCATACCCACGCCGCTGGCCTACGTCCTCGCGGATCAGCACCGGGTCAGGCGACCCTGTTACCGATCACGGAGATTAACCGGATGCCGTTCTAGTCAAGCTGCGTGCGCCAGTCCAGCCGGTGTCGCACGAACTCTGGATGGGCTTCGCCGACCTCGATGCTGTTCTCATCAAGAGCGTTGGCGATGTGGAAACGACCGGTATCGAAGATGAACCCCAGAGCGAGGGTGCCGTCCGCCATGTCATGACGTGATGATGGCCGCCACTCAAGCAGAGCGACTTCGCGGAGTTCCTGGCCGACGAACGGCTCAAGGCGCTCGTCGGCGTCGGACCACGCTGGCGTCTGCTCGACGTACTCCCAGCCGCTGATCGCGGCCGTCGTGTCGATGGTGTTCCAGCCGATCGACAGCTCATCGAACTTCCAGTGGCAGATCTCCACCTGGATGCCGTCGAAGTGCAAGACGACGGGGCAGTCAGCGAACCAGTCTCCGTCCTCGACGAAACGCACGAGCGCGAACCCCGTCAGCCGCCGGCCACCAAGCGCGGCCAGGCCCGGTCCCTGTTCCTCGCGGACTGGAACCCGGCGCCCCCGCAGCGACATGCGACGGCCCGCCCCAACCGCACCGGGGATATTACGGGCAAGGCCGCGGACTCCATGAACCTGAACAACCCTCTGACGAATCGAGGCTAACGGTCGCAGAGGTCAAGCGCCTGTTCAACGCCGTCACCGACCACACACCGACCCTGGAACAGACTGCTCAGTGGTCAGCCTGGCGACGCCGCCATCAAGCACGTGCCCGCTGGTTCCATCACCGAGCCCGCCTGACCACCGCATATATCCAGCTCAGCTAACGAATGGCGGCTGCCGTACTAGCCAGGAACGTCCATGCGTCCCGGTTCTTTGCGAGCACTCGCGGGCCGGGATAACGCACTGAATCAAAATCCGTTATCGCGGAAGAAGTGCTCCATCAAGTGCCAGAACGACCGGAAGCGGGTGGCATCGAGCTCGTACAAGGAGTCAAAGTACCACGCTTCCCATTCATCGTTCGAGGTGACAATGTACGGGTTGAGCAGATAAACACTACCCTCGACGTTCTCGGAAATGCACAACGTGTGCGGCAGAAAGTCTCCCACCTCAAAGAAATCCCGATCCTGAGGTGCGTCGTAGTCGAAGAAATAGTCGGCGGGCAGTTCCGGGATCGGGGAGTCAGGCGAGGGACCCCATGTGTTCGCGAGGTGCGGATCCACGTCGCGCGTCCACCCGACCTCGGCGATGGGGAGAAGGTGCACACTGGTAAAGGAGTTCACGTCCCAGCCGTTGCTTACCTGGAGGAACTCTCGGTAGCTCGGTGGCAAGCGGCGGCCGAGGCGCTCTTCCTGACGGAGGAGCTCGGCTTCACTGACGGGAGCCGCTCCCAGCCATCCGGTTGGGTGCGGCGAAGATCCCCTACCGTTGTGGAGATCGTGGTCTGTGCCACTCACGACCTGGAGGCGTTCAGCCCATGCGTACCGGGGGGTGTTGGGGCCGTTCATGGAGCGCATTCTACGGCGAGCTGGGATAGATACTGCCGCAAGCGGCCGAAGGGGTGAGGGAGGGCCACAGGGCCCTCCCTCGGATGGATCGGACTGACTACACGATTAGGGCTGGATCAGCCCCCAGAATTCGTTGTCGCCGCCGACGCGGTAGTGTGAGAAGAAGGATCGCAGCACATGACCATGGTCGATATTCTGCTGGTGATCCACGGCGCGTACCGAGAAACGCCCCTTCGCGTGCAAGGCACCTTGGATGGTACTGGCGAACGGATATTCGTCGCAGGAATTGGTTAGGCCTCGAGGCGGGCCGCCGTTGTAATATGGCTCTCCGTGTTTCTCCGGCATGTAGTACTTGCAGTAGTTGGTGCCGACCCCCTTTGGCCAGATCTGCTGACTTGTGGTTCCGGAATCCAAATGTAGCTCTAGATCACTAAAATACTTCCGGTTCGCTGTGTTCATTGTCTTATCGGGGTTGCGTGCCAGGGGCTCGCTATTCGGATCGGCCCAGTTTCCGGCGATGTTCTTGGGACGTTCGTTTCCGAGTTTGTTTCGCGTGGGCGGGTACCCGGGCTGGCTCCAGTCGTGCCCATCCCTCAGGTACGGGAATGTGGTGGCGTTCGTCTCTGGATTCAGCGCCGTCTCGATGTGCTCAATTACTTCAGGGAACAGAGTATCTCGCTTCTTCGACATCGCGAAGACGCGACTGGCGTAGTGGTTGATGCATCCGCCGATATGGATGTCCGCCTTCTGGAATCCGAACTTCTTCCAGTCGCAGCGGAATAGCGGCACCGCGGCCTGATCTCCGTTCTGGGCGTTGATGGTATCGCCCTTCCGGCGCACACGACGGTCGTCGCCGTTTTCGTCCTTAACGATCTGACTCCACAAATAGAACCTCATCGGGACGTCCGGCCGCTCAGGATCGTCGAAGATTTCGACCTGCGGCTCGATCTAGCACCAGTTGTTCTTCGTCGGATCGTCAGGCGGCATCGCCCGAACGATGTACTGGGAGTCGGGCTTCGCATACCACTCGGAGACGTCCTTGGTCTGGTCGGTGCCACTTCGCACCTTGCAGTCCGTCCCTGCGGTGGTGGCCGCGACGCAGATCAGGGTGGCCGCGGCCCAATGGATGAGGAGATAGGCCCAGATCTCCTGGCGCACCAGGTCGGGAGTGCGGGACCGTAGAATCCGGCCTGGCCCGCGCAGGTGCGTCTTCAGCTGGTCGATGCCGGTTTCCGCTTCCCAGCGATCATGGTAGCAATGGGCCAGATCCTCAGCAGTGGCCTCGGCCGGATCGAGGATGCTGGTAATCAGCCGGATGTGGTCGCCTTTACGGTCGGGCACGGTGTAGTCGACCACCCGAACGATCACCGCTCGGTCGGGGTCGAGGGGCCGGCCCTGGCGGGCGTCTTCACGCAGCCGGGCCTTCTGCGACTTGTGCAGGCCGACCACGGGGTTGGTGATGACCGCGAGCCAGGATCCGTCCTCCAGGTCGCGCAGCCAGTCCGGGCGGAGCCCGGCCTGCACCCGCCACAGCAACTGGGCGCCGCTACGGCGGGCCTGACCCCAGGCGTAGAAGCTGTAGAAGCCGCGATCGGCGAGCAGCAGCATGTCCTCCTCCAGCCGCTCGTACAGGGAGTAGGCCAAGGTCTGTTCACCGTCCCAGCAGCCCGACACGTCCGCCGCGACGATTGCGTGACTGGCGCACTCGCTGATGGCCACGACCCGGGCCTGCGCAAATGCGGTCTCATACCCGCCCGCGCTGTCCTTGGGGAATTCTTCGGGGTTCGCCGGAGTATCGGGCAGGTCGAGCACGAATCCGTCGATCGCCATCAGCCGCCGACGGCCGAGCCACGCACCCGCCGTCGTCGCGGAGGCGGCGGGGCGGGCCACACGCTCGAACACCTCCTTGACCGGCTCGGCGCCCAAGCGCTGCCTGGCCTGAGTCACCGCCCCTCGCGTCGGCGGCTCCCACCGCGAGCCCGGCACGAACGCGAGCATCCCGGTCAGCTTCTCGGCGAGCTCCTCGTAGTCATCGTCAGGAAACAGACACAATGCGATCAGGAGATAGACGACCATGTGCGCGGGCAGCTTGCGAACCCGACGCTCCCGGCACTCGTGTGTGGCAATGGCCCCGTCCAGGACCTGGCGGGGGATCAGCGCTGTCAACGCGCCGACCGCCACCAGATCCGTCAACCGACCCGGACCGCCCAACACACCACTCAAGATCACCAAGCGACGCTACCAGCAAGATCGCTGACTAAACGGCATTGGGGAGGCCTACACCTGCCTCTTTGGAGGGACGCGCGTGCAGAAGATGCTCCCCGCCGCGGAGCGGCTTGTCCGGCTCATGTTGCTACTCCCATCCGACCCCCGCGAGCCACTGTGGGAGAGCGCGGCCGACGACTGCGGAGATCTCCCCACCGTCAGGTCGATCCGCGGATGGGTCGGCGACACCGCCAAGATGTGGCCTGAAGGCGCCCCCCGTACCCTGGCTGAGATGGTCCTCATCGCGTTCGCCAACCCCAAGGAGACCACCCTTCGCCTGCTGTCGCAAGTGGTCGCCCCAACTACCTCCAGCAGCCACATTGGGACCGGTGTCGGTGCCGCGTGGGCCGCTCGCGCCTGCGAGACCGCCATCGACGTCCTGGCCGAGGTCGACTCGTTGGAGGAGGTATTGGAGCGGGCGAAGACCGACTGGAGTTTGGACTCCTGACGCCGAGACCACGCACTCGGTCGGGTCAGTCAGTCGCGGCAGTGCAGCCTCGGCGCCTCGGTGAGGACCTGGTGTGCCAAGGTGCGATGTAAGGGCGGCGCCGTCGACGTCATCGTCTGGCAGACCCGCCACCGCCCGGCGGCTTCCCCGCCTGTGGCAACTGGCGCCCGATGACACGGACCTGCAACGAAGCGATCATCTGTGGCATGTGTGTAGCCCATTGCCGAACCGTCCACGAGCGAGGACGGGTGAGTACGTCACTTAACTACATGGCGCGTTGGGCCGGCCGGCTCCGCGCTGCCCAACTGCCCAGTCGCACCGTTTCGTGGGCTTTCAGGTGCTGTCGGGGTTGGTGAGGTCGTCACGGGCGATGACAACACGGCTAGCCTTGCCGGTCTTACTGGCGGTGGTGGCCAGCGGCAGGCCGCGGACGTGGATGAAATACACATCATGCGACCAGCGGGGGCTTCTGGCGGGCTTCTTGCAGGTCCGCCGGAAGCGCGTCTTGCGTCCTTAGTGCTTATTTTGCGAACGATGATCTTGCGCGAGAAGCCGCTGTGAGGGCGACGGTCCCGAAGGCGTACTACATCAGCGGACGCGTCGTCGGTCGGCAGAGGTCGTGCTCGGGGGTGATTTGGGCGGAGGTCTCCTTGTTTAGGAGGTGAGGGCGAGACGCAGCGCCTCGCGAGGTCGCTCCGGAGCCTCGCGCCACCGGGCCGCCACAAAACCGTCTGGCCTGATGAGCACCGCCCCGTCCGTCACGCCGAACCGGTCCGCCGGTCGTCATCCCCGCCGGGCTGGGGCTCCGCCACCTCACCCCGCTGATCGTCATCGCCGTGCACGGCCCGTTGGCGGTCGGAGAGCTGGCCCGGCACTTGGCGCTCAACCCGGCCTGACCAGCCAGCTTGTCAATGAGCTGTCCCGGGGCGGCCTGGTGGCGCGCCAGGAGGATGAGGTGGACCGTCGCCGCACGCTGCTGACGATCCACCCCGACCACCGAGAGGCCGTGGTCACGCTGGTCCAGCGGCAGCTCCAGCCGGTGCACGCCGCCCTGGCGGCGCTCTCAGGCCAAGAGCGCGAGCACTTCATGCGCGGCTGGCGCGTCCTGGTCGAGGCGATGGAGACGGCCTGAAGTGGGCCGCCTCGCGAAGCCAAAACGGCAGGTCAAAGTAGACCCGGCCGCCCGCAGCGAGGATCTTGGCCACGTCGTCCACCGGCGGGTGAATGTGCTGGCCGGTGGACAACGCTTGATATCCGCGCCCGGTCAGCCGGGAGGTGGCGCGGGTCCCCTCGGGAGGTTTCGGTCCCGAGCCGCAGACCCTGTCCGTCGCGGTCGGCGCTGACGATCGTCCGGTGGTCGCGCGGATGGACAGCAGAACCGGCGCGGTCCACGTGGTCTCGTGCGAGGACCCCGCCTGCGCGCGCCCGCGCGTCACCCGGCCGGTGGCGCCCCAGACGATCGAGCCGACCCAGTACAGCCCGCGTCACGCCGTGGCGGTGGCGGTGCGCTCGGACGGCCGGACGGTGCTGGCGTATCGGGACATTCGGGATTCGGCGATCAAGTATGTCGATTGCCGTACCCGGGACTGCGCGCAGTACGTCACGGTCACGCTGTCCGGTGAGTCGTACGCACCGCCGGTGCCGGTGATTGATCGGGCGGGGCGCGTCCTGGTGGCCTACCAGGAGGCCCGCCGCCCGTACGTCATGCTCGCCACCTGCGCGGATGGCCATTGCGCTCGTACCGCGGTGAGCGGGATGCGCAAACGGGCCTGGCGACGGCCTGGCCATGACGCTCGACCGGGAGGGACGGCCGGTGATCGTCTGGACGGACGACAACGGCTCGTACTTCTCCGACAGCAAATGGTCGCTGATGGCCACCACACCGCTCAATCTCACCCCGTGAAACCCGTCACCGCATCATGCGTTTGGCCGACAGGCTCTTGAGCGGTAAGGCAAGTCCAAGCGCCGCTGAGGGGACGATGGGTATGGTGGGCCGGTAGGCTCGGTGCGTGCTCGTACGCCCCGTCATGCGCCGTCAGAACCCGGCATTGCCTGACACGCAAAACGCATTGAGGTGGCACGAAACGTCACCCAACGGCACGGCGCGACACTAAAGGATCTTGCTTCTAATCTGATGGCCGCTGTGCTCGTAAATCCGATGCTACGTTGTCAAGACGAGTCGAGATGATGCTTGATCTAGTTTTTGTGTTCGACGGCGTTGGTGGGCAACGCTTGGCTTATCGAAACGTGGCGCATTGCCAATGATTTACGAAACATGTGCGGAACTCTCTGTCCCTTGTCTCGACGGGGTCGGCCCAAGGATCCTGGGGCATCGACCGCCTAATCCGATGGCCACGTGTTCGAATCCCGCAGGATAGCTCGCACTCATGATGCTGACCTCGAGTAACGTGAGGCTGAGCCCTGGGCGGAATGAAGTTCTAGGGTCATGGTGCTCCATGCGTGCTCGCCTGCTCCAGACGCCCTCAGAGTGATCAACATCGCCGCGTCTTTCTCCCAAGGATGGCCTCGTATTCACAGGAGAAATCGCAGTGACAATGCCTGCGGCCGGATGCTGACCCCCCGGCCCCAGCGCGGACGCGGCGTTCAGCAACAGTGAGGCTTTACATCCCCTGGTGGCGGGTTGCTGGTCACAGCATGATCGCGAGCCTGGTGTTCGCCTGACGACGTAAGAAACCCCTGGTAGATGGATTGATCACCACAACCAGATCCGTCACAGCCAGGGGCCTCGGATGCTTTTCTATCGCGCCGCCGTCGATTTGTCGCGTTCAACGCTGAACTACGTCGCCGGAGTGATCCGCCGGCACCGCAAGGCGATCGGATCGGCCTGGCGGCTGCTCAACCCGGGGCAGCAGGCGCTGCGCAAAGCGAAGCGGGACGGGCTGCACTACCTGGTGCTCGACGGCACGTTGATCCGCACCGACCGGATCGCCGCAGACCGTCCGTACTTCTCCGGCAAGCGCCGGGTGCACGGCATGAACGTGCAGGTCATCGCCTCACCGAACGGCGCCATCCTCTGGACCTCCGGAGCACTGCCCGGAAAAGCCCACGACCTGATCGCCGCCCGGATCTGGGGCATCCTGCGCGCACTGGAGCAGGCCGGGATCATCACCCTGGCCGACACGGCGTATCAGGGAGCCGAAGGCCCGGTCCGCACTCCGTACAAGGGCAAGAACAAGCCCGAATCCCAGAAGCAGGCCAACCGCGCCCACGCCAAGCTTCGGGGTCCCGGTGAACGGGCGAACGCCCAGCTGAAGAGCTGGAAGATCCTTCGCAAGCTACGCTGCAGCCCCAGCAAGGCCGGCCACCTGTGCAAGGCCATCGCTGTCCTTCAGAATCACCGAGCTGGGCAGGCAGCGTGAGGATGAAAAGCATTCAATAATGGCCTTTGTCGCTCGTCGCTTGACTGCTGTTTGGTCTGGTCAGAACGACGTTCGTGGTGAGTGCGAGCGCGAGGTGCTTCCGCTTCGGATGCGAGTGTTCTGGAACGTTTGAATCGTGGCCTCAAGCTTCCACTCGGGCAATCGGGGATGTGGTGGGCCGAGCTTAGCGGTCGTATAGGCTGCCTCTACATATGTTCTACATTTCGGCAGTCGACACAGATGTGATGCATATCACACAGGCGGGCCCCGTCTGGCGTATTGAGTTGGTTGACATGGAGTTGGTCTCGCTGTGAATCGCGAAGGCAACATTCCGTAATACTCATTGTCGATATTTAGGTATTGACCATGTGGTGATCGTCGATCACGATCCAAACGATCGTCTTTATCAAGTCCTTATGGCACAAACTCGGCCCTATTCTCGGGGTCTGCGTCAGCGTGCCTTGAAGAGGTGGCGACATGCGGGTCTGGCGGCGGTTACGGACGATGGTGCTGGTCATCGCGGTGGCGATGGCGGTGTTGATTTCCGGGTTGGGGGTGCCGGACAACCTCGTGGTTCCGGCGGCGGCGTCGGTGGAGGGGCCGGATCCGGAGACGTCGGTGGACGGTCGTCCGGTGGCGAAGGAGAAGGTGGCCAAGGGGGCGGAGGAGTCCCAGCCGCAGGTCGAGCGTAAGGAGCCGGTGTGGCCGCAGCCGGGTACCGCTGAGGTGGATCCTGGCGCGAAGGCGGTTGCGGCGGGCGGGCTGCCGGTCCGGATCTCCGAGGTCAAGGGCGCCGCCGACGTCGGCACGGTGAAGGTGGAGACGCTGCCTGCCGACACCGTACGGAAGCTCGGCGGAGTGGGCATCGCCGCCCGGCTGACCGGCCAGAGCGCCGGGAAGGTGCGGGCAGAGTTCTCGTACGCGGGCTTCCGTGACGCCTACGGCGGCAACTTCGCCACCCGTCTGCAGGTGCTCCGTGTGCCGGCGTGTGCGCTGACGATCCCGCGCCCGCGCGATTGCGTGGTGCGGCCGCAGCAGGTGAAGGCGCACAACGACATCAAGACCGGCACGCTGACCGCCGACATCGACACCGACCCCGCGTCCGGCAAGGCGGCCCCGTTGACGCCGTCGAAGAGCCAGACCGGCAAGGACACCAAGGCGGCCGACGCCCGCGCGGCGCAGGCGTTCACGTCCGGCTCGGTGTACGTGCTGGCGGCCGGCATGACCGGCCCGGACGGCAACTTCGGCGCCACCGACCTGAAGCCGTCGGGCACCTGGCAAGCGGGCACCTCGGGCGGTGGGTTCTCCTACGACTACCCCCTGCCGGAGGCACCGTCGCCGGTGGGCAACGGGCCGAACCTGTCGCTGCAGTACGACGCCTCCTCCGTGGACGGCGAAGGCAACTGGACCAACAACCAGTCCGGCGTGACCGGGATCGGCTGGAACCTGTCGGCCGGGTTCATCGAGCGCAAGTACCGCCGCTGTACGGCCCGGAACGAGTACGACCCCGACACCGCCGAACTGATCTGGTACGCCGACGAGAACGGCCCCTACGCTTCGGCAGTGTGCTGGGAGTCGCCGGATGAGCTGGCGACCGATGTCACCAAGGATTACACGCAGTCGGAGCTGGTGCTGAACCTGGCCGGCCGCTCGGCCTCCATCGTCAAGGACCGCACCAGCGGATTGTGGAAGACGGTGCCGGACTTCGGCTGGAAGATCGAGCAACTGACCGGCGGCGCCGACGGGCTGGAGTACTGGAAGGTCACCTCCTCCGACGGGCAGGTGCACCGCTTCGGCTACACCAAGGACGCCCAGTGGCAGCTGCAGTACATCGGCAACCAGCGGGGCGAGCCGTGCTCTGACCGGTACTTCAACGACATGATCCCGCCCACCTGCGCGGGTGTGTGGCGGTGGAACCTGGACCAGTCGATCGACGCCAACGAGAACGTCATCGACTACACCTACGAACGCGAGACCAACTACTTCTGCATGCCCGGCTGCGATTATGAGGTCTACCGGGCGCTGCCGTACGACCGGGGCGGTTTCCTCAAGCAGATCAGTTACGGCCACAACACCCAGGTGAGCGGGAGCACGCCGACCTCGCGGATGACGTTCACCACCTCCGACCGCGGCGGCCTGGACGTGCCGACCGACCTGACCTGCGGTCCCACGTGCACCACCAACGACGCGATCGCCTTCTACTCCACTCGCAAGCTTGATTCGATCCTCACCGAATCCAAGAACCCCACCAGCGGGGCGTGGGAGCCGGACACGCGTACCGACTTCCGCTACCGGTGGGTCTACACCCGGACCGACTTCGGCCCCGCCTATGACCCGGTGCTGTGGCTGGACAGCGTGCAGCAGACCGGCCTGGCCGGCACGACGTCGCAGAAGCTGCCACCGGTGAGCTTCGACGCCACCATGGTCGCGGGCCGGATGGACTACGACAACTGGTCGGACTGGACCGACTTCCTGTCCTGGCGCATGGTGCCCCGGGTGGCCGGGATCGGCAACGGGATGGGCGGCCGGATCGAGGTCACCTACGGCCAGGCCGACCCGTGCGGCGGCGGCAAGGGCCGCGACGGCACCAGCTACTTACCCGACGGCACCGGCGACTGCTACAAGGTCGACTACGACTACAACGAGGAGACCGGCTACGAGAGCTGGGGCCGCTTCTTCAAACAGCTCGCGATGAAGGTGGTCGAGCGTGACCTGGTCGGCGGCTCGCCCGACATGGTCACCAGCTACGACTACCTCGGCGGGCCGCGCTGGACCAACCCGCTCTTCTTCGCCCAGCCCGATCTGGCCCCCAGCGGCAGCGACTGGCGCGGCTACGGCACCGTCCGCACCACCCGCGGCTCCGGCAGCGATCCGAACGGCTACACCGTCACCTCCGACACCTTCTACCGCGGCATCGACGGCGCCACCATCACCACCTTCGAGGGCACCACCGCCACCGACTCCCTCGCCCTGCAAGGCCAGCTGCTGCAGGAGCAGACCTGGAAGTTGACCGCCACCGACCCGCGCGCCTACACCGAGGCCGAATCCACCCGCTACGAATACCAGGTCGCCTCCACCGGCACCGGCCCCGGCGTCCTGGACCCGGCCTTCGTCCACCGCACCCGCGAACGCACCCGCGAACTGGTCACCGGCGGCACCTGGCGCTGGAGCGACCAGCGCACTCTCTACAACGGCGACGGCCAGCCCATCACGGTCAACGACTACGGCGACACCTCCATCGCCACCGACAACACCTGCACCAGCATTACGTACGCCCGCAACCCGGCCAACGGCATCACCAGCCTGCCCTCAGTGGCCGAGAAGCGCTCCGGCGACAGCTGCACCAGCGGCACGCTGATCGGCAAGTCCATCACCTTGTATGACGGCGGCACCGACCCGGCCACCAACACCCCTTCCGACGGCAACGTCACCGAGACGCGTTCCTACGCCAGTGCGACGTCGATCTCGGTCACCAAGGGCACCTTCGACGACTACGGCCGCCCGCTGACTGCCACCGATGCCATGGGCAAGGTCACCACCACCACCTACCAGCCTGCGATGGGATGGCCGTACCAGGGAGTCACGGTCACCAACCCGCTCGGCCACACCGTCACCACCACGTCCTCGCACCGCAATGGCCTACCCACCAAGCTCGTCGACGCCAACAACAAGACCACTGAAGTCGGCTACGACGCACTCGGACGGGCGTCGGCGCTTTGGGAGCCCGGTCAGCCACGCAGCACCCCGACCGCGACCGTCGCCTACGACATTCCCTTTGACGGCAACCTTGGCCAGCCCACCGCTCCGGCCAAGACCACGCTGCGCAAACTGCTGCGCGGCACGACATACTTGTCCACCTACAGCTACGAGGACGGCTTCGGCCGGTCGCGTGAAACCCAGACCGATTCGCCGGCCGGTGGCCGCGTGGTCCTGGTGACCGCCTACGACACTCGCGGCCTCCAGGCGGCGTCCTCCCAACCGGTGCACAACACGGGAGCCCCCGGCAGCGGCTTGCTGAACCCGTCATTGACCGCGCTCCCGTCGTGGACCAAGACCGTCTACGACAGCATGGAACGCCCGACTGCGGTCATCGACTACCACCTGGCCACCGAGTTTCGCCGCACTACGACCGCCTACCCCGGCCTGGACCGGATCGAGGTCGCTCCGCCGGTCGGTGGTAAGACCGTCACCGTCTCCGACGTCTTCGACCGCACCGTAAAGACTGAGGAGTGGAAGGACGGCACCACTCACCACGACACCACCTACAGCTACAACGCGGCCGGCAACCTCTCAAAGATCACCGATGCCAACGGCAACGGCCGCACGTTTGCGTACGACTGGCTCAGCCGCCGCACGGCGGCTACCGACCCCGACGCCGGGTCGTCCTCGTACGGCTACGACGCCGCAGGCCGGCCGTCATGGACCATTGACGGCAACGGCGGCAAGGTCTCCACTGTCTACGATGATCTGGGCAGGCGCGTCAGCCAATGGTCAGGCGAGCCGCAGACGGGAACCAGGCTCGCTGAATGGACTTATGACTCCATTGCCAAGGGGCATCCCACGGCCGCCATTCGCTACTCCGGCTCCAGCGCCTATGTCGATGCCATCACCTCGTACGACAACTCCTACCGGGCGACCGGCACCAAGCTGAGCATCCCGGCCACCGAGGGGGCGTTGGAGGGCGAGTACGAGTTCACCGCGAGCTACGACGCGGCCGGCAACCTGATCCGCCAGGGCATGCCCGGCAAGGGCGATCTGGCATCCGAGACGCTCACCTTCGGCTACACCGATCTCGGGCTGGTCAAGGACCTCACCTCCGACTACGGCGGTGGCACCACCTACGTCAAGGAAACGGTCTTCTCTGCCACCGCGCGGCTCAACGAGCGCTCCTACGGGGCCAACTCCCAGGTCAAGCGCACCTACACCTGGGACGAGGGCACTGGCTGGCTCAGCCGTCTCACCACGACCTCCGGCTCGCAGATCGCCCAGGACGACACCTTCACCTACAACAAGGGCGGCCAGCTCACCCGCATCCAGGACACCCCGGCCGGTCAGTACGAGTGCTTCGGATACGACGGCCTCGACCGTCTGACCACCGCCTTCACCACCGCCAGTGCCACGTGCACGGGCGGTGACGGCCAGGGCATCGACCCGTACAACCAGTCATTCACCTACGACCCGGTCGGCAACCTCCAGACCGTCACCGACAACGGTGTCACCTCCACCTACGGCTACCCGACACCGGGCGCGTCCGCGACCCGGCCCAATGCCGTCACCTCCATCACCCGCCCCGGCCGCACCGACACCTATGGCTACGATGCCGCCGGTCAGCTCGTCGCCCGCACGGTCGACGGCAAGCAGTCCACGTTCACCTGGAACGCCCTGGGGCAGATGGACAAGGCCGTCGTCAACGGCGCCGAGACGTCGATGGTCTACGACGCCGAAGGCGAGCGGCTCATTCGCCGCGACCCCGACGGCTCCTCCACCCTCTACCTCGGCGGCATGGAGGTACGTGCGACCGGTGGCATCGCCAAGGCCACCCGCTATTACTCCGGTCCTGACGGCGCCGTGGTCGCGATGCGGACCTCGGGCGGCATCCAGTGGCTGGCCTCGGGCATGCATGGGTCCACTCAGCTCGCCGTGAACGACAGCACAGGTCAGGTCTCCCGCGAGCGTTACCTTCCCTACGGGCAGCGGCGCGGAGGCGATGATCTGCCCTTTACCGACAGGGGTTTCCTCGGCAAGGTCGAGGACTCGGCCACCGGCCTGAATTACCTGTCGGCCCGTTACTACGACCCTGCGATCGCCAAGTTCGTGTCCACGGACCCGCTCCTGGACTTGACCAAACCGCAATGGACCAATCCCTACTCCTACGCCGGCAACAATCCCGTGGGCGCCTCCGACCCCACGGGATTGAAAGTGATCGACGACGCGGGCTCCGCTGACGCGTGTGCCAAGCCCAAGAGCGTCGCATGCAAGGCCAAGCGCAAGCAGGAGGCGGACGCCGCCGTGCGCGCCGCCCAGGACGAAGTGCAACGGCAGCTCAAGGCGCTCATCGACGCCGTCCTGGGCATCGCGAAGATCGCGGCCGACGAACTCGGCATCACCGCCGGAATCAAGTGCTTCACCACCGGAGACCTGGGAGCCTGCGGAGAGACCGCACTCAACATCCTCGGCTCGCTGGCAGGCGGCCTCGCCGGCAAGCTCGCGGCGAAGTACGCCCTGCCCTGGAAGTGGAAGAAGGCCTATGAGCTAGGCAAACGCGTCTGGAAGCATGCCGGCGACGCCATCAGCGCCTTCAAGAACTGGCTCGCGGCGAAGGACAAACTCAAGATCGCCGAGCGAGTCAGGGAAGCGGCGACCAAGGAATTAGGCGACTGCAACAGCTTCGTTCCCGGCACCTTGGTCGTGATGGCTGACGGAAGCACCAAGCCGATCGAAGACGTCGACGTGGGCGATCATGTCCTGGCGACCGATCCGGAAACGGGCGAAAGGTCGGCCCAGCCCGTGCTGGCGCGTATCACCGGCGAGGGCGCCAAGAACCTGGTGCGGATCTCAGTCCGGACCGAGGACGGCTCGGGAGTGGTGATCGCGACCGCCGAACACCCGTTCTGGGTGGAGGATCTGAAGGCATGGGTGGGCGCCACCCGGCTGTCGCCAGGCATGTGGCTCAAGACCGGAGCCGGTACGCACGTCCAGGTCGCGGCGGTCGCCAAGTGGACCAGCGCTAAGCAGGACGTCTACAACCTCACCGTCGCGGGCCCGCACACCTACCACGTGGCGGCGGCGAGCACCGACGTCCTGGTTCACAACGACAACCCGTCGTGCGATCTCGCGGCGGCGATGAAGCGGGCCCTGGCGAAAAAGGCCGGGTTCAGCGGGGTGGGCGAGCGGCTGCTCGTCGACGAGAACCTCTCTCCCGGCCTGGCCGCCTTCCTGCGAAAGCAGGGATTCGACGCCCGGAGTGTCCAGGAGATGGGCCTCAAGGGCGCGAAGGACCCGGAACTCGCTCGGCTCGCCGAGCAACTCGGCGCGAAGGTGGTGACTCGGGATCGCGGGCGGCAAATGGATGGCGGTTTCGGACGGAACGCGATCCAGATAAACTCGAAGATCAGTAGTTTCGCGGCGATCCTGAGGATCATCACCGGCAAATGACAGGCATTCCCGGCCACGCCGGCCCGAACTCAGCCGAGCTTTCCGCGATCCACCGGCGGTGGATCGCGGAGCGGCATCGGCGTACCGAGGATCCCGATTATCGGGAGCAGTGGTACTACGAGCAGTGCGGCAGTTGCCGGTTCTGGTTGCCGCTTTCCGGGGAACTGGGCAGAGACTACGGCGCGTGCGCGAACCCGGCTTCACCCTTCGACGGCCAGGTCCGTTTCGAGCATGACGGGTGTGAGGCGTTCCAGGAGGCGGGAGCCTGGTCCACGCCGGAGGACCATGAGGCTCACCGGCGGTGGAGGCTGTACCTGCACGCTCTGGACGATATGGACGAGCGCGGCCTGGCGTTGCTCCGCGATGCCCTCGCTGATGAGCCCGACCGGGGGATGGCGCTGGCCGTGGTTCTGCGTGCGCTGGAGGCGGTGGGCGCGAGCGAGCGGCAGGAGTGGATCGAGCTCGTGCCGCCGGGGGAGGACCGGGAGCATACTGAGGCACGGGTAAGAGACCTCGACTTCTTGGCGGGCGGACCGACCGGTGTGCCCGACGATTGGTCGGACTGGATGCAACAACGGTTGGCGGCGACAAGTTCGGACCTCGCGATGCTGGACATCCTCGCCCAAGCGGGGCGCACAAAACGCGTCAGGCGGATGGCCGCCGAGCGCAGGCAGGCGATGGGAGGTCCATGATCTCTCCAGTAGAGCGGCAACTGTCGAGCTCTTCTGCCGTAACCTCGGGTGCGGCGCCCAGGAGCTTCGGGTCGCTGTCCTGCATCACCATCGGCCGGGTCCGCCTGCCGCCTCGGACGCGGTGCTGACGCGGAGTGCGGGCGGTCTTACTGTAGGTGCTTGGGTGGGATCATCTCCCGCTACACAGGTTGAATTCGTAGAGTCGGCCATGGGCCTGCCGGGGTCTCGAGGGTGAGCAGGTGCGGCCGATACTGGATCTTCTTGAGCTTGCGCTTGACGACGCGGACGAGGCCGGTCAGGTCGGCGACGAGGAGGTTGGTTAACCCCCGGCGGAGCGAAGATCAGACGCCCTCGACGGGGTTCAGTTTTTGGGGCGTAGGTCGGGAGTCGGATGATGCGCACGAAAGGCATCATCGACGGCCCACATCGTTAGCCGGAGACGAGGTGGACCTGGTGAACGGCCATGCCACGGTCACCAGAACCGTGGCGACGACAACGCCTGCGGGCGAGCACGTTGTTTGCGGCTACTGTGAGGACGATCCGAACGCCTGTACCGCCCGCCCCCGCAAGGCGGATCACAGCCGGATCAGGTCGGCGACCTCCTCGGGCAGGCCGGGCGAAGTCATGACATGGCC
Source organism: Nonomuraea sp. NPDC003709 (assembly GCF_040610775.1). Lineage (NCBI taxonomy): Bacteria > Bacillati > Actinomycetota > Actinomycetes > Streptosporangiales > Streptosporangiaceae > Nonomuraea > Nonomuraea sp. NPDC003709. The sequence goes on along the minus strand of NZ_JBEXMW010000013.1, from coordinate 273,878 downwards.
CATTCCGGATACGACGTGCAGTACCGCGCCCGGAATCGCGGCCGCCAGGGCCTCGCCGTGACCGAGCAGATAGACCGGATCCTGGTCGCCGTGCACGATCGAGGTCGGAGCAGTGATCGACGACAGCGGGGCGAGCAGGTCAGGGGCGTCCGTCCACGCGGCCCGGCTATGGTTGGCAGCGGTCGCCGGGTCGGTAGCCCGCGACAGCGCCAGCTCCAGCAACGTCCGGGCGGCCGGCTCGTCGAACGGCCGAACCGGCCCGTTGAAGACCCGGAACAAGGCCACGTTGGACTCCACTCCCGGCGGCAGCCCGGCGGCCCTATGCGCGAGAAACGCCGGCGACGGCGGCGGTAGATCATCCGGGTCGGCCGGCTCCCCGGCCAGCGCCCGTGCCCACACCGGCCTCAGATCATGCCCCATCGGCGAGCTGGACATCACCGTCAAAGACCGGACCCGGTCCGGCGCGTGCACCCCCAACCACTGCGCGATCATGCCGCCCATGGAAGTTCCCAGCCACATGAGCGGAGCCCAGTCCATAACCGTGTGGGGCTCAATAATAGGACTTTGACCTGCGGATTCTCGGTGGTTTCAGCTGGCGATCTGGTACTCGTTGATGAGGCCGAGGATGCCTCTGCGGTGTACTCGTTGGTTGGTCAGGTCGATGAGGGCGGGCGGTCCGGTTGCGGCTTGCGTTGGGGACAGCACGCGCCTGATGCAGGTCGCCGACTAGCTGTAACGCGAGAGCCAGGCGAGAGACGGCCTGGGCCAGAGCCAACTTGGATCCGGTCACGTAGTGGTGGTTCAGCGCTTCTGCGATGGCGAGCTGGGTGTGCGGCAGGGCATTGTCCGGCAGTATGGCGTCCAGCTCCGCGAGCTGCCCGACCGGCAGTCCGCCGGCGCGGATGCGCGCGGCCAGGTGCCGGTCCAACGCGGAGCGGGCGGAACTGGCCGCGGCGGTCAGCGCCGCGAAGGTGACCAGGCGGGGATGTTCGTCCAGGAGGCGGCGAACCAGTCTGCGGCCTCGGGATAGGTGTGGGCGGCGCGGGCCAGCGTCTGCAGCGCCCATCCGGCGCGACCGTCGGACAGGCCGTGCAAGAGGGCGGGCCGCAGTGCGGGCTCGTGACGCAGTTCGGTGACGATGAGGTGGTCGTTGAGCAGGTCGGGAGCTACCCGCACACGCCCCGGCATGGTGATCATCGTTTGTGGCCGGTGCCGACGCTTACGGCGCGTGAGCTTCCGTAGAGACGGCGCACCCAGTCGGTGATGGCCGCCCGGCGTTCAGCGCTGCTGCCGGCCAGTTCCGGAATGCGGCGCAAAATCGCGACGGTGTCGTCGCGGTTGGCCGGGCACAGCAGGCACACCAGAGCGACGACCCGGCGGGCGAGCAGGTCAGTCAGGTCGGCCACGCCGGTGCCGGGCACGTGGCGGGTGGCCCGCCACCAGGCGGCCTCGTGGTCCACCAGAGCGTCCATCACCTGCGGCAGCGGCGTCAGCGTCCAGGAGCGGCGCGTGCCATCGCGGGGGTCGGGAAACCCGGCGGGGTCGAGCACGCTCAGCAGGGCTTGCGCCATCAGGTACACCAGTGGCTGGGTGGTGTCGGGTCTCCACCCGGCGGAGGGCGGCGGCGGGGTGGGCCGGTCCATCGCGGTCGCGAAGGCTTGGGTGGCTTCGGAGAACCAGCGACGCCAGTCCTCGAGCTCGCCGAGCAGCCCGAGTTCGAGGGTGGCGCACTGTTCCAGCAGGCCCTTGTCGCCGGTATCGACCCGTTCGGTGAGGACGTTGATTGCGGCGATGTCGCGTTCGATCAGCAGCAGCCGGATCGGCGTGCTGTCGCCGGAGCCGCCCCTGGTGAAACGTCGGCGACGTGGCCGACGGCCAGAGGGTCCAGGCTGCGCCCGCTGGTGGCTGGCCAGGGTGCGCAGCAGATCGATGATGTCCGGGCGGGAGGCCGCACTGTCGATGAGGACCAGGGCGGGATCGCCGCAATGGGCTGCGGTGGCGACGATCGCCGCGCCGGCGTTGTCGGCGAGCCAGCCGCGAGCCCAGGCGTCAGGGCGCCGGGGGTCGGCGTTCTGGGCGTCGGCGAAGCGAGGGCCAGGGCGGTCTTGCCCACGCCGGCAATGCCGGTGATGACCAGTATCGCCGGGGCCTGCTCGTCGTGGAGTCAGGCGTTCATGAGAGCCAGCTGGGACTTCCGGCCGCGTAGCGGCATGGGCGACCAGCGGCCATCGAGCAGTTCGCCGATGCTGCCGTTCCGGGAGGCTCCGGGGTGGTGCAGGGTTTCGAGGAGCCGCTCCCGCTCAGCGCGCTGGATGCGGCGCTGCTGGGCGGTGGCGATGTGTGCACCACCGAACAACGCCCTGACGCCGCCCGCGGCGCCGCCGGCCGCCGCGGGCCAGCCGCCTTGGGTGTACCCGGCGATGCCGCCGCGGCCAGGCTCGCCCAGGGCGCGAACCACCAGCGCCGCCTGCGCTGTCCGTGGCGGGGCTTTCGAGCGCCTTTCGATGACAAGACATCACGCCGGTGTGCCCCGCTTCGCCATGATGGCCTCTTTCGCCCCGCCCTCACGCTCTCACCGCGGGCATGCCCCCGCCGCCTCGGCGATCGCGCCTCCGAAAAGCACACGCGCAGCAGGCGGCGAAGGTCTACCCAGCGCAGTCGATTTGGCACCGAAATGTAAGTGAACTCAGGACACTCGGCCCGTGACCAATTCGCCGATCTGCTGTCCACACACCGACCCGCACACTCGGCACCGAACACCCGCACACGCCGACCACCGGCACCAACTCGCCTACCGGATCGGGCAAGCCGGAAAGCCAGCCGCTGCCCGGGACGACCTCGTACAACGACTCACCGCCCCCACAGCGCCAGGGAAACCGCACGTTGGGGCGCAGATCAATGTTGGTGGCCGCGCATCGTAATGACACCTGGCGCCGATGAACGCAGAACAACGTCAGGAGCGGAGCGGAGACCGTCCCCGCCATGATGGGCATGCTTGGCCAGGTCAATAGGCGGCAGACCATGCACGCTGCCAAAGGTGTGCGTCGGTTTGCCGGAATTCCTGCGCTTCGCAAGAATCTCGGGGCAGCCCGGCGGCAGTGGCCCGGGCCCTGGGATGCCGTCCTCGCCAGCCGGTCCCAGTACGGTCTCGCGGGCGATCTGCAGGCGCTCCCGGGTCCGCTCGGCGGCGTCGAGCTCCCGCACCCGGCTGCGTGGGAAACTGCTGGGGTGACCGCACGACGTATCGCCTACCAGGGCGAGCCCGGCTCGAACTCCCACATGGTGTGCAAGCACCACTACCCCGACTGGCAAACGGTGCCGTGCGCGTCCTTCGAGGATGTGTTCGCGGTGGTGCAGAATGGGGAGGCCGAGCTGGCGATGATCCCGATCGACAACTCGATCGCCGGCCGGGTAGCCGACATCCACCACTTCCTGCCGACCTCGGACCTGTACATCATCGGCGAGCACTTCCTGCGCATCCAGTTCAACCTGATGGCGCCGCCGGGTGCGACCCTGGACACGATCAAGGCGGTGCACAGCCATGTGCATGCCCTCGGACAGTGCCGCCGGATCATCCGTGAGCACGACCTGGTGCCGGTGATCGCCGGTGACACCGCCGGCGCTGCTCGCGAGGTGGCTGAGGCGGGCGATCCGACCCAGGCGGCGATTGCGCCGCCGCTCGCGGCGGAGATCTACGGCCTGCACATCCTCGCCCGCGACGTCGAGGACGAGGAGCACAACACCACCCGGTTCGTGGTGCTCAGTCCGGACTTCGTGCAGGCACCGCGCGGCGAGGGCCCGGTGGTCACCTCGTTCGTCTTCAACGTCCGCAACCTGCCGGCCGCGCTCTACAAGGCTCTCGGCGGGTTCGCGACCAACGGCATCAACATGACCAAGCTGGAGAGCTACATGGTCGGCGGCCACTTCGCCGCAACCCAGTTCCTCGCCGAGGTTGACGGGCACCCCGAGGACCCCGGCCTGAAGAACGCGCTGGAGGAGTTGGCGTTCTTCACCACAGACGTGAAGATCCTCGGGGTCTACCCGGCCGACCCGTCCCGCACCTACTGAGTCTCGAGACGGGGAGCCAGGGCATGTCACGGGGCCGCTGCGACCGCAGTAAATCCGGCATTTGCCCCGGGGGCGGGGCGGTCATACCGAGGCCAGCAGCTAGCACCTTTCAAGAAGCAACGGGTTCCCACGCAAGTTCGCACGGATGTCCTGGCAGACCGCGCGCCGCCGGGCGTCCGACCACGGCCCCTGCCCATAGCTGATCGCGCAGGGGTGCGGGATCCGGACGGGATGGCGCGAGGTCCAGGCCCGCTCGGTGCTCTGGCACCGATCCGGCTCACAACGCCACAACGCCAGCCCGGCCGCGCCAAACAGGCCGGCCAGGGTATTAGTGCCCATCGCCCGCTGCGCGGCCAGCACCACCCGCGCCGCCGCTTCGGCATCCTCGACCGGATCGGCGTGCAGGTACTCGGGAAATCCCACGCTCTGGAACAGCCCAGCCTCCGGGAACACCACCCTGGCCAGGTCGAGCAGGCGGTAGCGGTGCTCGCCCGCGCTGCGCTTGGGCCACACCCGCCTGGCCAGAGTCAGCGAGCAGGCGAAGGTGAGCGTGGGCCAGGGCGCCCCGACATCGTCACAGCCCCGCCGGATCGAGCGACATTGCGCCTGCCGAAAACTCCATCCATGCAGTTCAAGCCGCAGGTGAGTATTCGTGGAGGACGCCGCCGAGTCGGTCTCGTCGGCGTATGTTCAGGTCGATGATTCGTTCGGGGTCTGTGATCGGGTCTGGGGTGGGACGCAGTGGGGCTGCTTGGTTCATGGCTTGATGTGCTCGGTGCTGGTTGTAGAAGCGTTCGTACTCACGCAGGGCGTGCCGAAGATGGCGTTCGTTCCATACGAGGCAGCGGTCGAAAAGCTCGTGACGGCACGACTGCACCCACCGCTCCATGATCGAGTTCATCCGCGGCATCCGAATACCGGTGAGCACCGTCTGGATACTGGCCTCAGCGAGGACCTCGTCCATGAGCGCCAGGAACTTCCCATCCCGATCTCGGAGCAGAAAGCGCGCCCGGCAGCCCGCATCGTCCAGGTCCACCACCAGGTTCCTTATCGCCTGGAGAACCCGGTTCGCCCTCGGGTGAGCCGTGGTGCCGAGCAGGCGCACCCGTCGGGTGGCGTGCTCGATGACGGGCAGGACGTACTGGCGCTGGCCGTTAAGGCTAACGGTCTCGATGAAATCGCAATTCAGTAGGGCGTCAGCTTGCGAGCGTAGAAAGTCGGCCCAGGTAGTAGATGTCCGTTCGGGTGCTGGATCGAGGCATTCCTGCTTGAGGATCTCCCAGATGGTGGAGGTGCGACCTTGATGCCGAGCGTGGTGAGGTCACCGTGGACCCGCCGATATCCCCAGCCGGGGTTCTCTCTAACCAGGCGCAGGATGAGGGCGCGGATGGAGTGGACGGTGGGCGGGCGCCCGTGCCGCTTCGGCCGGCAGGTATGGGCGTGACGCCGTTTCATCAGATCGCGGTGCCAGCGCAGGACGGTGTCCGGTCGGACGAGGAGCCGCAGTCGGCGCAGGATCTCGCGGGGCAGCGAGGTCAGGAGGGCGGCGAGAAAGGTTCGGTCCTCGGGGGCGAATCTGACTCTGGTGTCGGCGCCGAGTTGGCGTTCAAGGACGGTGATCTGGTGACGCAGGGCGAGGATCTCGACGTCCTTGTCCCGACCGCTCGTGGGCAGCAACCGCAGTGCGGCGAAAGTGTTCGTGATGGTGAGGTAGGCCAGGCGAAGGAGCACGGCCGATCATCATGCCGCACGCGTTTGCCACTCCTAGTGGCCGAGCTCGCGCACGCCACGCGAAGCCCTCACATGGCCATGACCTGGGCGGAGCTCTACGTTCGATGGGTAGTCCGCCCAAGCGGCGCAGTGTGCCGACCGTCTTTCCCTGGTCGGTGCGAGTAGTCGACCAATGGGTGAACGAGTTTCGTGACCTGTTCCCGACATCCCGTAGGGGGACTGCCCTCTGGCCGAGCGAGCGCTCGCCGCGCGTGCAGCTGGATCCTCTGGGCGCCAGGTTCGCCGAGTACCGTGAGGCGGCGGGTCTGCCGCCGGAGATCGGCCTGCATTGCCTGCGGCACTCCTACGTCACTCACCTCATTGAGGGCGGTTACGACCCGTTATTTGTCCAGTACCAGGTTGGGGAAGTCCTTGGACCCCGTCGGTGGCCGTTGGCCAGAGCACAACATTCACTGCGGGTCTCAATGAACGGAAGAGGAACGGAAGAGGAACGGAAGAACGGTGTCGTAACTTCCTTCTGTCCGGGCTCTACCCACGTCTTCTGCGCAATGAGTTGATCTGCCGTCGTTCTTCGACATGCTGAACGCCAGTACGTCGCGCCCGGTCGAAGCCACTACCAGCGACGACAACTCAAAGGTCGGTAAGTGCGGCTGGAGTATTGCGGCACCGTACGTGTTTCATGCCCATGTTCCAGAGTGGCACCTGCATCACGCGGTACATGTCATATTCCATGACTTCGCGAAGGAGAAGAGTGTCAGCATTCAGTCGCGGGCCCATTCGACGACGAGTTACCGGTGTGATCGCAATGGCGCTCGTGCCGTTGATGGTGGCGGTCGGGGTGGCCTGGGCCGCCACCACCGACAATATGTTCCCGACCCTGCAGACCGGCAGTAACTGCTGGCTCGGCATGGGCCATTATCCGTGTCAGACCGACAACCGCGAGGTCTATTTCTACATGGACAGCAGCGGCGAATACAAACTGGAGTCCGAAGACCGGTCGGTGGTGAACGCCGCCATTGACGGAGAGTACCGTCCCACGGCTTTAGCCTTCCACTACGACTCGTCGCCGGTGTTCGAGGGGAGCGGAGAGACCGACATCATCTACCAGGAGGGCTCGACCGGCCTCCCGGACAGTGTGGCCGGTAGGACGTGGTGCAATGCGGACGGCGACCGGCCGTACAACTGCGATCAGCAGTACATTCGCATTCGGGGCGCCGGGGCTTACCACTACGCGAGAGTGTGCCATGAGACCGGGCACGCCGTCGGCCTGCAGCACGGCGACAACGCCAGCCCCCGGCTCAGCAAGACCGATTCCCGCCTCGGCTGTCTGGTGACCCCTTCCACCGGCCATAACGACCTTGGCGCCAATAACCGGGAGAACATCAATGGCGCTTATTAGGAGGGCCTCGGTGAAGCGTTTTGCGTATATCGCAACCGGTATCGGAGCTGCCGCGGCTCTCGCCGTCGCGGGAGTCGCCACTGTAAATGCCGCCGATGGTGCACCCGCGCCGCGCCGGATCGTGATGGCCGAAGGAGACGACCGCCTGCCCAGCATCACGGCCACGGACTGGGTGACGTACGCCGACCATGTGGTTGTCGTCAACGCCACCTCCGAGCAGACGATCCCGCCCGCCCAGATCGAAATCGAGCGAGGGGAAGGATTGATCGGGCGGAAGGTGAATCTGGAGGTCAAGGAAGTGCTGTGGTCGCGGGAGGACGCGGCCCAAACGGCCCCGAAGGGGTGGGAGTACAACGCGTCCGGTTGGACCTTCACCGAGGGGAACCTGAACAGTCCGACCGTGACGGCCATATACGATCGGCCGCGTATCGAGCCAGGGCACCAGTACATCCTGGCCATCGCCTGGGAAGGGCCGCACTGCGCCGAGGACGACGCTCCGGAGCCCGCGAAGTGGATGGGGCTCGGTGAGGGTTCGGAGTTGCCTTTCGACGGCGACGTCATCGGCCAGGGAGAGATGGAGGGCCGTGCGCAGAGCGTCGCCGAGGCGCGCACGCTGGCGGCCGACGCCGGTCCGGACGCCGGGCTGGAAGAGGAAATGGCAGGCAACAGCGCGGACGCCCTCGCCGCCAAGCTGAAGGCGACCCCGCCTGGGGAAAGGCAGCAGTTCGGACCGTCGCCGACGGCCGCCTGCGGCTGACCACGACGGGCCCTTGTTAGCCTCGGGCCTTCGCGGTGAATTTCGCGCGGGTTGATCGACTCCACGAGAAAAGTGCTTCTGAGCTGGGAGGGTCGGGCTTGTCTAGAGTTCTGTCCACGCCAGATCAAGAAGCACTTTCCACGTGAAGACCATCACCGCGTCCGCCGACGGCACCGGGCTGCTGCCCCACGCCGGAAGCCTGCTGCTGCTCAAAACCCTGCACGTCACCGGGCTGGACCAGGCACTGTCGGCGCAACTGGAGCGCTGGCGGCCCGAGCGGGCGGTGCACGACCCCGGCAAGATCGTGGCCGGCCTGGCCATCGCCCTCGGCGGGGACTGCCTGGCAGACATCGCCCTGCTGCGCGCCCAGCCCGAGCTGTTCGGCCCCATACCCTCCGACCCGACCGTCTCCCGCCTGATCGACCGGCTCGCCCGCGACGAGGTCAAAGCGCTCAAAGCCCTGCGCGCCGCCCGCTCCCTCGCCCGCCAGAGCGCCTGGGAACTGGCCGCAACCGCGGCGCCGGGCAGCGACGGCGAGCTGATCCCGCTCGACCTGGACGCCACCATCGTCATCGCCCACTCCGACAAACAACACGCCGCCCCGACCTGGAAACACACCTTCGGCTTCCACCCATTGATGACGGTCTTCGCCGACCACGGCCCAGGCGGCTCCGGCCAACCCTTGGCCATCGTGCTACGACCGGGCAACGCCGGCTCCAACACCGCCGCCGACCACATCGAGGCCACCCGCCACGCGCTGGCCCAGCTGCCCAAGCACCGTCGGCGGCAGGTGCTCATCCGCACCGACTCGGGCGGCGGCACGCACGAGTTCCTAGCCTGGCTCACCAAACCGGCCCGCCGGCTGTCGTACTCGATCGGGTTCCCCCTCACCGAGGAGGTGCAGCAGGCCGTCCTGCGCCTGCCCGGTTGAACGGGCCGGTGTACGCGTCCTCGTCCCGCACGGTCCAGGTGCTGCTGGCACACGCGCTGTCGTTCCAGGCCAACGCGCCGCCGAAGTGTAGGGCGGCCTTCTCCCGGGCGGCCACGGCGGCCGGCCACTGCGCGGCCTCGGCCGGGAACAGGCCGTCGGTGCAGAGGATGGCGAAAGCCGAATCAACGCGGTTGTCGTACGGCGCGTTGCCGTCCGGCCTGGTCGTCGCGGCGGCCTCGAGTCGTTTAAGGAGGGCTGCGGAATCGCCGTCGAGCGCGGCCCAGATCTCGGCCGCGAGGGTGGTGACCTCTTCACCGGCGGTCGGCAGGTTCAGGCCGTCGAAAACCGCGACGACGAAGTCCGCGTATGTGAGCGTGACACCCTCCAGTACCAGTGGCTTCGCCTTGAGCTTGCGGGTGATGGTGTCGAAGGTCTGCACCGGGTCGCCGGCCGCGAAGACGCAGGCCGTCTCGCCGGCCTTGTCGCAGCGCCGGAGGATCTCGGTCAGCGCCTTGGCCGAGCCGCCCGAGGAGTTGATCCGCTCGTCCAGGATCTGCTGGGTGTTGCCGACCCAGGACCGGGCGTCGAGCACGCCGTCGACGACGAGGGCGCACGGTTACCTGCCCCAACGACGTGACCAGCCCACTCTGGAAGCCCGCCCTCGACGACGGCCGCCCCGCCTGTCCGTCCTCTTTCCCCGGGCAGCGTGCCGAGCCTGCCCCGACCGCCAGTCCTGCACCAGCGACGCCAGCGGCAAAGGCCGGCACCTCACCCTGCTGCCTCAGCCCTTGCAGGAAATCCAGACCCAGAATCGAGCCGACCAGCACACCGATGCATGGAAGGCCCGCTACGCGCTCCGCGCCGGTTGCGAAGCCACCATCTCCGAAACCACCCGCGCCTACGGACTACGCGAATGCCACTACAAAGGCCTCGCCAAAACCCACGTCCAGCACGTCCTCACCGCGGCGGGCACCAACGTCCTCCGCTTGGCCGACCACGACACTCCGGGCGTTTACCCCACCCGGCCAACCCGTTCCCACCGCCCCGTCAATTCGTGGTGGGCGCTCCGGCGACTCCGGGCATGGGGTGCGGGACCGACGTCTCGTCGACCTCCTCCATGTAGAACCGCGACTGGACGATCTCATCCGCGCGTACCTTGACGATGATTACGCCGCGCATGTCGAACGCACCCGGGCGAAGGTAGTGGAACTCGCCCCAGAACTCGTCCGCGGACTCGACATACCCGGTCACCGAGACCTGGATATCCGGGAACTGGGCGAGAATGAACTCCCAATTCTTGCGCACCTCTTCGGAACCGGCGAAAGACCGGGCAGGGTGGGTAGGCCATGTGCTGCTGAAATCGTGGGCAAAGGTGGCGGTGAGGGACTCGAGGTCATGCGCGTTGATGGCTTCGATCAGCCTTTTGACGACCGGAAACTTCATGCCCTCAGAACGTTCTGTGCGGAGGTCATACCTGGTTCCCTTCGGTACGGGTAGGCCGTTGCTCGCGCCGACTCGAAGTCGGTGGTCTCCCATGCCACACCGTGTGCCAGGAACATGGTCAAGCGCACGCCTGGCTCAAGGGGGTGCCCGCCTCCAAGATCACCCATTTCGCGGCTGAGGCGCGGGCGCTGGACGCCGCGGAGATGCGTGACTACGGCGAGGTCAAGCGGATCGTGCTGGAGGCATGCCAGCCGCACCTGGCCACCTACTGCGCCGAGGTCGGCCTGCCTGACACGGCCTCGGAGTTCGTGACGCAGATGAAGACCCGTATGAAGAACGTGGCCGCGGCCGTGGATGCGAGCGACCCGGACAACGCCGACCTGACCATCGACGAACAGGGCCGACCCTCGCTCAAGGCCCGCAAGTCGCCGGGAACAGCGCCGAGGCGCTCAAACTGGCCACGGCCGTCAAGGACCGGCTGCCGGAACGCTCGCTGCTGGAGATTTTATCCGGACCACCCGGCACCTGCGCTGGTTCCGCCATCTCGGCTACCACCACATCGCCGACAACTACATCGCGCTGTTCTCCAGGTTCGTGCCGTGCGGGGTGTGGGAGGCGGTCTACATCATCGAGGGGGGTTACGGGGCGTCGTCACCGTCGTCGGCGGCCTCGTGGAGCAGGTGCGCTCGACGGAGCACGTCGACCTGCGCGGGGTTGTAGAGCGCCATGAGGGCGTGACCGACGGCGCGCCGCGCCGCCTCGGCCTGGCCTGGCGTGGTGGCCCGCGGCTCCAGCGTCACCCCGTGTGCGGTGGCGCCCGGGACGATGAAGGGCGCGAGCTGCTCGGCGAGGGCCTGCCGGGTGGCATCGTCGGCGTCTTCGGGCAGGTCGCGGAACGCCTGGTCGAGATCGTCGTTCGGGTGTGCCTCGAGCGTCCGGCGCAGGGCCTCCATCGACTCGTCCGAGAAGAGCTGGGCGTAGATCGTCAGCAGGGCGCGGTCGTTGTCGCGTAGGTCCTGGACGAGGCCGCTGAAGCTGGTCGGCACCTCCGGTGACGCACCCGGCTGCGCCAGGATGGCCAGCTCTCGCCGGATGCTCTCCAGCCGCCGGACCGTCGCCTCGAGCTCGGCGTCGACGGTCCGGAAGACCGAGGCCTGCCCTTCGCCGCTTGTGCCCATCTCGGCCACCTGCGCGAGCGGCACACCGAGCCCGGTCAGGCGCTTGATCTGCAGGAGCCGCGTCAGGTGGTGCACCTCGTAGCGCTTGTAGCCGTTGGGCTCGCGGTCGGGCTCGTCGAGCAGTCCGACCTGGTGGTAGTAGCGCACCGTCTTCACCGTGGTGCCCGCCAGGTCGGCGATTTCGCGTGTGCTCCAGGTCATGGGCCCTCACCTCGTCCGGTGCCGATTCTAGGTCGTGATCCGTGTACGTCGCTCGCGCACCCAGACGAGGACGACCATGGCGATGTTGACGGCGGCGAGGATCAGCAGGGCCGCGTCACCGGTGTCGGTGGACCGGTCGATGGTGTATCCCTCGCCGTCTGCCATCAGCGTGTTGACGCTCGAGAACAGGACGTTGTTGGCGATGTGGAACGCGGCCGGCGCCTCGATGCCGCGGCTGATGATCGCCATCAGTCCCGTGGCAACGCCGATGAAGGTGTAGTAGCCGAACAGCCAGGGGTCGCTGGAGCCGTGAACGACCGCGAAGGCCAGGCTGGAGACCACCAGACCGACGGCGAGGGCCGGGCGGACCGCGCGCACCCAGGACGCGGCGGCGGGCAGCATGGCGCTGCGGAACATCAGCTCCTCGCCGACGGACTGGAGCGGGGTGCTCAGCACGGTGATCACCAGCATGAGGATCGTCGTCCCGGAGACACCGAACGCGACCCAGCCTGGGGACTCGGGGGCAACCAGCGCCACCACGCCGATGCCGGCGCCCACCAGCAGGGCCGCGCCGAGCAGGTACTGCGCCAGGCGTCGACCGTCGAACGCCCGTGGCGAGCTGATCAGGCTGCGCCACGGCACCTTCGCCAGCCGTGCCAGCAGCAGGATCGCCACCACGCCCGAGATGCCCACGCTCAGGTTGATGGCCAGGAGCTTCAGCGGGGTGAAGGTGGCGGACATCGGGTCGTCGCTGCCCTCGATGACGCCCACGACCTGGTACAGCAGGATCTGCAGGAGCACCATCACGACCGGCGGCACGACGAGGACGACCAGCGGCCTCCACCAGCTCATGCGGACGTGGGCACCGAACGGCCGGGAGCCGTCGACACCCGGCTCGCGACGTCCGGATGCCGGGTCGTCGGCCTGGTGCGGTGAGCTCGGGCGCGCTGCCGTGGCCGGGGTCTGGCCGGGTTCTGGCACGGACATCGGGCGGTCCTCCTGGGTCGAGATGGGTGTTCCACGCACTAGCGAACACTGTGTCCTGGGGGCACACTCAAGCGTGTCTCCCCGCCATCCCCGCTGCAGCGCCTCCAGGAGTTCTGGGGCCGGGGGCTGCTGTGGTCTCACACCCCGGTAGGTAGAGCACACGCCAGCCTTACGTCCTTGGCGATCTTGAGCGGGCGCCGAGCCGCAGGTCGGGGCGGTCTCCACGGGCACGCCGGGGCGTGTCGCGGGGGAGCGGCGCAGGAAGTCCCCGAGCCTCGTGCGCGCCGGGATCAGCGATGCAGCCGGCGCGGAATTGCTGGCGCGGAGCACAAGTTGACCTTGAACACGACTGAACTTCGCGCCCTCGGGGCGTCCGGTCTCCTCGTCTCCCCTTCCTGCCTGGGCGGCAACGTCTTCGGCTGGACCGCCGACAAAGCACAGTGGTCCGCCGTGCTCGACGCCTACGTTGCCGCAGGCGGCAACTTCATCGACACCTCCGACTCCTACATGAACTACTTCCCCGAACAGGGCAACGAGCCGGGCCAGTCCGAGACCATCATCGGCGACTGGCTCGCCACCCACCGCAACCGCGACGAGGTGATAGTCGCAACCAAGGTGGGCGACCACCCGAAGTACATGGGCCTTGCGCCCGCCACCATCAAGGCGGCTGCCGAGGAGTTCCTACGGCGCCTGCGTACCGACCGTATCGACCCTCTACTACATCCACTACGACCGGGACGAATCCATCCCCGTAGACGAGATCATCGGTGCGCTTGACGACCTCGTGAAGGCCGGGAAGGTGCGCGCCATCGCGGCCTCCAACATCAACCCCGAACGGCTGTCTGAGTTCCTGGCCTTCTCCGATCGTGAAGGTCTGGCCCGTTTCGTGGCGCTCCAGCCGCAGTACAACCTTGTCTCGCGCGACACCTACGAGGGTGCGCGGCGAGAAGTCGTACAGCGTGAAGGGCTGGCCTGCGTTCCGTATTTCGCACTCGCCGCCGGTTTCCTCACCGGAAAGTACCGCCCCGGGAAGCGGGTCGACAACGTGCGCAACCTTCCCGGACTCGCTGGGGGCTACGTGGACACCGAACGGGGCGTGCAGGTGCTCGACGCGTTGCAGCAGGTCGCGACGGCGCAGGGGGTGGAGATGGCCACGGTGGCGCTGGCCTGGCTCGCTCAGCAGCCGACTGTGACCGCGCCGATCGCCTCCGCGCGCACCGTCGAGCAACTGCCGGCGCTCTTCGCCATGCAGGACCTGCACCTGTCAGACGACGAGCTGCAGACCCTGACCGCAGCCTCCTCCTGACCGAGGCCAGGAGAAACCGAGAGCCCGGCGACGGTTGTGGCATTGGCCCGAGCCGCGCTGGGGCGTTGCCAGAATCTGGTTGCCCGTGCCACTGGCCGACCTCGGCACAAGGCGGCCCAGCATGCCCGCGATCGGATCTGGCAGCTGTCGGACCGATCCCGGCATTTCCGCTACGGAGACTCCTGTGGGGTGCCAGAACGGCGAATACCATTGCCGAACTGGGCGTTCGCAGGGCGATCAGGCTGCTTTCCGGCACTCGCTGATCAGTCCAGTGACGGTCCTTCGACGGTGCATCGGGGAGGCCATGTCGATCACCTCACCAGGTTCGTGCAACGGCGGGCGAAGCGAACGGCTTAGATGCGGGCGATGGTGGTTGAAATGGCGGTCAGGCCGCCGACCGAGTTGGCGAGAAATCCGGCGGGCTCGCGGGCGGCAACGCCCGGTCGTACTCGACTCTCCACCGAATCCGCTCCGCGACCGCCCGCATGCGCAGGTGATCCTGAGGCGGCCCCACCGCCGCCAACGACTCCAGAACGAACGCCTTCCCGTCGGCCCCAGTGGTCAGCGAGCGTTTTCCCGGACCACTTCCGCGGCCGCCAGCCGGGCAGAGCGAGCGTGGTTCGACGGTGAGCGCGCCCTTGCGGTGCCCCGGATGCGTCCGATACCCAGCTCACCCCACACCACGAGTCCGGAGTCCGTACCTTCCGACGCCCGACCATCGCCCCTCATCGATCACGATGGACCGACAGATTGACCGACCGATCCGTCGGGGGCCGCGGCGCCCCATACTTGGCACGTGAGCCACCCCGCACGCGCCGCCGTACTCAAGGAGAAGACGGTTCCTTCGTCTGGATCGACGTCGAGGCCGGGGTCCGTCTCGACGAGGAGGTCCTGGTCCGCCTAGTCGTAACCGGCATCTACGTCACCGACGCCCCGATGCGCAAGGGGCCGATATCGGTCTTGCTGCGGGTCGTTGTCGGGCACTGCGGGCCCCGCGCCGCCGCCCAACGTTGTCGCACGAGGGCGCGGAATTCACCGATGACCGGTGGAGCCCGTCCGCGGGGACATGAACACCACGACCGCCACTCTCTCGTGGCGCCGCGAAGGACGTGATAACCGATGACCAGCCCCGCCACGACGAGCTGGCCGAGCCTGCGGGTCTCGGACTGGACCCCCACCCGCGAGACCCTGCACATGTGGACCCAGATCGTGGGCAAGATTCGCATGGCCCACGCTCCGCTGCTCAACCACTGGTGGCAGGTGACCCTGTACGTCAGCCCGCGCGGGTTGACGACGTCGGCCATCCCGCACCGCACAGGCGCCTTCGAGATCGAGTTCGACTTCGTCGGCCACCGGCTCGAGGTCCGCAGCAGCGACGGCGGCACGCGGAGCCTCCCGCTCCGGCCGATGCCGGTCGCCGAGTTCTACACCCGGGTCCTGGACATGCTCGAGCAGCTCGGGATCGAGGCACCGATCCGGCCGCACCCCAACGAGGTCGAGCCGGCGATCCCCTTCGCCGAAGACCACGTCCACGCCTCCTACGACGGCGAGGCGGTCACCCTGTTCTGGCGACAGTTGCTGCAGGCGAACCGGGTGATCGGCGAGTTCCGTTCGCACTTCGTCGGCAAGGTCAGCCCGGTGCACTTCTTCTGGGGAGGGATGGACCTCGCCTGCACCCGCTTCTCCGGAAGGGCGGCTCCGCCGCACCCTGGTGGAGTACCCAACTGCGGGGACTGGGTCATGGTCGAGGGATATTCCCGGGAACTGTCCAGCTGCGGGTTCTGGCCCGGCGGTGGAGAGGAAGGCGCCTTCTACTCCTACGCCTACCCCGAGCCCGATGGGTTCGCCGATCAGCCGGTCGGCCCCGAAGGGGCCTACTTCAGCACCGAGTTCCAGCAGTTCCTGCTGCCCTACGAGGCCGCCCGCGCCGCACCCGACCCCGACCGCGCGGTCACCGAATTCCTCCACACCACCTATGAAGCCGCCGCGAACCGCGGACAATGGGACCGCCCCGCGCTGGAAGACGACCCCTTCCGGTGGCACCGGACCCCTGCACCTCAAGGAAACAAGGACCACCGCCGGGTCAGTCACCGGCCGTACTGAACCGTAGGCCCCCCGCGAAGCCGATCTGGGCCAGGTCGGCGCGGGAGGTGATGCCCAGCTTGGGGTAGACATTGGCGAGGTGGTGTCCGACCGTGCGAGGGCTGATCAACAGTTGCGCCGCGATCTCCCGGTTGGTCAGACCGTCCGCGGCCAGCCGCGCGACCCGCAGCTCCTGCGCGGTCAGCCCGGCTGCCGTTGCGGGATCGGGTACGCGGGGGGCGGCCGGTCGTTGGGTCAGGGCTTGCTCGCGCAGCGCCCGCGCCCGCAGCGGGCCCGCCCCCAGACGGTCGAAGACCTTGGCGGCCCCGGCGAGTTGGAGCCGGGCATCGGCCCGACGGCGCGCCCGCCGCAACCACTCCCCGTACAGCAGCCGGGTGCGGGCATACTCGAACGGATCACCCGCCGCCCCCACGACGTCCAGAGCGGCTCGGAACGAGACCTCGGCCGCCGATCCCCCCTGGACGAGGGCGCGGAGACGGCGGCTGGCCGTGCGGGCCCAAATCGCGCCCGTACGCTGTGCCCACTCCTCCACCATGACGACCTGAGCCTCGACGACGTCGGTGTTCCCGACCTGCACCGCCGCCTCGACGGTGTCCACGGCGGCGAACAACGCGAAGGTGGGGTGAGCGGCCTCGTGGCCGGGCTCGGTGAGACACAGCAGGTCGCTCAGCGCCTCCTGGGGATGACCGTCGAACAGCGCCGCCCGTCCACGGTGCCAGTACGCCGATGCGCTGAGCGCTCGCACCCCACGCGGAACCGAGACCTGCAGGATCCGGGTGGTGTGCTCGGCGACGGCGCGGCTGTCGCCCCGGGCGGCGGCCAACGACCCGAGAGACGAGTGGCACTGCGTCGCCACGTGATCCGCCCCGACCTCCTCGGCCAGCTGCAGCCCCTCGGTCGCCGCGGCCTCGGCGGCATCCCACCGGCCCGCACCGAGGTCGAGGATCGCGGTCTGCGAGCACACCACTGCCAGTGCGGTGAGCTCGTGCCGACGCCGCAGCTGTGCGGCCTGCACCCGCAGCACATCGAGCAGCCCGCCCTCGATGCCCCAGGCCTGGACCAATGGCACGGGCGGGAGCAGCTCACACGCGGCCGTACCGAGCCGGCCGACCGTGCCGCTGGCCATGGTCAGGGAGGTCGGGGTGACCTCACCGGTTTGGTCATAGCAGGACCACCAGTTCCGCAGCACGGGCAACAGCTCCGACAGAGCGGGGTCACCGTCGGTGTTCACGGCCCGCAGTTGCTGGAGCGCCTCCTGCTGGAGGTCGGGCCGACCGGCCGACCACGCGGCGCGGACCGCCACCGTTCCCAGCTCCACCGCGCGGTGGGCCTCGGGGACCACGGCCATGTCGCAGACCAGGTAGCGATGGGCACGCTCGGGCATGCCGTTGGCGAACTCGAGGATCCCGCGCAATCCGCCGCTCAGCCGCGCGACGGGAAGCTCACCGCACAGGCGTTCGGCGTCCTCGAGCAGCTGCCGCGCTGTCTCCGCGCGGCCGGCGTCCCATGCGGCACGGGCGGCGGCGGCCAGCCGGGGCGCAGCCGCGGCCGGCGTCGGCGTGAGCTCCGCGGCCCGACGCAGCATGCGAGCCGCCATCGGACCCGCGCTGCGTCGCAGACACTGCTCGGCGGCCTGCTCCAGCAGGGTGGCGACGTCCTCGTCCGGCCCGTCGGCGGCGGCGGCCAGGTGCCAGGCCCGTTCCGCGGTGGCATCTGTCGGCAGCGCGGTGGCCAGCGCCCGGTGCATGGCCTGCCGGTCCAGGAAGGGGGCGCCGTCGTAGACCGCCGCCCGGATCAGCGGGTGCCGGAACTCCAGCCGGGCCCCTGAGACGCGGAGGAGCCGGCGATCAGTGCCATCAACCCTGGCACCTCGCGGACCAGCCGGATCGTGCCCCGCAGGTCCACGGCGTGCTCCGGGGCGGCGGCCGGAACAGCAGCTCGTGCGGGTCTCGACGCGCCGGCGGGAGGACCGCGCTCACAACTCGCAGGCGATGCAAGCCGCCGGGGCCGATCGTCGCGGGCCTCCTGCCGCCGTGCGCGCCGCACGCCTGTCACCGACCGAGGCGCTGAGAACGGTGTGATCGCCGACCTGGCCGGGGCTGGATGTCAGCTCGGCAAGACGTCCCGGTCGAAGATGTCGATCGGCAGGTAGAGCGTCACCGTCGGATTGGGAATGGTGACGATGCAGCTGACGCGGATCTCGACGGGTGCGACGCTCAGGATCACGTACGCCTGCTCGCCGCTGTAGCCCAGCCCTGTCAGGTAGTCCACGGCCCGGCGCACCGCCTCTTGGGCGGCGAAGCTCGCGTCCTGATACCGCTGCTCCTTGCCGCGGAAGCAGAAACCGGTGAAGCCGAGATAGCGGTCGGCACCGAACTGCGCGACCAGGGGCGCCGGACGGACGATCGGCGTGGTGATTCGGTGACGGGCCATGCCGTCCTTGATCAGACGCAGCCGTAGCCAGGTGCGGCCGTCCATCTCCATCGCGTTGAAGCTGCACTCCCCGTCCGCTGCCGCGAGATGATGGTCGCCGAGCGACAGTAGTGCGCCCTCCACGAACACTGGGAAGTAGACCGTGGCCCCCGGACCGAGAGTGTTGATATCCATGTTGCCGCCGTTCTCCCGGGGCGGCTGGGTTCGGGCCGCCATCCGGGCGGCGTCGGCTCCGAGGCCGCGCAGCAACGCGTTGCGCGGATCCGGCGGGAAGGCGCGATCGTCGGCGTAGAGGGGCTTCTCGCGCTCGTCCCACAGGCGCATCAGCTCGTACGATGGCGCGACCCCCATGGTTCCGGCATGGGGCTGGGCGGGGATGCGCACGCCTGGCACCTCCGGCGACTCGGCGATGCCGCCGCGGGCGTACCACGTCGAGCGATAACCGTCAGGGAAGATCTCGCCAAGCAGTCCGGGCGTGCCGGGCAGGATGTTGGCGAAGGCGATGCCGCTCAGCGGTTCGACGCCGAGCACCTCCGCGACCAGCACGTCACCGGGCCGTGCGCCATCGACGTGCACCGGGCCGGTCAGCGGATGCATGCGGGACAGATCGACGTGGCGCAACTCGTCGAGACTGCCGTTGTCGTGGATCTGGTAGTCGTCATAAGCGGCTGACTCCAGGATCACCTCGCCGCCTGGATCCACCGTCACGGCCGGTGGGATCTCGGGATGCCAGCGGTTGTGCCCGATCTTGGGCTGATCGGCGAGCGGGACCCCGACCTGGCAGGTCAGCCGGGGCACATCCAAATAGCGGTCGCTGTAACGGGAAAGCGGCTCCATCATGGTCCTTACTGGTCGAGGGGGGCGTGACGCGGTCCTTACCGGTGAGGGACCGCTGTGAAGCGCACTTCGGTGAAGGGCGCACGCCATGCGGTGACCTCGGCCGCCAGCGTGGCCGGCACGCTGTCGGAGGCGAGAGCACGGGCGATGAAGGCGGCCAGAGCGGGCATGTCGTCCTCGTTCATGCCGATACGGGTGATCTCCGGGGTGCCGAGCCGCAGGCCGTTCAGGTCGCCGGCCACCGGCGCCATAGGCAGGCCGATGCCACTTGCGAGCAGGTTGGCGACTCGCAGCCGGCGGGAGGCGCACTGCCCTCCGCCGAAGCGGTGGGCGGGCACGGCGAACTGGTGCGACCTGGTCCCATCCGCGAACACCGGCACGTCCAGTGCTCGCAGTTCGGCCGCGAGCCGGGCCGCGTTCGCCACCATTGCCTGCGCGTAGGCGGCCCCCTCCGCCTGCCAGTCGAGCATCGTGACGGCCAGTGCGGCGATGCGACCGGCGTCGGAGTTGGCGGTCAACCCGGGGTAGGCGATGGCGTCAAGACGCTGCGCCAGTTCCTCATCGTCCGTGACCACCAGCCCGCCGGGCGGCCCCCCGAGGCTCTTGTACGTGCTCATCGTGACCAGGTGCGCGCCCTCGCGCAGCGGGTTCGGCCAGACCCCACCGGCGATGATGCCGCACATGTGGGCGGCATCGCAGAGCACGCGTGCTCCGGCGGAGTCGGCGATCTCCCGCACGGCCGCGATCGGGTGGGGGAAGAGGTTGAGGCTGCCACCAATGGTGATCAACTTCGGACGGAGCCGCATGGCCATTTCCCGCAGCCCAGTCAGGTCGACCGTGTAGCCGCCCACGTCGGCGGGGGCGGGGACGGTGGTGAGTCCGTACAGTCCGGCGGCGCCCTCAGCGTGGTGGGTGACGTGGCCGCCGACGCTCGTGGGTGGAACGATGATCGTGTCGCCGGGGCGGCAGGTCGCCATGAAGGCGTACAGGTTGGCAAGCGCGCCGGAGCCGACGCGGACCTCGGCGTAGTCGGCGTTGAAGACCTGCGCGGCCAGCTCGGCGGCGATGATCTCGATCCGTTCGATGGCCTCCAGGCCCGTCTCGTACTTCTCCGCCGGATGGCCGAGTGAGGGACGTGTGCCGAGCCCAGCCGACAGCAGCGCCTCGGCCCGGGGATTCATGACGTTCGTCGCAGGATTGAGATTGACCGCCTCAGCCTGGTGAATGCGGTCATTCCAGGCCACCAGGCGGCCGATCTCCTCCAACGTGGCGGCGGGGGATCGCCCAGCCACGGCGCCTGCTACCTCGCGCGTCAGCCGTTCGGTCGCGGCGGAGATCCAGGGTCGGGGAAAGCGGGCACGCATCACGGTCTCATCTCCCGGTTCGGGCTCGTGCGGTTCGACGGTAAGCAGCGACAGGCGGCCGGCACATCGGATCGACGCCGAGATCGTGCCGTATCGGTCTCGACATTTGTCGCACGGTGGAGGGAGAGTCATGCATGGATCTTCAAGACCTGCTCGAAGACCTCGCTCAGCGGCTGGGCCGCGGACTGTTCGTCGACTCGACGGATGGCCGAATGCTCGGCTACAGCAAGCAGGACGCGCACGCGGACCCGGCCCGCGTCGCCTCGGTCATGTCGCGCCGGGTCGCGCCTGAGATTCGTGAGTGGCAGAACCGGTACGGGATCTCCAAGGCCACGGAGGTCGTCCGCCTGCCCCCGAACGCCGAGCTCGGCATACGGGCTCGCTTCTGTGTCCCCATCCGGCGTGATGGGCGATGCCTCGGCTACCTGTGGGCCTCCGCGGACGGTAAGGCGCTCGACGAGACTGCGCTCGGCGCGCTGCAGGGTGCCGCCGCCGAACTGGCCCGGGTCCTGGCAGGGCGGCGCGACGAGCGCGAGGACTTGATCCGCTGGTTGCTCGATCCGGACCGAACCGGGGAAGGAGCCCGTGATCGGCTGGCTGTGCTCGAGCCGTCGCTGCTCTCCTCCGAGGTTCTCATCTGCGTCGGCGTGCCGATCAGTCGCGACCGCCGGCAGGTGCCCGCCTTGTCCGCCGCCGAGCTGGAGCGCCTCGGCACGGCTCTACCGCGGGCGCTTCCTTGCTTCGTCGCTCCCACGCACGTGACCGCCCTGCTCTTGTCTGGTCCCAGCGGTCCCACGGCCTTGGACGAGGCGCTGCGCAAGTCCGCCCGTCGTCCCTTCGCCATCGGGATCGGTGACCCGGTGCCTTTCGAAGTTCGCGCGGTGCGCGAGGCGTACGGACAAGCCAGGGCGGCGGCCGGGGTGGCCGCGTTGGATCCGGCCTTGCCGCGCGTTCTACCGTGGTCGGGCGCCGGGCCGTACCGCATGTTGCTTCCCGTCGCGCCGGGGCCTGATCCGGTGCTCGTCCCGCTCGAAAATGATGAAGAGCTTGTGCGGACCCTGGAGACGTACCTCGATGCCGGCTGTGATGTCCAGCGCACGGCGGCGTCGCTGCATCTGCACCGCACCACGGTGTACTACCGGCTCGACCGGATAGCCACGACCCTCGGGGCGGATCTTCGCGACGGGCTGGTGCGCTCCCACCTGCACCTCGCCTTGAAGGCACGCCGTCTCAGCGGCCGGCCCTCGAACGGGCGCTCCTGGTGATCTGAGCGGAGACATTGATCGTGACCGCCACGACGTTCTCCTCCGGCGGGTCGTTGAAGGTCCCCGCTCCGGAGTGGCGATCACACGCGGGTTTGGGAGCGCCGCCGTGGCTCAGGTCCTGTCACGTGGACAAGAGCCTCCCCACCGCGGTTGATCGCTCCGATGGCGCCGCGACTGTTCCGATCACCTGTTGACCGCGTGAGGCCGG
This sequence comes from Nonomuraea sp. NPDC003709, assembly GCF_040610775.1. NCBI lineage: Bacteria > Bacillati > Actinomycetota > Actinomycetes > Streptosporangiales > Streptosporangiaceae > Nonomuraea > Nonomuraea sp. NPDC003709. Next base: position 251,667 of record NZ_JBEXMW010000013.1, on the reverse strand, counting down.
CACAATACGGTCCCGTCTGGTTCCGGGAAGACGAGGTTCCAGACCACCTCGGGCCTCTGCGCGTGACGCTTGTCGTGCTTGCGCTGTGACCTGGAGGGACACGCCACAAGATTGCGGTGCTGGCGCAAGAGTGTCACAGGGGTGACCAGGAACACCTCCGCGCACAGCAAACCCCAGTTCAGAGCACGAAATCGGGTTTCTGAGCGGGACACGTATAGACGACGCTTTGAAGAACGTGCAGCTCAAGCCCTATGCAACGGGATTGGCTCGGCGCCGCTCCGCGAGGCGCGCAAGCGGCTTAACTCCTGCCCGTTCCGCTGACGGCCTTCACATTGCTCCCTTGAGCATCTATCGGTTTAAGTGGTTTGCAAGTGGCACAATACAGACTCTCCTCACGAACCACGCTGCCGTCCGCTTGGACGGCACGAAGGGAAGACATCATGCAGCTAGGCAAGAGGCTCACTGCTATGGCCGCTTGCGTCTTTATGGCGAGCGGGGCGCTGGCTATGGCGTCTCCCGTGGCAGCCGTTGCGGCTACATCGGCTACTGCGGGGAAAAGTCAAGCACGTTACTATTACGGTGCCATCGCTGTGGCGCGGAACGGCCGGACCGGCAGGTCCTGGGACTACAGAACACTGGCTTCCGCCAAACGGCGGGCACTGAGAGAATGCGGCCGCTCCAGCTGCAAAGTCCTTGTGACCTTCGTCAACGGGTGCGGCGCTGTCGCCTACAATTCCAGGAGAAACGTCTTTTGGGGCGGCAGGGGGAGCACGCCCGCCAGGGCGAAGAGGAACGCCGTAGCCAATGCGGGCGGCGGTCGCTGGATCGCCTATCAATGCACCAGGCGATGGGGATAACGCTGGCCCGTCCGTGCAGTTCAAGCGGCACGGGAGTATTCGTGAAGGACTCCACCCAGCCGGTCTCGTCGGCGTACGTTCAGGTCGACGATTCCAGCCGGATCGGTGATGGGATCCGGGACGGCGCTTCCATGACCGCGTTCATGCGTGGCATGCGGACGCTGCGGGGCTCAATTACAGGATTCGGCCTTTGACCTGCCGGTTCTCGGGGTGGCGTTAGCTGCCGATCTGGCGTGGATGAGGCCGCCGGGGATGGCTCTGTGGTGGACTCTTGATGAACACGCAGGCCCCGAGTAACGGCGTACGATCCCAGGCGACCCTGACCAGCAGCTTGGCGCTCCTCAGCCTCATGCTCTTCGGACGAAGGCTTCGCACCGAGTTTCTGAGCCTCACAGGTCAAAACAGTGCTCCTCGTGAAGGCGGGGCCGTCTTCGGCCATGGGCTGGAGGTTGTGTGAGGGCGGAGTAGGCGGAGGTGCCACCGCCTACTCCATCCCGATCTCGATGGCCGCGCTCCGGCAGAGCTAGAGAAGCCCTCTGGAGGTGAACGCGGCACGTACGGCTGCCGCGGCAGTGTCGCCGCCGTGCCGCTGTGCCGCGTTCACCGTGGCCTCGGCCGCCGCCTTGAAGGTGGTGTCCTTGGCGAAGTCGAACTGCGCGTCGATGATGACCGTGCTGCCCAGCGTGTCACCAAGCCTGGTGCGGATGTCGTACAGGGCTGACGACCAGATCTCGCCGTCCGCGTGCACCTCGCCGACCATGTCCTCGGGGTAGTGCTTGGTGCCGTCCAGTCGGCGCAGGCAGTGCGGGGCCCTCGACGTGTAGGGGACCGAGTCCCAGTCGGCCACGCATGCCTCGGGGGTCCGCGTGGGTACGCCGGTCTTCCAGCTGCTGACGGCCACGGCGAGGTAGTCGCCGAAGGCCTCCCCGATCGCGCCCGATTCCAGGGTCGTGCCGAAGCCGGTCACCTGGCCGTCCTGCACGGAGTGGCCGTACTCATGGACGATCACCTCGCCGTCCTCGGCGTCGTCCACGCCTCCCTTGCCGAGGGTGATGTTGGCCTTGTCCTCCCTGAAGAAGGAGTTGTCGCCGCCGTACTGGTTGATCCGCAGCTCGATCTGGCGCTGGTTCACCGGGCGCAGCCGGGAGCCGAAGCCCAGTGACTGGATGTACTGCTGGGCGGTGGTGACCCAGTAGTAGCCCATGACCTGCTCGAACTGGTCGGTGTCGCGGTGCCAGGTCGGGAAGGCACCGTCCACGGTCTTGGCGGCCTTGCCGGTCTCGCTCTTGACCGTGACGTAGCGCCCGGTGAGGGTGCCGGAGCTGTCCAGGTCGGTGAGGGTGACGGTGCGGTACGCCGGGGCGAAGGCCGCGCCGTCGCGGTCGTGGTCGTCGACGAGGGACTCGTCGCCCGTGCTCTGGACCGCGTTGGGGTAGAAGACGGTGGCGGTCGGCTCGGTCGTGGCCTGGGCGGTGCCCGGCGCGAGGAGCGCCGTGATGGTGCCGAACGCCAAGCAGGCCGCAGCCATACGACGTTGGGGGGTGCTCACCGTAGATCCTCCAATTGGTGGGAATCCGGTGAACTTACGGGATCAATGATCCTTTTGTCACCCCCGTGTCGGTGCGGCAACGTTTGTCCCCACCGACGTTCAGAGAGAACCGGGTCAGCAGTAGATCCCTGGTCCTGATCGAATCGACTCCCCGCATGGGGACACGGCGCCGCGGGAATGGCACCTCCTGGCCTGTACGGCGCCGAAGGGACCCGGCTGGATGTCGCGCCACCCGATGAGACAGGAGGCTTCACCGTGAACCCCACCATGTCCGTGAGCGAAGCCGGCCGGACGTTTGCCAGGCCCGCCGCGTACACCGACGAGACCCGCCTTCACGAGGCACTCGCGCTGCTGCGCCGTGAATCTCCCGTCCACCGCGTGGAGGTCCCCGGATACACCCCGTTCTGGGCGGTCACCCGCCACGCCGACGTGCTGGAGATCGAGCGGGACCACACCCTGTGGCTCAGCGCCCCGCGCCCCGTGCTGAGGACCGCGGACCTCGACGCCGCACTCGAAACGCGCCGGGCGCGGGGGACCGCGCTCAGGAGCATCGTCCACATGGACGATCCGGAGCACCGCGTCCTGCGTGCCGTCGGGGCCGACTGGTTCCGCCCCAAGGCCATGCGCGCCCTGGAGATGCGGGTCCGAGAGCTCGCCCGCCTGCACGTGGACCGGATGGCAGAGTACGGCGGCGCGTGCGACTTCGCCCGCCAGGTGGCCGTGCACTATCCGCTCTACGTCATCCTTACCCTGCTGGGCCTGCCCGAGTCGGACTTCCCGCGCATGTTGCGGCTCACGCAGGAGTTGTTCGGCCAGCACGACGAGGAGACCGGGCGCGGCGGCAGCCCGCAGGGCCACACCTCCGTGCTGGAGGACCTCTTCGCCTACTTCCACGAGCTGACGGCCGAACGCAGGGCCAGGCCGACCGGCGACCTCGCCTCGGAGATCGCCAACGCCCGCATCGACGGCCGGCCGCTGGACGACAACACCGCCGCCTCCTACTACATCCTCATTGCCACGGCCGGGCACGACACCACCAGCTCCACCATCGCGGGCGGCCTGGAGGCGCTCATCCGGCACCCGGACGAGCTGCGGCGACTGCGGGACGACCCCGGCCTGCTGCCGACGGCTGTCGAGGAGATGATCCGGTGGGTGAGCCCTGTGAAGGAGTTCATGCGCACCGCCTCCGCTGACAGCCAGGTCAACGGCACGCCAATCATGAAGGGCGAATCCGTGCTGCTGTCGTACCCGTCGGCCAACAGGGACGAGGAGGTCTTCGCCGAACCGTTCCGCTTCGACGTCGGCCGCGACCCCAACAGGCACCTGGCCTTCGGCTTCGGCATCCACTACTGCCTGGGCGCCGCGCTCGCCCGCATGGAGATCCGCGCGCTCTTCGCCGAACTCGTCCCCAGGCTGGCGAGCGTCGAGCTCGACGGCGAGCCCGTGTGGACCGCCACCACATTCGTCGGCGGGCTCAAACGCCTGCCCATCCGCTACGTCATGAAGGACGGCTGAGCGTGCCGACTCGGGCGAGACCGCCGACTGCAACAGCGGAGACAGGATCAGGGGTGGCTGTCGTCATCGGTGGAGTGATCGTGAGTGATGTCGGCCGTGCTCGGTGCGTGCTCGTACGCCCTGTCACACGCCGTCAGGACCCGGCGACAAGACGTTGTCCCACCACACGGGCGAGAACCTGCCATGCTGAGCAACCCATGGTGGACAACACGGTTCAGATGACCTGTGAGCGAGCCGGCGCGGTGCTTGCGCACTGCGCCGGTGGCTTCCTCGACACGGTGGCCTTCGCGGCTCTCGGCGAGCGCGACTATCTCGACATCAAGATCGTCCAGACCCTGAAATGGCCGATGGTGAGCCTGCTGCTGGAGGACGTGCGGCACGTCACCGTCGACAAGGGTCCGGACATCGCATCGTCACTCGTCGACGAGATCACTCTCATGCCGCTGTTGCGCACGGCCACGACGTGGCCCAGTGAAGCCGACGGGCTGGTGACTCGTTTCGACGGTCTGCCTGACTTGTACTGGCTAAGGTTGGTCGGGCCAACGATGATCACGGCGGTGGGAGCCATCATGACCATCTCCACCTCCCCGGACTGGCGCGCACCGTCCTGATCCAGCGCTCGGCAAAGTACGGACCTCCATCACGAACAACACGTGGAGGCGCTGCCGGAAGATCGTCTCAACGTGGAAGAAGTCGCAGGCCAGGAGCCCCTTGGCCGGCAAACGTAGAAAGGGGCGCCAGGAGATGACGGGGCGCCGGAGCGAAGCGGCGGGAGCGCGGAATGCGCCGCACGGTCGCCTCGCTGATCTAGGTCCAGGCCCGTCGTAGCAGACGACGATGCCACGCCGGCAGCGTCGCCGGGGTAACCAGCCGATGGGCGCGCAGCACCGCCGGCAGCCACCGGGCCAAGGCCGCCAGGACGGCTCGATCGGCCCGGTCCGGCCTGGGGCGTCCGACCTGGCGCCGTTGCACTGCCACTTCGTGACGCAGCACCATCGGATGGCCGGGTGTCTTGGTGTCCACGAAGAACCGGTTCTGCTTGTTCTGGCGCTCTTGCCGTCGACTACCCGGTTGTCGTTGTACCGCCCCGCCTGCGGCCATGCGATAGCTGTGGAGAAACCGCCCTGGTCTCACCCACTTCAGCGACGCGGCCAACCGTTCACTCGGGGGCGGGCCCCCGCTCCTCGGCCGCCCGGCGCCCGAGCAGCTTGTCGATGCTGCGGCGCTCGCGTTTGGTAGGGCGACCCGCGCCACGAGCCCGGACGGCCACCGTCACCGCCTCCTCGCGCGGAGGAGGCGGAGGGCTCTTGTCGACGTAGCACTCGGCGGCCACGGCGGCGCCGACGCGCTTGGTGATGATCCGGGAGACGACCACAATGCGTTCGCGCCCCTCGTGCCGCAGCCGGATCTCGTCACCGACCCGGACGACGTGCGCGGGCTTGACCCGTACCCCGTTGACCCGGACGTGACCGCCCCGGCAGGCGTCGGACGCGATCGAACGGGTCCTGGTCAGCCGCACCGACCAGATCCAGCTGTCCACCCGCGCACTCACCTGCTCACCTGACACCCCGACACTGTACTGAGTGACGTGACAACCCGTCGATCGCGCGACAGGAGGCTCACGGCTCGGACGGCGTGCCGAGTTCCGGGACGACGCCCTGGATCTCGGTCTCGATGACGGCGATGTCGTTCTGGATCCCGATGACGAGCACGCCGCGCTCGCCGAGGGCGAATCCCCGGCAGGTGTCGGGCAGCCGGATCTCGTCCAGGGCCGTGCCGGTCGTCAGGTCCCACGTGGTCACGGGGCCGTCGTGGCTCGCGGCGAGCACGACCGGACGCCCGTGGAGCACACCGGCGGCGAGAAAGCGGATGCGGTCCGCGCCGGTCGGGATCGTGCGCAGGGTCTGCCGCCCCGCCGCGTCCCACACGCGGAGGGTTCCCTGCGTGCCGGCCGTGACCACCACCGGCCGGCCGGCGACGGTCGTGGTCGCGACGGCCGGGGAGGCCGCCGGTTCGAGCCAGGCGAGGTGCGAACCGTCCGTGAGTTCCCAGAGGCCGACGAAGAATCTCTCGCCCGTGTACTGGTGCCCGGTGAGCACCACGGCGGCCGGCCTGCCGTTCACGGCCAGCAGCGACACGGCCGCCGGCCGGTCCACCGGCTCGCGCTGCTCGTCCTGGACGCTGACGTCGACCGGCGGGCCGAGGAGCTCTCCCGTGGCGAGGTCGTAGAGCCGCAGCACTTCTCCCGCCGATACGAGCGCCGCGACCGGCCGCCCGTTGAGCCGTCCGGTCGTTCCCGCCTCGACGCTCTCGGCGTAGGGCGGCTCGGCCGGGTCACGGGTCGTGAGGGGTACACGGAGCCCGGTGCCGGGGTGCTGGACCTCGGCGAAACCGATCCCCGCGAGCACCACCAGGGGATGGCCGTCGAGCTCGTCGATCCCGGCGACCTGGGTGAAGCCGACGGGCGCCCGCGCTATGACACGGCGCGCCTCGAGGTCCCACAGGAACGCGGTCTCGTCCAGGCCGACCGACAGGGCGAGGCGGTGCCGGCCGCGGTCGAGCACGGCCAACTCCATGATGTGCTGCCCGTGTCCGGGTGCCGGGGTGCCGAGCTGCTGGTCGGCGAGGGTCAGGTCCCACAGCCGTACGGTGCCGTCCCACCCGCCTCCGGTCACGGCCACCGGACGGCCCTCGACCTGCGTGACCGCGACGGCCTGGGTCCCCTGGGTGTGCCCGGTCAGCGGCCGGCCCAGGAGTCGCCAGTCCAGCAGGTCCCACACCAGCAAGGTGGTGTCTTCGTCGTCGGGACCCGGCTGGTTGTGCCCGGACGAGGTCACCGCGACGGGACGGCCGTCGAGCTCGGTGACGGCGATGCCGGACACCGACCAGCCATGATCGGTCCGGGGCTCGCCCATCGCGCGGCGTTCGCGGAGATCCCAGAGCCGCAGCGTGCCGGAGCCGTCCCCGCTCCCGGTGATGGCGACGGGTCGTCCCGCCACCTCGGTCACCGCGAGGTGGAAGACCGGCTCGGGGCTGTCCATCGCCGGGCCGATCTCGCGCCCTGATCGCAGATCCCAGACCCGCACGGCGGACCGCCCTCCCGTGACCACGACGGGATCGCCGTCCAGCTCGGCGAAGGCGACGGAGTAGAGACGTTCCCCCAGGGGGCCCGCGATGAGGTCGTGGGTGCGCAGATCCCACACATGCATGCCCTCGTCGCCGACGCTCACCCACAGCGGCCGGCCGTCGAGCTCCGTCACCGCGACCTGGTGGATCGAGCCGCGAGCGATGGTCCGCTCGGCGATCAGGCGCGCCGCCAGGAGGTCCCACACCTGCACCCGGTTCGACCCGCCGACGACGGCCAGCAGGCAGCCGTCGAGCGTCGTCAGCGCGAGCTCCGGCGACTGGTAGGACGACCACGGCAAGCCCTCGATCACGCTGCCGATCGGGCGCTGGTCGGCGACGTCCCACAGGCGCATGCGGCCGCCCTCGCTGCCGCTGACCGCGACGGGGCGGCCGTTGTACATCCCGGCCGCGATCGAGCTGATGTTGCCCTGGCGGGCGTTCAGCGTGGCGAGCAGGGCCCCGTGCTGGCGGGCTCCCGTCGCGAACCGGACGGGCCAGGCCGGCGACTCCCGCGTGAACTGCGCATGGAGGTCCGGGGCGCCGAGCCGCGCGGCGTCGAGGGCGAGCACCCGGGCGCGGGCGCTCGGGTCGAGGTGCCGGTGGTCGGCGCTGGAGGCGCGATAGCACGCCACCGCCAGGCGGCCCTCCGTGGTCACCGCCTCGTGCAGGACGGCGAGCAGCGGGCTCGGATCGGCGTGAACGAGGAAGCCGCCGTCCGTGATCAGGTCGTCCAGGGAGCCCGCGCGCGCCGCGTGCCCGGCGAGCTGGGTGAGCACGTACGGGTCCGCGTCCGTCCACACCCGGCGGCCCTCCCGTACGGGGACCGAGCCCGCCAGAGTTCGCACGACGGCGCTGTGCGGGGCGCGGACCGGGCAGTTCGCACGCAGGTGCTCGTCGAGGACCTCGTGGTACAGACGGTAGGTCGGCGAGCCGTCCGGGCGGACCGTGACCTCGACCAGGTACGAGGCGGCGGAGTCGAACACCCGCGTGAGGTCGGCGGCCGACGCGGTGTACCCCGGGCTGAGGGCCTCCGCGAGCCGGAGCCACAGGTCGTTGCGGGGCAGTCCACCGCCCGCGGCGAACGCCAGCGCCGTGAGGATCCGCTCGACGAGGGCCTTGTCCGGGCCGAACGCGTCGAGGTACTTCTCCATGGCCTCGCCGACGGTCGCGGGCAGCTCCTCGTCCGGGGCGACGCCGACCTGGGGTACCGGGGTGCCCGGGAGGAGGAGCCAGCGGCTGGTGAGCTGGGCGACGAGGAAGCTGTGCCGGGATCGCGCGGCGACCTCCGCCGCGATGCCCGCGAGGGCGGGCGTGTCGCGGTAGCGGCCCTCGGTGTCCTCGCCGGCCAGACGCCGGGCGACGTACTCGGCGATGTCGTCGCGGCGCAGGTAACGTTCGGACTCCAGGTCGATGGTCGGCGTCGAGCGTCCCCAGGCTCGCCGGACGCGGGCGCGCGTGCTCCCCGCCGGCGCGGTCCGGACCCCGACGACGACGCGCGCCACGCCCGCGCCGGCCAGCTCGCTCAGCAGCCGCGCGATCCTCAGCGACTCCTCGACGGTGGCGGCTTCGTCGAGCGCGTCGCACATCACGGTGACCGGCCGGCCGGCCGCCGCCTGCCGCTCGCGCAGCGCGACCAGTAGTTCCCCCGGATCGGCCGCGCGTACGTCCGACAGTACAGCGAGCCGGTCCACGACCTCGTCGAAGGTGCGGCCCTTGAGGTGCACGGCGACGTCGACGGCGCCCAGGGCCGGTCGCGGCCCGTCGGCCGGCACGCTCGTCGCCCACCGCGCATCCGTGCCGACGAGAATATGGGCGAGCAGGGCCGACTTGCCCGTCCCCGGGCCGCCGGTGACCACCAGCAGTGGCGGACCGCTCTCGAGCCAGCCACAGACCTCCCGCCGGGCCTCGGTGCGGCCGGTGAAGTACGAGGCGCCGGAGTCCGACTCGACCTCCGACCCGCGGGCCCGGGGCAACCAGTGGGTACGCAGCGCCGGGTCGTGGTCGAGCCGCCACCCCAGCAGGCCGCGCAGCCACGGCCAGGGCTCCAGCAGGGTCGCGAGCGGAAGCACCCGGGCGCCGCCCGAGCCCGGAGCGAGCAGACCCACGACCGCGTCGGCCTCCCGGTCGAACACCGGCGCCCCGGCGAACCCGGCGTCGGACTGCCACGACGCCGCGACCGGGCGCACGCCGAACCACTGTCCTGCGGGCCCGGCCGGACCGTCGAGGACACCCCGGACCTGGGCGATGTCGTTCCCGCCGCCCGGAAACCCGTGCGTGACGAACTCGTGCCCCTCGCCGAGGGCCGGCGCGGCCAACGGCGCCCCGATGACGTCGACGGGCTCGGTCAACTCCAGCACCGTGGCGGTGGGCCCGCGCAGCGCGACCGTGGCCGAACGCCCGTGTATCCCGCCGAAAGGCAGGTCGACCAGTGTCTCGGCCGACGACGGAGACCCGAGGGCGAGAATCCGGCGCGGGCCCAGCAGTACGCCGGCCGTGCCGTCGGACAGACGGGCCAGCCACGACGGCCGCTCGGCAGCCCGGCTCCGCGGCGAGGCGGAGCGGTGCGACGGCATGTGGACGTGGACGCCGCCGCTGACGGACCCGGCCTGGACGAGGGCCCCGTGTACGTCGCCGGTCACGACGTTGACCGTGTGGTCCTGGCCCCTCCCGTCCATGCGGCCATCGTCGCAGAAAGCACTTCTCCCCGCCGGGGGTTTGCGGAGCGGTCACTCCGGCTGGTCGCCGACCACAGAGGTCGCCTCGATGCGTTCGAGCAGGGGCGGGCTCCAATGGGTGCTGTAGGCGGCCTGCAGCCGTGACAGCCGCCAGTCGTGGCCGGTGACGACGCGACGGCACGAAGGCGTGTCACAGCGGCAGGCCATCGACCACGCTTCGACGCCGGTGTGCGTGGCGTAGTCGATGGTGAGCTCCTCGCCTGGATCGATGTCGCGTCGTGCGATCACCGTTGTCGCGTCACGGTGCCAGAGAGTGGGGTCGCAGGAGTGGTTGCCGTAGCGCACCGGGTGAGCGGGATCGAGAAGCAGGTGGACGCCTTCGGCGACGGTGAGGCTGCTGTAGGGCGGTGTGAGGCGGGCCAGAGTCTCATCGCCGATGACGCGTCCGCCGAGCCGCATCACGACCTCGTCCTGGCGGATCCGCTTGATGGCGAACAGCCCGGTGCCGTGGATCGAGGAGAGCCGGGGCCGAGCGCTTGAGGTGAGCCAACATTCGGCCTCGTAGGTCCAGCTCATCATGGCGGGCCGTCAGGGTTCTCGGGTGGCGGTCGCGGGCGGCGGTGCGAGGAGTTCGTGGATGAGCGGGACGGCCAGGCGCAGGACGTCGTCCAGCGGGGCGCCGGCCAGATCGGGAGTGCGCAGCAGGTGGCGGTGGAAGGTGATGCCGAACATGACGGCCCCGGCCAGCGCCGCCCGCAGCCGCGGGTCCGGGCCCTCCAGGTGGAAGGCGATGCGGTCGATGGCCTCGGCGGTGATGTGCCTGCGTAGCAGGTCGGCGGCCTCCTCGCTGGTCAGGCTGGTGCGCAGGAGCACGGCCATGGGGCTGTCGGGGGCGGCGGCCCAGCGTTCGAGCATGGCGCGCAGGTACCTTTCCGCCGAGGCCGCCGGGTCGCCGTCCACGGTGAGCGCGTCCACGTTGATGCGGAGGTCGAGGGCCTCGCGGAAGAGTTGCTCCTTGGTGCCGAAATACTGGATCACCGAGGACTTGTCCACCTGCGCCTCGGCGGCGATGGCCCGGATGGTGGCGCGGTCGTAGCCCACCTCGCCGAACACCCGCCGCCCTGCCTCCAGGATGCGGCGGCGGGTGCGCTCGCCCTTTCTCTCACCGTTGCCGGCCTGCTCGATGACATCGGTCACTGCTGGTCACCTCTTCCTGCGCAGGCCGATGCTATCGACTACCGGCCTGTCAGCCGCCGGGCCGGCCGAGCGGGAAGCCGGACATGTCGCCCGCCTTCATCCGCTCGAACGCCTGCCGCATCGACTCGGCGTCGTTCAGATGCGGGAACGGCTCGCCGGCCGGGACGTCCACGCCGAGGAAGGCGCACAGCGGCTCCCACCCCTCCCGCACGTCGAACACCAGCAGCCGATCCGCCGGGATGCTCTGCTTCACCGTCTCCGAGTGCCGGTTGAAGGCCGCGACGACCAGGTCCTCGTCGCCGGGGTCGTTCCCGAAGGTCCAGTCGGGGCCGAAAAGGGAGCGCCCCATCTGGTCCAGAGCGGGCCGCATGCGCTGCATGGTCGTGAAGAGCTGGCGGATCTGCTCGGGCATCTCGTCCGAAGGGGCCGGACGGTTCTCGCCGGACAGCAACATCCGGATGCTCGGGTCCCACTTGTGCGGGTCACGTACGGTGAGGATGACTTTCGCCTCGGGATAGGCGTCGGCCAGCTCCCGCCAGTAGAAGCTGGCGGGCCAGTCCACCTCCGCCTGGTAGCCGTCCTCGAAGACCCGGTCCCAGTCCTCCCGGGTCCGGACCTTCCCGGCGGTGGCCTCCAGCCAGTGATCGACGTGGCCGGGATGGGTCATCACCTCGACCATGTGGTAGCAGGGGGTGAAGCCCAGCCGCTCCAACGCGGCTTTCATTGACGTGGTGCCGGTGCGTGGAAGGCCCGCGCCGATGACTTTCATCATGCCGAGTTCCCCTGTCGTCCGCGATGACGGTCGCCCTCAGGCTAGGAGGACGGGCGACAAAACTCAACGGCTGTACATTTTTCCGTCGGTAGGGGATCATGCCGCGATGCCCGTGATCTTTGTTGCGCTTCGATCACGATTGCCGAATCTGCATGACTCTCCCGCATGACATCGGATGATCAATGGAGTCAAGTTTCGGAGAGAGGACACCACATGCACTTATCCGCAGTCCGGGCTGCTCTGAGCGGTGCCACCGTCGTCTGCGCGATGCTCCTCACCGCCCTCCCCGCGGCCGCCTCCGTCCCACTGGCCTCGACCGCCCAGGCCGGAGTCGACCGCGGCGTGCTGCTGACCAAGGCGGATCAGCCCCCGGCCGGCGAGTCGTACGGGGACCCATGGGTCAACCCGTACTTCGAGCCCGGCGTCACCGGCCCGACCTGCTGGGAGTACGGGCGCGACACCGGCGCGAGCGCGGGCGTCAGCGCGAGATTCTCCACGCCGACGTGGTTCCACTCCTACAACGACGTCTGGGTCTTCCCGAGCGCGGACGGCGCGGCCGCCTTCGAGCGGCAATGGCGGGCCGACCTGGCGACCTGCGTCGACCGCAACCAGCCGGGCGAGAGTGGCTCGGCGGTGTTCGACATCGCCCGGGCGGGTGAGGCGGACGGCGTGGAGGTCCTGCGGGTCACCGCCGCCACGAACCCGTACTCGACCCTGACCTACCACTTCTGGGTCGCCGTGGTCCGCCAGGGTCGCGCCGTGTACGCCGTCCAGCTCCTCGACTACCGGCACGGCGACCCGCAGCTCATGCCCTTCGACGGCACCGTCGCCAAGATCAAGGCCAAGCTGGCCGCGTTCTACCCCTGAGGCCGCCCGCCGCCTCTACAGCAGATTCGCCAGCTCGGTCCGCGAGGTGATGCCGAGCTTGGGGAAGGCGCGGTAGAGGTGGTAGCCGACGGTCCGCGGGCTGAGGAAGAGCCGGGCGGCGATCTCCCGGTTGGACGCCCCCTGCGCGGCGAGGAACACCACGTGCCGCTCCTGCGGCGTCAGCCCGCGCAGGGCTGCCGGCAGCGGCTCCGCCGGGCTCGGCTCCCCGGCCGCGCTCAGCTCGGTCGCGGCGCGCTCCGCCCAGGGGAGCCCGCCCAGCTGCTCGAACGCGGCATGCGCGGCCCGCAGGTGGGAGCGGGCCTCGGACCTGCGCCTGGTACGGCGGAGCCACTGCCCGTAGGCGAGCTCGGTCCTGGCCCGCTGGAAGGACGCCTGGGGCGGGCCGTGCAGGTCGAGCGCGCCGACGAAGAGCGGTTCCGCCTCGCCGTCCGGCGCGACCAGCGCCCGGCACCGGAGCGCCACCGCGCCTATCCAGCGCTGGCGCGTGTCCTTCGCCCACTGCTCCAGCAGGGCGAGGGGCTCGACGGCGGCGCCGGGCAGGTCGGCCTGGACCGCCGCGTCGACCAGGTCGGCCGCGCAGCGGACCGCGATCACCGGGTGGTGCGCCGGGCCGATGACCACGCGCTCGAGAAGGTCCACAGCGGCGCCCGCCCGGCCCAGCCCCAGCTCAAGCAGGCCGAGCGCCCAGGTGGCCAGCGCGGCGCTGGCCGGCGCGTCGTGGTCGGCGCAGTGGGCCAGGCTCGACTCGGCGTAGGCCCGGCAGCGCTTCTCGTCGCCGTTCATCGCGGCGATCAGCGCGACCACGCCGCTCAGGTGGCCGACCCGGTGGGTCTGGCCGAGCTCACCGGCGAGCTTCAGCCCCTCGGTGGCCTGCCTGAGGGCTTCGGCGTTGCGGCCGCTCAGCAGGAGCGCGTGGGACTGGAGCTGCAGGGCGTACGGCAGGAGCCCCATCAGGTCCTGGTGACGGCAGTCGGCCACCAGCGTGGAGGTGAGGCGGAGCGCCGCGCCGGCGTCGGCGGCCATCAGGCCCAAAGAGGTGGCGGTGATGGCCTGCTGGGTGGCCAGGGCTGGCGTGTGCTCGACCAGCTCGCCGATGGCGGCGAAGCCGCTGAACGGGCCGCCCGCCATGATCTTCGCCAGCGGGGGGAGCGACCGGGCCAGGGGAGCGGACCAGGTGGGCTGGGTCTCCGGCCACGCGACCTGCGAAGCCGCCGGCGCCGCCCAGACGGCGGCGGCGATCTGGCCGGCCAGCCCCTCGTCGCCGCTGTAGCCGAACAGGCGGATCGCGTCGGCGATCATGACGATGGCCGTCGCGTGGTCGTCGTCGTCGATCCTGGCCACCGAGTCCAGCAGCATCCGTGCGGCCTTGGCCGGCGAGCCGATCTCGGCCTCCACGGTGGCCAGCACGCGGGCGGCGGAGGCCAGCGTCGAGGGTGCGGTACTCAGCTTGGACGCGCGGGTCGCCAGGTCCGCCGCGCGGCGCAGGTGCCCCGCGTCGCACGCGGCGAGCGCGGCGGCGGCATGGTGCCGGGCGCGTGACTCGGGGTCGGCGGTCAGCTCGGCCGCGCGCTCCAGCGCCGACGACGTCCCGATGGCCGCCAGCTCGCGCGCGATCTCCTCGTCCGGCTCCAGCGCGGCGGCGGCGAGATGCCAGACCCGCCGCTCGGGCGACGCCTCGGCCAGGGCCCGGTGTGCGGCGATGCGGGCCGAGACCGGCGCGGACTGGTAGGCGGCGACCAGGATCAGCAGGTGGCGAGGGGTGAGCCCGGCCGGCCGCACCTCGACCAGCTGGGCGGTCTCGGCAGGCTCCAGATCGCCCGGGGTCGCTCGGGCGGCGGCGAGGAGCTCGGAGAGGGAGGCCGCGGGGTCGGCGGCGGCCAGCAGGAGGAGTGAGCGGGTCCGGTCGGGCAGCGCGCGTAAGCGCTCGCCGTACAGCTGGTCGGCCCGCCGCGAACGTCCGGGCCAGCCGGTGTGGAGGCCCAGCGGCGACAGCCTGCCCTCGACCTGCGCGGGGCCGATCCCCGCGGCCAGCTCGCGCAGGGCCAGCGGATTGCCGCGAGCATCCGCGACGATCCGCTCACGCACCTGCGGGACGATGCCCGGCCGGCACTCGGCGACGATGTCCAGCGCCGCCTGCCTGTCGACACCCCGCAGGTCCAGCTCGTCGATCTCCCGCAGCGCGGGCAGCTCGCCCTCGGCGGCCACCAGGATCACCACGCGCGCGGCGGCGAGGCGGCGGACGCAGAAGGACAGGACCGCCAGGCTCTCCCGGTCCAGCCAGTGCGCGTCGTCGATCAGGCAGAGCACGGGCCGCCGTCCCGCCAGGTGGCGCAGGAGGTTCCAGACCGGCAGGTACGGCGAGCGCGGCCAGGCGGGTTCGCCGGGAACCTGTCCCAGGGGCTCCGGCTCGCCCAGGCGGTCGAGGAGGTCGCGTTGCCCGGCGGGCAGGTGTTTCCAGTGCGGGCGGGTGGTCGCCAGCAGCATGTGCAGGCCGCCGTACGGAAGGTGGGACTCCTCGGGCGTGCCGGAGGCGCGCAGCACGATTTGATCACCAGCGATCTCGGCCGCGAAGTCGAGCAACGCGCTCTTGCCCGCCCCGGCTTCCCCGCGGACCATCAAGGCGCCGCTCTCACCAGCGAGAAGTCGCGTGATTCCGGCCTGCTCCGCGATGCGCCCGTGCAGCACGAGGCGAGAGTACCGGACTCGTAGTGGATCTCATACCTAACCGGGAACATTCAGACGTGCTTGATCCACGTCATCCGTACTGATGTGGGACGGACGGGCCGCGATTACGGTCGCCGCCGTGAGGAACCGTTGGGCCATCCGTCTTTGCGCTGCACTGACGGTGACCACTCTTGTCATCGGCGTAGCAGGTCAGGCAGCCTACGCGGCTCCCGAGGAGCCCACGCTCCCCGAGCAGTTGCTGGGCTCGGCGGCGAACCGCGCCCACCAGGCGACGGCGGAGGCGACCCGGGCGAAGACCGAGTCGCCGGAGCGAGCCACCGCCAAGCCGCCCAAGGGGACCGTGCCGCGGGAGGCCCCGAAGCCGCCCGAGCCTGTCTCCCGGCTGTCGAACACCCCGCAGCGGGTGGGCAAGGCGACCGGCAAACCGGGCAAGAGGGAAGCCCACGGGTTCGTCGCCGAGCAGAGCAAGGCGGTGCCCACGCTGGGAGACGCGACGTCGAAGGTCTTCCAGAACCCCGACCACACCTACACCGTGCGCACGTACTCCAGGCCAGTGCGTTACCGGACGGCCACGGGGGAGTGGGCGGACATCGACGTCAACCTGACCGGCGCGGACGGGCGCTGGCGGCAGGCGGCCAACGACGTCGGGGTCGAGGTGGCCGACGACGCCGCCGACCCCAGGCTCCAATCGCTCACCCTGGACGCGGAGCACAGCCTGTCCTTCGCCCTCCAAGGCGCAAAAAGCACCAAGGCCACTATTTCGCGAAATATCGCGAAATATCGTGGAGTGCTGCCTGAGACGGACATCGAGGTCGAGGCGACCTGGAACGGTATCAAGGAGTCGCTGGTCCTGACCTCGCGCCAGGCCGCGACCGGCCCCTGGGACTTCCCCTTCCAGGCCAAGGGCTTGACGGCGCGAAGCTCGTCGCAGGGCGTGGAGTTCGCGGATGAGCGGGGCGCCGTCCGCATCACCGTCCCCGCCGGATTCATGCTGGACGCCAAGGGCGCCCGCTCCGACGCGGTCCGCTACACCCTCGTCGGCGACGTCCTGCGCGTCAGCGCCGACCAGAAGTGGCTGCGCGACAAGGACCGCGCGTTCCCGGTGGTCGTCGACCCCTCCTCGTACGTGCGCACCACCAGCGGCGCCGCCTCCGACACGTACGTCGACAACCACTCCGGCGCGAACCACTCCGGCAGCGACCAGCTCCTGGTCGGCTCCCAGGACGGCACCAAGCGCAACAACGCCTACATCAACTTCAACCTCGCCTCCCAGATCCCCCACGCCTACGTGACCGGCGCCGCGCTCTTCCTCTACAACACCCTGTCGAACTCCTGCTCGGCCAACCCCGTCACGGTGAAGGCCATCACCAGCAGCTGGAACGTCGGCACGATCGCCTCCTATCCCGGCGTGACCCTCGGCGACACCTGGGGCTCGGCCGGCTTCACCGGCGGCGTCACCTGCGGCGGCGCCGCCTGGGCGTGGATCGGGATCAACAGCGCGGGCCTGTCCGCCCTGTCGGACTGGGCCAACGGCGCGGGCAACAACGGCCTGGCGCTGACCGCCGACAGCTTCAAGGAGTTCGCCAGCGCCAACTCGGCCAACCCGCCGTACCTGCAGGTGGACTACAGCCCCTGGCGAGCGCTGTACGCGATCGACTCCGGCGCCACGATCGACCCGCCGGTGACCGCCAACCGCGCCGGCCGGCTCCCCGTCACGGTGATCAACAACGGGATGAACTCCTGGTCCCCCGGCACGGTCAAGCTGGGCTACAAGGTCTACACCACCGGCGGCACCTTCGTGGGCAGCTCCACCGCGGCCGCCGCGCTGCCCTCCACGATCGGCAACAACGGCTCGGCGAAGGTGAGCGCCACGATCGACCCGCTCAACCCGGGCTCGTACCAGATCTGCTGGGACATGGTGACGAACGGGCAGTTCTTCTCCGACTGGGGCGTACCCGTCTGGTGCGTGAGCCTGACCGTGCTCAACCTGCCGCCCCAGATCGACTCGATGTGGCCGGGCAGCGGGTACGTGGAGTCCACGCTGACGCCGGAGTTCACGGCCTCCGGTCATGACGGGGACGAGTGGCCCGGCGGGGAGCTGAACTTCATCTTCAACGTCTGCCTGGTCTCCGACCCCGACACGTGCCCCGCGGCCGGTCTGGTCACGGGCGACTCCAACACCGGTGCCCAGACCGCGAGCTGGGCGGTGCCGCAGGGCAAGCTCAAGTGGGGCGAGCAGTACATGTGGCGCGTCCTGGTCACTGACGGCAAGGACTCCAGCCCGGCGTCCGGGTGGAGCACGTTCCGCACGGTCGTGCCGCAGCCGCTGGTCTCCTCACACGTCTCCGACAGCGCCGGCACGGCCGCCGTCAAGGGCATCGACCCGCTGACCGGCCAGTACGCGGCCACCACCACGGACGCGAGCCTCACCAGCGCCGGCCCCGCGCTGGCGGTCACCCGCTCGTACAGCAGCCTGAACTCGCGCACGGGGATGTTCGGCGTGGGCTGGACCACCGCCTACGACATGAAGATCGTCACCGACAACGACTTCACCGGCAACGTCGTGGTCACCTACCCCGACGGGCGGCAGGCGCGCTTCGGCCGCAACCCCGACGGCACGTACGCCCCGCCCGAGGGCCGGTCGGTGAGCCTGGTGAAGACCGATCTGGCCTGGTTCCTCCGCGACAAGTCCGGCGGCGCGTACGTGTTCGACCCGAACGGCCGGTTGACCGCGATCTACGACGACGACCAGCACGCCGAGTACCTCACCTACAACGGCGACGGCACCCTCGCCAAGGTCGTGAACAAGGTCAGCGGCCGCGGCCTCTACTTCACCTGGAACAGCGGGGTGGTGACCTCGGTCGCCACCGATCCCGCCCAGGGGGCGCCCGCGTGGACCTACGGCTACGGCTACGGCCTGCTCGCCCAGGTCTGCCCGCCCGGCACGACGACGGCCTGCACGAAATACTCCTACAAAATGGTGTCGCACTACCGGACGGCCGTCGTGGACGCCGCCCCCGCGATGTACTACCGGCTGCACCAGAGCGCGTCCAACGAGGCCCGGCTGTTCGTCGGCCAGGACGACGCGGAGGCGGTCAACCTCTCCTACGGCGCGGCGGGCGCCCCGGCCGGGACCACGGACGGCTCGGCGACGTTCAACGGCACGAGCTCGTACCTGCGCATGCCGTACAGCGTCACCGACGAGACCACCTACGCGGCGGTCGGCATGTGGTTCAAGACCACCAAGGCCGGCGTGCTGTACGGCGCGCAGCTGAACACGCTGGAGGACTCCCGGGGCCCGCTGCCCTGGGGCTTCCTGCCGATGCTCTACGTCGGGACCGACGGGAAGCTGCACGGCCAGATGGCCGACGACGGCAGCTGCGGCTCGATGGCGTCGACCGCGGCGGTGAACGACGGGGCCTGGCACCACGTGGTGCTCACCTCGAGCGGGACCTGGCAGAGCCTGTACGTGGACGGGTCGATGGTGGCCAGCCGCACCAAGCAGATCAAGGCCACCCATCTGCCGTACGCCAGCGTCGGGGCCGGTTACACGACCACCTCGGGCTGGTGCCCCGCAGCGCCCGCCGACGCGCGCGGCCACTTCACCGGCCAGATCGACGACCCCGCCTTCTACACCCACCCGCTCGGTTCCACGTCGGTCGCCGCCCAGTACGCGGCCGGGCAGTACACGGGCGTGCTGGAGACGGTCAAGCTGCCCTCGGGCAAGCTGCAGGCCACGCTCGCGTACGACGCCCAGAACGACCGCGTCGCCTCGGTCACCGACGCGGGCGGCGGGAAGTGGCGGGTCTACCCCGCCCAGACGCAGGCCAGCACCGAGTACTACCCGAGCGCGGTCCTGGGCGCCCGGCCGCGCGAGTACTACCGCCTGGCCGAGTACTCCGGCACCCGGGCGGCCAGCGCGGCGTACGGCGACGGGCGCGACACCGACGCGACCTACCACAACGTCTCCCTGAACCAGACCGCGCCCATCTTCCTGGCCACCGGCGGCGACACGGCCGCCGGGTTCAACGGCTCCACCTCCTACCTGGAGCTCCCCGACGGGGAGATCAAGGGCGGCGGAGATCTGTCGGCCGAGCTGTGGTTCAAGACCGCCAAGCCCGGCGTCCTGCTCGCCTACCAGGCCCAGGCCATCACCGACCCGGCCGGGCCGCAGGCGAACTACACGCCCGCGCTGTACGTCGGGACGGACGGCAAGCTGCGCGGCCAGTTCTGGGACGGCGCCGCGGTCGCGCCGATCACCACGAGCAAGAGCGTGACCGACGCGAGCTGGCACCACGTCGTGCTGACGGCCTCCGGCGGCACCCAGTGGCTCTGGCTGGACGGCGCCGTGGTCGGGACCAGGTCCAAGGGGCCGGTGTCCACCATCGCCCAGAACCACGTCTACGTCGGCGCCGGCTTCATCGCCGGTAACTGGCCCGCCAAGCCCTCCGACACCCTGGGCCACTTCACCGGCACCATCGACGAGGTGGCGATCTACTGGAGCAGCCTGAGCACGGACGCGATCGAGGCGCACTACCAGGACGTCGCGACGTTCGGCATCCCCGCCACCACCGTGCTCGCCGCCGACCCGGGCGACAAGCCGATGGTCTACAGCTTCGACCCCCGGCACGGCGGCCGCCCGACCTCGCTGTACGACGCCTCGGGCGGCACCACGCGGTACGGCTACGACCTCAACGGCAACCTGGCCTCGGTGACCGACCCGGACGGGCACACCACCCAGCTGTTCAACGACGACCGGGGCAACCCGGTCATGAAGGTGACCTGCCGGGGCCCGCGCTCCTGCCAGACCTCCTACTTCACCTACTACCTGGACTCCGGCGACCCGCTGGACCCCCGCAACGACAAGCTCACCGGCGCGTACGACGCCCGGGCCGGCGCCGGGAACGACCCGGCGCACCGCACCAGCTACACCTACGACATCTCGGGCGACCTGCTCAGCGTCACCACGCCTCCCGCGAGCGGATCCGCCGGCCGGACCACCAGATACGCCTACACCGACGGCAGCGAGGCCGCCGTCGACGGCGGCACCACCCCGGACGGGCTGCTCGCCTCCGTGACCACCCCCGGCGGCAGGACCACCCGGTACGGCTACCGCCAGAACGGCGACCTCGCCCAGGTGGTGGACCCGGCCGGGCTCACCACGAAGTACGACTACGACGGTGCCGGCCGGCCCACCGCCGTGACCGAGGTCTCCGACACGTTCCCGAACGGCGTCGTCACCTCGATGGGGTACGACGCGCTCAACCACCTCACCGCCACCGTCGGCCCCGCGACCACGGACGCGATCAGCGGCGTCAAGCACCTGCCGTGGGTCATCTACACCTACGACGTCGACGGCAACGTCTCCAAGGTCGAGCAGACGGACCCCACCGGCAAGGACGCCACCCGCACCACGAACTACACCTACGACTCCGCGGCCCGCGTCTCGTCCGTCAAGGACGCCGCGGGCAAGACCACCACCTACGGCTATGACTCCTACGGCAACCTCACCAGCACCGTGGACGCCACCGGCGCCGACCACCGGCGCACCTACGGGCCGACCGGCCTGCTGCTGACCACCAGCATCGCCAACTGGGTCGGCGACCCGCTGGACAACGACGCCCCCAAGGAGCTCGTCCTCGAATCCCGCGCCTACGACCCGGCGGGGCGCCTGGCCACGGTCACCGACGCCATGGGCCGTACCACTCGCTACCGCTACTTCGACGACAACCTGCTCGAATCGGTCTGGGCCGAGGGCTTCCGCAACGCCGACGGGTCCACCCGGGACATCCCGCTCCAGCAGAACACCTACGACAGCGCGGGCAACCTCATCCAGCGGATCACCGGCAACGGCAAGAGCACGACCGCGTACACCGTGGACGCCGCCAACCGCACCACCGAGGCCCTGCTGGACCCCACCGGCATCAAGCGCAAGACCACGTACGGCTACGACGACGACGATCACCTGATCACCCTGGTCCAGGCCCAGAACAGCGCCTACACCTGGACCACGTACGACCTCGACGCGCTGGGCCGGCCCCTCTCCCAGAAGGTCTGGGACGGCGACAAATGGCTCACGACCGCCTGGACCAGGGACCAGCGGGGCCTGCCGCGGACGATGACCGACCCGCGCGGCGCGGTGACCGACTACACCTATGACGAGGCGGGCCGGCTCACCGCGACCAAGGCGCCGACGGTCGCCATCGAGCACTTCGGCGGCGCGCCGTACAACGTCAGGCCGACGACGCGGACCGGCTTCAACAGCTTCGGCGACGTCGTGACGAGCGAGGACGCCGAGGGCTACCAGACCACGATCACCTACGACGCCATGAGCCGGCCGCTCGTCCTCACCCTGCCCGCCTACACGCAGCTCGGCGCCGGAGCCACGGTGACCGGGAGCACCACCAGGACGTACGACGCGCTGGGCCGCATGACGAGCGTCGTGGATGCGCTCGGCCACGGCGACACCTACACCTACAACCAGCTGGGCAACGTGGTCGCCACCACGGACGCGGCCGGCAACCGGTCGCGGTCGGGCTTCGACGCGGCCGGCGAATGGCTCTGGACGCGCGACCAGGCGGGCCGGGTGACCGGGGCGACGTACGACGACCTCGGCCGCCGGATCTCCACCACCGCCGTCGAACGCACACCGGCCGCGGCCGGGTACACCACGACCTACGAGTACGACGACGCGGGCAACCTGACCTACGTCAACACGCCGTCGGGCGCGCGCAGCCAGTTCGGCTACAACGCGGCGGGCGAGGTCGTGGTCGACGTCAACCCGCTGAACCAGGCCCACTGGTACACCCGCGACCACGCCGGCCGGGTGACCAAGGTCGCCAAACCGGACGGCACCGGCAGCACACTGGCGTACGACGGCGCCGGCCGGGCGACCGCGATGGCCGACCTCGACGCGTCGGGCGGCCAGTTGCGGTCGATGACGATCGGCTACGACGCGGGGGGCAACCCGGTCACCGTCAACCGACCCGGCGGCGGGGTCGCCACCTACGACTACGACGCGCTGAACCGGATGACCGGCCAGCACGAGAAGACCACGTCCACGCACACCGTCACCACGACCTTCGGCTACGACGCCGTGGGCAACCGGACCCGCTTCACCGACGGCAACGGCAACGCGACCTCCTACGCCTACAATCCGTGGAACCTCCAGACGGCGATGCTCGTCCCGGCGACCACGGCGTACACCACGCCCGCCCAGCGCCAGACGATCACCGACTACGACGCGGCCGGCCGTCCCTTCCAGGTCACCAAGCCGGGCGGGGTCACCGTCGCCCGCACCTTCGACGCGCTGGACCGGCTCACCGCGGAGACCGGCGCGGGCGCCGAGAGCGCCACGACCGCCCACAGCTTCGGCTACGACGCCGTGAGCCGGCTCACCTCGGCCGGGGGCGACACCTTCGGCTACGACGATCGCGACCATCTCGTCAGCACGGCGGGGCCGTCCGGCACGGCGTCCTTCACCTACGACTCCGACGGCCGCATGAAGACCCGCACCGACAAGGCGGGCACCGCCACCTACGACTACGACGCGGGCAGCCGCCTCGCCACGGTCCGCGACCCGCTCACCGGCGGGACCGCGACCTACACCTACGACTCGATGGACCAGCTCAAGGGCGTGGACTACGGCGGCGCCAAGCGCTCCTTCGAGTACGACGCGCTGCACCGGCCCACCTCCGACACGCTCAAGACCACCGCGGGCGCGACGCTGGCCGCCATCGGCTACGGCTACGACGACGCCGACCGGCTCACCAGCAAGACCACGACCGGTACGGCGGGCGCCGGGGCCAACACCTACGGCTACGACCTGGCGGGCAGGCTGACCTCGTGGAACTCGGTCGCCTACGAGTACGACGACGCGGGCAACCGGACCAAGGCCGGCCCGGCCGCCGCCGTCTACGACGCGCGCAACCAACTGGTCTCCGACGGATCGGCCGGCTACGCCTACACGGCGCGCGGCACCCTCAGATCCAGGACGCCGACCGGCGGAAGCGCGAGCGCGACGAGCTACGACGCGTTCGACCGGATGATCAGCGACGGTGCCACGACCTACGCCTACGACGGGCTGGACCGGCTCGCCTCCACCGCGGGCGTCGCGTTCAGCTACTCCGGGCTGGGCAACACCCCGGCCGCGGCGGGCGCCGAGCTCTACGGCAGGGACCCGGCCGGCGACCTCGTCTCCGTCGCGGGCCTGTACGCCTACACCGACCGGCACGGCGACCTCACCGCCACCTTCACCGGCGCGGGCGCGCTGACCGATTCGGTGGCCTACGACCCGTACGGGAAGGTCGTCGCCAGCTCGGGCACCAAGCGGGGCGTCGGCTACCAGGGCGGCTGGACCGACCCGGCCAGCGGCAAGGTCAACATGGCCGCCCGCTGGTACGACCCCGGCACGGGCGCGTTCCCCAGCAGGGACACGCTCGAGGTGGATCCGGTGCCGTCGATGAAGGGCAACCGCTTCACCTACGCGGACGGCGACCCGCTCAACCGGGTGGACCCGACCGGCCACTTCGGCTGCCCCGCCTTCGTGTGCGGCACGGCCAAAGAAGTGATCAAGGTCGTCAAGGTGGACATCGCCCGGCCGATCTGGAACGCGGCCGACTACATCCTCGTCGGCGGCGGGGAGGTCGGCGCGGCCGCGCGCGGCTCACGGGTCTGCGGTCCGGTCTGGCTCTACTGTCTCGCGGCGGTCGGCGTCGGTGCGGGCCTGGGCTACTTCGCGGGCAAGTGGTGGAAGAACAACTGGTGGAAGGGCTGGCCGGACGGCAGCGGGCCGTACATCGAGTATCCGGACGGCGGCAGCTCGCCGGGCAAGGGCAAGACCGGCGGCGGCCCGGGCGAGGACACCCCCGGCACGGGCGGGAAGGGGCCGCACAAGACACCCAAGACGGATCCTCCGCCTCCGCCTCCGCCGCCCACGCCCCAGGAGCTCGCCGACATCGCCGCGAAGACGCGCGCGACCAGGCCGGGCCCCATCGACCACGACCGGCTGCCCGGTCCGGCGGGCACCTCGCTGGCCGACGCGCTCGACAAGGGGCTCACGCACAGGGTCGACAACGCCATCGACAAGATCCTGGACAAGGTCGGCGTGGCCTTCACGCCGACCGAGGCCGGGGCGGGCGACGGGCAGCCCAACGGCGGGTTCGCCCCGGCCCCGCACGTCGTCGGCCAGTGCTCGGGGGTGTTCGGCGCGGACGCGATGCAGGACTGCCGCGTCGATCCGGGCCCGGGCGTCCCGCAGGACCCGGCGGTGCGGCTGGACCCCTGCCGCGGCGTGACGGGCGCCGGCTCCTCCTGCCTGTCCACACCCGGTCCGCTCGGGACCGCGAGCGCCGGCGACGGATCCGGCACGGGGGCGCGCGGGCCGCTCGCCGCCGACGACCCCTTCGTGCTGGCCCGCGCCGGCGACCGGCCGCGCTGGGCCGCCAGGCTCCCGATGAACATGGACACGGTCCGGAGGGTGGCCCAGGACTGGGACATCCGGATCGACGACCTGACCATCAAGATCGACAAGAGGATGGACGGGCTGGCCGGGGTGACCTATCCCGACCAGACGGTCCTGCTCCGGCGAGCGGCCTTCCGCAGCGAGGAACTGCTGGCCCGCACCCTCGCCCACGAGCGGTACCACGTGGAGGACCTGCGCCAGGGCGGCGTCTATCCGAGGTCCCAGGAAGAAGCGGGACCGTATGAGGACCGGGCCTACGCCTTCGAGGACGAGTGGTGGGCCAACCATCCACGTAACCAGTGACGGAATATGGACGTGTACGCAGAGGACAGCACCGAGGCGGACCCGTTGCCGAACACCCATGACGAGGCGCTCCGATGGGAGAGCTGGCTGCACGCCTACGAGCAGGCTCGTGCCGAGCTGCCCGGACCGATCTCCGGGCTCTGCCCGAACTGCGGACGGGCCTGCCTCCGCCTGGTGTACCGGCTCCGGATCCCTCGCCTGCTCGTCGGTGAGGCCCACTTCTGGTGCGACCACTGCCTGAAGGGGCCTTACCTCGGCAGCGTCGAGATCCCCGAGGCGGCGGCGGGGGAGGCGGACGAGCAGGCGTACCAGCGGCTGAAAGCCACGATCCCGGACTACGAGCTCGTCCCCCCTGCGGCCTAGGCGGTGTCCGGGCCGTAGAGCGCGGCCAGGTCCTCGGAGGTGGACCACCGGCTGTAGGTGGGCGACTGCGGCCAGCCGTCGGGCGAGTCCTGCCACACCTCCTGCCGCCCGTACGGCAGCAGGTCGATCAGCGCGAAGGTGTGGGTGAGCTGCTCGGTGCCCCGGCCGTTGGTGTGCCAGGTGCGATAGACGGTGTCGTCGTCACGCAGGAACACGTTGACGGCGAAGCCCTCTCCGGGTGGTGCGCCGACGTCGGCGCCGAACGGGCTGTTCGCGGTGGAGTACCAGGTCATCCTGTTCCCGACCCGCCGCCTGTAGGCGAGCGCCTCGTCGATCGGGCCCTGGGTGACGACGACGAAGCGGGCATCGTAGCTGTCCAGGAACTCCAGCCGGGTGAACTGCGAGGTGAACCCCGTGCAGCCCGGGCACTGCCACTCCTTGCCCGGGAACCACATGTGGTTGTAGACGATCAGCTGCTTCTTGCCGTCGAAGACGTCCGCCAGCCGAACCGGTCCGTCCTCGCCCTCGAGGGTGTAGTCCGGCATCCTCACCATCGGCAGGCGGCGGCGCTGGGCGGCGACGGCGTCGAGTTCCCGGGTCGCGGCCTTCTCCCGGGCACGCAGTGCTTCGAGCTGACGCTGCCAGGTGTCGGCGTCGACGACGGGCGGTAGTGCGTTCGTGCTCATGGTCCCTCACTGATCACGTGCGTGGTTTGCAGGTGCATCGGTAGAGACCAGGCCCGGCAGTCAAACTCATCGGTGGCCGGCCTGCTTCTGGGCGGCCTGTTCGAGGCGTTCGCGGTAGTCCGTCCACCACGTCTCGTCGGCGCCCGGCAGGAGGTCGTTGTCCTGGCGGCCGACGGCGCCGTCGATCAGCTCGCGGACGATGTCGGCGTGACCGGCGTGGCGGTTGGTCTCGGCGAGCACGTGGACGAGGACGCGGTGCAGGGAGACGGGGTTGCGGTCGGCCGGCCACCAGGCGACCTCACCGGTCGCGTCCAGGGGCAGCTCCTCGATCGTGGCGTCCGCGTGGGCCCAGGCGCGACGGTAGAGGGCGATGATCTGCTCGCGGGACTCGTCGGGCGTCGCCCACATGTCCGCGTTCGCCTCGGCGTCCTGCTCGAGCCAGGGCAGCGGCTCGCCGGACGGGCGGCCGAAGGTGTCGCCGAAATAACCGAGCTCGACGCCGGCCAGGTGTTTGACCAGACCGAGGAGATTGGTGCCGGTCGGAGTCAGGGGGCGGCGGACGTCGTACTCGGAGAGGCCGTCGAGCTTCCACAGGAGGGACGCGCGGACGGTCTTGAGATAGTGATGGAGGTCCGCTTTCGGGTCCGATGTCTGCATGTCGGGCATTGTGCCAGGTGTCCGCGCCGGCGGCCGGGCCTCTATCCTGGGGCGGCCGCTTCGGCGGGACGGTCACGAAGGATCGGGAGCCCTTTGAGACAGCGGACTTTCCTCGCCGCACGCATCGACCAGTGGTCACGCGAGCACCCCAGGCGGCTGGATCTGGCACTGACCGGTTTGATGTGGCTGGTTTCCGGCCTGCCGAGCGCTCTTGCGGGGCTGCCCGCCTTCCTCGTCGCGACGGCGGCCATTCTCCCGCTCGTCGTGCGGCGACGTTTCCCGGCCGCCGTGCTCCTCTGGTCGGCCGCGGTCTTCGGCGTCCAGCTCATGGTGGTGCCGATTCCGTTGCCGGCCGACATCGCGCAAGCGGTCGTCGTCTACACCGTTGCCGCGCACGTCGTCTCTCTGCCGATCCGCCTGCTCGCCCTCGGTGCCGCGCTGGCCGGGAGCGTGCTCGCCGGTCTCCGATGGAGCACGCCGCCGGAATACCTGGTCAACGTGTTCAAGAACGCGGTGGTTCTGGGGATTCTGTCGGTGCTGGTCTGGGTCATCGGCAATCTCGTCCGCGGCCGCCAGGCCAACATGAGTGCGCTGCGTGAGGCCAGTGCCCGGCTCGAGGAGAGCCGGTTGCACCGCGAACGGTTCGTCGTGCAGCAGCAACGTGTCGCCGCCGCACGGGAGATCCACGACATCGTGGCCCACTCTCTCACCGTCGTGATCGTGCAGGCCGACGGCGCGGAGTACGCCGCCGAGCACGCGCACCCCTGGGACCGCGGGGACGCGGGAAGGGTCTTCGCCACCATCGGGCGTACCGCGCGGTCGGCCCTCACCGAGGTGCGTGGCGTCATCGAGGTTCTCCGTGAGGCCGACGCCGACGGGCCGGACGAACTGCGCGGGGCCGGGCTGGGACTTGCCGAGCTGCGGCAGCTCGTCGACTCGGTACGGGCGGCGGGACTCGCCGTGGAGGTCGAAGCCGAGCCGGCCGCGTTCGACGACGTTCCCACCGCGATACGGTTTGCTGTGCTCCGTGTCGTCCGGGAGTCACTGACGAACGTGTTGAAGCACGCCGGCCCGTACGCGGCAGCGCATGTGGTGGTCGCGCGGACGCAGGGAGGGATCATGGTACGAGTCGAGGACGACGGAGTCGGTGTCGCCGACGCGATCACGGACCACGGCTCCAGGCCTGGCTACGGCCTCGACGGCATGCGGGAGCGCCTGCGCGCTCTGGGCGGGGCCCTGGAGGCAGGTCCACGCCCCGGCGGCGGGTTCGTGGTCGATGCCGCGATCCCGGTCGCCGTTCTGCCGCCTTCCGCGCGACCCGCGGGCTCTGCCGCCGCGCCGGGCGGCACGGGGCGAAGTGGCGAGCGATGAGTCCCGGCCGTCTCGTCCGCGTCTTCCTCGTGGACGACCAGGAGCTGGTACGGACGGGGTTCGAGATGATCCTCGACGCCACCCCGGACCTGCGGGTCGTCGGATCGGCCGCCGACGGGCAGACGGCCCTGGACGCGCTGCGGCGGCCGGAGCACCGTGCGGACGTCGTCCTGATGGACATCCGTATGCCGGGGCTCGACGGTGTGGAGACCACCCGGCGGCTGCTGGCCACACCCGACCCGCCACACGTCGTCATGCTGACCACGTTCGACGACGATGAGCTCGTCCTGGCCGCCCTTCGGGCCGGGGCGGCAGGGTTCCTGCTCAAGGACGCGGGCGCGGCGGAGCTGCTGGCGGCGATCCGGGCGGCCGCCGCCGGGGAGGCGCCTGTCGCGCCGAGGCTCGTACGTCGCCTGATCGACTCGTTCGTCCTCGCGCCGCCCGTGACCACACCCGCCGGGCCCTCGCCCGCCGCCGCGTCCAGACTGGAGCGTCTCACCACCCGCGAACGCGAGATCCTCGCCTCCGTCGGCCTGGGACTCACCAACGCCGAGATCGCCGCGCGGCTTCAGCTGGCGGAGTCGACCGTCAAGACGCATCTCGGCTCGGTGCTGCGCAAGCTCGAGCTACGCGACCGTGTGCAAGCGGTCATCCTCGCGCAGACACAGGGGCTGACCGGCTGATCCCGATCGCGAGGGTGCAGACCGCCGTGCCGGCGAGCACGAACAGCCCGGTGTCACCGGCCAGGTACTCGCGCACCACCACGGGCTGCTCGGTCGAGATCGCGTGCTCCAGCAACAGGGCGAAGGTGGCGTTGTGCGCGAAGTGGGCCAGCACGACCGGCCACACGCTGCCGGACATGACGCGCAGATACCCGAAGAGGAACGAGAACGCGATCACCGAGCCGCCGAACAGCAGGAGCACCAGGCTTCGGTCTCCTTCGCTGTGGTAGTACGGCGTGAACAGGATGTACGGCAGGTGCCAGGCGATCCAGACCAGCCCGACCACGAGCATCGCCGAGCGCTCGCCCAGGAACGCGAGCCGCGGCTGCAGGTAGCCCCGCCAGCCGATCTCCTCCGCGAACGACAGGATCGGCCCGGTGACGGACACGGCGATCGCCGACTGAAGCCAGTCGCCCTGCGGCGCGGTGAACCGGCCGAAGCCGAGCGCGACCGCACCCGCGGTGGCGAGCAGGCAGACGCCGGCGGTGGTGGCGAGCGCGAGCGGCCAGGTCCGCAGGCCGAGCCGTCCCATACCGAGTCGGCGCCACCCGTCTCTGGAATACCCCTCTCGGGTGATGACGAGCAGCATGGCCATCACGACGAGCAGCGGCGAGAGGGCGAGGACGAGCCCGCCGGCGATGCCGGCGGTGCCCAGGGAGATCGTGAGCACGAGGACGATGAAGACGATCGACGTGGCGCGATCAGAGAGCCGTTCGAACATGGGCAGACCTTCTTTCGGGGAATCGGCCTGGCCAGTGTTCTCGAACGCGTCGCCGCCGCCATCCACCGGCGATCCGAATTTCGGCCGCCGCTGACCTGCCCCTTCCGCCCGCGGGACTAGACCGCTGGTCCAGGAAGCCGGCGCTCACTCGACGACGCCCGGTGTCACTCCGCGTCCGGTGGCAGCGGGACGTCATAGGCGTTGAGCACCATCGAGATGGCGGCGTACTGCGCGATCAGGAAGACGAGTTCCGCCGTGCCGGACTCACCGAAGGCGCCGACCGCGCAGCGATAGAGCGCTCCCGGAAGCGGCGCGCCGGCATCAGCTGAGGAGCGTCACCATGTCCACCACCGCAACCGTCGTCACCGTCCTGGCCGCCCTCTGGGTGGGCTTCTCCGCCTTCTCCCTCCTCCGCCGCGCCGAGTGGGTCGTGAAGCCGTTGACGGACTACGGTGTCCCCCGCTCGTGGTGGGCCTGGCTCGGCGCGGCCAAGGCCGCGGGCTCGGCCATCTTGCTGGCCGGCCTGTTCGTGCCGGTCGTCGGCGTCCTGGCCGGGATCGGCCTGGTGCTGTACTTCGCCGGGGCCGTCGTCACCGTGCTCCGGGCGCGCTCGTACTCGACCGTCGTCTTTCCCCTGCTCTACCTGGGCCCGGTGATCGCCGCCCTGGCCCTGGGATACGTCGCCTGAGAGGCCACCGGCGCGCTCGCCGTCTCGTGTCAGCGTCCGCGTCAGGACGGCGACGGTCCGGTATCAGAGCGGTCGGAGATGGTGGACGCCATGAACGGTTCAGCGCCTGTCCGTTCAGCTGCCACAGTACTGAAGGAGCCTCCCCATGGCCGTCACCCTCACCGACCAGGACAAGCTCACCCTGCGGACCGCCGCGTACGGTGCCGTCTCGCTGCTGGCCGCCGCCGGCGCCGCAGGCTCGCCCCACAGGATCGCCACCGAGGGCTCCATCGCCCTGGCCTCCGCGACCGGCCTGGTCGGCCACGTGCTCGCCGCGAAGACCAGAGACATCAAGCTGAACGGCAAGTCCGTGGCCGAACTCGCCGACCACGTGCTGCCGGCCCTGACCGCCGCCATGAGCCTGCTCAACAAGCAGGACCCGGCCGAGGCCGGCAACTTCCGCAGCACCGTCATCGTCGCCCTCGAAGCAGCCACCCACCAGGGCAGGTCCGGCCCCGTCGTGGCGGAGATGGTCCGCAAGATCACTGGAGCCCTCGACGTCGCTTCGGTCACCCTGCCGTCCGGACCGGATCGCCCGGAGCTGCAGAAGGCCATCCAGGAGATCGTCGATTCCGGTTTCACCGGGGTGACGCTGCGCGTGCATGATGAGCGAGGCGAGTGGGTCGGCAGTGCCGGCCGGAGCAAGCTGGGTCAGAGCGCCACACCGCCGGCGAACGGGCACGTCCGGATCGGCAGCAACACCAAGACCTTCACCGCGACCGTGGTGCTGCAACTGGTGGGCGAGGGCAGGATCGGGCTGGACACCCCGGTGGATGACTACCTGCCCGAGTTCGGGCTGGACCGGCGGATCACGGTGCGGATGCTGCTGCAGCACACCAGCGGGGTGTTCAACTTCACCGGCGATTACTACCCCGAGCACGTGCCGGGGATCGTCTGGTCGGGCCAGGAGTGGGTGGACAACCGGTTCAGGACCTACCGGCCCGAGGAGCTGGTACGGCTGGCGCTGTCCAAGCCGGCGCGGTTCGAGCCGGGGACCGACTGGAGCTACTCCAACACCAACTACGTGCTGGCCAGGCTGCTGATCGAGAAGGTCACCGGCCGCTCGCTGGCCGAGGAGATGCGAAGGCTGATCCTGGCGCCGCTCGGCCTGACGGGCACCGTGGTGCCGGACACCTCGCCGGAGATCCCCGAGCCGCACGCCCACGCCTACTACCGGTACGGGGAGCCCGGCCGGCAGGAGACGGTCGACGTCACCCGCCAGAACCCCTCCTGGATCTCCACCGGCGGTGACATGATCTCGACCACCCAGGACCTGCACACGTTCATCTCCGCGCTGATGGGCGGCAAGCTCCTGCCGGCCGAGCTGCTGGCCGAGATGTGCACGCCGGAGCCGAAGGTCGGCTACGGGCTGGGGGTGTTCGTGCAGGACACGGAGTGCGGCGGCACCGTCATCACCCACAACGGCGGCATCGCGGGCCACGGGGCGCTGATGTACAGCACGCCCGACGGCGGCAGGACCCTGACCGCCGCGCTGAACTACGTGGACGACGCCGAGCTGTCCCTGGCGGAGGCGTTCCAGAAGGCGACGCGGAGGCTCGTCAACGAGGTGTTCTGCGGCGGGCAGGCCGCGAGCTGAGGAACGCGCGCCGGGCCCACTCGCCTCGCGGATGCATCATCGATTGAGGGTCTTTCGCGACGATGGTGAGGATATTCGGGAAAAAGTTTACACCGAGTGTTCAACGATACGGTTGAAGGCATGGACATCAAGGACACAGCCCGGCCGGTCGATGGCGCGAACATCTCGGCGTTCCTCCGGTCGCTTCCCGCCCAGCCCTTGCTGCTCGGCCTGGGCGAGGCCAGGCACTTCGTGGGGGAGCTCGGCGAGTTGCGCAACGAGATCTTCCGGCATCTGGTCGAGCACGAGGGCTACCGGTCGTTCGCCATCGAGAGTGACTGTCTCATGGGCCTCGTGGTGGACGACTACGTCACGACGGGCGCGGGCACGCTCGACGACGTCATGGAACGCGGCTTCAGCCACGCCTTCGGCACGTCACCGGCCAACCGCGAGCTCGTACGCTGGATGCGGGCCTACAACGAGGAGCATGATGAAAAGCTCCGGTTCTTCGGGTTCGACGGCCCTCTGGAGTACTGGGCGGCGAGCCCCCGCGAGGCGCTCACCGGCCTCCACGACCTCCTCGACGGCCCGCTCCTGTGCAGCAGGGAAACCCTCGACACGCTGCTGGGCCCGGACGAGCGGTGGTCGAACGAGGCGACAGCCATGGATCCGTCCCAGTCGATCGGCCAGTCCGCCGACGCCCAGCGGCTGCGGCTGATCGCCGACGACCTGCTGGCGGCGCTCGACACG
Source organism: Nonomuraea sp. NPDC003709 (assembly GCF_040610775.1). Lineage (NCBI taxonomy): Bacteria > Bacillati > Actinomycetota > Actinomycetes > Streptosporangiales > Streptosporangiaceae > Nonomuraea > Nonomuraea sp. NPDC003709. The sequence continues at coordinate 219,064 of NZ_JBEXMW010000013.1, read as the reverse complement.
CAGGCGCCGCAGCTGAGCGCGGAGGACAGGGAGCGGGCGGAACTGTACGGGCGCACCGCCATCGGCCTGCTCCGCTACCACTACTGGATGGCCGACGCCTCCCCGGAACGGTGGACCCGGCTGTCGGCGCTGCGGGCCGTAATGATGGCCGCCAACCTGCGTGCCATCGCCGAGCACGGCCCGGCCCTGGTCTTCGCCTCCAACCTCCACCTGCAGCGGAACAAGACCCTCATGCCGTTCGGCGACCAGCAGTTGGAGTGGTGGAGCGCGGGGGCGATCGCCGAGGCGCACCTGGGAGGCCGGTTCGCCTTCCTGGCCTCGGCCTTCGGCACGGTCGGCGACGACATTCCGTCCCCGGACACCGTCGAGGGCATGCTGTCCACGCTCCCGTGGGACCACTCTCTCATCGACGCCCGCCGTCTGGCCGAGGCCGTCACGAAGCCTGCCAAGCGCGTCTCCGATGATTTCGCCTATTTCCCGCTGGACCCGGCCCAGCTCGACACGATCGACGGCGTCGTCTTCCTCAAGCAGGCCGTCAACCTGAAAAAGCTGGGCTGACAGGCGCCGCCTGCCCGTTGATCATGGCAGGCGCGACGACCCAGTCGCGGGGCAGCACGCGGACGCCGGATCCGTGCCGGCGTCCGCGCGGCGGGCTCCACCGGTTCTCATGGAGTTCTCAGGTGGATTTTGTGGCACTTTGAGCTGAGTTTTATGACTATGGGGCGATGGAGCACGTGCCGCAGGAGGCCGATGCGGCCGAGGCTCGGGGAGCCGGGGCCGGGAGGGCTCGGCGGTTCGTCGTCGGGGGCGGCGTGCTCGTCCTCGTGGCGGCGCTGGCGTACTGGCTGGGCGGCAGCGGCGGGAACGGCGAAGCGGCCGCGCCCAGGCCGAGCCCGACGCCGACCCCCAGTGCGACCCTCACGACCGCCGAGGTCTTCCAGAGGGCCGGGCCGTCGGTGGTGGTCATCCAGGCCGGGAAGTCGCTCGGAACCGGGGTGATCGCGGCCGAGGACGGGACGATCCTGACCGCGCACCACGTCATCAAGGGCACGAAGGACGTCAACCTGACGTTCGCCGACGGCACCAAGGCGAAGGCCGTGGTCGTGTCGTCGAACCCCAAGCGCGACGTCGCGGCCCTCAAGCCCGCGAAGCTGCCGGAGATCGTCGTCCCGGCGACGCTCGGCGGCGCCGTGGCCGTGGGTGCGCCCGTCGTGGCGATCGGCAACCCGCTCGGCCTGACCTACAGCGTCTCCACCGGCGTCGTGTCGGGCCTGAACCGGACCACCGAAGAAGGCGACCGCGACCTGGGCGGGCTCATCCAGTTCGACGCCTCCGTCAACCCGGGCAGCTCCGGCGGTCCGCTCCTGGACGCTCGCGGGCTGGTCATCGGGATCGTGGTCTCGATCGCCGACCCGGGCGGCGACGAGGCGTTCGCCGGCATCGCGTTCGCGGTGCCGATCGGCGTGGCCCTGGGCGGCGGTGACGGTGACGGCCCGCCGGGCGAAGGACCCCAGATCTGACCGGACACATCTCGAGAAGGAAGACGATGACCTCGACCACGTCCCCCGAGTCGGCTCATCCGCTCGAACAGGTGCTGTTCGAGGTCAAACGCACGATCGTCGGGCAGGACGTGCTGCTGGAGCGCATGGCCGTCGCGCTGATCGCCGACGGCCACCTGCTCGTCGAGGGCGTGCCGGGCCTGGCCAAGACGCTCGCGGTGAGGTCGCTGGCCGCCGCGATAGCCGGGAGTTTCCAGCGCGTCCAGTTCACCCCCGACCTGGTGCCCGCCGACCTCGTGGGCACGCGGGTCTACCACCAGCACTCCGGGGAGTTCAGGACCGAGCTCGGCCCGGTGTTCGCGAACCTGCTGCTGGCCGACGAGATCAACCGCGCCCCCGCCAAGGTGCAGAGCGCCCTGCTGGAGGTGATGCAGGAACATCAGGTGACGATCGGTCGTGAGACGTTCCGGGTGCCCGAGCCGTTCCTGGTCATGGCGACGGAGAACCCGATCGAGTCGGAGGGCACCTACCCGCTGCCCGAAGCGCAGGTCGACCGGTTCATGATGAAGGTGGTCGTCGACTATCCGACGCAGTCCGAGGAGCAGGCGATCGTCGAACGCGCGCTGCGTCCGCCGGAGCCGCCGCAGGCGATGGTGACGGCCGAGGATCTGATCGCGATGCGGGCCCGCGCTCAGCAGGTGTACGTCGATCCGGCGATCGTCGACTACGCGGTCCGGCTGGTCGCCGTGACGCGTTCGCCCGCGACGGCCGGGCTTGGCGAGCTGGAACGGTACGTCACCTACGGGGCGAGCCCGCGGGCGTCGATCGCCCTGGTCACGGGTGCCCGGGCGCTGGCGTTCCTGCGCGGCCGCGACTACGTCCTGCCGCACGACCTGTCCGAGCTCGCGCTCGACGTGCTGCGCCACCGCCTCGTGCTGTCGTACGAGGCGCTCGCGGACGACGTCGACGCCGACACGATCATCAGCAGGGTGCTCGGGGCCGTCCGGGCGCCCGACGTCGTCCTGCAGAACCGCTGAGCCGCCATGGCCACCGCCCCCGAAAAGCTGCTGCTCCGCCTCGAGTGGAAGGTCGTCCGCAGGCTGGACGGCCGGCTCCAGGGCGCCCACCGCACCGCGCACCGCGGCTCCGGGATCGACTTCACCGGGTTGCGCCCCTACGGCGACGGTGACGACGCCCGGCACATCGACTGGAACGTGACCGCGCGGCTGGACGAGCCGCACCTGCGCGTGTTCACCGAGGACCGCGAGCTGACGGTGTGGCTCGTGCTCGACCGGTCGGCGTCGATGCTGGCGGGCCGGCCGGGGCGCGGCAAGCACGACGTGCTGGCCGAGCTCGCGCTCGTCCTGGCCCGGCTGTTCGGCCGGGGCGGCAACCGCGTCGGCGCCCTGCTGTTCGACACGGGGATGCTGCGCGTCGTGCCGCCCGGCACCTCCCGGCGGCACGCGCTGCGGATCGGCGCCGAGCTGGAACGCACCGCCGGAACGGCGCATGGCGGCAGCACCACCGACCTGGCGGAGATGCTCGATGCGGCCGGACGGCTCGCGCGCCGCCGCGCGCTCGTCGTCGTGCTGTCGGACTTCATCGGCGACGGCGACTGGGAGCGCTCGCTCCAGCGCCTGGCCCGGCGGCACGAGGTCGTCGCGCTGCGCATCGTGGACACGGCCGACGACGTGCTGCCCGAAGCCGGGCTGATCGTGGTCGAGGACGCCGAGACCGGCGAGCAGCTCGTCGTCGACTCCGCCGACCCGCTGTTGCGGGTGCGCTTCCGCGAGGCCGTCGACGCCCGCGACGCCCGGCTCGCGGCGGGCATGCGCCGGGCCGGGGTGCCCGTACACCGCGTCGACACCGACCGCGACCTGGCCGAGGCGCTCGTCGAGGTCGTCGCCCGAACCCGGGACCGGTCGCCATGACAGGGGTTACCAACGGGCACGGAGGAGGCTCATGACCCTGTCCTCCCCGCTGCTGCTGGCCGTCGGACTGATCGTCACGGCGGCGCTCGCCTGGGCGGCCGTCGTCTCGGCGCGCCGCCGCACGGCCGCGCTCGCCGCCGCCGGCGTCGCCGTACCGGGTGCCCGGCGGGCGTACCTCGGCAGCGGCCTGACGATCGCCGGCGTCGCCGTACTCGCGATCGCCACCGCCGGACCGGTGGCCATGGTGCCGGTGCCGCGCACCGCGGGCACCGTCGTCCTCGCCATCGACGTCTCCAACAGCATGGGCGCCGACGACGTCGCGCCCACCCGGCTGGCGGGAGCGCAGCGGGCGGCCCGCGCATTCGTGGCGGCGCAGCCGGACAGCGTCGACATCGGAGTCGTCGCGTTCGCACGGGGCGGGCTCACCGCCGCCCGTCCCGATGCCGACCACTCCATCGCGCTCAAGGCCATCGACCGGCTGAAGATCACCGGCAGCACCTCGCTGGGGACGGCCATCACGGCCTCGCTGACGCTGATCACCGGTAAGCAGGTGGCCATCGGCCGCGACGGCGCCGCGCCCGACGTCGGCTACTGGCCGTCGGCGACGATCGTGATGTTCTCCGACGGCCAGAACCAGGGCGGGGCCGGCGATCCGGCCGTCGAACAGGCCGCCGCCGTGGCCCAGAAGGCGGGCGTCCACATCCACACCGTCGGGGTCGGCACCACGGTCGGGGCGGCGGTGCAGGTCGACGGCTACCGCCTGCAGACCTCGCTGGACGAGGACGCCCTCACCTCGATCGCGCAGGCCACCGGCGGCGCCTACCACCCCGCCTCCGACACCGCGCGGCTCGACGGGATCGCCGACACGATCGATCTGCGGCTCACCGTCTCCGACGAGCCGCTGCCCCTCGCCGGCGCCCTGATCGGGCTCGCCCTCGCGCTGCTCACCGCCGGAGCGGCGCTCACCGTGCTCCGGTCTGGACGGGTGATCTGAATGTCGTTCTCATGGCCGTGGGCGCTGCTGTCCGTCCTGATCATCCCGCTGATCTTCGCCATCCGCTGGTGGGCGGGGCGCCGCCGCCGGCGGGCCGCCGTGCGGGTCACCTCGATCGCGCTCGTACGCAGCGCCCTGCCCGGCCGTACGCGCTGGACGCGGAAGATCCCCGCTGCCCTGTTCATCGCCGGACTCGCGCTGCTCGCGGTCGGCGCCGCGCGACCGCAGGCGTCGGTGCCGGTGCCGATGACGTCGGCGACGATCCTGCTCGCGCTCGACACCTCCGGCTCCATGTGTTCCACGGACGTCGACCCCAACCGCATCACCGCCGCGAGGAAGGCCGCCGCCGACTTCATCGAGTCGCAGCGGGGCGGGCCGCGCATCGGCCTGGTCACCTTCGCGGGCAACGCGGGGCTGCTCGTGCCTCCCACCGACGACACCGACTCGCTGATCAAGGCGCTGGACGGCCTCACCGTGTCCCGTGGCACCGCGATCGGGCAGGCCATGCTCACCTCGATCGACGCGATCGCGGAGGTCGACCCGTCGGTCGCCCCCACCGGCGCGAACCCCACCGACGGCGGCGGGGCAGGCTATGCCGGTGCCGCGATCGTCGTGCTCACCGACGGCGCCAACACCCAGGGCGTCGACCCGCAGACCGCCGCCCAGGAGGCGGCCCTGCGCCGCGTCCGCGTCTTCACCATCGGCTTCGGCACCACGAACCCGGCCCCGATGGTCTGCGACAACTCCCAGTTCGACGGCCGCGGCTTCGGCGGCTGGGGTGGTGGCTTCGGCGGCCGCGGCGGATTCGACCGCGGCCGCAACGTCCGCTTGATCGACGAGCCCGCGCTCAAGCAGATCGCCCAGACCACCGGCGGCTCCTACCACCGCGCCGAGAACGCCGGCCAGCTCCAGAGCGCCCTCGACGCCCTGCCCGGCACCTTCACCGTCATCCACCAGCGGGTCGACACGGCCGCCGCCTTCGCCGCCGGCGGCGCCGCCCTCATCACCGCGGCCCTGTCCCTGTCCCTGTGGTGGAACCGCCCCCGGACCACTGATAGGCCTCGTCGGTCCCCGTCGGCGTCATGAGGTGAGGACGGCGGCGGTGGCCGGCCAGCCCTCGCGGGCGCTGGGGTAGCGCGGGGCCCAGCCCGTGGCCGCGCGAAAGCGGGCGTTGCTGACCCGGAGAGAGCGGGTCAGCGAGGTGAGGCGGTGGCCGAAGAGGTAGGCGGCGCGGCCGGGGACGCTGAGCCACAGGCGGGTGTCGGCGGCGCGGGCCAGCGTGTGAGCGTACTCCCGCTTGGTCAGCGGCTCGTCGTCGACAACGTTGTACGTGCCCGCGGGCGCCCCGAGCGCGGCGACGACGGCTTCGGCGGCGTCGGTCATATGGATGGAGGACACGTAGCCGTCGGGGTGACCGAGCACCATGCCGACGTGGCGGCGGGCCTGGGCGTACATCTCCTCGCTGTGCGCGGCCCCCGGCCCGTAGAACCAGCCGAACCGCAGCACCACGCCCGCGCCGCCGCCCTCCCGGCCGAAGCGGTGCGCGCTCGACTCGGCGGCGAAGTTGCCCCGGGTCATCGGGTAGTGATCGACGGGCGCGTCCTCGTCGATCCAGCGCGCGCCCTGGTCGCGGTAGACCATGCTGACCGACTCCTGGACGACCCGGCCGACCCCGGCGGCCAGCGCGGCGTCCACGACGGCGGCCGAGCCCTCGGCGCGCACCCGGTTGTTCTGGCGGTGCGCGGTGACGCTCATGAACTTGCTCATCGGCGGGATCGCGCTGGCCAGGTTGACCACCGCGTCGTGCCCGGCGAAGGCCGAGGCCAGCGCCTCGCGGTCGAACAGTGACACCGTGACGGGGACGGCCCCCTGGCTGCTGAGGGCGGCCGCCTTCCCCGGCGTGCGGGCAAGAGCGGTTACCGTGTGCCCCGCGGCGAGCAGGGCAGGGACCGTGTGGCGGCCGATCGCGCCGGTGCCGCCCGTGATGAACACTCGCATAGAAAGAGAGTACTCTCTCACTATGGCGAGATCGACCCCGGGGGTCACCCGGCAGCGGCTCATCGACGAGGCGGTGCGGCTGTTCTCCACCCGCGGATACGCCGAGACCTCGGTCGCCGACATCCAGGCGGCGTGCGGGCTGACCACCGGCTCGGGCGCGCTCTACAAGCACTTCCCGTCGAAACGGGCGCTGCTGGAGGAGGCCGTGCGGCAGAACATGGAGGCCGTCGCCCGGCGCGCCGCCGCGGCCACGGCCGAGCGGCCGGCGGACGCGGACGGGCGCGCGGCGCTGGAGCGCATGGCGCGGGTGGTCTGGGAGTCGCTGGAGAGCGACCGCGATCTCATCCGCATCATGCTGCGCGAGTACGACGGGTTTCCCGACCTGTTCGAGCGCATGTGGGAGGGGGTGCTGGCCGGCGTGTACGCCCAGGGGGCCGCCTGGATCGCCGCGCAGAAGGAGCTGGGCAGGGCCGACGTCGACGATCCGGAGGCGGCCGGGGCCGTGCTCCTGGCGTCCCTGACCTACTATCCGCTGCTCCGGGCCATGATCGGCCACACTCCTGGCGGTCTCGACCCGGAGCGGTTCCTCGCGGCCTGGGTCGAGACCGCCGCCGCCACCCTCCGGCTGCGCTGACGGCGGTCGCGGCGCGCGTGCGGCATGCCGACGATCTCCTCGAAGCTCATGCTGCTCTTGGCCACGCCCAGGCTTTCGCGCAGCCGCCACCGGGGGAGAGGCGGCACCCTGGCTCTGCGTGGACGAGAACCTCTGCCCGGTCGGAGCTCCTGCCTTCGCCTATGACGAGGCCGCCCGCGCCCGGCTGTGGGCGGAGTCCCAGGCCGCCACCGGCCACCCCGACTGGGCCTGGTGACCCCTCGCGCGATTACATGGCTTGCCATATACAATAGATGGCAAGCCATGTAATCCATCGTCGAGGAGTCGCCATGAAGGCCAGGCAGATCCGTACGATTCAGCGCGCCGTCCACCTGATCGCCGGGCTGGCGATCATCGCTTACGTCTACCTGACGCCGCCCGCCGACTCGCCTGCCCATGTGGCGATACGCTGGGTCATCCTGCCCGTCCTGCTCGCCTCGGGCGTGGCCATGTGGCAGTGGCCGCGCATCCGCCGGCTGATCCGCGCAAAGGAACGTGTGTGACCTCGTTGCCCCGGCGGTCGTCCCTCGGCTACCAGATCAACCACCTGGCCAGGCTGCTCGGCAACGGGTTGCGGGTCAACATCGCCGACACGGGGGTGACGCCGGGGCAGTTCGCGCAGTTGCTGGCCCTGTTCGAGGAGGACGGGCTCACCCAGCAGGAGCTGTGCGAACGGGTGAGGATCGACCAGTCGACGATGGCCCACACGCTCAAGCGCATGCAGCGTGACGGGCTGGTCGTCCGGACCGCCGACCCACAGGACCGGCGGCGCTCCCACTACCGGCTGACCGAGCGGGCCCGCGAGCTCCAGCCCGAGCTCACCCGGGGCGCGCGTGAGGCCAACGCCCGTGCGCTGCGGGGGATCGACCAGGAGGAGTTCGACGCGTTCATGCGCACGCTCGACCGCATGATCGCGAACCTGGAGGAGAGCGATCAGCGGTAGCCGCGAGCGCCCCGTGAGTCACATGATCGCGAGCTGGCCCCCGTCGATGACCAGCTCCGTGCCGTGGATGAAGGCGGCGTCGTCGGAGGCCAGGAAGGCGTAGCCGGCGGCGACCTCCTCCGGCAGCCCCGCCCTGCCGAGGGGGATGTGCTCGCGCTCGTACGAGGTGACGAAGTCGCCCGCGAGCCCGGCCGAGATCGAGGCGTTGAGCGGGGTCTGGATGTAGCCGGGGCAGAGCGCGTTGACGCGGATGCCGTGCCGGCCCAGCTCGACGGCCATCGTCTTGGTGAGCAGCAGCACGCCGCCCTTGGAGGCGTTGTAGTGGGCGTAGTCGGCCTCGCCGCCCAGCCCGTTGGTGGAGGACATGTTGAGGATGACCCCGCCCGTGCCCTGCTCCACCAGGTGGCGGGCCACGGCCTGGGCGACGAGGAACATGCCGCGCAGGTTGACCGCGATGATCCTGTCCCAGTGGCCGGGCGTGATCTCCAGGAACGGCTCGCGCCAGGCCGTACCGGCGTTGTTGATCAGGACGTCGAGGCCGCCCAGCGCCGCGATCGCGCCCGCCACCAGCCGGGTCACGTCGGCCTCCGCGCTGACGTCGCCGGCGAGCCCGTGTACCTCGCCCAGCGCGGACAGCTCCGCCACCGCGCCGTCCACCTCTTCCCGCCGAAGCCCGCCGAGCACGACCCTGGCCCCTTCCGCCAGGAACCTGCGGGCCGTGGCGGCGCCGATGCCGCTGCTCCCGCCGCTGATCAGCACCCGCTTGCCGGCCAGTCCCCGCATGATGTCCCTTCCTTCGTCAGCGGACCGCGCCGCGGGCCGCGACGCGGAGTTCGGTGGTGACCTGCCCGTTCTCGACGCCGTAGGCGAGGTCGAAGAGGTTGACGGCTGAGCAGGCGTGGCCGGGGATGAGCTGCGCCCGCGTGCCGACCGGCAGCTCGCCGTGATGCCCGGGCTCCAGGTGGGCGACCGCGTGCTCCTCGTTGAGGAACTCCATGTGCAGGTACGGCAGGCCCACGGCCCTGATCCAGCCGGGCGTGCCGTACCCGTCGGAGGTCAGGCACTTGGTGCCCGCGTCGAAGACGACCCGTTCCGGCGTCGGCCTGGCGATGACGGTGGTCAGCACGCGGGCCGCCGCGGTCTGCTCGGTGGCCACGCCCAGGCGCATCATCGCGGTGTCGTTGAAGATGTACGTGCCCGGCCGGATCTCGGTCACACCGGCCACGCCGGCCGCGTGCCGGGCGGTGGGGGTGGAGCCGACGCTGATCTCCCGCAGCTCGATGCCGTCCCGGGCGCACAGCTCGGCGGTGGCGACCAGGTCTTCGCCTTCGCGGCGGGCGGTCTCTTCGAGCTCCGCCGGTGTACGCGCGTGGTAGGCGTGACCGGCCAGCGTGAGCAGCCCCACGACCTCGACGCCGGGGACGGCGGCGATCTCGGCGACCAGGTCGGCGGTGGGACGGCCGGGCGGGCGGCCCAGCCGGTGCTGACCCGTGTCCACCTCCACCAGCACCTCCACCGGCGGGCCGCCCAACCGGCCGAGCCCGGCGGCCACCTCGGGGGAGTCGAGGCTGACCCGTATCCTGGCGCGCTCGCGCAGCGCGGCCAGGCGGCGCAGCTTGGGCTCTCCCCAGACGGGAAAGGCCAGCAGGATGTCGTCGATCCCGGCGTCGGCCATCACCTCGGCCTCGCCCAGCTTGGCGCAGGTGATGCCGCCGGCCCCGGCGTCGAGCTGCATCCGCGCCAGCTCGGGCATCTTGTGCGTCTTGATATGGGGCCGCAGCCTGACACCGTGCTTGGCGGCCGCCTTGGCCATCTCCATGATGTTGGCCCTGGCCGCGTCGAGGTCGATGACGAGCGCCGGAGTGTCGAGTTCGGGGTACATCGGTGGACCGCCCCTTCGGAAGATTTCCCCGAAAATAGCACCGATTCCGAATCGTGCACCAGCGTTCCGAGATGTGGAACTGTGCTCCCTCTTGACAGCGATCTCGCTTCCTGGTGTTCTGGCACGGATTTGGAACTTCATTCCGCATCACAGAATGAGGAGCGAGGCATGAGAGTCGGCGACCCGTGGGGGCGGCGGCCCCGGCCGGAGGCGCCCGGCCACCGGCTCGGCGGGCCGGCGGCGGACCTGGAACGTTACGACGCCGCCCGGTTCGCCGCCTTCCGCCACGCCGACGGGTCACACGCTGCCGAGCGGGATCGCGAGGAGCGGCCGGCTTGCGGCGGATGGCCGTCCTGTGGCGGGCGACTGGCCCGCGGTGGGTGGCCGGCTCGCGGTGGGCAATTGGCCTGCGGTGGGTGGCCCGGCTGCGGCGAGTGGCCGGCCCGTGCGGTCGGCGGTGGTCGGTGGTGCGGCGTGGTGGCCGGCCGGTCGTCGGTGCGGCTGCGTGGCGTGGCCGCTGATGAGACGGGTCGGTCCTCGCGGGCCGCCGCTGCGTCGCGTGGGGGCCGGGGCCCGCGGGCCGCTGCGCCGCGCCGGCCGGGCCGGGGCCCGCAGGCCGCCGTTACGGCGTGCGGGCCGGGATGTGACGGCGGGCCGCCGTTACCTGCACGGCTTGTACGGCTTGTCGAAGAGCGAGTAGTCCTCGGGCTTCTTGAGAGAGTTGAACTTCAGCGTCTTCGACTCGGCGCAGAAGCTCGCCGGCGCGGTCTCGTACTCCACGTGGAAGACGGGCTTGCCCGCCTTGACGAAGACGCTCAGCTCGGAGCACTCGTCGAACTGGAAGCACTCCTCGTTGACCGCGTAGTCGAAGGACGACACCAGCTCCTCGGCCTGGCTGAGGTCGTTCTTCAGCGCCACCGACAGGCCCCGGTCGTGGGCCAGGCCGGCCAGCGCGCGGTTGTAGGCGAGCTGGGCGGCGGGGGAGACGGTCCAGCCGGTGACCGGCTTGCCCTCCTCGTGGGCGTTGACGACGTCGAACTCGACCCCGTCGAAGCCCGCCTGGACGCACTTGTCGACGCGGGCCGCCATCATCTTCAGCAGGAAGTCGCGCTGGCCCTTGTCGTTGTTGATGTTCGCCCAGCGCTCGTTCGGGAACTCGGCGCTGAACGGCTTGCCCAGCAGGGAGTTGCCGCTCTTCTTGTGGAAGTCCACGAACTGCTGGTAGTCGGGCCGGAAGTCCTCGATCGAGCCGGCGTCGATGTAGCAGATCGCCTTGGCCCCGCGGGCGTGGATGGCCTTGACGGCCGCCGTGTTGAGCGTCTTGTTGTCGCCGGCGACCTCCTCGGCGGCGTACAGGTCGATGTCGAAGACGGTCGGCCGCACGCAGGCGCCGCCGCTCTGCGGGACCCCGCAGATGTCGACGTTGACGCCGCCGGTGGCGGCGTAGGTCTTGCTGCCCTGGAGCTGGTACTGCCAGCGGCTGTTCACCGGCGGACGCCAGATCGCCGCCGACTCCGCCGCCTGGGCGGGGGTCGCGAGGAGTGTTGTGGAGGCCGGTATCAGGGCCGTGGCCACGGCGAGCCGGGTTAAGAGTGTCGGGAGGTTCAATGCATTGGTCCTTCCGTGATACGGAATGCTATTCCGTTATAAGGGAAATCCATGGCTGACGAGGTGATCGATCCGATCTTGATGTTGAGAATCCCATAAGAGCAGGCACCTCGCCAGCGGTATCCGCCAAACCATCATTTTCCGAATGATGGAATCCTGGTCTGCATGGTGGATGCGTGGTTATACTCACCCGCACGCAGCGGGCCCATGCCCGCCGTGCTCAATGGAGGGAAACAGCCCCATGGCACGCATCGTGTTCATCGGCGCGGGCAGCGTCGAGTTCACCAAGAACGTCCTCTCCGACCTCCTGACCTTCCCCGAGCTGGGGGAGTCCACCCTTGTCCTGCACGACATCGACGCCGAGCGGCTGGCCACGGCCGAGGCCATGGCGAACTGGATGGTCGCCGAGCTCGGCCTGGGCGCCAAGGTGGAGGCGCACCTCGACCGGCGGGCCGCCGTGGACGGCGCCGACTACGTGATCAACGAGATCGCGGTCGGCGGGCACGCGGCCACCCGCGTCGACTTCGAGATCCCCCGCAGCTACGGGCTGCGGCAGACGATCGCCGACACCCTCGGCGTCGGCGGCGTCTTCCGCGCGCTGCGGACGATCCCGGTGATGGTGGCCCTGGGCACGGACCTGGCCGAACTGGCCCCGCACGCACTGCTGCTCAACTACACCAACCCGATGGCGATGATCCCCCGCGCCGTCTACGAGGGGACCGCGTTCAGGAACGTCGTCGGGCTCTGCCATTCCGTACGCGACACCCAGGCCCGGCTGGCCTCGCTCGTCGAGGTGCCGGAGGAAGAGGTGTCGTTCGTCACCGCCGGGGCCAACCACCAGGCGTTCGTGCTGAAGTTCGAGCACAAGGGCAGGAACCTGTATCCGGTGCTCGACGAGGTCATCGCCCGTGACCCGGAGCTGCGCCGTACCGTGCGGGTGGAGATGTACCGCCGGTTCGGTCACTTCCCCACCGAGAGCAGCGAGCACGGCTCGGAGTACCTGCCCTGGTTCCTGCACCACGACGACCAGGTGGAGCACTTCCGCATCCCCGTCGAGATCTACCTGCGGTGGTCGGCGGAGAACCTCGGCACGTACGAGGAGACCAGGCGGCGGCTGGCCGCCGGGGAGGGTGTCGAGATCGCCCCCGCCGGGGAGCTCGCCTCGGACGTCATCCACTCCATCGAGACCGGCACCCCCAGGGTCGTGCACGGCAACGTGCGCAACGGCGGCCTGATCTCCAACCTGCCCGACGACGCCTGCGTCGAGGTGCCGTGCCTGGTGGACCGGGCCGGGATGCGCCCCACCCGCATCGGCGCGCTGCCGCCCCAGCTCGCCGCGCTGAACCGGACGTTCCTCAACGTCGGCGAGCTGACCGTGCGCGCGGCGCTGGAGGGCCGCCGCGACCACGTCTACCACGCCGTCATGCTCGACCCGAACGCCTCGGCCACGCTGACGCTCCAGCAGATCCACGACCTCGTGGACGACATGATCGCCGCCCACGGCGACCTGCTCCCCGAGGGTGTCCGATGAGGCGCGCGCCCGTCGCCGCCGTGCTCCTCGCCCTGGTGGTCACCGGCTGCTCGGGCGGCGGCCAGGAGCAGGCGGCCGGCGGCCCCGTGGAGATCACGATCTGGCACGGCCAAGAGGACAACTCGGCCAAGTCGATCGAGAAGCTGGTCGCGCGGTTCAACCAGAGCCACCCCGACGTCAAGGTGAAGACCGAATCCGGCGGGGCCACCGCCGACGGGATGCTGCCCAAGCTCACCGCCGCGCTGGCCTCCGACGCCTATCCCGACATCGCCTACCTGTACGGCTCCTGGGCCCCCAACATCGCCAGGAACCCCAAGACGGCCGACCTCACCGAGGTCGTCAAGGACCCGGCGATCAACTGGCAGGACTTCTGGGCCAGCGAGCGGGAGTCTGTCACCGTCAACGGCAAGGTCATCGCCTTCCCCGCCGTGGTCGACAACATGGTGGTCCTCTACAACAGGAAACTGCTGGCCAAGGCCGGCGTCGAGGCGCCGGGGCCGGACTGGACCTGGGACGACTTCCGGGCCAAGGCCAAGCAGGTCACCAGCGCCAAGGACGGCGTCTTCGGCGCCACCTGGCCGATCAGCGGCGGCGAGGAGGCGGTCTGGGGTCTGTGGCCGATGCTCTGGCAGGCCGGCGGCGACATCCTTACGCCCGACCACAAGAAGGCCGCCTTCAACTCCGCCGCCGGCCAGCAGGCGCTCGGCAGGCTGCGTGACATGGCCGTGGTCGACAAGTCGGTCTATCTCGACTCCAGCCCGGCGGAGAAGGGCCAGAAGCTGTTCGAGTCGGGGCGGCTCGGCATGTTCATGACCGGTCCGTGGGTGCTGCCCGACCTGCAGGCGGCCAAGGTCGACTACGGCGTCGCACAGCTGCCCGGCACCGACGGCAACCACGAGACGATCTCGGGGCCGGACAACTGGGTGGTGTTCGAGCACGACGAGCGCCGGGTCAAGGCCGCGGCCACGTTCCTGACCTGGCTGACGGCGGCCGAGCAGCAGCTGGAGTGGATGGGCGACACCGGCTCGCTGCCGATCCGCGAGTCGATCACCAAGCTGCCCGGCTATAAGGACTATGTCGCGAAATATCCGGGCATTGAGGTGATCTCGGCGAACCTGGCCAACGCCAAACGGGTCCGGCCGCCGACCACCCGATATCCCCGGGTCTCAGCCTTCGTGGCCGAGGCCATCGCCGAGGCGCTGCTCGGCAAGAGCGACGCCAGGACCGCCCTGGACCAGGCGGCCGGCAAGGCGGACGCCGCGCTGGCCGTACCGGGATCATGAGCAGCACCGCGCTCAGCGCCGCCCGCACCGGGCACCGGCAGCCCCGCGACCGGCGCAGGCTCGGCGACAACGTTGCCGGCTGGTCGTTCGCGGGCCCCGCGTCGCTGGTCATCCTCGGCTTCTCGCTCGTGCCCATGGCCTGGGCGCTGGCGTTGTCGTTCACCGACTCCGACCTGATGACACCGGGCACGAACGTGGGGCTCGCCAACTACCGGGCGCTGCTCGACGACCCCGTGTTCCTCCAGGCCGTGGCCAACACCGGGCTGCTGCTGGTGCTCTACATCCCGGCCTCCCTGGTCACCGGGCTGGTCGTGGCCGTGCTGCTGAACCGGAAGGTCCGCGGGATCGGGTTCTACCGGACCTGTTTCCTGGTGCCGTACATCGTCTCGGCCACCGCCACCGGGCTGCTCATGGGCTACATCTTCGACCGCGACTTCGGGTTGATGAACGGCCTGCTCGTCAAGCTCGGGCTGCCGGTGCAGGGGCTGCTGAGCGACCCGTCGCAGGCCATGCCGGTGCTCACGCTGATCTTCTTCTGGACGCGGTTCGGATTCGCCGTGGTCATCTACCTGGCGGCCATCCAGGAGATCAGCAAGGAGGTGCTGGAGGCCGCCGCGATCGACGGAGCGGGGTCGTGGACCACCTTCAGGCACGTCATCGTCCCGTCGGTACGGCCGATGACGATCTTCCTGACGGTGTGGGGCATGATCGACGCGCTGCAGTTCTTCGACCTGGTCATGACCACCACCAAGGGCGGCCCGGCCAACGCGACCGTGACCATCGTCTACTACGTCTGGCAGCTCGCCTTCACCTTCAACACCGCCGGGTACGGCGCGGCCGTGGCGTACGTGCTGTTCGCCGGCACCCTGGTGCTGATCGTCACGGGCCTGCTGATCGCGCGGCGGAGGGGAGCGACCGGATGAGATGGCCCAGCAAGTGGCACCTGGTGCTGGTGCCGATGTCGGCGGTGGTCGTGCTGCCGTTCGTGTGGCTGCTGCTCAGCTCCGTCATGACCCAGGCCGAGCTCAACCGGTTCCCGCCGGCGATCTGGCCCGAGGCCGTGGACCTGGGCGGCTACCGCACGGTCGTCGAGCGCTCGAACTTCCCGCGCTGGTTCCTCAACAGCGTGATCGTCTCGGGCGCCATCGTGGCGGCCCAGCTCGTGCTGTGCAGCATGGCCGGGTACGCCTTCGCCAGGATCAGGTTCGCCGGCTCCAAGACGGCGCTGATCCTGGTCATCGCGACCGCGCTGATCCCGTTCCAGCTCACGGTCATCCCGACGTTCCTGATCTTCAGCGAGGCCGGGCTGACCGACACGCTCGGCGCGCTGATCGTGCCGTCGCTGGCCTCCGCCGTGGGCATCTACCTGATGACCTCGTTCTTCCAGTCGTTCCCCAAGGAGCTGGAGGAGGCCGCGCGGATCGACGGCTGCTCGCGCTTCGGCGTGTTCTTCCGGGTCGTGCTGCCGGTGGCCAGGCCGGCGATGGCGGCGCTGGCCGTGATCACGTTCATCACGGCCTGGAACGACCTGTTCTGGCCGCTGGTGGCGATCAACTCCGAGGCCAACTACACGGTGCAGGCGGGGCTGACGACCTTCCAGGGCCAGCACCGGGCCGACTGGCCGGCCATCATGGCGGGCACAGTGCTGACCACGCTGCCGGTGCTGGCCGTGTTCCTGTTCGGCCAGCGCCGTTTCGTCCAGGCGCTGACCGGCGCGGTCAAGGGCTGAGGCCGCGGCACGGGCCGGCGGGGAGCCCGGTGAAGGCTGTCGGGACCGCCGCGCCCGCGCGCGTCAGGCCTGCTCGGCGACCGCCTGCCGCAGCTTCTCGCCGATCTCCTCCATCCTGGCCGGCGACATCCGGTCCTTGAGCGCCGTCACGCTCACCGCCGCGACCGGCGCGGTCCTCCCCAGGAAGACGGGGACCGCCACGCAGCGCACGCCCGGCTCGTTCTCCTCCAGGTCGAGCGCGTAGCCGCGCGTGCGCACCTGGTCCAGGTGGGTGGCCAGCTTGGCGGGGTTCGTCATGGTGTTACGGGTCCTGGTGGCCAGCGGGCCGTACCGGGCGGCCCACGCCTTGACGGCCTCGTCCGTCGGGTACGTCCAGGCCAGCAGCGCCTTGCCGACGCCCGTGCAGTGGGCGGCGTTGCGGCCGCCCACCACGGACGTCATCGTGATCGTCCGCACCGCCTCCACCTTGTCCAGGTAGACGACCTCGCCGCCGTCCAGCATGGCCATGTGCACCGTCTCGGCGAACTCGTCGCTCAGCCGCAGGAGCAGCGGCCGCACCAGGCTGCGCAGGTCCATCGTCTCGTAGAACCTGAAGGCCGTGGCCAGCATCTCGGTGCCGAGGAAGTACGGCCCGCTGGGCTCCGGCTGCGCGGCGAACCCCCGGTGCTTCAGGGCCCCCAGCAGCCGGTGCAACGAGCTCTTGGGCAGCCCGAGCCTGGTGGCGAGCTCGTCGAGCGTAACGCCTCTGCTGTGTTTGCCGATCTCCTGCAAGATCAGCAGCGCGCGATCGACGCTTCCCACCGGGGACTGCCCGTCCGCCACTACCCTCGCCTCCCTGTTCCGCTTCATGGAAGGCTAGCGCGTATCGCGGAACCGCTCCAGTCAGCGGGTGTCGCCGGGCGGGGTCGCCCACCCGCCGTACTCGTAGCGCGTGTACCGGCCTCCCTGATGGGGCTCGGTGTAGGCGCCCAGCCCGGCCGCGAAGTCCTCCGCGTCGTCCATCGGCCGGTATCCGAGGGCGCTCGCCGCCGCGTTCTGCGTCCACCACGACCGCGTGTTGCGCGAGACGCCGTAGACGACCACGTGTCCCGAGCCGGGCGGCGCGGTCAGGCAGGCGCCGTAGAGCCGCGCCGCGTCGTCGTGGCTCAGCCAGGTGTGCAGGTGGCGCGGTTCGGTGGGCCGCTCCTCGAAGGAGCCGACGCGTACGGAGATCACGTCGAGGCCGAAGCGGTCGGCGTACAGGCTGCCCAGCGCCTCCCCGAACGCCTTGGCCGCGCCGTACAGGCCGTCGGGCCGCACCGCCTCCTCCCCGTCGAGGGTCGCCCCCGCCGGGTGGAAGCCGGTGATGCGGTTGGAGCTGGTGTTGACGACGAGCCGGACGCCCTCCCTGCGGCACGCCTCGAAGATGTTGTAGACGCCCTCCAGGTTGGGGCCCTTGATCGCGTCGAAGCCGGCCTCGTCGGAGACGCCCCCGAGGTGGATCACCGCCTCGGTGTCCCGCACGGCCGCCCGCACCTGGTCGAGGTCCAGGAGGTCGGCCGGCGCGAACTCCTCGTGCGTGGCGAGCGGGCCGACGTCGCGGAGGTCGGACAGGCGCACCCGCGCGATCTTCGGCAGCAGGGTGCGCCGCAGCACCTGGCCGATGTTTCCGGCGGCTCCGGTCACGAGGACGTGTTCGGGGAGTCTGGTCATGTTGATCACTTATCCATGATTTCCGGGATGCGGGTGGCGATCTGCTCGCGGGCGTGCTCGCACTCGGCGAAGCTGTGCGGGCAGGCGAGGGCGTGCTCGACGAGCTCCTTGGCGGCCCGGGCCCGCGAGATGCGCCGTTCCAGCTCCTGGACGTGGTGGCGCAGCAGATCACGGTGGTCCATCGGATCGGCGGCGGACAGCAGCACGCGCAACTCGCCCAGCGTGAAGCCGGCCTCCTTGCCCATCAGGATCAGCGCCACCCGCTCGAGATCGCGCTGCCCGTAGGCACGCTGACCACCCGCGCGCCGCGCGGGTGCCAGCAGGCCCATGCTCTCCCAATGGCGCAGGACATGCGTGTCCAGGCCGAACCGCTCCGCCAGCTCTCCGATGGCCATCCCCTCGCTTGACTTCATGTGTACATTAACCGGCACGGTTGCGGCATGATCAAGCCGACCGTTGCGATGACGCGGGTGGTCAACTCCTGCGTCCTGCTCGAACTCGACGGCCACGCCGTCCTCACCGACCCCTGGTTCACCGAACGGTGGTGGCTGCGCCGTGGCGAGCCGCTGGGCCTGCGCGTTCGCGACCTTCCCCCGCTCACCGCCGTCGTGGTCACCAACCTGGCCACCAACCACTGGGACCTGCGCGCGCTGCGCCGCTTCCCGGCCAAGGACACCACACCGCTGTACGTGCCCACGCGCGGCATGGCCCGCCGGGCCCGAGCCCTCGGATTCCGGCGGGCGGAGCGCCTGACGTGGGGGCGGGCACTCGACCTCGCGCCCGGCCTGTCCATGACGGTCGTGCCGTCCGGGCGGACCCTCGTATGGCCCAACAACGCCTACGTCTTCACCACGGCGGGCGGCCGGGTCGTCTTCTTCGGAGGGGAGGCGGGGGAGGTCGCGCCGCTGGAACGATACCGGGCCGATCTGGCCCTGCTGCCCGTGAACGGGCTGCGCCCCCTGTTCGGGCCCCGCCTGGTGATGGGGCCGGAACAGGCCGTCGCGGGGGCGTCCGCGCTCGGCGCCGAGGTCCTGGTCCCCGTGCATGACGCCCATGGCCACGACCCGCTGTCGCGGCTGTTCCGCACCGGCGGCACCGCCTCCGACGCCGTGGCCCTGGCGGGTCCGGAGCTGCGCGTGGTGGACCTGCCGACAGGCAAGCGGTGGGAACTCGACGCGAGTGCCTGATCCGTCCGGTGCGGGTCTTCGACGCGGCGGCGCATCTGGGCGCCGGCTACCGGCTGGAGTACGTGTCCGACCCCGGGGAGACGGCGTCGGCGCCCGCCTGCTCCGCCGCCGCAGGGCGGGCCGGCCGGCGCCTCCACGGCGCATCGAGCAGCCCCAGCCGGCGCGCGTTCAACGCCACGTGGATCGCGGCGGGGGCCACGACGATCGAGCCCAGCGTGTCGGTGGCGTAATGCGCTCCCAGGTAGACCCGCGCCAGCATCTGGACGGCCACGAGCACGAAGCCAGCCGCCAGCACCGGCCGGTGGAAGCGGGTGTGCCTGACCAGGGTCGCGACGGCGATCACGATCGACAGGGTCAGGCACACGTGACCGCTGGGAAAGCTGCCGGAGCCGAGGCCGTACACCAGGGAGTCGGAGACCGGGGGCCGGGAACGGGCGACGACGGTCTTGAGCACCCAGCTGACGCCCCACCCGGCGGCGATCACCACCAGCACGCGCCCGGCGGCTCGCGGCCGGCCCGAGACGGCCACCCCCACGACGAGGGCGGCGGCGAGGAGCGGGCCCATGACCGTGCCGAACCCCACGTTCAGGACCTGCGCCACCGCGGTCGGCCACGGGCTCCGGAGCGACTGGACCCCGTCGCTCACGGCGGCGTCCACGGCGGTCCACGCGGGCGTACGGGCGGCGAAGCCCATCACCGTGCCGAGAACGAGGAGCGCCACCGAAACCGAAACCGGGAACCCCGCTCTGTTCGACCTCATGATGGAACGATAAAGAGGGCCGGATAAGGCCGAGTTCAGCCTCCGGCGCGGGCGCGCGCGGTCCGCAGGACGAGCAGCCCGCCGATCCCCGGGACGAACGCGAGCAGGCGGGCGGCGGGCCGGACCGTCCAGGTGGCCGCGATCACGGCGAGGTAGGCGGTGCCGTGCAGCGGGCCGCAGAACGTGGTGATCACCTTGGCGTGCACGGTGAACAGGTTGCCGAGCAGGAGCACGAGGGAGGCGGCCTCGACGGCGGCCGCGATCCGGAGCAGGCGCATGGCGGTCAGTCCCCCGCGCCGGGCCGCACGATCATCAGGACCACGACGACCGCCCAGGCCAGGTTGTAGAAGCCGGCCAGCATGGACATCACGCGCAGCGGCCGTTCGTCGCCGGGCTCGCTGAGCGCGGCGCGCTGGCGCGGGTAGATCTGCGTGGCCAGCAGGGCGCCCGCGACGGCCGTGAGGATCATGGAGAAGGTGATCCAGATCTCGCCCATCCGGCCCTGCACGCTCGCCAGGATGATCCCGGCCAAGGGGACGATGAGCCCGAAGGCGGCATAGCCCCCGGTGATGCGGTGCAGCGCGACCGCGACACTCCGGTTGCGCTCGCCCGGATCCGGCGGCGGCTCGCCCTGCCCGCCGGTCGCGACCGGCACGTAGCGGGGGAACAGGCTCGTCGCCACGGCCGAGCCTCCCACGAACACGATGCCGGCCAGGACGTGCACCGACAGCAGGACATGCTCCAGCATTCCTCAATCTCCAACCTTCAGGGTGACTGAAGCCTAGCGCAAGCTTCAGCCGCCCTGAAGGTCGGGAGAGCTGGGTGCGGTGATGTGTTCAAAGGGGTGGCCGGCGCTGCTGAGGTGACGGACCCGGAGAGGGGGGCCAACTTTCACTTTTCGGAACGATAGTCTAACGTTCGGAACATGTCCGAGATGGCTGCCGAGTCCAAGCTCGTCGGATCCGACCGCGTGCTGGCGGTCCTTGCCGAGCTGGCTCGCCACCCCGACGGTATCGGCTTGGAGGAGATGGCCCGAGCGGTGGCCAGCCCCAAGCCGACGGTCCACCGTGCCCTGGCGTCGCTGCGCCGCGCCGGATTCGCGGCGCAGCACGGCCACGGGCGGTACGTGCTCGGCGACGAGTTCCTGCGGATGGCCTTCGCCCACCACGAGGCCCGGCCTGACCACGTGCGGGTCACACCGATCCTGCGGGCCCTGTGCGACCGCTACGGCGAGACCGTGCACTACGCGGTGCTGGAGGGGACCTCGGTCGTCTACCGCTCCAAGCTCGACCCGTCCGACGGGGCCGTCCGGCTGACCTCCGTCGTCGGGGGCCGTAACCCGGCACACTGCACCGCCGTCGGCAAGGCGCTGCTCGCCGACGCCCTGCGCACCGAGAACGCGGTGCGCGAGTGGGTGGGGGAGCGGCGGCTGGAGCTGCCGACCGCGCGCTCGATCGGCACGGTGGAGCAACTGCACGCCGAGCTGGCGCGCATCCGCGAGCTGGGCTACGCCGTCGACGACCAGGAGAACGAGCCGGGCGTCAACTGCGTGGCCGTCCTGGCCTACCTGACCTCGCCCACCGTTCCCAGCGGTGCCGTCAGCGTCAGCGGGCTGGCGTACCGGACGCCGCTGAAGTCGCTCGTCGACGACCTGGCCGCCATCCGCGGCATCGTCGCCGGGCGGGAGACCTCATGAACCGAACCGCCGCCCGTACCCTTCCGAGCCGAACACGGAGAAAGCGTTGTACCTGATGCGCATCGGCGCGCCCGGCGCCGAGAAGCCCGTCGTCCGCGTGGACGAGTCCCACTACATCGACGTCTCGGACGTCACGCCCGATTTCGACGAGCGTTTCTTCGCCGCGGGCGGCGCCGCGTTGCTGGCCGACCGGGTCGCCGGGGGCGAGGTGCGGGCGTTCGCGGGTGAGCGGGTCGGCGCGCCGATCGCCCGGCCGCACCAGATCCTGTGCATCGGCCTGAACTACAGCGACCACGCCGCCGAGACCGGCCAGGCGGTGCCGGATGAGCCGATCCTGTTCACCAAGTCGCCCAACACCCTGATCGGCCCGTACGACGAGGTGCGCATCCCGCGCGGCTCCACCAAGCCCGACTGGGAGGTCGAGCTCGGCATCGTGATCGGCAGGCGCACCTCCTACCTCGACTCGGTCGAGGAGGCCGCCGCCGCCATCGCCGGGTACTGCGTGGTCAACGACGTGAGCGAGCGGGCCTTCCAGATGGAGCGCGGCGGCCAGTGGTCCAAGGGCAAGTCCGCCGAGACCTTCAACCCGGCCGGCCCGTGGCTGGTCACCCCGGACGAGATCCCCGACGTCAAGAACCTGGGCATGTGGCTCGACGTCAACGGCGTACGCCGGCAGACCGGCACCACCAAGACGATGATCTTCGACCCGTACGTCATCGTGCACCACCTGAGCCAGTTCATGGTGCTGGAGCCCGGCGACCTGATCAACACCGGCACCCCGCCCGGCGTCGGCATGGGCCACAACCCGCCCATCTGGCTCCAGCCCGGCGACGTCATCGAGCTGGGCATCGACAGGCTCGGCAGCCAGCGCCAGCAGGTCCTGGGCCCGCGCTAAGGACAGAGCGGTAAGGACAGAGCGGTAAGGACAGATATGAGCGTCACCCATTCCGAGAAGCGGCGGCTGACCGCCCCGGACCCCGCCGTCCTGGCGGCGGTCGAGGCCGCCGTGCCCGGGATCACCCGTACGCGGGCCACCGACCGGCTCGGCATGGCCCATGACGCCTCCCACTACCTGCTCACCCCGCAGGCGGTCCTGGTGCCGGAGAGCGCCGAGCAGGTGGCGGCGCTCATGCGGACCGGGCTGTCGCTGACGTTCCGCTCCGGGGGCACCAGCCTGAGCGGGCAGGGCGTGAGCGAGCACCTGCTGGTCGACACCCGGCGGCACTTCCGCGGCATCGAGGTGCTCGACGGCGGCGACCGGGTCCGCGTGCAGCCGGGCGCCGTGCTGCGCCAGGTCAACGCCCGGCTGGCCGCCCACGGCCGCAAGCTCGGCCCGGACCCGGCCAGCGAGTCGGCCTGCACGATCGGCGGCGTCGTCGCCAACAACTCCAGCGGCATGACCTGCGGCACCCACGCCAACACGTACCAGACGCTGGAGTCGCTGGTCCTGGTGCTGCCCAGCGGCACCGTCGTCGACACCGCCGCCCCCGACGCCGACGCGCGGCTGCGCGCGCTGGAGCCCGAGCTGGCGCAGGGCCTGGAACGGCTGCGCGACCGGGTCCGCGGCAACCCCGAGTCGGTGCGGCGCGTCACCGCCCAGTTCTCCCTGAAGAACACCATGGGGTACGGGCTCAACAGCTTCCTCGACCACGACACGCCCGCGCAGATCCTCGCCCACCTCGCGATCGGCAGCGAGGGGACCCTGGGCTTCGTCGCGCAGGCCGTCCTGCGCACGGTCCCGGCGCACCGCCTGGCCGCGACCGGCCTGCTCGTCTTCCCCACGCTGCGCCGGGCGATGGCGGCGATGCCGCAGCTCGTCACCGCCGGCCCCGCCGCCGTCGAGCTGCTGGACGCCGAGTCCCTGCGGGTGGCCCAGCGGGACCCCAGGGCCGACGACGTCCTGCGCACGCTGACCGTACGGGACCACGCCGCGCTCCTGGTCGAGTGGCAGGAGTCGGACCCCGAACCGCTCGCCGAGCACGAGCGCACGGCCGAGCGGCTGTTCGCCACGCTCGACCTGGCCGCCCCGGCGCGGCTGAGCAGGGACGCGGGCGGCCGGGCCGCTCTGTGGCACATCCGCAAGGGCCTGTACGCCTCCGTCGCCGGCGCCCGCCCCAGCGGCACCACCGCGCTCCTGGAGGACGTCGCCGTCCCGGTGCCCGTCCTGGCCGACCTCTGCGACGACCTGGCCGGCCTGTTCGCCAAGCACAGGTACGAGCGCAGCGTGATCTTCGGCCACGCCAAGGACGGCAACCTGCACTTCATGCTCAACGAGCGCTTCGACACCGACCTGGAGCGCTACGCCGACTTCACCGAGGACATGGTCGCCGCCGTGCTCGACCGGGGCGGCACGCTCAAGGCCGAGCACGGCACCGGCCGCGTCATGGCCCCCTTCGTCCGCCGCCAGTACGGTGACGAGCTGTTCGAGGTGATGCGCGAGGTCAAGCGCCTGTGCGACCCCGCGGGCACGCTCAACCCCGGCGTCGTCCTCACCGACGACCCGCATGCCCACCTGCGCGATCTCAAGAACGTCGTCACCGTCGAGCCCGAGGTCGACCGGTGCGTGGAGTGCGGCTACTGCGAGCCCGTCTGCCCCAGCCGCGACCTCACCACCACGCCGCGCCAGCGCATCGTGCTCCGGCGGGAGCTGGCCGCCGCCCAGGAGGCGGGCGACCACGCGCTGGCGCAACGGCTGGAGGAGGAGTACGGCTACGACGCCGTGGACACCTGCGCCGTGGACGGCATGTGCGCCACCGCCTGCCCCGTCCTCATCAACACCGGCGACCTGACCAAACGCCTGCGCGAAGAGCGCCACGGCCGCGCCGCCCGCGCGGGCTGGAAGTCCGCCGCCAAGCACTGGAACGGCGTCACCCGGGCCATGAACCTGGCCCTCGACGCCGCCGCCGCGACACCGGCCCCGCTAGCCGAGAGCGCGAGCAAGGCCGCTCGCGCCGTGGCGGGCCAGGACGCCGTCCCGCAGTGGAGCCGCGACCTGCCCCGGGGCGGGACGCCCCGCCGCCCGGCCCTGGCCGAGGACGCCGACGCCGTCTTCGTCCCGTCCTGCCTGAACACCCTGTTCGCCCCGGCCGAGGGCGGCCCCGGCGCGATGGCCGCCCTGCTCAGCCTGGCCGAGCGGGCGGGCGTGCGGCTGCGCGTGCCCGACGGGATCGGCAGCCTGTGCTGCGGCACGCCCTGGTCGTCCAAGGGCCTCGCGGACGGCTACGAGGTGATGCGCCACCGGGTCCGGGACGCGCTGGCGGCGGCCACGGACGGCGGCCGGATCCCGGTCGTCAGCGACGCCGCCTCCTGCACCGAGGGCTTCGAACGCCTCACCGCCGCGGCCTCGCCCGCCATCCGGGTGCTCGACGCGGTCGCCTTCACCGCCGAGCACCTCCTGCCGCGCCTGCCCGCCGCCCGCCGGCTGCCCTCACTGGCCCTGCACCCGACCTGCTCCTCGACCCGGCTCGGCCTCGACGCCGCCATCACCCGCGTCGCCGAGACCGTCGCCGAACGGGTCGTCGTGCCGGACGGCTGGCAGTGCTGCGCCTTCGCCGGCGACCGCGGCCTGCTCCACCCCGAGCTGACCGCCTCCGCCACCCGGGCGGAGGCCGCCGCCGTGGCGCGGGAGGACTTCGCCGCCCACGCCTCGGTCAACCGCACCTGCGAGCTCGGCCTGACCCGCGCCACCGGCAAGCCGTACCACCACCTCCTGGAGCTCCTGGACCGGGTCACTACCCCTTGACGGCCGCGCCGGTGACCGAGGAGGCCCAGTACAGGGCCTTGGCCACCTGCGGGAACAGCCCCTTGGGGTGGTTGCGGAACATCGGCTCCGTGCCGAACAGCACCACGGTCGCGCCCCGCTCGTCCCTGCCGCTCACCACGGCCGCCTGGCCCCGGGCGGCGTCCTGGCCGCCGGTGCCGTCGGCGTCGGGCCGCCAGTGGCCGGAGACCAGCGGGCCCTCGGCCGCGTACGACTGCTCGACCGTGACCTCCGGCCCGAGGCCGGTGAACCAGCGCGGCGAGTACACGAACGAGTGGTCCGGCGATCCGCCGCCCACCTGCCCACTCACTGGGCCGCCCGTGGAGAGCACGCGTACGACGCCGTTGGCGTCGCCGCGGCCCGCGACGGCGGTCGCGGTGAGCAGCCCGGCGGCGGCGTTGAAGGCCGCTCCGGTGCCGCCACGGGTGATCACGCCGCCGGTGGTCAGGAACGCGTCGAGCGCCGTCCTGGCCGCCGGGTTGAGCGCGGTGTAGCTCAGCCCGCTGGAGACGAACAGCACGTCGGTCCCGCTCCAGTCGTAGCCCGCGTTGAGGGCCGCCGTGGAGACGGGGGTGACGGAGAAGCCCAGCTCGCGCAGCGTGAACAGCTCGTCGGCCGAGGCGGCGGCGGCGATCCTGACCTGCGAGAGCGGCGCGCCGGACGCCATGTCCGCCGGGGTGCCCGCCGGAGTGAAGACGACGCCGTAGCGCTCGGAGACCTCGCGGGCGGCCTGTCGCGCCGAGGCGGGCACGATGGCCGCGCCGTCCGCCCAGGTCACCGCCGTGCCCTGGGCCAGGAGGTCGTTCAGGGCGAGGACGTCCTTGGCGTCGCTCACCTTGAGCGCGAGCGCCCCGGGCGTGCGCGGCACGGACCCGGTCGGCGCGGCGGCCTTGACCGGGTCGGCCTGCACCCGCAGGGACGTGACCCCGTCCACGCCGGCGCCCCAGAGCAGGCCGTGGCTCCAGCCGGAGATGTCGTACATGGCGTCCACCCTGGGCGAGATGTCCGCGCCGGCCTCCAGCATGACGTTGGCCAGTCCGCGCTTCGGCTGGCGCATGTCCACCACGTACGAACCGGCCGGATACGTCCTGCCGTCCGCCCGGAACGCGTGCCTGGCCCGTTCGACCCGCACATCGTTCGCGATCAGGTGGTCCACCAGGCGCGCGGCGGCCGCCTCCGAGCGCCGGCCGGTGATGACGTACGCCCGGGGGAAGGTGGTGGTGTAGACGTCCTCCGGCCCGAACCCCGGCACGATGCCGAGCGGCACCGTCTTCGACGGCTCCCCGGCCGCGCCGCGCCGGAACACCTCGATCTGGTCGGCGATCAGCCGGTCGTGCCGGTCGCGCACGAAGGCGTAGGTGGACCGGATGGCGGCGGCGGCCACGTCGGTGTTGATCGCGGAGCGGCGGCGCAGCTCCTCGACCGGCAGCTGGGTGTAGTCGGAGCCGTTGACCCGCAGCGGGATCTCGACGGTGTGCGCGGCCACCGCGCCGTGGAAGGGCGCGTACTGCGGGGTGAAGATCGGCGGCCAGTCGTCCCAGCCCTCCGCGGAGTCGCGGAACGGGATCTGCGCCGGGTACACGCCGTCCTTCTCGACGGTGTAGCCCAGCCCGTTCACGGCGGCCTCCATGCCGAGGCCGTTGGCGTAGGTGTTCTGGATGAACAGGTCGTACTCGTAGTTGGCGCCGTGCGGCGGCGTGGTCGGCTCGATGAGCGTGCCGTTGACGTAGCCGTGCAGGTCGATCATGGTGACCGGCTGGGCGTCGATCATGATCTGGCGCATCGCCCGCACCTCGGGCTGGGAGGCGGTGACGAAGTCGCGGTTCAGGTCGAAGCCGGCGCCGTTCTGGCGCACGCCGGTGACGCGGCCGTCGGGGTTGGCGGTGATGTTGAAGTACAGGCGGGTGCGCGCCAGCAGGTCGGCGACCTTGGGATCCTTGCTGGTGGCGAGCTCCTCGATGACGCGCAGGGCGGCGTCGGTGCCCTCCCACTCGTTGCCGTGGATGTTGGCGTTGACGAACACCGGCGCCTTGTACCTCTTGACCAGCTTCCGGTCGCGGGCGGCGGCGGCCGGGTCGTTCTCGATGCGGTCGCGGATGCGCTCCTGCTCGCGCGTCTCGGCGGCGCTCTCCGGCGCGGTGACGGTCACCAGGTAGAGGTCGCGGCCCCCGTACGAGCGGCCGATGACCTGCGCGCTGACCCGGTCGCCGCGCTGCTGCAGGTCGTTCAGCCGGGGCGCGATGCCGTGGTGGGGCACCAGGCCCAGCTTGATCGAGGCGTCGGCCGGGTTCTCGGGGGGCACCGGCAGCCGGGTCCGGCGGGGGTAGCCCCGGTCGTGCGACAGGATGCCGGGCTGCTCGGCCTGCTCGGACCGGGCGGCCGCGCGCGCCTCGGCCCGCTCGGGCACGTCGGCGGCGACCTCGTTCCGCTCCGGGCCGTTGCCGAAGTCGCGCACGGCCGGGGCCGGCGGCGCGACCGGGTCGGCCGACACCGCGTGCGGGACGAGCGGGCTCACGAGGAGCCCGGTGAGCAGAGCCGGGAGCAGGGCAGGGGGCAGGCGCAAGGGAGTCCTCCAGAGGGTGCGGATCAGGGTTCCCGGTAGTCGGCGGCGACCCCCACCAGGGAGATCAGCCCGGACGCGAACTCCAGCGCCTCCGCGTGCCCCTCTGCGAACGGCGGCTGGAAGCCCACGGCCTGCCACGTCCGCGTGCCGGGGTCCCACAGGTCGGCGCCCACCTCGAAGTCCCACCCGTAGACGCCGTGGTCGTACCAGAGCTCGTCGGCGGAGTTGCCGGCCGCGGAGTAGAGCACGTCCGTCACGGGCCCGGTCTGCTGGGGCCAGATGACGGTGCCGCGCTCGGCGGCGATGGCCTGCTCGATCGTGCGGGCCGAGCGCAGGAAGTACGCCTCCTGCTGCGCCGTGGGCCTGGGCAGGGTGACGCGGCCGTCGAGCCGGTACGCGCCGGGCGGCCACATGAAGTAGCCGCCGTAGCTGTGCACGTTCATGGCGAACCTGATGTTGCGGTGCTTCTCGGCCAGCCACATGACGTTGCGGCTCTCGGGCTCGGAGTGCTCGGCGGGGCCCGCGTACGTGCCGCTCTGGCAGTTGGCCGAGGCGCCGAAGTACCCGTCGGACAGCGAGCCGACGGCGTAGTTGCGGTTGACGTCCACACCCCAGGTGTTGCGCAGCGCCGGGTCGGACTGCTGCGCCGGGCAGTGGTTCGTCATGTTCTTCCGCTGGCCGTTGAAGTCGTAGAAGCTGTAGTTGGCGCCGTCCGGGTTGACGGTCGGCACGATGAAGACGTCGGTGCGCTCCAGCAGCCTGCGGGTGGCCTTGTCGCGGGCGTAGTTGCGCAGCAGCCGCTCGGCCGCCTCGACCACGACGAGCGGCGCCACCCACTCGCGGGCGTGCTCCTGGGCGTAGGCCAGCACTCCGGTGCGGCTGCCGTCGCGGTGCGCGCCGATCCGCAGGGCCAGCACCCGGGCGGGCGCGCGGGAGACGCTCGCGGGCGCGTTGAGGAAGTCGCTGAGCTGGGTGAGCGGCGCGGTTGCCATGACGCCGTCGCCCGCGTTGCCGCGGTAGGTCGTGGCCTTGACGCCGGTGCCGCCAGTGGAGTTCGGCACGGTGGCGTTGATCGCGGCCGTGACCTGCGCGGCGGTGCTGGCGGGGGCGCCCGAGGCGTCGGTGGCCAGGCTGACGGTGATGAGCTTGCCGTTCACGGTGACCTGCAGCGGGCGGCCGGGCGCGCCGGGGTTCACCAGCTCGGCGGCCAGGTCGTTGCCGCCTTCGGAGCCGTACGCGTCCGAGGTGATCACGACGGCGGCGGCGGGCGGCGTGCCGATCAGCGCCTGGGCGTGCCGCCGGTAGCCGTTGGTCGGGTACGGCAGCGTGATCAGCTCGGTGAGCTTGGGGTAGCGCTGGTGCAGCGCCTTGATCCGCTCGTTGAGCTGCGCCGGCGGCATGTACTGGGTGACGAAGTCCTTCTGGTAGCCGGGACCGGCGCGGTCCGGCTGGTCGCCGTCGGGCCACTCCTTGACCCTCGCCTCGGCCGTGCCGCCGCCGGCGGAGGTCACGGTGACCCACTGCGGCCGGGCGTCGGCGGGCACCGGGGTGCTGAACTGGTGGCCCAGGTACGCGCCCGCGTCCACGTACGCGACCATCGGCGCCTGGCCGGTCGAGCCGCCCTTGCCCTTCCACGTCACGGTGAGCGTGGCCGCCTCGCCCGCGCTGCTGGACGCCTCCACCGACAGGAAGTAGCCGTCGCGGGACTTCATCCAGACGGCCCGTTCGATGACGAGCTGGTCCTGGGCGGTGGTGGCCTTGGCCTTCGCCTGGGGCGGCGTGCCCGGCGCCAGGGTCGCGCCGAGCGCGGCGTAGGAGGTGAGCTGGCTGGGCGTGGCCACCGCGTCCACCTGGACGCTGCCGTCCGCCTGCGGGCGCACCCGCTCGGTGAGGTCGGCTCCCGAGGCCACCAGCCGCTCCATCGCGGCGCGGTCGGGCACGGAGAGCGTGACCAGCGAGGCCGGCTCCGGGTCACCCGGCCCGGCGACCGCCGGGACGGATGGCTCCGCGGCCACGAACGTCGTGAGAACGATCAACAGAACGACTGCGGACGCCCGTAAACCACGCATCTGCCCCTCCTGGATCACCCGTATGGGGCACATTCAAGGCGGAGTTGCCCCAACCGGCAAGACCCAGGCGGCGCGGGAATGGATCTCAGGAGGCCGTGACGTGCGGGACCGCCTGGTAGAGCGCCCAGTCGGCGCTGATCGCGCCGGCCGTCGTCAGCAGCAGCGGCAGGTATTCCTCGGTTAGCTTCTCCATGGACGTCTCGGCGGCGTGGGCGTTGACGTTGACGGCCGCGATGACGTTGCCGAGCCCGTCCCTGAGTGGCGCCGCCACCGACCGGATCCCCAGCGCGAGCTGCTCGTCCGTGGCGGCCCACCCCTTGGCGCGGACCGCGCGCAGCGCCGCCTCGCGCTCCTTGGCGTCCGGGCGCCAGCGCGGCTCGATGCCCGAGCGGCCCGGCTCGGCCAGCACCCGCTCCACCTCGGCCGGTGGCAGCGCGGCCAGCAGCACCTTGCCCAGCGACGTCTGGAGCGCGGGGAAGCGGGTGCCGATCTGCACCTGGAGCGACACGATCTTCGGCACCGCGACCCGGGCGACGTAGACGATGTCGGAGCCGTCGAGCTGGGCGATCGAGGACGACTCGTTGGTCTGGGTGACGAGCCGCTCCAGGTGCGGCCTGGCCACCTCCCACAGCCCCATCGAGCGGACGTAGGTGACGCCCAGCTCCAGCACCCTCGGCGTGAGCGCGAACCCGCCCTGCTCCGACCTGGCGTACCCCAGCTCCTGGAGGGTGAGCAGGATGCGGCGGGCCGTCGGCCGGGCCAGGCCGGCGGCCGTCGCCACCTCCGTCAGGGACATGACCGGGCGCCCCGGCTGGAATGCCCTGATGACATCGAGGCCGCGGGCCAGCGCCTCGATGAAGTCAGGTCCGGTGTCACCACGTGCCATCTACGCCCTCGCCTCGCTCGGAATCCGTTCGATCAGACTCTAGACGGTCGCCCGTCCGCAGAGCGGCCGATCAGAGGCGGTGGGTGGCGTCGCTGCGGTAGTCGGTGTACGTGTACGGGTTGTCGAGGACCTTCGCCGAGGGGATGTCCGGGTTCATGCCCTTCTCCCAGGCCTCGTCGCCCATCGTCGAGCGCAGGTGCTCGACCGTGCGCTCGACCTGCGCACGGGCCCCGGCGAGGTCGACGCCGAGCAGGCGGTGCTCGTGCTTGACCACGCGGCCGTCGACGATCACGGTGTGCACGTCGCCGCGCTGGGCCTGGAACGCGACGTGCCCGAACGGGTTGAGGATCGGGAACGACACCGGCGAGTGCTCGTTCTTGACGAGCACGAGGTCGGCCTTCTTACCGGGCTCGATGACGCCCAGGTCGTCGCGGCCCAGCGCCCGGGCGCCGCCCCGGGTCGCCCACTCCACGACCTGGTCGGCGCGCAGGCCGCAGTGCGTGACCGTCTCGCCCTTGGCGTGCGCCTCCAGGTGCTCGCGCGAGCGGTCGGCGCCGAGCGTGGTGCGCATGGCCGAGAACAGGTCGCCGCTCCACCACACGCTGGTGTCCATGGACAGCGACACCGGGATGCCGTGGGCGCGGACGGCCCAGGTGGGCGGGTAACCCTGGCCGGCGCTCTGCTCGCTCTCCGTGGAGACCGAGATCGAGCCGCCGGTGGCCGCGATGCGGTGGTAGGAGTCGGCCGACAGCGAGGCGGCGTGCACGTAGATCGTCTCCGGCGTCATGAAGCCGTGCTCGTGCATCAGGCGGATGCCGTCGTCGCTGGTGGCGCCCCACACACCGGCGTGCGTGGTGACGGCGGCGCCGAGCTCGCGGGCGACCTCGAACGCGGGCCTCTCCGGGAAGGAGGGGTCGCCGAGCACATCGAAGGCGATCTGGAAGCCGAGCATGTCGCCGCCGGAGACACGCCGGCGCACGAAGTCGCGGAACTCGGGCGCGGCCGTCCACTCAGCTGGCGGCTGCTGGATGTTGCCGTAGGCGAGCACGTACCGGCCGGGCACGGACTCCAGCGCGTCGGCCGCGGCGTCGGCGTGGTCGACGGTCCGCAGGCCGTGCGACCAGTCCACGACGGTGGTGACGCCGGCGTCCAGCGCCTCGATCGCGGC
The DNA here is from genome assembly GCF_040610775.1 of Nonomuraea sp. NPDC003709. Taxonomy (NCBI): domain Bacteria; kingdom Bacillati; phylum Actinomycetota; class Actinomycetes; order Streptosporangiales; family Streptosporangiaceae; genus Nonomuraea; species Nonomuraea sp. NPDC003709. The sequence continues at coordinate 187,233 of NZ_JBEXMW010000013.1, read as the reverse complement.
CAGGGTGTTGCCCGCGTGGATGTCCTCGGGCCGGAACAGCTTGCCGTGCTCCAGGTAGAACCAGACGAAGTACTGGGTGAGCGTCCAGTCGGCGCCGTAGCCGCGCAGCGCCGTCTGCCACATGTGCCGGTGGGTGTCGATCATGCCCGGCATGACCAGGCCGCCGGACGCGTCGATCACGACCGCGTCCTCGGGCGCCTCCAGCTCGGGGCCGACGGCGGCGATCCTGTCCCCGGTCACGAGGACGTCCGTACGGGGCAGAACCCGCCTGCTCCCACTGGGTGACATGGGCAGCACGGTGCCGCCGCGCAGCACCACGGGCCGTCCGGCCTCGAACTCGTTCATGGCACACGCTCCTTGCGAACGATTGTCCGCTATACGGTCAAAGTCACTGTGATGAGCGCTCGCCTACGTGTCAAGACGGTTGACGCGGGCTCGCGTCGGTGATGAGATCGGGCTCAGCGGACAGATGTCCGTTGAACGGACGCGGGAAGGGGAGTTCCATCGTGCCTGAGGGGCCGCTGTCCGGCCTGCTGGTGGCCGACTTCTCCAGGGTCCTGGCGGGGCCGTACGCCACGATGCTCCTGGCCGACCTGGGGGCCGACGTCGTCAAGGTCGAGTCTCCCGGCGGGGACGACACCCGGTCGTGGACGCCGCCCGCGCGGGGCGAGGTGTCCACGTACTACCTCGGGGTCAACCGGGGGAAGCGGTCGATCGCCCTCGACCTGCGCGACCCGGCCGACGCGGAGGCGGCCAGGGAGCTGGCCCGGCGCGCGGACGTGCTGGTGGAGAACTTCCGGCCGGGCGGGCTCACCAAGTACGGGCTGGACTTCCCGGCCGTGCGGGCCCTGAACCCCGGCGTCGTGTACGCCTCCATCAGCGGGTTCGGCGCCGGGGCGGGCGCGCGGGTGCCGGGGTACGACCTGATGGTGCAGGCCATGTCGGGGCTGATGAGCCTGACCGGCGATCCCGGCGGGCCGCCGTACCGGGCCGGGATCTCGGTGTTCGACGTGATGGCGGGCAACCACGCCGTCATCGGCATCCTCGCCGCGCTGCGGCACCGGGAGGCCACCGGGCAGGGGCAGCACGTCGAGGTCAACCTGCTGTCGTCGGCGCTGACGGGGCTGGTCAACCAGAGCTCGGCGTACGTGGCCGGGGGCGTGGTGCCGTACCGGATGGGCAACGCGCATCCGAGCGTGTTCCCGTACGAGCCGTTGCCGACGGCGGACCACGAGCTGATCGTCGCGGCCGCCAACGACGGGCAGTTCCGCAAGCTGTGCGAGGTGCTGGGCATCCCCGAGGTGGCCGACGACCCGCGCTTCGCCCGCAACGCCGACCGGACCGCGCGGCGGGAGGAGCTGAGGCCGATCCTCGTGGAGCGGCTCGTGACCCGGCGGGCGGAGGAGTGGTTCGACCTGCTGGTGGAGGCGGGGGTGCCGAGCGGGCCGATCAACACGATCGACGGCGGGTTCGCGGTGGCCGAGCGGTTCGGGCTCGAACCGGTGGTCGTGGTGGGGGAGGGGGAGCGGGCCGTGCCGACGACGCGGCATCCGATCCGGTTCTCGGAGACGCCCGCGGGCTACCGGCTGCCGCCGCCGGAGCTCGACGAGCACGGCACGGAGCTGCGCAAGTGGCTCACCCTCACCGAGCCGACCTCGGGATCCTCCGAAGAGGCGCGGTCGTGAGCGGCGGCGACGGGGTCGGCACCGGCGGGAACGCGGAGGAGGCGGTCGCCGGGGTCGGTGGTCGTGGCGGGGAGCCGAAGGAGTATCCGACCGCGCTCGGGGCGTCCTCGCTGAAGACGATCACCCTGCTCGGCCATGACCTGGCCGCCGACGTCATGGGCGAGGTGGGCTTCGGAGAGCTGGCGTTCTGGCTGGCCACGCAGCGCCGCCCGGCCCGCGGCGAGGTGCGCGTGTTCGAGGCCGTGCTGGCCGCGCTGGCCGACCACGGGTTCACGCCCACCGCGATCGTGACGCGGCTGACGTACCTGTCGGCGCCCGACTCCGTCCAGGGTGCGCTGGCGGCCGGGCTGCTCGGCGGCGGCTCCCGCTTCCTCGGCGTCACCGAGGACTGTGGCCGCTTCCTCAACGACATGCTGCGGGACCAGGACCCCCTCCCGGCCGACGACGCCGGCTGGGACGCCCTGGCGCTGGAGACCGTACGGGCCCGGCGCGAGGCGGGCGGGCGCGTCCCCGGCCTCGGCCACCACGTGCACAAGGACGGCGACCCGCGCACCGCCCGGCTGTTCGAGATCGCGGCCGAGGAGGGCCTGTTCGGGCCGCACCTGTCGCTCTTCGCCGCCGTCGGCCGCGTGCACCCCCAGGTCCTGGGCCGGACGCTGCCGCTCAACGGGGCGGGCGCGTGCGGCGCGGCGCTGGCCGACCTGGGGCTGCCGCTGGAGCTGCTGCGCGGCTTCGCGCTGCTGGCCAGGACGGCCGGGCTGATCGGGCAGCTCGCCGAGGAGCTGCGCCGTCCCGTGGCCAACGACATCTTCCTCTCGGTGGACCTCAACAACCGTCCCGTCCCGCCCGAGCCGTATGCCGCCAACGGAGGTACGCATGGCTGAACTCGTCGCGGTCATCGCATCCACCCACCACCCCTTCTACCACCGCGCCAGCACCTCCACCGGCGAGGACCGCCCGCCGTTCGCCGACGAGTGGGTGCGCAAGGTGGAGGCGTTCAGGGAGACCCTCACGAAGGCGCGGCCCGACGTGCTGGTGATGGTCGGCTCCGACCACTTCCACCAGCTGTGGCTGGACAACATGCCGCAGTTCCTGGTCGGCAAGGCGCCCTTCTACGACGCGAACTTCTACAACGAGGAACGCGAGTTCGGGTTGCCGCGGATGGTGCTGAAGGGCCAGGAGGACCTGTCGGCGTACATCCTGCGCGAGGGCCTGGACGCCGGCTTCGACCTCGCCTTCAGCAACGAGCTGCGCATCGACCACTCGATCACGTGCCCGATCATCACCCTGCGTCCCGAGGCCGACCTGCCGATCGTGCCCGTCTACACCAACATCTTCGCCCCGCCGCTGCCGCGTCCCCAGCGGTTCGTGCAGCTCGGACGGACGATCAGGCAGCTCGTGGAGTCCTGGCCGGCGGACCGGCGGGTGGCGGTCATCGGCACCGGGCACCTGTCGCTGGAGCTGGGCGGGCCGCGCCAGTTCGGGCCGCACGGGCCCGACCCGGAGTTCGACCGCAAGGCCGTCGAGTGGATCTCCACCGGGGACATCGAGGGCTGCCTGTCGGAGGTCACCCTGGACAGCCTCCACCAGCCGGGGAACGCCACGCACGGGTTCATGGACTTCATGCTGATGATGGGGGTGGCGGGGGAGGGCCGCAAGGCCGACTACGTGGACACGTACGACCTGTTCCACACCATGGAGGCGTACTTCACCTGGTATCCGAGCGGAGGGTCTTCGTGAGCAAATATCTGCTGAACAAGTTCCTCTTCACCGTCGACCGCGACCCCGAGCTGGTCGAGCGTTACCGCGAGGAGCCGCGCGCCACCGTCGAGTGGTGGGAGTCCGAGTACGCCAACCGCATCCTCGGCTGCCACACCGGCGAGTCCTCCACCTGGTTGCGCCTCGACGACGCCGAGCGCGAGGCGCTGGCCGCGCACGACTACCCGAAGCTGTTCGAGCTGGGGGCGCACCCGTTCCTCACGCTGACCCTGTTCATCGCGATGTTCGAGCGCGACCACCCGCCGCTGGGCTTCCAGACGGAGTACGCGCGGCGGCTGGCGGATTTTCGGCTTCCGTACCCGGACATCGCGACCTGATGACCGGCGAGCACGGCCGGATGCGCGCGGCCCGGGTCGAGACGTGCGGCCGGCCTCCCGTGGTCGGCGACGTCCCCGTGCCGGTGGCTGGGCCGGGGGAGAGCCTGGTGCGTGTACGTGCCGCCCCGGTCACGCCGCTGGACCTGCTGTGCGCGGGCGGCGCCTCCTACTTCGGCACGCCCGCCGTCCCCTACGTGCCCGGCGTCCAGGGTGTCGGGGCCGTCGGGGAGACGGCCGTGTGGTTCCCGACCCCGGCGGGGATGGCGCCCGGCGACGGGAGCATGGCCGGGCTGGCGGTGGTGCGTTCGGAGGACCTGGTGGAGCTGCCCGCCGGCGCCGACCCGTACGCCGTCGCCGCGCTCGGACTGTCGGCCGTGGCCGCCCACATGGCCCTGACCTGGCGCGGCGAGCTCACGGCGGGGGAGCAGGTGATGGTGCTGGGCGCCGGGGGCGTGGTGGGCCAGGCGGCCGTCCAGCTCGCCCGCCTCGCCGGAGCGCGCCGGGTCGTCGCGGCCGCCCGCTCTCCCGAAGGCCGGGAACGGGCGAAGCGGGCGGGCGCGGACGCGGTGGTGGAGCTCGGCACGCAGGACATGGCCGGCCTCGCCGCCCACCTCTCGGCCGCCTGCGACGGGCCGGTGGACCTGGTGCTCGACCCGCTCTTCGGCGCCCCGGCCGCCGCGGCGGCCCGCACCCTCCGGCCGGGCGGCCGGCTCGTCAACCTCGGCGGCTCGGCCTCCGAGACGTGCCCGCTCGACTCCTCCACCCTGCGCGGCCGGTCGTTGCGGGTGCTCGGCTACACCAACAACGAGCTGACCCGGGAGCAACGCGCCCAGGCCATCACGCTGATCGCGGAACACGCGGCGCGGGGGCGGCTGTCGGTGGCCCACGAGGTGGTGCCGCTGGAGGAGGCGGGAGCGGCCTGGCGGCGCCAGGCGGCGGGCGCGGCCGGCGGCCGGATCGTCCTGCGCGTCACCTGAGGCGCCGGTCCGTCATCGGGGTGTGAGGCGGGGTCCGTCATCGGGGTGTGCGGGCCGAGGCCAGGAAGCGCTCGTAGAGGGGGACGTAGGCGGCGGCGAGCTCGGGTTCGGGCGGCAGGCGATCACGGGGGAGCACGGGTACGTCGTCGAGCGACCCGCCCGCCTGCCCGGCGACGAGCGCCGCGCCCGCGCAGACCGCGTCATCGGATCGCACCACCTCGACCGGGACAGGCGAGACCGCGGCCTTGACCCGCATCCACAGCGGGATCCTGACCTGCCCGCCGAGGACCACGAGGCGCTCGGGAGCGGTGCCGGTGACGGCGGCGAGCTCGTCGAGCATCCAGCGGGCGTGCAGGCAGGTGCCCTCGACGGCCGCCGCCAGCAGGTCGCCCGGGGTGTGCTCGGTCCCGAGCCCCGACACCGTCACGCGCCGGGCCGGGTCGGGCGCGGGCGCGACCCGGCCCCGCAGGTACGGCTCCACCACGATCCCCGTCGGCAACCGCACTCCGCCCAGCAGCCCGGGCAGCGCCGCGTACCCGGCCTCGCCGTACCCCGTGAGGGAGAGCAGCCAGTCGAGCATGGCGCCGCTGGTGGGCAGGCCGCCGACCACCACCTTGCGGGTCCCGTCCAGCGACGGGTCGGTCGTGATGCCGAGGGCCAGTCCCGTACGCGCGTCCGGGCGGGAGTCCGACAGCACCATCACCGCCTCCGCCGTGCCGAGGGAGTCGGCCACGTCGCCGGGCCGCCGCACCCCCGCCGCCCATGACCCCACCGCGTGGTCGTGGCCCGCGATCACCACGGGGACCCCGGCCGTCACCCCGCTGACCTCCGCGGTCAGCGGCCCGACCGGCTCCACGGACCCGGCCGGAGCCGGCAGTTGCCCGCCGCGCAGCCCGGCCCGCGCGAGCAGCTCCGGGTCGTAGTCTCCGGCCTCCAGGTCGTAGGCCAGGGTGCGGGCGGCCAGCGTCCCGTGCGTCCGCAGGCGCCCCGTGAGCGCGTACGCCACGGCGTCCGGCACGTGCGCCCACCACCGCATCGACTCCAGCACCTCGGGCGAGTGGGCCCGCAGCCACAGCCACTTGGCCAGCGGCGATTTGGGGTCGGCGCGGCGGCCGGTCAGCGCGTACAACCGCACGGCGTCACGGGCCAGCTCGGCGGCCTCGTGCGCGGCCCGGGGGTCGTTCCACCACAGCAGCGGGGTGAGCGGCCGCCCCGCGCGGTCGAGGGGCACGCCGGTCTCGGCCATGCCCGCGACCCCGATCGCCGCCGGCCCCCGCCCGGCCCGCGCGGCGCACTCGCCGAGCGCCCCCGTCACCGCGGCGACGAGGGCGGGCAGCTCGCGCGGGGTCGGCTGCCGCACGGCCGCGACGCAGCCGCCCCGCTCGTCGAAGAAGCCCACCTTGACATGCGTGGTCCCCACGTCGACCCCGGCCAGCAACCTCATGGGTCACACTATGGCCGATCCGATCGCCCTCCCCGGCGCGTGGCCCCGCCCGCGTACGGGCGGGGCCACCTCTTACCTGGCGGGGGCGTAACCGGCGGGCCGGGTGGTGAACGTGCCACGGCCCTGCGTACGGCTGCGCAGCCGGGTCGCGTACCCGAACACCTCGGCCAGCGGCACCACGGCGCTGATCACCACGGTCCCGGCCCGTGCCGACGAGCCCGAGATCCGGCCGCGCCTGGCGGCCAGGTCGCCGAGCACGGCGCCGGCCGCGTCGTCGGGCACGGTGACCGTGACCTCCACCACCGGCTCCAGCAGCTCCATGGCGCTCGCCCGCAGCGCCTCGCGCAGCGCGAGCCGCCCGGCCGTGCGGAACGCCAGGTCCGAGGAGTCCTTCGGGTGGGTGGCCCCGTCGGTCAGCGTGACCCGCAGGCCGGTCACCGGGTGGCCGCCGAGCGGGCCGTCGGCCAGGGCGTCCCGGCAACCGGCCTCCACCGCGCGCACGTACTCGCGCGGCACCCGGCCGCCGACGACGGTCGAGGCGAACGCGAAACCGCCTCCGTCCACGGCACCGTCCAAGGCGCCGTCCAGCGGCTCCACGTCCAGCACGACGTGGGCGAACTGCCCGGCGCCGCCGTCCTGCTTGACGTGCCGGTACAGCAGCCCGGACACGCCGCCCACGACCCTCTCCCGGTGGGCCACCTGCGGCCGGCCCACGGCGACGTCCAGGACGTGCTCGCGCCGGAGCTTGTCCACCGCGACCTCCAGGTGCAGCTCGCCCATCCCGGACAGCAGCGTCTGCCCGGTCTCGGCGTCCGTACGGACCGCCAGCGACGGATCCTCCTCGGCCATCCGCGCCAGCCCGGAGGCCAGCCGCTCGGCGTCGGTGCTCCTGCGGGCCTCGACCGCCACGGACACCACCGGCTCGGCCGTGCTCGGCGGCTCGAGCACCAGCGGCGCGCCGGGCGCGCACAGCGTGGTCCCGAGGCGGGCCGACTTGAGGCCGACGACCGCGACGATGTCCCCGGCCGTCGCCACGTCCACCTCGGTGTGCCGGTCGGCCTGCACGCGCAGGATGCGGCTGACACGCTCGGTGCGCCCCGCGCCGGTGTCCAGCCCAGTGACCAGTACCGTGTCCCCTTTCCGCATCGTTCCCGAGTAGATCCGCACGTAGGTCAGCCGCCCGGTGGCGGTGGCGTTCACCTTGAACGCCAGCGCCGCCAGCGGCGCCTCCGGGTCGGCGGCCCGTTCCGCGCCGTCCTCGCCGCGCACCGGCGGCACGTCCAGCGGCGACGGCAGGTACGCCACCACGGCGTCGAGCAGCGGCTCGATCCCGCGGTCGCGGTAGGCCGACCCGCAGAGCACCACCAGGCCCGCGCCGCTGCGCGTGAGGTCGCGCAGCGCGCCGGCCAGCGTCTCGTCGGAGATCGACGGCCGCACGCAGAACTCCTCCAGCGCGCCGGCGTGCAGCTCGGCCACCGACTCCTCGAGCAGCCGGCGTCGCCGCCGCGCCTCCGCCAGCAGGTCCTCCGGCACCGGCCCGGCGGAGCAGCCCCCGCCCGCCCACACCAGCGAACGCATCCGCACCAGGTCGACGACCCCGGTGAACCGGCCCTCCTGCCCGATCGGCAGCTGGACCACCAGCGGGGCCTTGTGCAGCCGGCGGCGGATCGACTCGACGGCCGTGTCCAGGTCGGCGCCGGCCCGGTCGAGCTTGTTGACGAACGCGATGCGCGGCACGCCGTACCGGTCGGCCAGCCGCCACACAGACTCGCTCTGCGGCTCGACTCCCGCGACGGCGTCGAACACCGCGATCGCCCCGTCCAGCACCCGCAGCGAGCGCTCCACCTCGTCGGAGAAGTCGACGTGGCCGGGGGTGTCGATCAGGTTGACGCGGTGCCCGTCCCAGGCGAAGCTCACCGCGGCGGCGAAGATCGTGATGCCGCGGTCGCGCTCCAGGGGGTCGAAGTCGGTGACGGTCGTGCCGTCGTGCACCTCACCGCGCTTGTACGTGGCGCCGCCCAGGAACAGCATGCGCTCGGTGACGGTGGTCTTGCCGGCATCGACGTGGGCGAGGATGCCGAGGTTGCGGACGATGGCAAGGGAATTGTCAGGTATTCGGGGACGCACGGCCCAAGACCCTTTCGGGAGGATTCTTCAGCGGGACAGCGCGATTCCCCTGACGAAAGGCCAGGAGGCGGGTGTCGTCAGGGCGTCGTCCAGTGGCGGCCGCGCAGCCGGCACCGGGACGACGGAGACACCAGGATCACCTCGTAGCGCGACGGGGGAATGACGGCAGCGGTGCTGTTGCGCACGGCCGTACTCCTCTCCCTCGTCGATGATCAGTGGCGAGTGTAGTGAACCGGCGGCGGGTGGAGAAAGCGATTTATCGCGTGCGTGCGAGGTTCACCACGCGGTCGCCTCGCTGACCCCGATGTGCGGCTCAGCCGTCATTTCCGCATGTCGACATAGGCGTGAGACGCTTTCAGGGAAGGACCCGCGCCCATGACGATCTCTCTTGACACCGGTCGCTACACGATCGGCATGGCCACCGGCCCCGCCGACGTCCAGGCCGCGCAGCGGCTGCGGCACGAGGTCTTCGCCGAGGAGATGGGGGCGCGGCTCGACAGCCCGGTCTCCGGCCTCGACGTGGACAGGTTCGACGCGTACTGCGACCACCTCCTCGTGCGCGACGGCCGCGAGGTCGTCGGCACCTACCGGCTGCTTCCCCCGGGGCGCACGGAGCGGCTCTACTCCGACGGCGAGTTCGACCTGGCCAACCTCGCGCCCATCAGGAAGGGGCTGGTCGAGGCGGGCCGCACGTGTGTGCACCCCGACCACCGGGGCGGCGCGGTCGTCGCGCTGATGTGGGCGGGCATCGCGCGCTACATGGTCTCCGGCGGTCACCAGTGGCTGGCGGGCTGCTGCTCGGTGCCGCTCGACGACGGGGGCGAGGTGGCCGCCGCCGTGGTGGAGCGGGTGCCGCTGGGCCCGGAGGAGTACCGGGTCACGCCGCGCGTGCCGTGGCGTCCCCGGGGCGCGGTGCGCTCCGACCGGTTCGTGCCGCCCGCCCTCCTGCGCGGCTACCTGCGGCTGGGGTCGTGGGTGTGCGGGGCCCCCGCGCACGACCGGGACTTCGGCACCGCCGACTTCTTCGTCCTGCTCTCGATGGCCAACGTGAACACCCGCTACCTGCGCCACTTCCTGGGAGAGCCGCTGTGAACACGGCCGTCGACATCCTGGCCCCGGCCCCCGCCTCGGCACCGGCTCCGGCGGCCGCCCCCGGCCCCTGGCACCCGTTCGCCCCCTGCACCGCGCAGGCCTGCCTCGCGCCCGCCGCCCGCGCGACCAGGCCCTTCCTCCTGGTCGCCCGCCTGTGCGCCGCGCTCCTCGTGGTGCTCGCCGGGGTGCCGGTGTCCCTCGTGGGGCGGGTACGGACGGCGTGGCGGGCGAAGCTGACCATGGCCTGGGCGCGGCTGCTCCTGCGCGCGCTCGGGATCCGGCTCGAGGTCACCGGCGCCCCGGCCGTCTCGGACGGGGGAGCCCTGGTCGTGGCCAACCACGTGTCCTGGCTCGACCCGCTGGTCGTCGCGGCCACGCTGCCGTCCAGGCCGCTGGCCAAGCGCGAGATCGGCGAGTGGCCGGTCATCCGCACGCTGGCGAGGGGCTCGGGGGCGCTGTTCATCGACCGGGAACGGCTCTCCGCGCTGCCCGCGGCCGTCGCGGCCGTCGCGGACGCGCTCAGGGAAGGCGACACCGTCGTCGCCTTCCCTGAGGGCACCACGTGGTGCGGGCGGGGGATGGGCCGGTTCCGGCCCGCGGTGTTCCAGGCGGCCGTCGACACGGGCGCCGCGGTCCGCCCGGCCACGCTGCGCTACCGCGAAGGGACGGTGACCTCGACCCGCGCCTGCTACGTCGGTGACGACTCGCTGCTCGCCTCCATGGTCCGGGTGGCCGGGACCCGTGACCTGGTCGTCGAGGTGACGCTGTCCGCCCCCGTACCGCCCGTGCGGCTGGAAGGCAGGCGGTCCGAGCCCCGCGCGGCGCTGGCCAGGATGGCCGAGGCCCGTGTCCGCACCGGCGTTGACGATCTTGTCCACGCCGCTCCCACCAGGCATCGGCGCTGAGCGGGACCTCGTACGGGCCGAGCTCGGGAGACGAGGCTCAGAGGCCAGGCAGGGGCACGCCGGCGACGGCGCTGACCGAGCTGGAGATCATCGACGAGTAGCCCTCCTCGTCGGGGGACCGGTGGCTCCGTGCTCTTTCCGCGGCGGATCCGTACCTCCTCCGTGGCGATCAGGGGGTCCCCACGGATGTCGCGGCCGGTCGTGGCAGGCCAGAGTCGCAGGCAGCGAACCGACGACGAGAGGCTCCCATGATCAGGCACGCCATCTTCGTGGCCGAGCACGTGTACGCCGTCCCGCCGGTCGAGGTCTTCTCCGCCTGGGCCGACCCGGCCGTCAAGGCCCGCTGGGCCGGTGGTCCCCCCGGCTGGAATCCGCGCCTCGACCTGGACTTCCGCGTCGACGGAGTGGAGCGCTGCCACGGCACCCGGGCCGGCGGTCCCGCGCGCACGGTCCAGGCCCGCTACCTCGACATCGTGCCGAGCAAACGCATCGTCTACAGCTACGACGTGCTGCTCGACCAGGTACGCGTCCTGGTCTCGCTGGCCACGATCGAGTTCGCCCGGCACGGGCCGGGCACCAGGCTCGTCCACACCGAGCAGGCCGCCTTCCTCACCGAGGACGACACCTCCCAGTTCGAGCAGCACATGCGCGAGGCGCTGAAGTCGCTGGAGGCGGAGCTGGGCGGGCAGGCACCATCGGCCACCGGGCGGGACGCCGCCAGGCTGCTGGGCGGGCCGGCGCCATCCGCTACCGGGCGGGACGCCGCCACCCTGCTGGGCGGGCCGGCGCCATCGGCCGCCCGGCGGGACGCCGCCGGGCCCCTCCCCGGCGGGGAGCCGCGGCCGTGATCGCCGCCACCCGCGCGCCGGCGCGACCGCCGATCGTCAGCGGGGCGCTGCTGGTGCGGATGGCCACCGTGGTGGCCTCGTCGATCGGGTTCTTCCTGCCGTTCGCCGTCGTCCCCGAGTACGCCGAGCGGTCGGCGGGCGCCACCGTCGCCGGCGCCGCGAACGCCGCGCTGCTGGTGACCACCGTGGCCGTCGAACTGGCCGCACCGGCCCTGGTGGCCAGGCTCGGCTACCGGTGGACGCTCGGCCTGGGCCTCGTCGCCCTGGGCGGGCCCACTCTCGTGTTGCTGACGTCCTCGGACGCCGCGGCCATCATCGCCGTCAGCGCGCTGCGCGGCGTCGGCTTCGCGGTCACGGTCGTGGCGGGCGGCGCGCTCACCGCCGAGCTCGTGCCAGCCGAGCGGCGCGGCGAGGGGCTCGCGCTGGTGGGCCTGGTCAGCGGCGTCAGCGCGCTGCTGGCGCTGCCCGCAGGCACGTGGCTCGCGCAGGTCGCGGGCTACGACGCCGTCTTCGTCGCCACCGCCGCGGTCCCCGTCCTGTCCGTCCTCACCGTCCCGTTCCTGCCGGGTCGTCCGGCCGTCGTGGGGCGGGCCGCGGGGGTGATGGCCGGGTTGCGCGCGCCGTACCTGATGTGGCCGGCGGCGGTGTTCGCCGCGTCGGCCGCCGGGACCGGGATCCTGTGCACCTTCGTGCCGCTCGCGGTGCGCGGCGGACCCGTCTGGGTCGCGCCGGCCGCGCTGCTGGCCCAGTCGGCCACCGCGACGCTGGCCAAGTGGGTCGCCGGCCGCGTCGGCGACCGCCGCGGGCACGAGGGGCTGCTGCTCGCCGGGCTCGTCCTGTCCTCGGCCGGGATGGCCGCCGTGTCGCTGACGCACTGGAGCCTGAGCGTCGTCGGCGGCGCCGCCGTCTTCGGCGCCGGGTTCGGCGTCCTGCAGAACGCCACGATGACCGTCATGTACGGGCGCGTCCGTCCGGAGATGTTCAGCACCGTCAGCGCCCTGTGGAACGCCGCCTACGACAGCGGCATGGCCGCCGGCGCGTTCGCGGTCGGCCTCCTGGCACCCCTGACCGGCTACCCGCCTGCGCTGCTGGTCACCGCGGCCCTGATGGCGCTCGCCGGCGTCTTCGTCCCCCGGGCCCGCAGGGCCCCCTCGACCCGTGTGGAACCATGATGATGCAACTCACCGTGAGGCGTACGGCGTCGGTGGGCAGCGTCGTCGACGGTGTCCGCGACGCCGCCGCCCGCGGTGACCTTCACCTGCAACGTCGTGGGCCTGGCCGGCGTGGCCGTGCTGGTCCTGGTGCTCGTCCTCGTCAGGCGGGGACCGGACGGCTGACCCGCTGGAGCGACGGCTCCGTGGTGAGGGCCGCCTCGGTGCTCCGGCAACCCACGCAGTAGCGATAGAGGTCCACCCGGGTGAGCGTGCCGGCCGGGTTGTACCGCCGTTTGCAGTAGGCGCGCCAGATACCTGTCGCCTCGAGCCTGGCGCCCGCCTCCTGGCACTTGGCGCACGCGTTGGGGTTGTAGTGCGAGGAGTCGAAGTACCAGTCGGCCGACAGCGAGCCGTCTCCGCAGGTGACCGCGAGCGCCACGTGCGATGACGCCTGATCGGCGCGCGCCGTCCCGCCCGCGAGCAGCGCGATGGCCGTGCTCAGCATTGCCGCCGTGCTCAGGACGATGGTCGGCTTCTTCGATCGCGATCCGGTGTGTGCCATGTCCGCCTCCTCAGGTTTCCCGCACTGATTCTCGGCACGGGGAACAGGGCCGACCAGGGCGGCAGCAGGGCATTCAACGGACTTTCGGCCGGGCCGGCGGCTCAGCGCCGGGGAACGATCTTGAGGGACTTCACCAGCGTGTCGACGTCCGGCCACAGGCGCCGGTGCGTGTCGGGAATGGTGATCCACAGGATCGCGGGCCGGGGGCGTCCCGTGTCGACCGCGATGACGACCGACAGCTCCTGCCTGGCCTTGCGGCCGTCCGGGCTCGGCGGCATCCGGATCATCCGGGCGAGCAGCCAGCCACGCCGTACCGGCTGCGAGGCGATGTCACGGCCCGTCGTCCCGGAGGGGAAGGCGCTGCCCTGCTTGTAGTCCAGCATCGCCCGGGCGGCGTCGTAGAGGCTGTCGCCGGCGTCGAGGTCGGACCACAGGTGCTGGGAGTCGATGTCGGCCCACCACTCGCGATCGCCGTCCGTTCCGTAGGTCTCGGTCAGCAGCGTCTGGCGGAGGTTGTAGCGGCCGTCCTGGATGGGGCCGTCGCCGATCGGGCGGCTCGGCCGCCACGGGGAGCCCAGCTCGGCGAACGACAGGCCGGTCTTGGGGTCGGTCACCCTGTCGATGACGGGCGAGCCCTGGCCCGGCCGGCGGGGGAGCTTGACGACGCTCCCCTCGGGGATCCGCGTGACCGCGAGCCCGCTCGGCGACGGGGTGGCCGTCGCGAGGGTGGGGGTGGGCGCCGGCTCGGCGGACGCGGGACTCGGCGGAACGGCCGTCACGCTCGGGGGAGGGCTCGGCATCGAACGGGGCTCCCGGGCGGATCCGCCGCCGACCGCCATGGGGAGGCCGATGACGAGCTCGGCGAGGAGGACCGCGGTGCCGAGGAGCGGGACCCACCTCGGGAACGGCGCCAGGAGCCGCTTCATGCGGTCGGAGGTGCGCGGCATGGGTCAGCCCTCCCGGGGGATCAGGGTGAGGCCGGCGAGCCGGGCCTGCTCGACGCTCTCGCGCAGGGACGCCTCGAGGAGCTCGGCGCGCTCGGCCAGCTCGCCGACCTCGCCGGCCGCCAGGTCGTCGCGTACGGTCCTGGAGAGCAGCTCGCGGTAGGCGTCGCCGTCATCCGCCAGGTCCCGCAGGGTCCGCCACTCCGCGTACACCTCCTCGGCCTCCTCGGTACGCCGCGCGTACTCCTCCAGGGAGGAGATCCGCCGGGCCAGCGCGCGGGTCGCCACGTCGAGCGCCTCCTCCTGGGATTCGAGCATGGCGGAGATGCGCTCGGTGACACGTCCCGACCGCGCGCCCGCCTGCTCGCGCCGCAGCCGGGTCAGCTCGGTCAGCGTCTCGGCGATCTCCCACGCCTGGCGGGGCAGGATCATCCGGTTGGCGATGCCGTCGAGCAGGCCGTCCCGATCGAGCCTGGACCGCAGGACCGTCGCGGTGGCGGCCACCGTCCGCTCCAGCAGCGCGGCGTCCGGCGGCTCCAGCATCGCGGCGGTCACGTACCTGCCGCGGTGGCGGCGGCCGTACCCCGCCACCGGCGACTCGCCCGCCAGCGCCAGGAGCGCGAGGAAGGCCAATGCCTGCACGGCCAATCCGGCGAGGAAGAAGGTCGTGAAGCCGTACCGGATCCAGACGCCGAGCATGGCCCCCTGCAGCAGCAGCCCGGTGAGGAGCACGATCCGGCCACGGTGGGCCAGGCCGACGACGAGGGGGAGGAAACCCCACAGCGCCGACTGAGGCAGGACGGCCAGGACGTCACCGAGCGTCCGCCCGCCCCAGGCGGGCCGCTCGGGAGCAGGCGGCAGGAGCTCCGGCCGGGTGGCCATCAGCCGGCGGTGCCCCTCAGGGAGGCCGGGGTCAAGGACGATCGCGCTCACGAACCGTGACTATCCCCACAAGCCGTTTCCGCGCGCTTGCGGGCCACTTGCACGTCGGGTGATCCATGGGATTTCCTGGCCGGATGAGTGCCGAGCCGTCGTGGGTGAAGGCCTGGACGGGTGGGCTGCCCGCCGTTCATGTCGGCAACGCCGCCGAGTTCAACGCCGCCTTCGGCGGGATACCGGCCGCGCGTGACCACTACTCGTGCCTGGCGGCCTTCGCCAGTCCGCGGCCCGCCCTCGTCGTGCTGCCGCTGCCCGTGCCGGACTGGTGGGTCCGGCACCTGGCCGAGACGCTGGGCTGGGGCGAGGTGCGGGTACGCGGCGGGATCGCAGCGGACGGGCAGGTGTCGGCGGCTCTGGCGGGCCTGCCCGAGCTCGTCCCGCCCGGGATGGCGGTGCTGTCCTGGGGCCGCACGCCCGCGTTCGACCGGATCCGGCCCGCTCCCGCCGGGGTGCTGGAGTGCGTCCGCCGCTTCGAGTCCAAACGCGGCTCCCACGAGCTCTTCCGCGAGCTGGCTCCGGGCCATCGCGGGATCCGGATCGCGGCACAACGCCGGATCGCCGCGCGCCGGGAGCTGCGAGGGGCGGCCATGCCGTACGTGCTGAAAACCGAGTACGGAGTGGGTGGGACGGGCACCCAGGTCGTGACCACGTCCCCGCCGCCCCGCAGGGTGCGCGGCCTGCTGCTGGAGGAGTACATCGCGGGCGTCGCCAACCCCACGTTCGACGCCGTCATCGACGCCGACGGGCAGGTGCACCCGGTCGGTACGGGCGCGATGGCGATCGACGGCACCCGCTACCAGGGCGTCACCGTCGGACCCGGCACGCTGCCCGCCGAGCAGGCGCGGACCGCGGCCGCGTTCGGCGCCGACGTGGGCGCGGCACTGGCCCGCCACGGCTACCGCGGCTGGTACGACGTGGACTTCGTGGCCGACCGGGCGGGCCTGCTGGCGCCCACCGAGATCAATCTGCGGCTCACCGGACCCTGCGCGGCGTTCACCATTCAGACAGCGCTGGACGGTCTGCACGGCGCCGGGCACCTGGTGCGCACCCGGGACTGCCTGCCGCTGGGCGCCCGGCTGCCGTCGACCGCGCTGCGCGAGCACGTCACGCGGCTGGCCGCGCACTGCCGGGAGCTCGGCGCGATCCTCCTGGTCACCATCCCGACCGCCGCGTTCGACCCCTTTCCCTACCTGGGGATCGCGCTCGCCGCCCGGACGATCCGGGAGCTCGACGCGGCGGAGCGGGCCGTGCGGGCCGCCAACGAGGCGCTCCGCGCCATGTTCATCGCCGTCGGTCGGTGACGAAGGCGACGAGCACCGCCGCGGCGATCATCAGGGTGACGTTGAACCCGTAGACCAGGGCGGCCTGTTGCGGCCAGTCGGTCTTGGCGGCCAGGCGGTAGAAGTTGTCCTGCGGCCACCACGCCAGCAGCAGCCAGGCGAGCGCCAGCCAGGCCGCCGTGGTCAGCGGTGCGGAGCGGCCCCGTCGGGCCAGCGCCGAGCGGCCCCGCAGCAGGACCATCACGCCCAGCCCGAACGAGGCGCACTCGAAAAGGTAGAGCCCGAAGAACAGGGCCGCCCACGGCAGCGGCACACCGGACAGGTCGGTGGAATAGGGCCAGAAGACGTTGGTGGTCGAAAAAGCCAGGAAGCCGAACAGGAGCGTGCCCCCGACCACCATCGACCCGCTCCCGGCCGTCGCGCCGCCGCCCTTGCCGCCCGCGGGCCGCTGCCCCTCCGCCACCGGCAGGGGCAGCGCCGCGACGTCGATCTCGCCCTCAGGCGTGCGCGGCAACGCGGGTACCACCGCGACCACCTCGGGCAGCCGCCGCCGCGGCACCAACTCCGTCAGGAACTCGGTGACCCGTTCCCGGTCCTTCTCGTCGGCCACGATGTAGGCAATCAGCTGCTCGCCCTCGACCACGACACACTCGGTCACCGCCGGATGCCCGCGTAAGCGCTGTTCGAGCTCGCCCTCGGTCAAAGCCGCCCCCGTCAGTCCCGCCGCCAGGCCACTCGGCCCGTCGATCAACGGTACTCCGCGCCGCCGCCACCGAGATCTCCCGCCGGGAACCTGTCGCTCGCCCGGACGTTCTAAAGTGCAGGCCGACCCAAGGAGATCCGCGGTGGAAAATCTGTTCCAGTACTTCCCGCTGCTGTTCGTGGCGGTGGGCATAGTGATCGTTCTGGGCTCGATCAAGGGGACCGTCGACAGCAGGCAGTTCGTCCGGCGGGCGCAGCGGGTGCCGGGCGTGGTCAGCGACGTCCGGACCACGTTCACGGGGCAAGGGGAGCACCTGAGGGCGAGGCAGCGGCCGGTCCTGACCTTCACGACCCTGGAGGGGCAGGAGATCACCACCGAAGCGGCGACCACCTCCGGCCTCGGCGTCGGCAACGAGACCGAGGTGCTCTACGACCCGCAGAACCCGACCAGGGCCGTGCCCGCGGCCAACCCCGGCGGAGGCTACGGCGGGATCATCGTCGGATGCGTCGCCGTCGTCATCGGCCTGGCCTTCTTCGCGGGCTTCTCCGGCTTTGCCGCCTCCTCCGGCCCGGGGGAGAGCGACCAGCAGGGCGACCGGCAGACCCAGTGCGAGATGCAGCGGCCCGATGGCTCCTACGAGCCCATCGACTGCCCGCCCGATCTCGACCTCGGCGAGTGATCCCGACGCTCAAATCCGCCGGTCCCGGCGGGTGAAGGTCTAGGACGCGCAATTCAGGGCAGTTCGCCGGTTTTGACGAGCTCTTGGGAGAAGTCATGACCGAAGCTGGAGCCAAGGCGCGCCAGGCGGCGGACAGCCCTGCCATGGACAGGCTGGCGCGGGTCGGGCTGGTCTGCCGCGGTGTGCTGTACGGGCTGATCGGGGTGCTGGCCGTGCAGATCGCGTTCGGGGACGGCGGGCGGGAGGCCGACAAGAGCGGGGCGATCAGCACGGTCGCGTCGCTGCCGTTCGGGGCCGTGATCTTGTGGGTCATGGTCGTGGGGTTCGCCGCCCTGACCCTGTGGCAGGCGTCGGAGGCGATCTTCGGCGCCCACGGGCTCAAGGACCGGGCGGAGTCGGCCGGCCGGGTCGTGGTCTACGCGTTCGTGTGCACCGCGCTGCTGACCATGCTGCTGACGCACGAGACCGCCTCCGACGACCAGCGGACCCAGGACCTCACGGGAAAGCTGCTCGACCTGCCCGCGGGACAGATCCTCGTGGGCGTGATCGGGCTCGGCGTCGTCGCGCTCGGCGTCTATTGGCTGCGGTACGGCGTCAAGAAGGAGTTCCGCAGGGAGCTCAGGCCGATGCCGAGGCGGGCCGGCTCGGTGATGGACCGGCTCGGGCTCGCCGGCTACCTCGCGCGCGGGCTGATCGCCGGGCTGGCCGGCGTCTTCCTGGTCCAGGCGGCCGTCACCTTCGACCCTGACAAGGCCGGGGGCATCGACGCCACGCTCAGGGCGTTCGCCGACACTCCGGCCGGGCCCTGGCTGCTGGCGGTGGTGGCCCTCGGGCTGCTGCTGTTCGCCGGATACTGCTTCGGAGAGGCCCGCTGGCGGCGTACATGAGGCTGGACGACTGGTTCCTCACCGGCCCCGAACGCGGGAACGACGCGACCAGGCTCGCACCCTGGACGGAGGGCAACCTGGTGCGCCCGCTCGTCCACGGCGCCACCTACTTCGCCGAGCTCGCCGCGCGGCTGGCGGGCCTCGACAAGGACGACCTGCTGCTGTTCTCCGACTGGCGCGGCGACCCCGACGAGCGGCTCACGCCGGACGGCCCCGAGGTGGCGGCCGCGATGGCGCGGGCGGCCGAGAGGGGAGCCCTGGTCCGAGGGCTGATCTGGCGCTCGCACCTGGACTTCCTGCGCTTCAGCTCGGCCGAGAACCGGCACCTCGGCGAGGACATCGAGGCGGCCGGCGGCCAGGCGCTGCTCGACACCCGGGTGCGGCGTGGGGGCTCGCACCACCAGAAGTTCGTCGTCCTGCGCCATGACCGGGGACCGGGCCGGGACGTGGCGTTCGTCGGCGGCATCGACCTGTGCCACAGCCGCCGCGACGACGCCGAGCACCTGGGCGACCCGCAGGCGGCGCCGATGCCGGGCGCGTACGGCGATCGCCCGCCGTGGCACGACGTCCAGGTGGCGATCAGCGGCCCGGCGGTGGCCGAGGTGGAGAAGGTCTTCTGCGAACGCTGGGAGGACCCGGCGCCGGAGACCCGCCAGCCGTTCAGGCGGCTGCGTGACCGCATGACCCGGATGGCCGACGTGCCGCCGCTGCCGGAGCCCGGCCCCGCGCCGCCGGCGGCCGGGACGCATGCCGTGCAGCTCCTGAGGACCTATCCCCACCTGCGCCACGCCTATCCGTTCGCGCCGGAGGGGGAGCGCAGCGTGGCCAGGGCGTACCGCAAGGTTCTGACGCGGGCGAGCTCGCTGGTCTACCTGGAGGACCAGTACCTGTGGTCCACGGAGGTGATCGAGCCGTTCGCCGAGGCGCTGGAGCGCGAGCCGGGCCTGCGCATGATCATCGTGGTGCCCCGCCATCCCGACCAGGACGGCTGGTTGGCCGGCCCGGCCAGCCTGATCGGCAGGTCGGAAGCGCTGGCCCGGCTGATGCGCGCGGGCGACGGCCGGGTCGCGATCTACGATCTGGAGAACCACCGGGGCACGCCGGTGTACGTGCACGCCAAGGTCTGCGTGGTCGACGACGTGTGGGCGAGCGTCGGCTCCGACAACGTGAACCTGCGCTCGTGGACGTTCGACTCCGAGCTGAGCTGCGCCGTCCTCGACGCGCAGCCCGACCCGCGTCCGCCCTCGGGAGCCCGCAGGTTCGCCAGGGAGCTGCGGCTCACGCTCGCCGCCGAGCACCTGGACCGCGACCCCGGCGACCTGGACGATCTGCTCGACCCGGAAAGCGCGTACGAGGCGTTCGCCGAGTCCGCCGAGCGGCTCGAGGCCTGGCACCGGGACGGCTGCCGGGGGCCCCGCCCGCCGGGCCGGCTGCGCCCGCACCCGCGGCCCGGGCTCGACCGCGTCCGCCGGACGCTGGCCATGCCGCTGTACCGGATCGTCGTTGACCCCGACGGGCGGCCCTCGCGTTTACGCAGGTCGAACGAGTTCTGAGCGCCGCCGCCTCTGTGCGTACAGGATCGCCCGGGCGGCCATGACGACGCAGCCCACGCCGAGCAGCGCGCCGCAGACCACGTCGGTGAGGAAGTGCATGCCGCGGTACAGGCGCGACAGGCCGACGGCGAGCGGAGCGGCGATTCCGAGCGCCCAGATCAGCACCTGGAGCGCTCTGCTGCGGACATGCGTGGTCAGGACGAGCGCCATCCCGCAGTAGAACGCGACGGCGGCGCTGACGTGCCCCGACGGGAAGCTGGAGGTGGGCGGGGCCGGGTCGATGTGCTGCACGGGCGGCCGGTGCCGGCCGACGGCCTCGGTGGTGGCCAGGAAGATGAGGGACTGGCTCCAGACGGCCGCGACGATGAAGATCGATTCGAGCCAGCGCCGGTAGACCAGTCTGAAGACGATCGCGGCGATCACGGTGAGCGCCACGATGTACGGGGTGTCCGACAGGCTGCTGCCGAAGTCGGTGAGCGTGTTCCACAGCGAGGTGCGGCCGGCGGCCAGGCTCCGGCTCACCGACGCCTCACCGGTGGGCCAGGCGAGGATCGCCCTGCCCACGCCGTATGTCACCGCGGCCATCAGGATCATCGGCAGCACGATCGATAACGCGTAGCGCTTCACTTCTTCTCATCGCCCGCTTTCACGAACTCGGGTTCCACTCCCTCGACCGGCGGCGAGGCGGGTCTGCGTCCCTGCTCGCGCCGCCACGTCTCGAACGCCGCCGCCGTCGCGGCGATCACGGCCACGCCCAGCACGATCCCGGCGACCACATCGCTCACCCAGTGCACGCCGAGCGCGATCCTCGTGTAGCCGACGGACAACACCAGGAAGCAGGCGACGGCCCACGCCACCACCCGCCCCCACCGAGGCAGCATGGGCAGGACGAGCAGGACGATCACTCCCGCGCCGAGCGTCACGTTCACCGCGTGGCCCGAGGGGAAGGAGTCGCCCGGCGCCAGTGCGACGGGGTCCGGAAGGTGCGGCCTGGCCCGGGCCACGACGATCTTGAGTGCCAGGCCGAGCAGCCCGCCCACGGTGATGGTGGTGACCGCCCAGACGGCCAGCCTCGGCGCGCCCTTGTAGAGCAGCCAGACGGCGTACGCGATGACCGCGATTCGCCACGGCCACGGCCCGAACAGATCCGTCCACACGATGAGGAACCTCGTCACCTCGGGATGGGTGAGCGCGTACGCGTGCAGATATCGCGCGGCTCCCGCATCCAGTCCGTCGACGGGCATCTTGGCCACGACGAGCAGCAGGGTGAACGGGACCATGATGAGCGCCACCGCCAGGCTGGCGAGCGTCAGTCGCAGTCCCAGTCCGCGGTCGCCATGGATAGTCATTCGCGCACGGCTACCCCGGCTCGCCGGATTGATTCCTCCGCCTGAAATCCGGCGCCCGGGGTAGTCCGGAACGCATGTCCCCCATCGTGGCCGTCGTCGCGCACCGCAAGAAGACCCTCGGCGCGGGTCTGGACAGACTACGCGTGCTCATCACCGAGGAGGGCGTCGCCGAGCTCCTCTGGTACGAGGTGCCCAAGAGCAAGAAGGCGCCCAAGAAGGTCCGGCAAGCCCTCGATCAGGGCGCCGAGCTGGTGTTCGTCTGGGGCGGCGACGGCATGGTGCAGCGCTGTGCCGACGCGATGGCCGGCTCCGGCGTGCCGATGGCCGTGCTCCCCGCGGGGACGGCGAACCTGTTCGCCGCCAACGTCGGCATCCCCGCCGAACTCGACGAGGCGGTGCGGATCGGCTTCCACGGCCGGCGGGAGAAGCTGGACCTGGGGGTGCTCAACGGCGAGCACTTCGCGGTGATGGCGGGGGCCGGGTTCGAGGCCGAGATGGTCGCCGACGCCGGCGGGCGGGCCAAGAAGCGGCTCGGCAAGCTGAGCTATGTCAAGGCGGCCGTCCGGCACGTCGGCGAGCCGCTCGTGCCGATGAAGATCAAGATCGACGGGACGACCTGGTTCGAGGGCCGGGCGAGCTGCCTGCTGCTGGGCAACGTGAGCACGATCGCCGGCGGCGTCCAGGCGTTCGACGACGCGCGGCCGGACGACGGCTGGCTGGAGGTCGGCGTCTCGACCGCCCAGGGGCCGCTCGAATGGGCGCGGGTGATCGGCAGGATGGCCGCGGGGCGCTCCGACGACTCGCCGCTCGTCCGGATCACGCGGGCCAGGAAGGTGTCGGCCCGGTTCGGGGTGCCGCTGATGTACGAGCTCGACGGCGGGGAGCGCGAGCCCACCCGCCGGCTCAAGGCCGAGGCCGCCGCGGGTGCGCTCACGGTCTGCCTGCCTCTGGACGAGCAGTCGCCGGGTTGACGATCTTTCCCGTAATCCCTACTGTTAATGTGGGTATTCTCACGGGAGAGCGGGGCGGGTCGGGGTGAGCGCTGTCGCGGTGATCGGGGCCGGTCCCACGGGGACGTCCGTCGTGGAGCGGATCTGCGCCAACGCTCCCGAGCTGCTCGGAGACCACGTGCTGGACGTGCACGTGGTGGACCCGTACCCGCACGGCGCGGGCCGGGTCTGGCGCGCGGGCCAGCCGGACCTGCTGTGGGCCAACTCGGCGGCGGCCGACATCACGGTCTTCACCGACGGGTCGGTGCGCTGCGAGGGCCCGCTCCGTCCCGGGCCGTCGCTGGCCGAATGGCTGGGGAGCGAGCCCGGGTACTTCGCGCCGCGCCCGGTCCTCAGCCGCTATCTCTCCTTCGCCTTCGGTCAGGTGGTGCGGACCGCGCCGCCCAACGTACGGGTGCGCCTGCACCGGGCCACCGCCGTCGGCCTGGCCGACGTGCGCGGGGGCCAGCGGGTGGAGCTGTCCGGCGGGGGAGCGCTGGAGGTGGACGCGGTGGTGCTCGCGCAGGGCCACCAGGGCGCGCTGCCCTCGCCGCCGGAGGCGGAGGAGCTCGCCTTCGCCGCCCGGCACGGCCTGTCCTACCTCCCCGCCGGGTACGCCGCCGACCTCGACCCGGGCGTGATCCCCGCCGGGGAGCCGGTGCTCGTACGGGGTGCCGGGCTGGCGTTCGCCGACCTGCTGGCGCTGCTCACGTCCGGACGCGGCGGCCGTTTCACCGAACACGGCGGCGAACTGCACTACGTGCCCGGCGGGTCCGAGCCGCGGCTGTACGTGGGGTCGCGCAGGGGAGTGCCGTACCACGCCAAGGCCGGCTACCGGCTCGCCGCGCCGCCGCCCGGCCTGCCCGGGTTCGTCACCCCGGGCACGCCTGCCGGGGAGCTGCGGCGGGCGGTGGCCAAGGAGCTGGCCTACGCGTACTACTTCGAGCTGTTCAACGGGCACCCGTCGCGGACCCGGATCGGCTGGGACGCGTTCGAGCCCGCCTTCGCGCAGGCCGAGTGGGGCGGGAAGGAGATGCGCGCGCTCGTCACCAGGTCGGTGCCGAGCTTCGCCGACCGGCTGCGGCTGGACCGGCTGGAACGGCCGCTGCACGGGATACGCTTCGGCGACCTGGCCGGGCTGGGGCGCTGGATGGGCGGCTACCTGACGGCCGACCTGGAGCGCCGGGCCGACCCGGCGCACAGCGCGGACCTGGCCCTGATCCACGGCCTGAACGCGCTGCGCGGGGTGGTGCCGGCGGATCCCTGGTTCCAGGGCCTGTACAACTACCTCGCCAGCGGCCCGCCCGCGTCCCGGCTGGCCGAGCTGCGGGCGCTGGCGCGGGCCGGGGTGGTCACGTTCCTGGGCGAGGGCATCCGGGTCGCGCGGGACGAGCGGGCGGGGGTCTGGCGGGCGGTCAGCACGAGCGTGCCCGGCGCGGTGGAGGCGCGGGCGCTGGTGGAGGCCCGGTTGCCGGAGCCGACCGTGGCCCGCAGCACCGACCCGCTCCTCGGCGCGCTCTTCGCCCGGGGCGAGTGCCGCGAGGAGTCCGGCCTCCTGGACGTCCGCCTCCCGGACCGCCGCCTTGTCGCTCGCACCGGCGCCGTCCACCCCCGCCGCTTCGTCCTCGGCCCGTGGACGGCGGGCGGCCCCGGCACGGCCGGCTTCGCCCGCCCGGGCGTCGACGCCCCGCTGTTCCGCCAGACGGACGCCTTGGCCCGCACCCTCCTGAGCGTCACGACCGCCGCCCGCCTCCGCCCGGCGGCGTAGCGGAGCGGCGGGCGTTGTTCAGCTCGGGGCGGGCTGGGGCTCCGGTGCGTCCGCCGAGTGAGTGGCCGTGTCGGTGGCCGTGCGGACGAAGGCGGCGACGGCCGGTGAGCGGCTGTGGTGCGGCCAGGCCAGGGTGAGGGTGAGCGGCGCCAGGTCGCTGACGATCCGGTACGCGATGCCGGGCCGGGGGTGGCGCGGCGCGACCGAGGCCGGGGGGAACCAGACGATGCTGCCCACCTCGACCAGGTTGAAGATCTCTGCCAGGTCCAGGCGTCTCGGCCGGGTCCCTGCCGTCGCCGGGCAGGCTTCCTGACCGTCGGCGGGTGTCCCGTCGGGGAGGACCCTGCCGGTCAGGTCGGCCAGGCGCAGGCGCGAGCGGGAGGCCAGCGGATCGGAGGCGGCCAGCGCGACCAGCCGGGGCTCGGTCAGCAGCAGTTCGACGTCCAGGCCACGTGCGTCAAGGGGTTCGTCAAGGGTGGCGGGCACCAGG
Organism: Nonomuraea sp. NPDC003709; assembly: GCF_040610775.1. Lineage (NCBI taxonomy): Bacteria > Bacillati > Actinomycetota > Actinomycetes > Streptosporangiales > Streptosporangiaceae > Nonomuraea > Nonomuraea sp. NPDC003709. The sequence continues at coordinate 162,762 of NZ_JBEXMW010000013.1, read as the reverse complement.
GCGACGTCCGCGCGGCCGTCGTGCAGCGCCGACAGCTGCTCCCCCTTCCCGCCCAGCACGAGCTCCACCGGGAGGGCGGCCGCCTCGTGCCGGTACGCGGCGAGGATCCGCGGCAGCAGCCCGCCGTCGTAGTCGGCCTTCAGCGCCAGGCGCAGCCCGGGGTCGGACCGGCCGGCGTGCCGGGCCCGCCGGGCGGCCGCGGTCACCGCGTCGAGCGCGATCCGGGCGTCGCGCAGCAGGGTCTCGCCGGCGGGGGTGAGCGCGACGTGGCGCGTGGTGCGCTCCAGCAGCGGCACGCCCAGCTGCCGCTCCAGGGCCCGGATCGCGCGGGACAGCGGCGGCTGTGCCATGCCGAGCCGCTCGGCCGCGCGCCCGAAGTGCAACTCCTCGGCGACGGCCACGAAGTACCGGAGCTGCCGGACCTCCAGGTCATTCATACCTCGACAGTATCAATGGTGATCAAATCGGTCCTTCAGGTCTGCCGCCGCGCCGGGTTGACTGGGCTCTCGTCCTTCCCGTCCATACTTCCCTCCAGGGGTTTTCATGATCGTCGTCACTACGCCCACCGGTAAGATCGGCCGCCAGGTTCTCGACCGTCTCATGGCCGCCGGCGCACCCACCCGGGTGATCGCGCGCGAGCCAGACCGGCTGCCCGCCGCGGTGCGCGCGTACGCCGAGGTCGTCGAGGGCTCGCACCGCGAGCTCGACGTGGTCACCAAGGCGTTCGCCGGCGCCCGCACCGTCTTCTGGCTGGTGCCGTCCGACCCTCGCTCCGCGAGCGTCGATGCCGCCTACGCCGGCTTCAGCCGCCCCGCGTGCGAGGCCATCACGGCCCAGGGGGTCGAGCGGGTGGTCGGAGTCTCGGCCCTGGGCCGCGGGACGGCGGTGGCCGGGAACGCCGGGTACGTGACGGCGTCCCTCGCCATGGACGACCTGATCGCGAGCACGGGCGTGAGCTACCGGGCGCTGGCGATGCCCTCGTTCATGGACAACCTGCTGCGCCAGGCCGAGCTGATCAGGAACCGGTCCATGTTCACCTCGCCGATCTCCGGCGACCACAAGGCTCCGAGCTGCGCCACCCGCGACATCGCCGCGGTCGCCGCCGGCCTGCTGCTCGACGACACCTGGAGCGGTGTCGAGGAGGTCCCGGTGCTCGGCCCCGAGGACCTTTCCTTCGAGGACATGGCGCGGATCATGTCCGAGGTGCTGAGCCGCCCGATCCGCTTCGAGCACTTGTCGGGCGAAGCGTTCAAGGCCGGGCTGGTGGGGTCGGGGATGTCCGAAGTCATGGCCCAGGGGATGCTCGACATGGCGCTGGCCAAGGACGCCGGCCTCGACAACGGCGCCGTCCGCACCCCTCGGACAAGCACCCCCACCAGCTTCCGCCAGTGGTGCGAGGAGGTGCTCAAGCCGGTCGTCCTCGCCTGACGGGGGTGCTCACACGCTGCGCAGAACCGAGACCACGATGCCCAGCACCACGGCGCCGTCGCCGTCGATGACGTCGTAGGCGGGGTTGCGCGGTTCGAGGAAGACGTGCCCGTCGCGCCGGCGGAACACCTTGACCGTGGCCTCGCCGTCGATCATCGCGGCGACGATCTGGCCCGAGTGGGCCTCGGGCTGCTGCCGCACCACGACCATGTCGCCGTCGCAGATCGCGGCGTCGATCATCGAATCGCCCCGCACGCGCAGGGCGAACACGGTGCCGCGCCCGGTGAGGTCGCGGGGCAGGGTCAGCGTGTCGTCCACGTGCTCGTTTGCCAGGATGGGGGTGCCCGCGGCGATGTCGCCGACCACGGGCACGCTCACCACGTCGCCGGCGGGCTCCGGCGCCGAGGCCCGCAGGAACAGACGTACGTCGATCGGCCGGGTCATGGTCGTGCCCCGGCGCAGGAACCCCTTCTCCTCCAGGCTCTTCAGGTGCTTCGACACCGAGGAGGACGACCGCAGCCCTACCGCGTGGCCGATCTCGCGCGTGCCCGGGGGATAGCCGTACCTGACCACCCAGTCGCGGATCATGGCCAGGATCCGCTGCTGGCGCGGCGGCAGGGCCGAGAAGTCCAGATACTCGAACGCGTCAGGATCGTCGAAGGTGGTCACCTGCGAAATGCTAGAGGCAGGCCCGGCTAGGCGGTCACCTGCAACACGATCTTGCCCTGGATGTGACCCTGTTCGGCCCGTTCGTGCGCCTTGGCCGCGTCCCGGAGCGGGAAGACGGAGTCGACGCCGACCCGGAGGCGGCCCTCGTCCATCAGCCGGGCCAGCTCCGCCATCTGAGTCCCGTCCGAGCGCACCTGGCCCCCGCGCTTCTCGATGCCCCGCCGGGCCATCTCCTCCTCGCCGTACTCCCCGAGGAAGACGGGGCTGTAGACGCCGCCGTCCCTGATCGCGGGCAGCAGCCGGTACGCCTGGGGCCCGCCGACGGTGTCGAGCACGTAGTCCACGTCCCGGACCACCTCCCCGACGGCGGCCCGCGTGTAGTCGACGAACTCGGTCACCCCCAGATCGTTCAGGAACGCCTCATGGCGCCCGGAGGCGACGCCGATCACGTGGCAGCCGGCGTCGACGGCGAGCTGCGCGGCGAAGTGCCCCACGCCGCCGGCCGCGCCGTTCACGAGCACCCGGCTGCCCGGCTCGAGCTTGATGTAGTCGAACAGGAACTGGTACGCCGTGAGCCCCGCCATCGGCACGCCCGCCGCCCGCAGGTGATCGACCGACTCGGGCTTCCTGGCGAGATCCCCGGCGGGCGAGGTGGTGTACTCGGCGTACGCCCGGGCGCCCAGGCTCGGGAAGCGGAGCAGGCCGAACACCTCGTCCCCCACCCGCCATTCGGTGACGCCGGGCCCGAGCGCGGCCACGACGCCCGACACGTCGGTCCCCGGCGTGTACGGCAGGGGCAGCTCCGGCCGCATGCCCTCGGGGATGTTGGCGAAGCCCTTCCGGGCGTACCAGTCCGGCGGGTTCAGCCCGGCGGCGTGGACGCGGACCAGGACCTCGCCGGGCCCCGGCTCGGGCCGGGCGATCTCCTCGTACACGAGCACCTCCGGGCCACCCGGAGCGTGGAGGCGCACGGCATGCATGGTCGCGGGCATGGGTTCTCCCAACGGAATCGGCCCCGATATGATTCGGAGCAGTGCTCCGGATCATAACTGGAGCACTGCTCCACTTGTCAACGGAAGGACCGTGCATGCCGGGCGAATCACCGGATACTGCTGCGCCGAAAACCTCCCCCGAGCTGCGCGCCGACGCGCGGCGCAATCGGGAGCGCATCCTCGCCGTGGCGCGGGTCGTCGTCGAGGAGCAGGGGACCGAGGCGTCCCTGCGCGACATCGCCCGGCGCGCGCAGGTCGGGCTCGGGACGCTCTACCGGCACTTCCCCACCCGGGAGGCGCTGCTGGAGGCGCTGCTGCGGCAGAGCTTCGACCGGCTCGCCGCGCGGGCGCAGGACCTGGGCGAGAGCGAGGCGCCGTACGAGGCGCTGGTGGCGTTCCTGGAGGACCTCATCGGGGGCGCGGCGGCCTACCGGGGGCTGGCCGCGTCCATGATGGCCACGATCAACGACGAGGAGTCCCCGCTGCACGCCTCGTGCGCGGCGATGCGCTCGGCGGCCGGCCACCTCCTGGAACGCGCCCAGGCGGCCGGGCGCATCCGGGCCGACGTCGACGGGACGGACGTGTTCGCGCTGGCCAACGCGCTCAGCTGGATCACCGACCAGGCGCCGTCCCTCGCCTCGCGCCGCGACCACCTCTTCGCGATCGTCATGTCCGGCCTCACCGCGCGGTCATGAATCCGCTCGATCAACGGGTGACGTGACCGACGCGGAAGAAGCCGTCCGGGTCGTAGGCCCGCTTGACCTCGCGCAGCCGCCGGAAGTCGCCGGTCGTGTACGCCGCCGCCGTCCTTGCCGGGTCGGCCAGGAAGTTGAGGAACGTGCCGCCGTTGGCGTACGGGCGCAGCTCCTCCGCCAGCCCCGGCACGACGGTGTCCACGATGACCGACAGCTTCGTGCCGCGGTGGCTGACCGGGCCGGCGTCCTGACCCGGGCGGGCCATCGCGCCGCCCCAGTGGCGGATCTCCACGGTCTGCGCGTGCTCCGCGGCCCGCACCAGCGTGCCGATCACCTCGTCGGGCACCGACTCGAACATGTCCATGTGCCGGTTGGGGGTGCCGCCCATGGAGGTGGCCGCGTACGTGCTGGAGCGCGTCTCGTCCAGCAGCGCCGGGCCGGCCGCCCGCCACAGCGGCGCGAGCAGCCGCCTGGCCTCCTCGGCCTCGCCGGCGTGCACCACCTTGACCATCACGACGTGCCTGCCGCGCACCGCCTCCGGCGCGTCCTCGGGCATCCGCCTGAGCACCACCGCCGTGCTGATCTCGTCGGGGGCGTCCTCGATCCAGCTCCGGTACGCGGTCAGCGTCTCGGCCGCCGCCTCGATCGGGAAGTACGCGAACCCCGAGAACACCCGCTCGACCGGGTGGAGGCGGAACTCCAGCGAGGTGACGACGCCGAACCCGCCACCGCCGCCGCGCAGCGCCCAGAACAGCTCGGGGTGGCTGTCCGCGCTCGCCACGACGTGCCGGCCGTCGGCCAGCAGCACCTCGGCGCGCACCACGCTGTCGGCCGCGAACCCGTGCTTGCGCGCCAGCCACCCGAGCCCGCCGCCGAGCGTGTAGCCGGTGACGCCGACCGACGGCGACGACCCCGACAGCGGCGCCAGCCCGAACGGCGCGGCGGCCGCGACCACCTCGCCCCAGAGCGCCCCCGGCCCCACCCGGGCGATCCGCCGGTCCGGGTCCACCAGGACCGAGGCCATGGGGGAGGTCCTGACCAGGACTCCGCCGTCGCACGCCTCGTGCGTGCCGTGCCCGGTCGCCTGCACCGCGAACGGCACCCCGTGCTGCCGCGCCGCCAGCAGCGCGCCGCGCAGGTCGGCCACGCCGTACGCCTCGGCCACCAGGGCCGGGTGGGCGTCCACGCGCGGGTTGAGCGAGCGGCGCAGCTCCTCGTACCCGGCCTCGCCCGGCAGGTGGACGGCCCCGGCGAACCCGGGGAGCGTGATCTCGTCCTGGATGGTGTACGGCTGGCTCATCTCTCGGCCCTTCTCTCCTGTGATCTGAGATCACTGTGCTGGAGGGCGCTTACGGCTTCATTCCCGTCGACTTACCGCGGCCCTTAAGTCCCGAGGATCCTCGCAAGCGGCGGTGACAAAATCCGCCCGCCGTCTCCGTCTCCGGTACGCCGCGGGACGTAGGGGCACGCGCGCCGCCGCCCCCCGTACTACACCGACGGTCGTACGGCCGGACTGATCCGCCGTCCTTGGCGCGGTCAGGTGACGGGTACGATCTCGGCGGCGGTCAGGACGCCGTCCTCGATGGTGAGCAGGCCCAGCGTGCCGTGCGGCTGACGGCGGCGGTCGGTGGGGGAGCCGGGGTTGAAGATGCGCAGGCCGTCGCCCGACTCGTCCAGCGGGATGTGCGAGTGGCCGAAGACGACCAGGTCCGCCTGGGGGAAGCGGCGCCGCAGGCGGTCGAGGCGCCCCTTGGCCGGGCCGCTGTCGTGGATCATGCCGATCCGCAGCCCGTCCAGGGTCAGCTCCAGCGTCTCCGGCGCCACCACGTCCGGGCCGTCGTTGTTGCCCTTCACGACGTGGACGGGGGCGTACGCGGCCAGTTCGTCCAGCACGGAGGCCACGCAGACGTCGCCCGCGTGCAGGATGACGTCCGCGCCGCGCAGGTGCGCGGCGACGCGGGGCGGGCAGGAACGCCAGCGCCTGGGCGCGTGCGTGTCCGACAACGCGACGACTCTCACGACCCTTCCCTGCCCGCTCCACGCTCGCGGTACCTCGCCCCGCTCTAAGATCGACCCGTGCAGGAGCCGGACATTCACGCCATAGCCGCCCGACTGGTCGAAGTGCGCGGGGTGGTGGCCGTCGTCCTGGGTGGGAGCCGGGCGCGTGGCACGCACCGGCCGGACTCCGACATCGACCTCGGCCTCTACTACCGGGGCCCGCTCGACGTGGCCGGCCTGCGCGCCCTGGCGCGGGAGGTGACGGGCGAGCCGACCGAGGTGACCGAGCCGGGCGGCTGGGGGCCGTGGGTGGACGGCGGCGGCTGGCTCACCGTGGACGGCCTGCGGGTCGACTGGATCTACCGCGACCTCGACCGCGTCCACCGCGTCTGGGACGACTGCCGCCAGGGCCGTTACGAGATCGGCTTCCAGGCCGGACACCCTCTCGGCTTCTACTCCCACGCCTACGCCGGCGAGGTCGCCCTGTGCCAGGTCCTGGCCGACCCCACCGGCGAGCTCGCCGCCCTGCGGCGGGAGGTCGCGGACGAATACCCGCCCGCGCTCCGCCAGGCGCTGATCAGCGGGTTGTGGGAGGCCGACTTCGCCCTGATGATCGGCGGCTACGGCGCCAAGGGCCAGGACCCGGCGTACGCGGCCGGTGCGCTGTTCCGCGCCGTCGGCGTCGCCTGCCATGCCCTGCACGCCGCCGACGGCGCCTGGCTGATCAACGAGAAGGGCATGGTCGCCGCGGCCGCCCGGCTCCCCTCCGCCCCGCCCGGCTTCGGCGAGCGGGCCCAGGCGCTGCTGGCGGAGGTGGGACGCACCCCGGAGGAGATCGCCCGGACGATCGACGCCGCGGCGGGCCTCATGGCGGACGTGCGTGCCGCCTGCGGCTGACGAGATGATCGCTGGGATAACCTGACCCGGTGCGAATAGGCGTGAATGTTCCCAATTTCGGCCCCGGCACCAACCCTGACGTGCTGCGCAGCTGGGCGCAGACCGTCGAAGGGCTCGGATACGACCTGCTCATGGTCTCCGACCACGTGGCCATCACCTCAGACGTCGCCAAGCAGTATCCCGCGCCGTTCTACGAGCCGTTCACGACTCTGGCCTGGCTCGCCGGCTCCACCACCCGCATCGGGCTCGGCACCACGGTGCTCATCGTGCCGTACCGCCACCCGCTGCTCACCGCCCGCATGGCGGCCAACCTCAACGACCTCAGCGGCGGGCGGCTGGTGCTGGGCGTGGGGATCGGGTGGGCTCGGCAGGAGTTCGAGGCGCTCGGAGCGGTGTACGAGCGGCGCGGCAAGGTGACCGACGAATACCTCGCCGCCATCCGCACCGCCTGGGCCGACGAGGGCGACTACCGTTCCGGCGGCGTGCCGATCTGGGTCGGCGGCGGCAGCGAGGCGGGGCTGCGCAGGGCGGTGCGCTACGGCGATGGGTGGCACCCGCTCAGGAGCACCCTGCCCTGGCTGCGCGAGAACTGGTCGCGTCTGAAGGAGATCGCCGCCGAGGAGGGCCGGCCGGTGCCCGCCCTGACGCCCAGGATCCTGCTGCGCGTCACCGACGCGCCGCCGGCGGAGCGGCGCGCGGGCGAGGGCACGATCGAGCAGGTCATGGCCGACCTGGAGGAGCTGCGGCTGCTCGGCGCGGAGACGGTCGTCCTCGACCCGTTCCACTCGGACCCGGACGAGACGCTGCACCCCGAGGCGGCCTGGGAGATGCTCGCCGCCGTGGCCGCCCGCCGCACCTGAGCACCTCGGAGCAGGCTCGCCTCAGGGCCGGCTCGCGGGATCCTCGCGGGCCGGCAGCCGAGCCGCCAGCTCCTCCAGGTCGCCGACGAACCAGATGTGCCCGCCCCGGTTCGACTCGAACACCCAGTCGCGCAGCGCCGAGCTGGCGGCGGTGAAGCGGGAGATGTCCCCCACGACGGCCAGGCCGACGCGGTAGTTGACGAACTTCTGCGCGATCTCGCCCGCCACGCCCGTGCGCAGCGCGAAGAAGTCGTCGTGCAGCCGCCCGGCGGGGACGGCCACCCAGCTCGCGCCCCTGCCGAAGGCCTCGCCGAGCAGGTCGAGCGCGTCGCGGGTCTCGCGCAGCGGCTCGCCGTGCGGCTCGCAGACGTATACGCGGTCGTCAGGCATGTGCGGTCTCCAGGAAGTCCATGATCTCTTGGGTGTGGGCGGGGAGCAGGTGGCCGGTGCCGGGCAGGAGCCGTACGTCCGCGTCCGGCGCGGCACGCGGCAGGCGGCGGGTGCCGTACGAGTCGAGCATCCGGTCGCGGCCTCCGGCGATGACCAGCAGCGGCATCGTGAGGCGGCCCCGTTCCCCGCCGGACGCCAGCAGCGGCAGCGCCCCGAGCAGCGGCAGCCACCGCTGCCGGCCGATGCCGCTCGGGCACATCAGCGCGAGCCGTTCGACCCGGTCAGGCCGGCAGGTGGCGTAGTCGAGCGCCATCCACCCGCCCAGCGACACCGCGGCGATCGAGACCCGTTCGACGCCCAGCCCGGCCAGCACCTCCGCCAGCCAGCCGGCGTAGACGCCGGGCTCCAGCGGCGGCCGTGACGGCGCGCTCAGCCCCGGCTCCCCGATGAGGTCGACCGCGTGGACCCGGAACCGCCGTGCCCACGTGGCGACGTCCGCCAGCCACATGGCGCTGTTGGTGCCCGACCCGTGCAGGAGCAGCAGCGGTGGCGCGCCGACAGGTCCGCACGCCACCACGAACGTCTCCCCGTGCCCGGTCGGCACCCGCACATGCTCGTACGGCACCGGCCAGCGCCCGAGGAGCTCCCGGTAGCGCCGCTCGACGGCCCCCGCGCCCTCCGGCGAGGCGTAGATCGCGACCACGGGCCTCACTCCCTCACCAGCGCGTCGATGATCCTCAGGACCTGGGCGCTCTCCTCCAACGCGCCCAGTACGATGACCTTCAGGTGCTCGCGTTCCTCGTCGTAGACGAACTCCACGCGCAGGCCATGGGGGCGGCTCGCCAGCGACCCCAGGACCATCGTGCTGACCCGGTCCATGTCGCGCCTGGCGATGCCGTCGACCTGCACGATGCTCGACGCCTCCGCGCGGCGGGGCGTGACGAGCGGCGTACCGGTGAAGGCCGCCAGGTCCTCCTTGGCGATCCGGTACTGCTTGCCGATGCGCACGGCCGGCAGCCGCCCGTCGCGTACGTAGTTGCGGACGGTCTTGACGTGCAACCCCAGCAGGGCCGCCACCTGTTCGACGGTGTAATGCTCCATATCGCTCCCTATGATGGCACAGAATAGGGAAGGATAGGGAATGCATGAAGCGGGTGAAAGTGGGCGTAAAGTGATCTTCTATCCGGCCCACTAGTCTCACCGTTCATGACCCGCCTCAGCCCGGCTCTCGGGCCGCTCACCCTCCGCCAGCGCTGGCGGAGGGCCCGCCTCCAGGCCTACTCCTGGTCCCTGACCGGCGCGTACCGGCTGGGCGCGATGCACCCCGCCATCTGGCGGCTCGTCGCCCGGAGCTACCACCCGGCCTTCGACTGGCTGGCGGCCCGGCACGCCAGGCTGGCCTGCCAGTTCGCCGCCGTGGACGTGCCCGCCTACCGGCACTTCCTGGGGGCGAACGGCGCCGGGCACGCCAGAAGGCTGGCGGACTTCCCCGAGACCAGCAAGCAGAACTACGCCGCCGTGTACGACGAGGAGAGCCGCTGCCAGGAAGGCAGGCTGCACCGGCCCGGCGTGATCGTGGACGAGTCGTCGGGGTCCAGCGGCAAGCCGTACAACTGGGTACGCGGGCCGCGCGAGCTCAAGGGCATCTACCGCAACGCGGCCGGCTACATCGAGCTGGTCTTCCCCGGGAAGCGGCTGTTCGTGATCAACGCGTACTCGATGGGCGCCTGGGCCACCGGCACCACCACGGGCACCGCCATGGCGCGCGTGGCGATGGTCAAGAACACCGGCCCCGACCTGGAGAAGATCGCCGACACGCTGGAGCACTTCGGGCCCGGCTACGACTACGTGGTGGCCGCGTACCCGCCGTTCCTCAAGCATCTGCGCGACCGCCTGGACGAGAGCGGTTTCCCGTGGCGGGACTACCGCATCCGCGGCATGGTCGGCGGCGAGGGCATGACCGAGGCGTTGCGCGACTACCTGGAGGAGCGCTTCGAGGAGGTCCGCTCCGGTTACGGCGCCAGCGACCTGACGATCGGGATGGGCGCGGAGAGCGGGTTCAGCGTGTGGCTGCGCAAGCGCCTGGCCACCGACCAGCGGCTGCGCGAGCTGTTACTCGGACCGGGGGAGCAGCGGCTGCCGATGATCTTCCACTACAACCCGCTGGAGACGTTCCTGGAGGTCAACGGCGAGGGCGAGCTCCTGTGCACCATCAACACCAAGAGCTGCCTGCAGCCCAAGCTGCGTTACAACGTCGGTGACGAGGCCAGGCTGCACACCCTCGCCGACGTCAGGCGGGCGCTCGGCGCCGACGCATACGAGCGCGCGTGGACCGATGAGCGGATGAACCTGCCGCTGCTGTTCCTGTTCGGCCGCAAGGACTCGACGATCTCCTACATGGGGGCCAACCTGTATCCGCAGGACGTCGAGTACGGCCTCTACCAGGGCAATCCGTACGCGGCCGCGATCAACCGGTTCTGCCTGTCGCTGGAGGAGCTGCCGGGCCTGGAGTACCGCCCGGTGATCAACATTGAGCTGCGCGGCCCTGACGGCGCCGACCGCGACGAACTCGCCGAGATCTGCCGCAAGGGCGTGGTCGCCCACCTGAGCGCCGTCTCGCGCGACTTCGCCGAGTCGCTCAAGGAGGACCCGACGGCCGCCGACCTGCGCGTCAAGGTCTTCGACCCGGGCGAGGGTCCGTTCGCCGGCCTCACGAAGATGAAGAACGTCTACCTGGTGAAGGACGCATGAGGACCACGGACTTCAGCAAGGCCCCGGCGCAGGGGCGGGCGACGGCGATGTTCGTCGGCGCGACCCGCTACCGGGGGCCGCTGTCGATAGTCACGCTCACCCTGACCTGGTTCCGCATGGTGCGGGACATGAAGCGGATGCGCGGCTACTGCTGGCACAAGGTCTACTGGGAGTTCCCGTTCACGCTGGGCACGCTCGCGTTCTTCGAGGACCGCGACGCACTGCTGCGCTTCGCCCGCAGCCGCCACCACCGCAAGCTCATGCAGTGGGTGACGGACGGCACCAGGAACGCCACCGGCGGCTACATCCGGCTCTACAACGCCGAGCCGGAGGGCTACAGCAACGGGGTCTGGCGCGCGGAGGGCGGGCCGATGGCGCACATCGAGACGTTCACCCCGCTGTCCGCCGAGGATGGCGAAGGTCCCCGGGTGAGGCGCGGGTGACGCTGCATCCCGTCGAGAGCCGCCGCGACCTGCGCGACTTCCTCGCGCTGACCGACCGCGTCTACGCGGGCGAGCCGCGCTTCATCCCGCCGCTGCACGCGCAGGTACGGACGTGGCACCGGCAGGGGGTACGGCTGTTCCTGCTCAGGCGGCGCGGGCGGGTGGTCGCGCGGACCACCCTGCACACCGACGCCGCGCTGGACGCCAAGCTGGGCCGGGCCACGCAGCTGTTCGGGCTGACCGAGTTCGCGGAGGAGGCGGCGGAGGAGCTGTTCGACGGCATCCTCGCGGCCGGGCGCGACGCCGGAAAGGAGGCGGTGTTCGGGCCGGTGTCGCTGCTGCCCAACCAGGCGGGCGGCGTCATCACCTCCGGCTTCGACGAGCGCGGCTTCATCGACAGCGCCTGGAACCACCCGTACTATCCCGTCGCGTACGAGGCGTGCGGCTTCGCCCGCCGCTTCGAGTCCGACACCTGGATCTGCCCGGTGCCGGAGGAGCCGGTGTTCGCGTTCGACGACGGGCGGATCGCGGCCGAGGGGCTGCGCGTGCACCGGGGCGACCGGCGGCGCGTGGCGGAGCAGCTGCCGATCCTGCGGGAGATGCTGAACGCCAGTTTCGCGCAGCTCGGCTACTACACGGAGATCTCGGCGGAGCAGCTCGCGGCGCAAACGGACGGGCTGGCGTACCTGCTGGACGAGTCGTTGCTGCTGTACCTGACGAAGGAGGAGCGGCCGATCGCGTTCGTGCTGTGCTTGCCCGACATTTCGCGATTTATCGCGAAAATTCGTGGAAATCTCCACCTCCTGAACCAGCTCCGCCTGCTGGCCACCCGGTCCCGCTACCGCAGCGAGGCCGTGCTCATCATCAAGGGCACGGTGCCCGGCGAGCAGGGCCACGGCTACATGCGCCTGTTGGCCCGGGAACTGCACGAAGGGCTGCGCCGGGGCGGCTACCGGGCACTGCGCAGCACGTACGTCGAGCGCACGAACCCCGGCTCCGCCGCCCAGTACACCGCGATGGGCGGCCGGCCCCTGCACGGTTACACGTTCTACGAGAAGGGCCTGACGGCGTGAAAGACCGGCTGCGGCCGCTGGAGCCGGACTTCTGGCGTGCCCCCAGCGCCCACAACACCCAGCCCTGGACCCTCACCTACACGGCCGACGGGGCCGAGGTCGGCTGGGACCCGTCACGCGCCCTGCCCATCAGCGACCCCACGGGCCGCGACCTGCGCCTGAGCCTGGGCGCGTTCGTGGAGTGCTGCCTGATCGTCTGCGCCGACGCCGGCCTGCCGGTCGGCTTCCGCCCCGATCCGGGTCCGCACCGGGTGGGCGTCCTGTACGCCGCCGCGCAGCCGTACCGGACGCCCTTCACGACGGCGGACGTCCGGGCGCGCGGCGCCAACCGCGGCGAGTACCACCCGGGACGCCTGCCGGACGCGCTGGTCGCCGATCTCACCGGGATGCGGCGGCTGGCCTGCCGCGACCTCGCGGACCTGCTGCACGCGGCCGACCTGCACCAGTTCGGCGACCAGGAGGTGACGCGGGAGCTGCGCGCCTGGCTGCGGCTCACCCGCCGCCACCGCCGCTACCTGCTCGACGGCCTCACCGACCGGGCCCTGTCCCTCAGCAGGGCGGAGGCCATCGGCCTGCGCGCCTCGCTGGCCCTCTACCCGGCTCTGCGTCCCCTGGGCCTCCCGAGGGTGCTGGCCGGGGCCTCGCGGGACCTGCTCGACTACGACGGGGATGTCCTGGTGCTGGTGGGGGCGGTCGAGGACGAGCTGGAGCTGGGGCGCGTGCTGATGCGGCACTGGCTCACCCTGTCCGCGCACGGCTATGCCACGCACCCGCTGAGCCAGATCATCGACTGCGAGCCGACCAGGCAGGTCCTCGCGGAGCGGCTGGGCGTCGCGGACCCCCGGACCCTCCTCCACGTGGCCCGAGTCGGCCGCCCGACCTCCCCCGCCACCCCCTCCTCCCGCCTCAGACCCTGACCGCCCCACCCCTCCGGACTCCCACCTCTCCCGCCGTTCCGGCCTTCCGCGCCTCCGCTTTCCCCGCCCCTCCGGTCTCCCGCGCCTCCGCCTTCCCCATCCCTCCGGTCCCCCGGCTCTCCGGCCCTCAGCCGACTCCCCAGCTGCCTCAGCCGTCTGCGGTTTGCCGCCTGCCCGGCTGTGGTGCGCGAGAGCGGCGGCCAGCCCGCGGGCGGGGCGAGCGGTGGGTCGGGTAGCGGCCACTCGGATGGACCGTGCGGTGGCGCTCAGCGGTAGGCGGTGAGGCCGTCCTTCAGTTGTTCCGTGTCGCCGTCCCGGTGGGCGTCGAGCGCCTGTTGCAGAGCGAACGTGCCGCGGATGGCGGCGATGCGGGCCGCCGTCTCGTCGTCGGCCCAGCCGCCCAGCGCGAGCACCCGGTCCAGGAACGCGTCGCCGTGGCCGGCCCCGATGGCGGCGAGGTCCTCGGCGGGGTCGCCGATGGTGGCCTCGTCCCAGTCGATCACGCCGCTGAGCCGGGGCAGCCCGCCGTCGATCTCCCACAGCACGTTCTCGGCGCCGAGGTCGCCGTGCGCCACCGCCGTGGCGACGTGGGGGAGACCCGCGGCCGCGGCGAGCTCCCGCTCGGCCCGCCGGCGTCCGCCATCCGACATGAGCCCGAACAACTCGGCGTGGACATCCGCCTCGAACCGCCGCCACCGATCCTCCGGCGTCCACGGCAACGCCGCCCGCGCCCGCTCGTCGGCCCCCGCCCGGGCCAGCGCGGCCAGCAACTCGGCGTACTGCTCCGCCGCCGCCCCGGCCACCGCCGGGTCGTCGAGCGCTCCGTCCTCCAGCGGCGCGCCGGGGACGCGGCTGAGCACCAGGTACGGCGCCTCGCCCGCGCCTTCGGACAGCGGCCGGGGGATGCGGAAGCCGAGACCGAGCCCGGCGAGCACGCGCAGCATGGCCGCCCGCTGCGGCAGCCGGGCAGCCGCCGCCTCGGTGCGGGGCAGGCACACGACCCGGTCCGAGCCCATCACGACCCGATGGAACTGCCCCTCGCGGACGGGGAGAGGCCCTGATTCGGCGTCCTGGGCCAACCAGCTCAGTGGATCATCCATCGCCCCAGCATGGCGGCAACGTCACCGGAACACCGAACCGGCCGGGGAAGGCACGGCGGCGAGCGCCTGAACGCGTCCGTTCCAGCGGGCGGCGCGCCCGTCCCGGCGGTGATGCCTGAACGGCGCCGGGGCCCTGAACGGCGGCGGGGGGCTGGGCGGCGGCGGGCCCTGAACGCGCTCGTCCCGGGGCCCGCGTGGCGGGCACCGGGACGAGCGCGTGATGCGGGGCTTGATCAGTCGTCGTGGTGGAAGCCGTGGTCGGGCCAGGAGCCGGCCCAGTTGCCGTTGCCGCTGGTGGGCCAGTTGCGGTGATGCCAGTGGGGGTCCCACGACCAGTCCCAGCCGGCGCCGCCGTCGTCCTTGCAGGCCTTGGTCTTGCGGGTCCCGGCGAACACGCCGTGGTCGGTGACGTGGTGATAGGTAATGTCGTCGCCCACCCCGAGGCCGCAGTGCTTCGAGTTGTGGTGCTTCCCGTCGTCGTCGGCAGCGGCGGGCGTGGCGCTTCCGTACAGTGCGGTCGCGGCGAGTAGCGCACCGCCGACGGCGATGAGGCTATTCCTCATGATCTCCCCCTGTAATCACGAAGTGACATCGGAGATCACTATACGTAGCGATCTTGGGGGCCAGGTGCAGCGCCACACCCCGTTTTCGATCAACAGGCCGCCGTTGATCAGTAACCCGGATGTACAAGTGATCTACATTGTAAAGGCGCCGGGCTCAGGAAGATCGCACGGCCGCCAGGTACGCGTGGATCGCGTCGCGGTTGCGGGAGAGGCACTCGATGCGCTGCTGGATGCGGTCGGCCTCGGCCTCCAGGAGGTCGGCCAGCTCCGGGGTGAGACACTGCGGGTGCAGGTGGATCTCGTCGGGCTTGTTCAGGAACGGCAGGACACGGCGGATGATCTCCGTGGTGAGTCCGGAGTCGAGCAGGCCGCGGATCTGCTGAACCCGGTAGACGGCCGGCTCCGGATAATGGCGGTAGCCGTTGTCGGCGCGCTCCGGGTGGAGGAGGTCCTGCTCCTCGTAGTAGCGGAGCATGCGGGTCGGCACGCCCGTCAGTCGCGACAGTTCACCGATTCTCACGGCGGGGCCTCCCGGCTTGCCTTCACATTGATGTGAACGTTTCAGCATATTCGACATGTCTGGCGCGACGATCGCCGACGCCGTACGCGTCGGGAGAATGCCCTGGTCGGGGCTGCTGGCGCTGTTCTCGGCGGCGTTCACGGCGGTGATGACGGAGCTGCTTCCGGCGGGGCTGCTGCCGCAGCTCGGCGCGGCGCTGGGGGTGCCGGAGGGGCGGGCCGGGTTCCTGGTGACGGCGTACGCGGTGGCCTCGACCCTGTCGGCGATCCCGCTGACGGCGTTGCTGCGCGGGCTGCCGCGGCGGCCCGTACTGGTGGCGACGCTGGCGGGGTTCGCCCTGTTCAACACGGTGACCGCGCTCTCGTCGTCCTATGCGGTGACCTTCGGGGCGCGGGTCCTGGCCGGCGTCATGGGCGGGATCCTGTGGGCGATGCTGGTCGGGTACGCGGCCCGGATGGTGCCGGTCGAGCGGCGGGGGCGGGCCATCGCGATCGTCTCGGCGGGGATCACGGTGGCGCTGTGCGCGGGGATTCCGGCGGGGGCGGCGCTGGCCTCGGCGTTCGGGTGGCGGACCGCCTTTCTGGGGCTGGCGGTCGTGGCGGTCGCGCTGGTGGGGTGGGTGCTGTGGAAGGTGCCGGACTTTCCCGGTGAGGCGGCCACGGTGCGGGTTCCGTTGCGGCGGGTGGCGGCG
Source organism: Nonomuraea sp. NPDC003709 (assembly GCF_040610775.1). NCBI lineage: Bacteria > Bacillati > Actinomycetota > Actinomycetes > Streptosporangiales > Streptosporangiaceae > Nonomuraea > Nonomuraea sp. NPDC003709. The sequence goes on along the minus strand of NZ_JBEXMW010000013.1, from coordinate 146,775 downwards.
CTGCCCGGTGTCCGTTCGATCCTGGGGGTGACGGTGCTGGTGCTGGTCGGGCATCAGGCGATGTACACGTACCTGGCGCCGTTCGTGGCCTTCGCCGGGTTGGGGCGGACGAGTGTCGTGCTGCTCGTGTTCGGGGTCGGGACGGTGGCGGGGATCTGGGTGACCGGGGTGGTGATCGACAGGTTCCCGCGGGTGACGCTCGTGGTGGTGCTGGCCGTGGTGGCGGGGGCCATGGCGGTGCTGGCCGTCTCCGGTGGGCCGGGCTGGGCGCCGCTGGGCGCGGTCGCGCTGTGGGGGGCGGCCTTCGGCGGGGTGCCGACGTTGCTGCAGTCGGCGCTGGTGGACGCCTCCGGAGCTGGGAACGCGGATGCGGCCACGTCCATGCAGACGACCGTGTACAACGCGGGGATCGCCGCGGGGTCGCTGGCCGGCGGGCTGGTGCTGGAGGGCGCCGGGGCGGGTGCGCTGCCGTGGACCTCGTTGCCGCTGGTGGCGGTGGCCCTGGCGGTCGTGGTCGCGGCGCGCCGTCGCGCGTTCCCCGCCCGCCGGTCCTAGAGGCCGTTCCTGGCCAGGGGCTCGACGAGTTCGCGCTCCTCGTACGACAGGTGGGACAGCAGGCTGTCGGTGAGCAGGTCCACGGTCTCGCGCAGGTGGCCGAGGCCGTCCGGGTCGCCGACGAACGAGACGAGGGCGCGGTCGACGCGTTCGATGATCTTGTGGATGGCGTGGTGCTCTTCCTGGAGGCGGTCGAGCACGGGTGCCAGGGCGGGCTCCGTGCGGCGGAGGTGCGGGAAGACCATGGCGTCCTCGGCGGTGTGGTGCATGGTGACGAGGCGGCAGTAGGACTCGCAGTAGGCGCCGAGGGTCCAGTTGTTCTGGCGCATGGTCATGGTGTTGATGTGCGAGCGGGCGGTGCCTGCGTCGATCGCTCCGGAGGCTACCTGGTCGATGAGGTCGCGGAGCTGGGCGAGTTCGGCGCGCAGGTGGTCGTGCACGTCGATGAGGTGCCGGCCGTTGGCCTGTTCGGCGGGGGTGTAGCGCCTGGTGGGGTCGGGGGCGGGGCCGGTGGGACGGGTGGTCTCGTCCCAGACGCGTACGTCGGTGAGCCGTACACCGTTGTCGGGGGTCGGGGTGGCGCCCAAGGCGGCGGTCGGGCTTGCGGTTTTTGCCGCGGCGGTGGGTGGCGGCAGGGCGGCCTGGGTGCGTTCCGCGGCGACGAGTTCACGCACGGCCGGGGCGGTCTCCTGGGCGAAGCGCTGGAGACGGCCGGGGTCGTTGGCCGCGAGGATGAAGACGCTGACGCCGTACGTGAGGGCGATCTCGGCGAGCTGGGCGGCGGGCAGTTCCTCGCCGAGGTTGAGCAGGCGGCGGATGTCGCGGGGCGAGCGGCCCGCCTCGGCGGCGGCCTCGTCGATGACGGCGTTGCCCTCGCCGATCTTGCCGACGTCCTGGAGGTAGGGGAGGGAGGGGAGCCAGCCGTCCGCGAGGCGGCCGGTCACGCGGAGCATGCGCGGCTTGTACGCGCCGAGCCAGATGCCGATGTCGTGGGCCGGGCGCGGGCCTCGCGAGGCGGTGACCTGGTAGTGCTCGCCGTGGTGGTCGATGGCGCCGGGGGCGTCGGTGTCCCAGGCGGCGCGGATGATCGGGATGGCCTCCTCGAGCGCGTCCACGGCCTGGCCGGGGGACAGGCGCGGGGCGCCCATGGAGGCGATGGCGTCCCGGTATCCGCCGGTGCCCAGGGCGAGCTCGAAGCGGCCGTGGCTGAGGATGTCGAGGCTGGCGGCGGCCTGCGCGAGCATGGCGGGCGGGCGGAGCGGCAGCGGATGCACGTTGCCGGCCAGCCGGATGCTCTCGGTGGCGGCCGCGACGTAGCCGAGCAGGGTCCAGGTGTCGAGGAAGGTGGGCTGGTACGGGTGGTCCGAGAAGGTGACGAGGTCGAGTCCGGCGCGCTCGGCGAGCTGGGATAGGGCGACGACGGTGTCGGCCTGGTGGGCGGAAGGCGCGAAGCTGACGCTGAAGAGCAGCTCGTGGCCGTAGTCGGGCATGGGGGCTCCTTGGATGTGCCGTTCGCCGCCGGACTTTGGTTGGTAGTGCGAACAGTTGGCAGTAAGAACTAAATTAGTTCGTATTGTGAACCATTGTCAACTAGACTCGATGCCGTGGCCGCGACGTTCACTACCGCCCTCGTACGTCTGGGGCACCTGGTGCAGCAGGTGTTCGGGGACGTCGGCAGGGACCAGGACCTTACGCCGCAGCAGGCGCAGCTGCTGTGCCTGCTGGTCGGCGGGCCGGTGGGGATGACGGAGCTGACGCGTACGCTGCACCTGGAGAAGTCGAGCCTGACGGGGCTCGTCGACCGGGCGGAGAAGCGGGGGCTCGTGGCCCGCACGCGTGATTCCCGGGATCGGCGGGCCTGGCTCGTCGAGCTGACCCCCGAAGGGGAGCGCGTCGGGGCGCTGGCGCATGACGGGGTCGAGGCGCGGCTGGAGGCGTTGACGGGGGAATTGCCGGTGGAGCATCGGGAGCTGCTGGCGTCCGCCATCGACGGGATCCTCGCCGAGTACGCCTCCACGACCGGCCGCCCCCGCCCCCAGCCCGACCGCACCCCGGCTACACCGACCTGACCCCCGCCCCCGCCATCTCCGTCCTGACCCCCGCCCCCGCCATCCCCGGCCTGACCCCCGCCGTCACCGCCCTGACCCGCCCCGCCGTCACTGGCCTGGCCCCTGCCTCCGCCGTGACTGGCTGGACCTCCGCCTCCACCGTCACCGGCTTGACGCCCCGGCTTCGCTCGCCTGACGTGCCCCGCCGGTCGCCGACCCGGTGACGCCCGCGCTCGCCATGCCGCGGTGGTCGAGAGGGGCCCGTTGAAGTGCGGTGGCGTCGATCGGGGCAGGGGAAGTGGCGCCCCTGGAAAGCCGGGGCGAGCTGGAAGCGGGGGCGACGGGCCGGGGGTGTGGGTCAGGAGGTGAAGACGGTCGCGAGGAATGCCGTCAGGGCCTCGGTCACCTCCGTGGGGCGTTCGAGCGGCGGCAGGTGGCCCGTCTCGGGGAGGTCGATGCGGCGGGCGGCGGGGATGCCGGCGCTGAGCAGGTCGGACATCTGCTGGATGCCGGGCACGTCCGACAGGCCGTTGATCACCAGGGTGGGGGCGGTGATCTCGGGCAGGCGCGTCACGGCGGGCGGGACCAGGTGGCGTTCCGTGGATCGGGAGCCGCTCCAGGAGCGCTCGAACACCAGGCCGCACATCTCCACCGCCGACTCCCACACCTCGTCGGAGAGCGCGTCGCGGCCACGGTCGGGCCCGGCGGTCTGCCAGAGCGTGTGGGCCTCCGCCATCGCGCGTACGTCGGCGGGATCCACGTGGTCGGCGGTGCCGGCGCGGTAGCGGGCCAGGCGGTCGGCGGGCACCGAGCCGTGGACGCGCTCGCGCGCCTGGTCCAGCATCTCCTGCGGCCATGGGTGGCCGGCCAGACCCGAGCTGATCAGGGTGAGCGCGGCCACCCGGGAGGGAGCGGCCAGGGCGACCTCGGTCGCGTACGCGCCGCCCATCGAGTTGCCGACCAGCGCCGCCCGCTCGACTCCCAGCGCGTCCATGACGGCGAGCAGGTCCTCGTGATGGCACACCTCGCCTTCGGCGTCGCCGGACCGGCCGCAGCCGCGCCAGTCGTAGCGGATCACGCGGTAGCGCTCCGAGAGGGCGCGGAACTGGTGCTCCCAGAGGCGCATGTCGGTCGTCCCGCCGTGCACGAGCACGACGGTGCCCACGGGGGTCGCGGGGCCGGCCTCCTCGTACGCGATCTTGACGTCGTCGATGATCAGCATGCTCGGCACGCTACCGCCGCGCGGGGCCGGGAATCGGCCTGTTCGCCGGCGGCGCAGCCGCACGGGCCGGAGGATCGGCCTGTTCGCCAGGGGCGCAGCCGCACGGGCCGCATGAGTTCCGAGCACCGTCGAATCGCGAGCATCATTGACGCAGGCAAGCCACGTACGGACCACAGGTGAACCCATCCATGCTTCCAGAAGAACTCAGAGCCGCCCTGGACAAGGCCCTGTCCGGCTACGCGCCGCAGGAGCTGTCCGACTCCGTGGCGCGGCTCACCGAGCGTTACCGTACGAACGCCGCCACCGGCGGAGGCACCCACATCAGGTCCCAGGCCGACGTGGCGGCCTACGCCGCGTACCGGATGCCCGCCACCTACGCCGCCGCGGCCACGGCCATGCGCCAGGCGGCCGTCATGACGCCGGGCTTCCGGCCGGGGAGCCACCTCGACGTCGGCGGCGGCACGGGGGCGGCGATCTGGGCGGCGGGCGAGACCTGGTCGTCCATCGAGCGGGTCACGGTCATCGAGCACGACCCGCAGATCATCGACCTGGGCAAACGCCTCGCCCGTACGTCCGGGGCCCTGCGCGGGGCCACCTGGCGGCAGGCGTCGGTGCGACCCGGCCTCGACCGGCCCGCGGCCGACCTGGTGACCATGTCGTACGCGCTGGGCGAGCTCCCCCAGGACAAGCGCCGGGAGATCGTCCGCTGGCTGGCCGCGGACGCGGCCATGGTGATCGTCATCGAGCCCGGCACCCCGGCGGGTTACGCCACCGTCGCCGAGGCCAGAGAGGTCCTGGTCGACCAGGGGCTGAGCGTCGCCGCCCCCTGCCCCCACGACGGGCGCTGCCCGATCGAGCAGGGACGCGACTGGTGCCACTTCTCCGTCAGGCTGCCCAGGACTTCACTGCACCGCCGGATCAAGGCGGGCACGCTCAGCTTCGAGGACGAGAAGTTCTCCTACGTGGCCGCCACGACGGTCCCGGGGGAGCGGGCCGACGCCCGGATCCTGCGCCACCCGGTCAAACGCAAGGGCGTGGTGTCCCTGCGGCTGTGCGCTGGGGAGGAGGGGATCCGCGACGTGATCGTGTCCAAGCGGCAGGGCGACCTCTACCGCGCGGCCAGGGACGCCGACTGGGGGGACGGCTGGGGCGACGACGGTTTGCGGCTCGGTCACGGAAATGGGTAAGGGGGCGGTTCCGGTCCGGCGGGTGGGCCATCCTTGGAGGATGTGGACGACTGATCTTCTTCATTCCCTCTATGCCCGGCGGCTGCGTCGTCAGGCCACGGCGGGTCCGCTGCCCCGCCACGTCGGTTTGATCATGGACGGCAACCGGCGCTGGGCCAGGCAGCAGGGTCTGGCCAGCCCGAGCATCGGCCACAAGTACGGAGCCGAGCACATCGACCACGTGCTGTCGTGGTGTGAGGGGCTGGGGATCGAGCACGTGACGGTGTTCCTGTGCTCGACGGAGAACCTTCAGCGCCGCGGTGACGAGGAGGTCGCCTACCTGTTGCGGGTGATCGAGGAGATGGTCGCCGAGCGGCTGGACCGGCCTGACGCGCGCTGGCGCGTCCATGTGGCGGGCCTGCTCGACATGTTGCCCGACACCACGGCCCGCGCGCTCAAGAGCGCCGTCGAGGCCACCCGTACGTGTGCCACCGGCTTCCACCTCACGCTGGCCATCGGGTACGGCGGCCGCCAGGAGGTGATCGACGCCCTGCGCGAGCTGCTGTACGAGCGGGCCGAGACCGGGCAGTCCATGGTGGAGCTGGCCTCGACGTTGAGCGTGGACGACATCGCGCCCCACCTCTACACGGCCGGTCAGCCCGACCCCGACCTGGTGATCCGCACCAGCGGCGAGCAGCGCCTGTCGAACTTCCTGCTCTGGCAGTCCGCCTACTCCGAGCTGTACTTCTGCGAGGCGTACTGGCCGGCCTTCCGCGAGATCGACTTCCTGCGGGCGCTGCGCAGCTTCGCCGCCCGGCAGCGACGGTTCGGGGGCTGAGATGCTGGAACTCTTCGACCGGCAGCTGCGCCAGGAGGCCCGCGCCGACGGGCCGGACGCCAAAGTGGAGCGGGTCGGCAACGTGGTGCGGCAGGTCGCGCCCGAGCACGGCTGGAACGGCGTGCTCTGGTCCGGCCTCGACGAGCGGAACGCGGACGCGGAGATCGCCGAGCAGGTGCGCTACTTCGGGGAGCTGGGGCGGCCCTTGGAGTGGAAGCTGTACGGCTACGACCGGCCCGGCGACCTCGACCGGCGCCTCCTGGCCGCCGGATTCACCCCGGAGCCCGCCGAGACGCTGATGATCGCCGAGATCCCGCGCCTGCCCCTCGGAGGGGAACCGCCCGAGGGGGTGCGGCTGGTGCCGGTGACCGGTTCCGACGGTGTGGAGCTGATGGCCGACGTCCACGAGAGCGCCTTCGGCACCCCTGACGCGCACTTCCGGGAACGGCTGCTCGACCAGCTCGCCGGGGGCGAGGTCGTCGCCCTCCTCGCGATGGCCGGTGACGTGCCGGTGAGCGCGGCCCGGATGGATCTGCACCCGGGCACCCGGTTCGCGAGCCTGTGGGGCGGCGGCACCGTACCGGAGTGGCGCGGGCGCGGCATCTACCGGGCGTTGGTCGCCTACCGGGCCCGCGAGGCGGTCGCCCGCGGCTACGACCATCTGCAGGTGGACGCCTCCAGCCAGAGCCGTCCGATCCTGCTGCGGCTGGGGTTCGAGGCGATCACCACGACGACGCCGTACGTCCACGAGTGAGTACCCTTGATGGCCTGACCGTATCCGCCGGAGGAGGCCCGCACGTTGCCTGGAACGAACCCGCGCGAGCTCGGCCTGCTGGCCGACTGCGAGAGCTGCTTCGGGCTCTGCTGCGTCGCGCTGCCGTTCGCGGCGTCGGCCGACTTCGCGGTGGACAAGAAGGCCGGGGAGCCCTGCCGCAACCTGCGTGACGACTTCCGTTGCTCCATTCACGCGGAGCTCAGGGAGCGCGGCTTTCCCGGCTGCACCGTGTACGACTGCTTCGGGGCGGGCCAGAAGGTCTCGCAGGTCACCTTCCAGGGCACGAGCTGGCGGCAGGCGCCGGGCACGGCCGGGGAGATGTTCGCGATCTTCCCCGTCGTGCGGCAGCTGCACGAGCTGCTGTGGTATCTGGCGGAGGCGCTGACGCTGGAGGCCGCCCGGCCCGTCCACGCCGAGCTGCAGGGCGCGTTCGACGCGACGGAGCGGCTCTCCCGGGAAAGTCCGGACGCGCTGAAGGAGCTGGACGTGCCGGCGCACCGGGCCGAGGTCAACGTGCTGCTGCTGCGGACGAGTGAGCTGGTCCGGGCCGGGCGCAAAGGCAAGGAGCGCAGGGGAGCGGATCTGATCGGGGCCAAGCTGTCGGGCACCGACCTGCGGGGTGCCAACCTTCGCGGGGCGTACCTGATCGGCGCCGATCTGCGGGGTGCGGACCTCCGGGAGTCCGATCTGATCGGGGCTGACCTGCGGGGTGCCGACCTGGCGGGCGCGGATCTGTCGGGTGCGCTCTTCCTCACCCAGCCCCAGCTCAACGCCGCCACCGGCGACGCTGCCACCCGCCTCCCGGCCGCGCTCACCCGTCCCGCCCACTGGCCCGCCACCCGTTACGAACGGCCGTCCCGCGGCACGGGCCCCCGCCGCGACCCCGGCTCCGCCCGCGGCACGGCCTCCGCACGAGGGACCGGCTCCGATTCCAACCGCGCTTCCGGCTCGGGGCGGCGTTCGGGCCGCGGCTCCGGCCGTCGGCGCCGCGGCTGAACACCGCGCCCGGTCATGATCTCTCGTTGTGTGTCGCGGCCGGTCACTTTCGCAGGTCGTGGTGCGTCATGTGGATGACGCGACTGTGCGGGGAAAAGGTGACCGGTGGACGAGCGCGAGTTTCTGGCCGGGCGGTTCGAGGAGCACCGCACGCGCCGCGGGGCGGTGACCTGTCGGATGCTCGGCTCGCACAGCGAGGCCGAGGACAGCGAGGCCGAGGAGAGCGAGGCCGAGGACGCCGTGCGGGAGGCGTGGGCTGCCCGATTCCGTCGTCGGCCCTGCGGAGGGTGCCGATCCGGAGCAGGAGGAGCTCCTGGCCAACTCGGTGGGGCCGGCGCTGCTCGTGGTGCCGGAATCGCTGAGGCCGGCTGAGCGGCTGGCGTTCGTGCACCGCAGGGGCCCCATGTGGAGCCGTGATCACGTGGCTGGGAAAAGGAGTGGACGGGATGATGCTCGGGTCTGTAGCTTGCAGTTGATCGTGACACGGCCCGAGGAGGTGAGACCCATGAACGCTGTATCGATGTGGGTGCTCCCCCTTCCCGTCACGGCCGGGCGATTGACGTAGGTGTCGCCGGGAGCGCCTCGCCAACAAGGCACTCCCGAAAGGCAACACCTATGCACTCTTCGCAGTTCACCGTCGAGCCGCCGTCGAACGACAGGGTCGAGCGCGACGTCCCCGGACTCCGGTCGCCGGCCTCCGGCGCCGATCGCGCGCCCCTCACGTACGACGTGATCATTGCCGGGTGCGGGCCGACCGGTGCGATGCTGGCCGCCGAACTGCGGCTGCACGACGTGCGGGTACTCGTTCTGGAGAAGGAAACCGAGCCCAAGTCGTTCGTCCGCATAGTCGGTCTGCATATTCGCAGTCTCGAGCTGATGGCGATGCGCGGACTGCTGGATCGCATTCTCGAACACGGAAGACAGCGCCCGGCCGGCGGTTTCTTCGCCGCCATCAACAAACCCGCGCCCAAGGGCCTGGATTCCGCGTACGCCTATCTGCTGGGCATCCCGCAGCCGGTCATCGAACGCCTGCTCGAAGAGCATGCGATCGGGCTGGGTGCGCAGGTCCGGCGCGGTTGCGCGGTCGCCGGTTTCGAGCAGGACGACGAGGGTGTGACCGTCGAGCTGGCCGACGGGGAACAGCTGCGTTCGCGCTATCTCATCGGCTGTGACGGCGGGCGCAGCACGGTGCGCAAACTGCTCGGCGTCGGCTTCCCCGGCGAGCCCTCGCGGACCGAGACGCTGATGGGCGAGATGGAAGTGGGTGTGCCGCAGGAGGAGATCGCCGCCAAGGTGGCCGAAATCGGCGCGACCCGTCAGCCATTCTGGCTCCGGCCCTTCGGCAAAGGAATCTACAGCGTCGTAGTCCCCGCCGCGGGAGTCGGCGACCGCGCGGAACCGCCCACCCTCGACGAGTTCAAACAACAGCTGCGTACCATCGCCGGAACCGATTTCGGCGTGCACTCCCCGCGCTGGTTGTCCCGCTTCGGGGATGCCACCCGGCTGGCCGAACGTTATCGGGTCGGGCGGGTGCTGCTGGCCGGCGATGCGGCACACATCCATCCGCCCACCGGCGGACAGGGCCTCAACCTGGGCGTTCAGGACGCGTTCAACCTCGGCTGGAAACTGGCCGCACAGATCCGCGGCTGGGCGCCGGACACACTGCTGGACACCTACCAGGCCGAACGTCATCCGGTCGCCGAGGACGTGCTGGACAACACCCGCGCCCAGATGGAACTGCTGTCCACCGAACCGGGCCCGCGGGCCGTGCGCAGGCTGCTCACCGAGCTGATGGACTTCGACGAGGTGAACCGCCGTCTGATCGAGAAGATCACCGCGATCGGCATCCGCTACGACTTCGGCGCAGGCCCCGACCTGCTCGGCCGCCGCCTACGCGACATCGACGTGAAACAGGGCCACCTCTACGGTCTGCTGCATCGCGGCCGCGGCCTGCTGCTGGACCGCACCGAACGCCTGACCGTCGGCGGCTGGTCAGACCGGGTCGACCACCTCGCCGATCCCACTGCGGCACTGGAGGTTCCGTGCGTCCTGCTACGCCCCGACGGCCACGTCGCCTGGATCGGCGACGATCAGCAGGACCTGGACGACCACCTGTCCCGCTGGTTCGGCAAGCCCGCCGACTGATTTCGCCTGAGCAACCAAGAAGGCCCGTGAGGATGATCGGAACGGCCGGTAGCGACTGACCATCGGAAGGCTGGAGGCAGCAGCATCAGCCGTGGTGCTCTGGCGCCAGGGTCGGCCTGCGAGGAGGGTCAGCCTTCGAGCGACGACCGGAAGACGGCGGAAGAGCACCACGGGGTGGATCGGCTCGGCCGCGCCGCCGCCGCGGCCGGGTCGGCGGCCGAGCGGGTACAGCGGTGACGGCCGGGCCGCCGTGCCGTCAGCGCGGGTTGGTCCCAGGTCGGTCTGTCGACCAGCGGCTCGTCTTTGCCGGTCAATCGGATGGCGTAGGCGATCTCCTCCCCGAGCCGTGGAGCTGCTGCGTGATCAGTACGGCGGTGCGGCTTCCCGCTACACTCTGCGCGCATGCGAGTCAAGATGATCTTCATGCTGCTCCTGGTCTATGTTGTGACGGCGGCGCCCTTGTTCCTGCCCGGTGAGCTGCGGGTGGTCGTCCAGCCGGCCACTGACGACGCGGCCGAGGTGTACTACGAGCCCGTCTCGCCCGTGATGCTCAGGTCGTACGAGGGCATCGAGCCCTTCAATCGAGCGCAATTACTCGCGGAGCAGCGGGCCGAGGCGTATCCGGACGACCTCGCTCCCCCCTACATCGCCCACGGCGGGTCGTACCGGCTCGTCGCCCCCTACGTCACGACGCGAGGGCGCGCACTGGCCGCTCCGGTGCTCTCGGGGGCGTACTGGTCCGAGGGGAAGCAGGTCAGGTACGACATCGTGCCGGAGGTGCGGCGGGTCGCGAACAGTCAGGCGGCGCTGAGACGGGTGCTCGACGACGGGGACGGGCTGCTTGATGGGGCCGGCACCCTCGGGGCGGGGATCGACGCGGAGACTAACCGGGTCATCGTCGAGACGAACACCTTCGACCAGGACCTGCGCCACAGGCTGGCCGAGGGATATGGCGGGCTCGTCGTGGTGAAGTGGGATCCGTTCAGGCAGCGGATGGTGCTTCTGTGAGAATCGCCGACTCTCGAAGGACTCGACGTGACCCGGCGATGCGACCGGCTGTCGGGGCTGCGCATCGAGTGGGATGTGAGCGGTTCCCTCAGTCCGTCGCCCTGCATGATGGCCTTTCTGAAGAATTGCTGTCACCTGGATCGCTGGTCTAGCCGAGGTCGGTGAGCAGGCCGGTGAGACGGCGGGCGACGGCGGTGTGCCGTTCGACTTCGCGGGTCCCGCCGCGTTCGCCGGCGTCCTGGACGAGTCGCTGTTCGACCTCCGGGCGGGCCCGGAGCCGTGGGGCCTCGGCGGGCAGCATTCCGGACTGCGGCTTCCTCGGTGGCCAGGCCGGCGACGATCGCGCGGGGTCCGAGGACATTCCGTCGAAGAGGCCCTCGACGAGTGGCTAGGCGGGGTGCAGAAGCTCCTTGCGCCTGGTCAACAGTTGGGCGCGCTCGGCCAGCAACTGGGCGTGGCGCGCCTCCAGGTACGCTCCGGTGTCGCGCACCCACTGCGCCAGCTTGTTCACCTCGGCCCTGGTCTTCTCGATGCGCTGATGCTTGAGCACATCGCTGATGATGTTGTCGAAGAAGGCGTCCACAAACCACCGCTTGTCCACCTTGGGCATCACCGGCCGGGCCGCGACCCCGACGTCGGCCAGCTCGCGGGAGAAGACGTCCAGAGCCCGCTGAGCATGCCAGGCGGCCTTGTCGGCGCTGGTCAGCCTGTCATGTTCGAAGGCGTCGACGAGCAGGCCGCCGCCGAACATGTCGAAGGTGGAGGCGTTCCTGGCGGAGTTGAGAAAGCGCAGCACGACGCCGAGCGCCTCGTGCGCGCGCTGCCCCGCCTGGTGGGCCTCATCGCACTCGCGCACATCGGCGCTCAACCGGTCGAGCGCGGCGCCGAGGTCGGCCAGCTCACGCGCGCGCGGATCGCTGCTCCGGATGAGCTGCTGCTCCTTCTCGGCCAGCAGCCGGGCGTACTCCCGGGACGCGGGGTCGAGCACGGCCAGCTCGGCGTCGGCCGCCGCCGCGTCGGCTTCGAGCTGCGCGAGCCGGGCCCGGTGACCGTCCACGCGTTCCCTGGCCACCATCGCCTCGGCGCGCTCGCGCTCCAGCCGCTCCTCGCGGTTGCCCAGCATGCGGGCCAGGACGGCGGACAGCCCGCCTTCCAGCCGGGCGACATCACGCTCCTCCTCGACCAGCTCGAACTCCAGGTCCTCCAGGGTGCTGCGGACGTCCGCGATCTGCTGCGTGGTGGTCTCGCGCAGCTGACGGACGTGCTCGGCGCGGTGCATCCTGGCAGACGCCTCGCGCAGGCGTTCGTCAAGTTCCGGGGAGAGGGTCACGCAATGACGACGAACAGGCCGGAGTAGACGTTCCGCACGGCTCGCCGAGCTTGCGCGGCGACACCCCAGATAACTCCCGGAGCAGGGGCCCAGCCGATGTCGGGAGAGGAAACCCGGCGGCCTCGGTCATGTGCTGCGACTCACGTCGGCTCCCGGGGAGCATCGTGCAGCCGCTTCAGGGCGACGCCGCGCTCCCCGCCCGGCATGAGCCCGACGAGCACCTCGACATCGGTCAGCTCGTCCACGGTCGGCCACTTTCCGACGTTGTCCGGATCGACCCCAACCGTCCAGCGGCGATCTCGGTCCGGATCAGCGGGGTCGTCACTACGCGGTAGCGCAGGTGGGTCACGGACCCGGTTCCCGCGATGGGTTCCCCCTCCGGGATCAGCTCGGCCCGCGCCCCGGCGAACAGCGGCGTGCCCGCCCCCATCAGCAGGGGGACGAGGTGGAGCCACACCTCGTCGAGCAGGCCCGCCGCGAGCAACTGCCGGGCGACGTCTGCACCCAGCACCAGGACGTCCTTGTCTCCGGCGGCATCCTTGGCACGTCGGACCGCGGCCTCCAGCCCGTCGAAGGCGAACGTCCCGGCGTTGTCGCCGAGGAGGTCCTCCCTGGTCCGGTGGGTGACCACGAAGCTCGGGACGCCGGGCCATAGCGTGCCGCCCCACGGGACCAAACCGAGGTCGAAGGTACGCCGTCCGATGACGACGGCCCCGACCGCCGCGTCCACCTGCCGGCGGATGTCGAGGTCGACCCCGCCGTCCGGCCCTTCCCCGGCCATCCACTCGTGCAGCCGTTCGCCGCCGTCCCCCATGGGCTCCTCCTTCCGGACGTTCGGTCCCGCCGTGAACCCGTCCAGCGACATCGACACATCCAGCACTACCTTGCTCATCGCGCGCCTTCCTCCGATCCGGCGCCGCCGCCCGGTGCCGTCACGAGAAGGTCGGAGCCGATCCGGCCGTCTCGACATCACGACGGAAAGATCAGTGGGAAATGAACGTGAACGACCAGGGTGGCTCTCGACCGGCAATGGTCATCGTGGCCGACGACATCATCCGGCCGCTGAACTCCAGCTGACCGTCGCCCTTGTCCTGCCCCGCCTCGGTCAGCGACACCTGGGCGAGGCGGAACGGTCGCCCTCGCTGAGCGGATCGGCGTTACGCCGCAACGGGCGAGAACGGCAGCACTGCCAGCGATGATTACCTATCACGCAGGGGAGATTACAGTACGTAGGGATTGGTAGAGAAAAGATGTGATTTCCCCGGGGGAAATGCTCACCCGCCAGCATCGCCTGTCCGAGTTCTTCGCGGCCCACAGCCGGGTGCGGCAGCACCGGCTGCGGATGCTCCACACGAGCCGCCGTCGGAATTTGGGGGGATCCGGCCCGCACCGGCAAACCAGCCCAGCAGGACCTTCTCGAACGGAAGATGGCCGCACCGGTGATCGCGGCCCTGTCCACGCCCGGACCGCTCGGCCGCCGACTGGCCCACCTGTACGCCGACCCGTACCCCCTGAACGCCGCCCAGGCGCGGCACGCCGCCGAACTGGTCGAAGCCGGCGGAGTCCGGGAACACACCCTCCGGCGCGCCGCGCTGGAGTCGCTGCGCCAAGCCGTCGACGAGCCCCACCGCGCCGACCTGCACGCCCTGGCCCAGATCACCGTCCACCGCCGGCACTGACCACGTCACCTGTCATCGCGCACGCGGGAGCATCCCTTGGCCGCACCCATCGACGACCCACCGCCCAACTCGTCCGCCGTACCCGCCGACCCCGGCACGGGCCACCCGCCGCACGGCGAGATCCGGCCGAGCAGCCCGGCGGCGGCGGTTGACGAGGTCGCTCCTCTTCCCCGCGCGCCAGGAGCCTGGCCGCTGCTGGGCCATGTCCCGGCCCTGCTTCGTGATCCGCTGACGTTCCTCAGCTCGCTGCCCGCCCACGGAGACCTGGTGCGGATCACGCTCGGCCCCGTCGATGCGGTCGTGGTCTGCCGGCTGGATCTGGCCCGGCAGATGATCGGCGACGAACGCGTCTTCGACAAGGACGGTGCCCTCTGGCGGCGCGTACGAGAGGTCGAAGGCGACGGTGGGCTCGTGTGCGCACGCCGTGCCGAACACCGCCCTCTGCGCCGATTGGCCCAGCCCGCCTTTCAACGCACCCGCCTGCCCGGCTACGCCACCATCTTCGGGCGGTATCTGGCCCACGTCGCCGACTCCTGGCGCGACGGCCAGATCCTCGATGTCCCCACGGCAGCCCTTCGGATCAGCTGTGAGGCCATGACGCGAACCTTGTTCCCCGCCTCCACGAGCCGTCGATCCCTGGCTGAGATCCGCCAGGCGCTTCCGGCGATGGTGCGCGGCATCTTCCGCCGCATGATCACCCCGCCCCCGCTGGATCGGCTGCCCACTCCGGCCAATCGCGCCTATCACCGTACTGAGCGGCGGCTGCACGACATCACCACCCAAGCCGTACGTGACTACCGCAGCGCCGGCCTCAACCACGGCGACATGCTCTCGGTGCTGCTGGCCAACAGCCCCACCGTCGACTCGCCCACCCCGTCGGGCACGGGCCGGCCACGCACCGACAGGGAGCTGGGCGAACTCGTCGCCAGTCTGTTCCTCGCCGGCGCCGAGACCACCAGCGCCGCCCTGAGCTGGGCCCTGCACCTGCTGGCCGAGCACCTCGACGTACAGGACCGGGTGGCCGACGAGAGCCGGCGCGTCCTCGGCGGGCGCGCCGCCACCGGCGAGGATCTGCCGCAGTTGCGCTACGCCAGTGCCGTGGTCAGCGAAACCCTGCGGCTGTATCCACCGGCCTGGTTGCTCACCCGCCACACCACCGCCGACACCCACCTCGGCGGCCACCACCTGGCCGCGGGCACCACGATCATCTACAGCCCCTACCTGATCCACCGGCTGCCGGCCCACTATCCCGACCCCGACACCTTCCGCCCGGAACGCTTTCTCACCCCTTCCGGCGCCCCCAAGCCCCCATCGCCGAAGAACTTCCTCGCCTTCGGCGACGGCGCCCGCCGATGCATCGGCGACCAGTTCGCCACCATCGAGCTCATCCTCGCCCTGGCCACCATCACCGGCCGCTGGCACCTGCACCCGGTCCCGGGACGGCAGGTCAGGCCGCTGGCGCGCACCGCATTGCATCCCCGCCACCTGAGCCTGCGACTGAGCCGCCGCTGAGCCGCCGCTGAGCCGCTGCGACGACCCACCTCCCGCCCGCCCCTGGTGCCCACCCTCCACCGCGAGCGACCCAACCTCCCGCCCACCATCCACCGCGAGGGACCCGCAATGGGCAACACCGCCGATCCGGCCATCACCGTGCACCTGCCCCCGATGTACTTCCCGGCTCCCCTGCGCCGGCACCCGCAGATCGAGGTGATGCAGCGGCGCGGCCTGGACTGGATGGCCCGCCACGGCTTGTGCGACGACCCGACCCTGGCCCGCCGCATCACCGGCACCCGCACCGCGCACTTCTTCGGCTACCTGTGCCCCCAGGCCGACCCCGACCGCCTCCAGATAGCCGTCGACTGGGGCTATCTCATGTTCGTCTTCGACGACATCCCCTGGGACGCCACTGCCGGGGCCGACTCCGGATTCCTTGACATGGCCGTACGCATCATCCGCACCCTGGAAACCCCCGACGCGGGCCTGCTGCCTCCCGGACACCCCATGACGGCACCCGTCACCGACCTCGCCCGCCGCATCCACCAGGCAGCCGGCCCCGAACAGGTGCGCCGCCTCGCCGACAGCCACCTCAAATGGCTGCTCGGCGCCGCCTGCGAGCTCTGCGCCGCAGCCCGCGCCGCCCCGCTGAACGCGAACGAGTACCTCGCCCTACGGCTGATGTACTCCGCCGCCGAACCCACCCTGCAGTTCTTCCAACTGGCCGAGCCGGACACGATCAGCGAAGGCGAGATCACCAGCGCACGCGTACGGGCACTGACCGAGATGGCCGGCATGGCCGCCGCCCTCGACAACGACCTCTACTCGCACGGCAAGGAGCAGTGGCTCGCCCAGCGGCGGACTCTCTCCAGCCGGCCCGTGGTCAGCAACCTCATCGACCTCTACATGCGCGACCACACCCTGCCCCGCGACCGGGCGCTGCATGCCGCCGCCGTCCTCCGAGACCGGATCGTCGCCCGCTTCGTCGAGGTGCGGGACCAGGTCATGCCGTCCGCCTCACCCGCGCTGTACCGGTACCTGGACAACCTCACCTGCCTGTTACGCGGCAACTTCGAATGGGGCCTGATCGCCGAGCGCTACACCGATCCCGACGGCGACCACCCTGGCGCCGTCCGCACCGTGGCCACCGTCTCGGCCACCCCCGCCGCGACCGGCGCTCCCAGCGTTCCAGCGATCGACTGGTGGTGGCGGTGAGCGCTCGAATCGGATCCCTGCCGCCTGGTCAGGTGAGCGTGGTGGTGTCCCCGAGGGACTCCAGCAGGTCGCGCAGTGTGTGGGCGAGCTCGTCCCGGCGCTCCTTTGGCAGGGCCGAGAGCACGCGGTCCTCCGTCGCGACATGGTCCGGCAGGGCCCGGTCGATCAGGGCGTACCCCTCGTCGGTGAGCGTCACGTAGACCACCCGCCCGTCGGCCTCGCTGGGCGTGCGGGTCACCAGCCCCCTGGACTCCAGGCGGTCGAGCCGCTGCGTGATCGCCCCCGACGTGACCATGGAGGCCCGCATCAGCTCGGCCGGCGTCAGCCGGTGCGGCGGGTCGCTGCGGCGCAAGGTGGCCAGCACGTCGAAGGAGGCCCGGTCGAGCCCATGCGCGGCGAACGTACGGCCCAGCTCCGCGTCGATCAGCCGGATCAGCCGCGACAGCCGGCCGATCACCGCCATCGGCGAGACGTCCAGGTCAGGGCGCTGGGCGTCCCATTGCTTGAGTATCAGGTCGACGTGATCAGCCACCACTCCAGCCTAACGATGCCTTAGCGGTGAGGTAAATCACCTCGCCAAGTAACTTAGCGCTGAGATAGTTTGTCTTAGTGCTAAGAAATCAATCGGGAACCGTCCTGCTGACCGCGCTGACCCCCGCCATCTGGGGGACCACGTACCTCGTCACGACCGAACTGCTGCCGCCCGGCCGCCCCCTGCTGGCCGCCGTGATCCGCGCGCTGCCCGCCGGTCTCCTCCTGGTCGCCATCACCCGCCGCCTGCCCACGGGCATCTGGTGGTGGCGCGCGCTGGTGCTCGGCGCGCTGAACATCGGGGTGTTCTTCGCGCTGCTGTTCGTGGGGGCGTACCGGCTGCCCGGAGGGGTGGCCGCCACCGTGGGCGCCATCCAGCCCCTGCTGGTCGCGTTGCTGTCGGCCGGGCTTCTGGGTGAACGCCTGTCCTTGCGTACGACGCTGGCCGCCGTGGCGGGCGTGGCCGGGGTGAGCCTGCTCGTGCTGCGGGCCGACGCCCGGCTGGACGCGCTCGGCGTGGCCGCGGCGCTCGGCGGCGCCGTCGTGATGGCCTTGGGCGTGGTGCTGAGCAAGCGGTGGCAGTCGCCCGCGCCGCTGCTGGCCACCACCGGCTGGCAGCTCGTGGCCGGCGGCCTGCTGCTGCTCCCGGTGGCGTTCCTCGTCGAGGGCGCGCCGCCGGCCACCCTGACCAGCGCGAACCTCGCCGGGTACGCCTACCTCACGATCATCGGATCCGCGCTCGCCTACGTCCTGTGGTTCCGGGGCCTGCGGCTGCTGTCGGCGACCAAGGTCACATTCCTGGGCCTGCTCAGCCCCGTGGTCGCCACCGCGCTCGGCTGGCTCGTCCTCGGCCAGGAGCTGTCCGCGGCCCAGGCGCTCGGCGCGCTCGTCGTCCTGGCCGCTCTGGTCGTGGCCCAGCGCCAGCCCGCCCGCACGTTGACCGAGAAGCCCCACGTCCTGGCCGGAAGGGCCGGAAAGGAGTCCTGACATGCGCATCACCGTCTTCGGAGCCGCCGGAGCTGTGGGCGGCAGGGTCGTGGCCGAGGCGCTGGCCCGCGGCCACGAGGTCACCGCCGTCGTCCGCGACCCCGCCCGCTTCCCCCTCCTGCCTCCCGCCGCGCACGCCCGCACCGGCGACGCCTCGGACATCGGGGACGTGGCCGCGCTCAGCGCCGGGCAGGACCTCGTCGTCAGCGCCACCCGGCCCGCGCCCGGCCACGAGGCCGACCTGGTCACGACCGCCAAGGCGCTGCTGGCCGGGGCGGCCAGGGCCGGCGTGCGGCTGCTGCTCGTCGGCGGCGCGGCCGGGCTGACCGTGCCGGGCACCGGTGGCCTCACCGTCGTCGAGACCCCGGACTTCCCGCCCTCGTGGCGGCCCATCGCGCTGGCCTGCAACGCCCAACTGGAGGTCTGCCGGGCCGAGCCGGGCGTCGACTGGGCGTACCTGAGCCCGCCCGCGCTGCTGGAGCCGGGGGAGCGTACCGGGCGCTACCGGCTCGGCGGCGACGAGCTGCTGGTGGACGCCGAGGGCAGGTCGGCGATCTCCATGGAGGACTTCGCCGTCGCGCTGCTCGACGAGGCCGAGCACCCCCGGCATCACCGTGCCAGGTTCACGATCGGCTACTGAACCGCCGTCTCACAGGGTCACGGGCAGCGACGTCAGGCGCCAGGTGCCGGGGTCGGGCATGTGCCGCACCTCGCCGGCGAGCGCCAGGCCGGGGAAGCGGCGCAGCAGGGCCCCGATCGCGATCCCGGCCTGTACGCGGGCCAGCGAGGCCCCGACGCAGAAGTGCGGCCCGTGCGCGAAGCCGAGATGCCCCGACTCCTCGCGCCGCAGGTCGAACCGGTCCGGCTCGTCGAAGGCGCGCGGGTCGCGGTTCGCCGAGGCGATCGAGGCCGTGACCGGCACGCCCTTGGGAACGGTCACGCCGCCGATCTCGACGTCCTCCGCGGTGAAGCGGGGGATGGTCAGCAGCTGCGGCCCGCACCAGCGCATCAGCTCCTCCACCGCCCGCGGCATGAGGGCGGGGTCGGCGCGCAGCGCGGCGAGCTGGCCGGGGTGGGACAGCAGGGCGGCGGCGGAGTTGGCGATGAGGTTCGTGGGCGTCTGGCCGGCCATGACGAGCGTCCAGACCATGGTGATCAGCTCGGTCTCGGAGAGCCGGTCGCCGTCCTCCTCCATGACGCGGGCCAGGTCGGAGATCAGGTCCTCGCCCGGCTCCGCCCGGCCCCTGGCGACCGCGGCGGTGGCGCCCTCGAGGATCCGCGGGATGGCGTCACGGAAGCTCTCGCCGTGCCCGGCCACGATGGCGGCGCCGTACTCGCGCCACCGGGGACGGTCGGCGACGGGGATGCCGACCAGCTCGCAGATCACCTCGATCGGCAGCGGGCCCGCGAAGTGCGCCAGCAGATCCGGCTCCGCGGGCAGCTCGTCGAGCAGCCGCTCCACGATCGCCTCGATGCGCGGCCCGAACTCGGCCGCCCTGCGCCGCGTGAACGCGGGCGCGACCAGCCGGCGCAGCCGGGCGTGCTCGGCGCCGTTCATCTCCGACATGGTCCGCAGGTACGGCAGGCAGTGCTCCGGCACGTCGGGCCGCTGGTAGCTGTGCTCGTTCGTCGTCAGCCTGGGGTCGCTCAGCATGGCCCTGGCCTCCTCGTGCCGGGTCACCGCCCAGAACGGGCCGAACCCGGGCGCCACCAGTCGCGCCACGGGCGACCGCTCCCTGGCGCTCGTGTACGCGGTGAACGGGTCCGCCAGCACGGCGGGATCGGTCAGGTCGACCTCGGGCACATCGGTCATATCGGCTCCCTTGAATGATGACATCATCTGGATGTTCACGGTATCTCGATCTGCGAGCGCCCGGCAACGCGAGGGACGAGGCAGCGACGTAGACTTCATCAAGTACGTGCTTTACGACGCTCACGGAGTTGGCAAGGTGGATCAGAAGGAGACCGAGTTCGTCGACCGGATGGGGCTCGTCATGGAGCGCATCGCCGGGGGCCGGACGATGGGCCGCCTGTACGCGTGGCTGCTGATCTGCGACCCGCCGGACCAGTCGCTCACCGATCTGGCCGCCGAGCTCGGCGTCAGCAAGACCATGGTCAGCACGGTCGCCAGGCAGCTGGAGGCCGGCGGGATGGTCGAGCGTGTCCCCACGTCGGCTCGTGAGCACCGCTACCAGGTCGTTCGCGGAGGATGGGCCCAGATCATGCGGGGCCGGCTGGCCGGCGTCGAGCCGATCGCGGAGGCGCTGAGCCTCGGACTGTCGATCATCGGTGACGACCGCGCCGAGCAGCGGGCGCTGTTGCAGGACACCAGGGACTTCTTCGAGTTCCTCGTGCGCGACGCGGACGAGACGCTCCAGCGCTGGGAGGAGTATCGCAAACGGCTGAAAGACGACGATCAGGGCTCCGGGTGAACATGATCGTCGAGGAGCACGTGCCGTTCACCGCAGGACCCCGGCACGACGCCACCGCGTCCCCTGCCGGGTCGTGCGATCCGCTCAACCGAAAACTCATCCAACGATCAAGGGAGTGACGATGTCTGACATCGTCGAGCGGTACAACATCCCCGAACAGCACTTCTGGCTGCACGGCCCGCGGCCGGGCGGGCCGGTCGAGCACAACGCCGCCACCGGAATGTGGAACGTCTACGGTTACCCCGAGACGCACGAGGTCTTCGGCGACCCCGCGACGTACTCCTCCGACACCCTTCGCCTGGCCCCCGAGGACCAGAAGCCGGAAGGGCTGTCACTGGAGGGCTTCATCACCCAGATCGACCCGCCGGAGCACGGCAAGCTGCGCAAGCTGGTCAGCAGCGCCTTCACCCGCAAGGTCGTCGCGGACCTCGAGCCGAGGATCGCCGCCGTCACCAACGAACTGCTCGACGCGGCGCGCGAGCGCGGCGGGTTCGAGCTGGTGCGCGACCTGGCCTACCCGCTCCCGGTCATCGTCATCGCCGAGTTGCTGGGCGTGCCCAGCAGCGATCGCGAGCTGTTCAAGCAGTGGGCCGACACGCTGTTCCGGCAGGACACCAAGGTCTCGTTCGACGACCTCTTCGAACGGCGGGAGCAGGACACGGAGACCACGATGAAGTCGTGGTGGGAGATGTCCGCCTACCTCGCCGGCCACGCCGCCGAACGACGGCGCCGGCCGCGCGCCGACCTGCTCACGAAGCTGGTCGAGGCCGAGGTGGACGGCGACCACCTGCCCGACGAGCAGGTGGTCAACTTCGCGATCGTCCTGCTGCTGGCCGGGCACGTCACCACGACGATGCTGCTCGGCAACACGGTGCTGGCCCTGGACGCCTTCCCCGAGCACCAGGACAGGGCGCGGGCCGACCGCGCGGCGATCCCGGCGATCATCGAGGAGTCCCTGCGCTTCTTCACCCCGTTCGCCCTGATCGCCCGCGGCACCACCCGCGAGGCCGAGCTCGGCGGCGTGACGATACCGGCCGATCAGACGGTCCTGCTCTGGCTCGGGGCGGCCAACCGGGATGCCCGGCAGTTCGCCGACCCCGACGTCTTCGACCCCGACCGCGACCCCAACCCGCATCTCGCCTTCGGCCGCGGCATCCACTTCTGCCTGGGCGCCCCCCTGGCCCGGCTGGAGGGCCGGGTCGCCCTCAACATCCTGCTCGACCGGTTCGACCACCTGCGCACCGATCCGGAGGACCCCGTGGTGTTCATGCCCATGCCGACCATGACCGGCGTGCGGCGCCTGCCGCTGGTCTGACCCCACATGCGGGAGGCCGTGCGGCCTCCCGCATGTCATGCGCTACTCGTCGCCTGCCACATACCTGTCGAAGAAGACGAACGTGCGCCGCCACGCGTCGTCCGCCGCCGCGCGGACGAGGCCGTGACGCAGCGGGAACAGCGCGAGCTTCGCGACGGGGTGATGGCCGTCGGTCATGAAGGAGTGCCCGGCGTCCGGATAGATCTCGACGTCGTGCTCGAGGCCGAGCGCCCGCATGTGCTCGCGCAGCCGCGTGCCGTGCCGCCCGAAGCCCTGGTCGCGGCCGCCGTAGGAGCCCACGACCGGGCACACCGACCGCAGCCGCTCCTGGTCGCGGGGGACCGCGCCGTAGTTGACCGACGCGGCCCGTATGCCGGGCGGCGCGCTCGCCGCGTACGCGAGGGCGAACCCGCCGCCCATGCAGAAGCCGATCACGCCGAGCCGGCCGCCGTCGACGTCGTCGCGGCCGGCCAGCCACTGCCGGGTGGCGTCGATGTCGGCGGCCGGTTGGCCTGGCTTCTCCGTCACGAACTGGTGCATGGCCCGCGTCAGGCACCCGACCCTGGTGCCGTGGCTGTACAGGTCCGGTAAGACGGCCGCGTACCCGTGCTCGGCGAACAGGTCCACCACGTCCAGCATGTCCGGTTCGATGCCGTAGATCTCGTGCAGGACCACCACGCCCGGCCACCCGGCCGCGGGCGCCGTCCCCTGCGGCAGCGCCACCGTCGCCTCCAGCGAACCGCCGTCCGGCAGCGGTACGCGCACGTCCTGTCTCATCAGCAGTCCTCAACCGATCAAAGAGCAAGGAACGTAACGTAACACCTCAGGCGTCCCGCCTGACGAGGGCCGCCCAGCCGGCTCCGACGGACAGGCCGGCCCAGGCGATCAGCGTCAGCAGCCCGCCCGTGCGGTCCAGGGCGGTGGCCGGGTCCGCGGGCAGGCCGAGGAGGCTGAGGGCCGCCTCGTGGGGGAGGAGCCGCACCGCGTCCGGCATGCTGCCGCGCAGCGCCGGCGAGATGAGGACCGGCGTGACGAACAGCACGGCGAGCGGCGCCACGACGCCTCTCGCGACGACGGCGAAGCCGTATCCGATGAGGCTGAGCAGGAGATACACCGTCAGGAGGGCGGCCGGATCGGCGACCGGCTGGACGAGGTGGCCGGGCAGGACCGCGGGGCCCGCCGCGAGCAGGCAGGCCGCCGTGACCGCGGCGAGCTTGGCGGCGGCCAGCCGGTGCCGGCCGGGGACGGCGGCCAGGGTGACGCGCAGCTGCCCGGCGCGGTACTCGCTGCCCGCCGCGAAGACGGCGATCGCGACGAAGACGTAGACCGGCGCGACCATGAGGGTACCCAGCTGCCCGATCGCGACCGGCCCGTCCGGCCCGGCGAGCCGTACGGAGTCCGTCGCCGCCAGGAGGCCGAGCACGGTGTTCGCGGCGGAGGCGACGCCCAGGGCGACCCAGGTCGCCGGGAGCGTGCGGGTCTTGGTGAGCTCCGCGCGCAGCAGATCCGCGAGCCGGATGGCGCTCATCGCGCATCCCTCCTGCCGAGCGTGATCCCGGCGGCCGCCGTCGTGATCCCCGCCCACGCGATCAGCACGAGGAGGGCGTGCACGGGGCCGGCGGTGAGCCGGTTGATCCCGGGGTCGAGCAGCAGGTTCCGGGCGGCGCTGACAGGGAGGAGCGCGTCCAGGGCGGGAGCAGCCCCGGCCAGTGCCTGTGTCATGGTGACGGCGATCTGGGCGATGGTGACGATGACGCCGACGAGCGTGCTGCGCGCGATGACGGTGATCCCGAATCCGGTCAGCCCGGACAGGACCGCGAAGGCCACGAACTTCCCGTGGCCGACGAACGCGGCGCCCGTCACGAGCAGGCCCGGGTTCCAGCCCTCGACGGCGGCGTACATGAAGGCGGAGCTGATCCCCGCGATCAGGACCGCCACGAGGAGCAGGTACGTGGCGGTCGCCAGGGCCTTGGCCGCGATCAGCCGGCCTCGTCGCGGCACGGCGAGCACGGTCACCCCGAGCTGGTTCGAGCGGAACTCCTGCCCGGCGATCATCGCGGCGAGGACCGGTACGAGCAGGCCCATCTGCAGCGAGGACGCGGCGAGGAGACCGAGGATCGCCTCGGTGGCCGGTTGCGGCGTCCCGATGAAGATCTCGATGACGCCGTCGGGGGTGATGTCCGCGACCGCCTCGGCGTTCAGCCGGACCGACTGGATCAGGACCAGCGCGTGGAGGCCGAGGACGACGCCTGTGGCGATCCACACGCGCGGCAGGGTGAGGATCTTGGTCAGCTCGGCCCGCACGGCGCTCACCACCCCGGCCTCGCGGGGTCGCCGGTCAGCGCGAAGAACGCCTCCTCCAGCGAGCGGTGCCCGGCGGTGACCTGGGCGAGCGAGCCGTGGGTGACGACGCGCCCGCGGTTGACGACGACCACGTCATCCGCGGTGCCGGACATTTCCGTCATCAGGTGGCTGGAGAGCAGCACCGTACGCCCGCCCGCCGCGTAGTCCCGCAGGAAGCGCCGGATCCAGCGGATGCCCTCCGGGTCCAGCCCGTTCACCGGCTCGTCGAGCACCAGGATCTCGGGCTCGCCGAGCAGTGCCGCGGCCAGGCCGAGCCGCTGCCCCATCCCCAGCGAGTACGTCCTCACCCGCCGCCGCGCCGCCTCGTCCAGACCCACGAGTTCGAGCACCTCCCGGACCCTGCGCCGCGGGATCCGGTTGGACTGCGCGATCCAGGTGAGGTGATCGACGCCGCGGCGCTCGGGCACCGGGCCGGCTCCGTCCAGCAGCGCCCCCACCGTGCGCAGGGGATGCCTCAGGTCGCGGTACCGCATCCCGTTGACCAACGCGGTGCCCGCGCTCGCCGCGTCCAGGCCAAGCAGGACGCGCAGCGTGCTGGACTTGCCGGCGCCGTTCGGGCCCAGGAAGCCGGTGACCCGGCCGGGACGCGCGGTGAAGCTGACCTCCTCCACGGCCGCCTTGGCCCCGTAACGCTTGCTGAGTTGTGAGATCTCGATCATCGCCTGCCTCGCCTCGGATGGACGTCGCCAGCCTCGGGCGGGAGGGCACCTGCCCGCGTCCCCCGAAAGGAGACACCTACCGGGGTTCGTAGAGCAGTCCCGCCTCGTGGGCGAGCACGGCCAGGTGCGTGCGGTCGTTCACGCCGAGCTTGGCGAACATGCGCCGCAGATACGTGCGGACCGTCTCCACGCTCAGGAACAGCTCGTCGGCGATCTGCTGGTTGGAGTGCCCGCGTGCGACGAGCCGCACGACCTGCACCTCGCGCGCGGACAGCACCTGCCCGGCGAACGCGTGCCGCCGCGCGGGCCGCTCGGGCGCGAAACGGCGGATCAGCCGCGCGGTGACCTCCGGCGCCAGCATGGCGTGGCCGGCGTGGACCGTGCGGACGGCCTGGAGCACCTCCTGCGGGGACGCGTTCTTCAGCAGGAACCCCGACGCGCCGAGGGTCAGTGCCTCGTAGACGTACTCGTCCAGGTCGAAGGTCGTCAGCATGATCACCCGGGTGGCCGTGTCCGGGAGGATGCGGCGCGCCGCCTCCAGGCCGCTCATGCCCGGCATCTGAACGTCGAGCAGCGCCACCGCGGGCTTGAGCGCGCCGACGAGCCGCGCGGCCGTCTCCCCGTCGCCCGCCTCCCCGGCGACCCGGAATCCCTCGGTCCGGTCGAACAACTTCCGGTACGCGGCCCGGAAGCGGTCGTCGTCATCGGCCAGGAAGACGCTGACGGCCCCGCTCAAGGCGCGCTCCGGACCGGCAGCCTGGCGCGCACCTCGAACCCGCCCTCCGGATGGTTTCCCCAGGTCACCGTGCCGCCCACCAGCCGGGCCCGCTCACGCATCCCCCGCAGCCCCGAGCCGTCCCCGCCGCGCGCCGGCCCGTTTTCGCCGCGCGCCGGCCGGGCCCCGGGGCCGTGGTCGCGCACCCGCACGACGATCTCCCCGCCGTCCTGCCGAAGGTCCACCGAGCAGGCCGCGCCCGCCGCGTACCGCACCACGTTGCCCAGCGACTCCTGGACGATCCGGTACGCCACCGTCCCGGCCACGTCGTCGACCGGGCCGTTCACCTCGATCCGCGCCTCGACGCCCACGCCCGCCGCGCGGGTCGCCGCCACGAGTCCGTCCAGCCGCGCGATCCCCGCGACACCTTCCGGCGCGCCGGGCTCGGACCGCAGCCCGCGTACGAGTGCCTGCATCTCCTCCAGTGCCCTCCTCGCGTGCGACTCGACGCCGGCCAGCGTGTCGCGTAACTCCTGCTCGCTCGCGTCGGCCAGGCTCCGCGTCACCCCCGCCTCCGCGCTGATCACGCCGAGCGCATGGCCGACGACGTCGTGCACGTCACGCGCCACCGCCAGTTGCACCCGGGCCCGCTCCGCCTCCTGAGCAGCCGCGATCTGCCTGCCGACCGCCGTGCCGAGCAGCCAGGACACGCTCAACGCGGCCACGGCCAGCGTCAGCCGCTGCCCGGCGCCGCTCGCGTCCTCGCCCGGGACCGCTGCCACCGCCGCCAGCGCCGTGAGGAGGCCGGCGAGGACGAGGACGATCGTACGGGTGCGGTCGGCGCGCGCGACCGCGAGCGGATACAGGCACCACGCCGCCGCCAGCATCGGGTCCTGGCACACCCCCAGGACGCTCCCGGCGATGGTCGCGCCCGCGGCGAGCAGCGGCGACACGGTCGGCAGTCGCCGCCGCAGGGCCATCACCGCGCCTGTGACGCAGGCCAGCACCAGCCCGGCCACCAGCCGTGACCGGTCCGCGGAGGCGAACGTCGGCGGCAACCAGAACATCCCGACCACGATCGCCGCGGCCGGCCCATCCAGGAACCGCCTCATCCCCCGTACCTTACGCGGCGCTCGCGTCATTGACTCGAACGGGAGTAAGAGATACATTCCGGTAGATTTCACGGTTGTCCAAGGGAAATCCGGTGAGATGCCGGTGCGGACGCGCCACTGTATCCGGGACGTAGATCCCGGGAGCCAGGTCGCTTGGACTTGCGTGACCTCGTTGGTTGGGACGCGTCATCCCTGAGGAGGCATGTATGAGTGGTCTGTCCACTCCTTCGGCAATCCCCTTCCCCCGTCTGCGGCTGTGGCTGCTCGCCGTTCCGGTGCTGCTGCTGGTCGCCTACCTGGTGCTGATGGACAACGGGGCCATCTCGCAAACCGGTGCCTACCTGCACGAACTCATGCACGACGGACGCCACCTGCTCGGCGTTCCCTGCCACTAGGCACGCGCATGGTACGCACCCTGCTGGTCAGGGGCCTGCTTCTGGGCCTGCTGGCCGGATTGATCGCGGGCGGCTTCGCCTTCGCCTTCGGGGAACCGGGGGTGGACAGCGCCATCGCGCTGGAGGAGGCCCATGCCGCCCAGGAAGCGCCCGGCCATGACCACGGCGAGGAGGCACTCGTCGGCAGGCCGGGACAGAAGGCCGGGCTCTTCCTGGCCACGGGCCTGTACGGGCTGGCCGTGGGAGGGATCTTCGCCCTCGTGTACGCGGGCCTGCGCGGACGGGTCGGCCCCCGGTCGGACGGCGGGCTGGCCCTCGCCGCCGCCGGGACGGCGTTCGTGGCGGTGATCCTTGTGCCGTTCGTGAAATATCCGGCCAACCCACCGGCCGTGGGCGACCCGGAGACGATCAACAGCCGCACCCTGCTCTACGTGGTCACGATCCTCGTCGGGCTGGCCGCGACGGCGATCGCGGTGGCCACCGCGCGCCGGGTCACCGCCGGTCCGTGGGCGCGGTGGGGCGCGGCGGTGGCGGCGTTCCTGGTGCCGGTGATCGCGGCGTGGACCCTGCTGCCGACCGTGAACGAGGTGCCCGACGGTTTCCCCGCCACGCTGTTGTGGCAGTTCAGGCTCGCGTCGCTGGGGACGCAGCTCGTCTTCTGGGCGGCCTTCGGCGTGCTGTTCGGGTGGGCCTGCGACCGGGCGTCCCGCCGCCCGGTGACCGCCGCGTCGCCGGGCTGAGCGGGGTGCTGTTCGTACGGCACGCGAGCACGCCGGGGATGCGGGCCGCCTGCTTCCCCGCGTCCGACGCGCACGCCGACACGGCGAGCCTGGCCAGGGCCACCGCCTTGGCCCAGACGGTGGCCAGGGCGGCGGCCGGGTCGGCGGTGGGGCCGGGGACCGGGGCGGCGCCGGGGGCGGCGGTCGTGGGTACGGCCGGGGTGGTGGCGTGGGCGGCTCCGAGTGTTGCCGCCGGCCAGACCGTCGCCGCGCTCGGGCTGGCGGCGCGGGCGGTCCCGGCGCTGGCGGAGGTGGATTGCGGTCGGTGGCGGGGCCTGCCGTACGAGCGGGTCGCGCGGGAGGAGCCGGACGCGCTGGCGAGCTGGCTGACCGACCCGCACGCGGCCCCGCACGGCGGTGACAGCCTGGCCGCGCACGCCGAGCGGGTCGCCGCCTGGCTCGAGTCCGTACGCGCGGAGCCCGGCGTCGTCGCCGTCTGCGACGCGGGCGCCATCCGGGCCGCGCTCGGCCACGCGCTCGGGCTGGACCCGCTGAGCGCCGCCCGTTTCGATCTCGCGCCGCTGTCCGTCACCGAGCTGACCGTCACGCGCGCCGGCTGGCGGGTCGCCCATGTCAACCGGAAGGTTCTGATTTGATCGTCACATATCCGTTCAGCGCGGTCGTCGGGCTCGACGACCTGAAGCTGGCGCTGGTGCTCAACGCGGTCTCGCCGAGGGCGGGCGGCGTGCTCGTACGCGGGGAGAAGGGCACCGCCAAGTCGACCATCGTGCGCGCGCTGGCCGCCCAGCTGCCCGCCGTGAACGTGGTGCCCGGATGCCGGTTCGCCTGCGACCCGGCCGCGCCCGACGCCGGATGCCCGGACGGGCCGCACGAACCCGGGGGCCAGGGGCTGGAGCGCCCGGCCGCGCTGGTGGAGCTGCCGGTCGGCGCCTCGGAGGACCGGCTGGTCGGCTCCCTGGACGTGGAACGGGCGCTCACAGAGGGGGTGAAGGCGTTCGAGCCCGGCCTGCTGGCCGCCGCCCACCGCGGCGTCCTCTACGTGGACGAGGTGAACCTCCTCCACGACCACCTCGTCGACCTGCTGCTCGACGCGGCGTCCCTGGGCACGTGCTACGTGGAACGCGAGTCGGTGTCGGTACGGCATGCCGCGAGGTTCCTGCTGGTCGGGACCATGAACCCGGAAGAGGGTGAGCTCCGGCCGCAGTTGCTGGACAGGTTCGGGCTGACCGTCGAGGTCAAGGCGTCCAGGAACCCGGAGGAGCGCGCCGAGGTGGTGCGCAGGCGGCTCGCCTTCGACGCGGACCCCGGCGCGTTCGCGGCCCGGTGGGCGGCCGAGGAAGCGGCGCTGGCGAGCCGGATCGCGCAGGCCCGCGCCGGGGTGCCGGGTGTGCGGCTGCCCGACGCGCGGCTGCGGCAGATCGCGACCGTGTGCGCGGCGTTCGAGGTGGACGGCCTGCGGGCCGACCTGGTGACGGCGAGCACCGCCATCGCCCACGCCGCCTGGCAGGGCAGGGACGTGGTGACCACCGAGGACGTGCGCGCGGCGGCCCGGCTGTCGCTGCCGCACCGGCGGCGGCGCGATCCGTTCGACGCGCCAGGGCTGGACGAGGCCCTGCTGGACGAGCTGCTGGCGAGGACGTCGGGGGATGAGGAGGATCCGGACGATCCCGACGGCGGAGGTCCTGATATTTCCGGACCTGGTGGGCCGGAGGGCACGCCGACGACGGCCGGAGACGGCACCCCGCCACCCGGCGGCTCGGAAGGCGGTCCTGACGGCGGTCCTGAAGGCGGCGGACCCGAGGGCGGCGGTCCCCAAGGCGGGCCCGGGCTGGATGGCGGGCACCGGCAGGACCGTGCGCTTGACGGGAGGTACCCGACGGCGGCCGACGATGCCGCCCAGGCGGCCGGGAGCAGGGAAATGCCGCCGGGCGTCGAGGGCACAGCGCCCGATGGCGCGGTGCCGGAGCACGGCGGAGGGCCGGGGAAGGAAGCGGCCGGGCGGGTGGCCGGGGTGGCGGCGCCGTACCGGGTGCCGTTGCTGGAGGTGCCCGGGGTCGGCGAGGGCGCGGCGGGGCGGCGGTCGCGCTCGCGCACCCCGCACGGCCGGGCCACCGGCTCGCGCCGCCCCGCCGGACGCGTGCGCGACCTGCACGTGACGGCGACGGTGCTGGCCGCCGCCCCCCACCAGCTGCGGCGCGGGCGCCGCGGCCCTGGGCTGGTGCTACGCGAGGACGACCTGCGCGAGGTGGTGCGCGAGGGCAGAGAGGGCAACCTCGTGCTGTTCGTGGTGGACGCGAGCGGCTCGATGGCGGCGCGCAAGCGGATGACCGCGGTCAAGACGGCCGTCCTCAGCCTGCTGCTCGACGCCTACCAGCGGCGCGACAAGGTCGGCCTGGTCACCTTCCGCGGCCGGGGCGCGGCGGTCGCGCTGCCGCCGACCTCGTCGGTGGAGGCGGGCGCGGCGCGGTTGCGTTCGCTGCCCACCGGCGGGCGCACCCCGCTGGCGGCCGGGCTGGTGCGGGCCGCCGAGGTGCTGCGCGTGGAACGGCTGCGCGACCCCGCGCGGCGGCCCCTGCTGGTGCTGGTGACGGACGGGCGCGCCACGGCGGGCGGCGACGTGGACCGGGCGGCGGCGCTGCTGGAGGGCACGGCGGCGGTGGTCGTGGACTGCGAGAGCGGCCCGGTACGGCTGGGCCTGGCGGTCCGGCTGGCGGCCCGGTTGCGGGCCCGTCTCGTCTCCCTCGACTCCCTGGCCGATCTCGGCTCGGTCGTGCGCGATCACAGGAAGGCGGTCTGAGCATGCCGCAGGGAAAGCCCGCCGTCGTGCCCGACGACGGCCTCACCACCCGGCAGCGCCGCAACCGGCCGCTGCTGATCGTGCACACCGGTCCCGGCAAGGGCAAGTCGACCGCGGCGTTCGGGATGGCGTTGCGGGCCTGGAACCAGGGCTGGCCGGTCGGGGTGTTCCAGTTCGTGAAGTCGGCCAAGTGGCGCATCGGCGAGGAGCGGGCGCTGAAGGTGCTCGGGGAGACGGGCGAGGGCGGCTCGGTGACCTGGCACAAGATGGGCGAGGGCTGGTCGTGGATCCAGCGGCCGGGCGCCGAGGAGGATCACGCGGCCGACGCCCGTGAAGGGTGGGAGCAGATCAAGCGGGATCTGGCGGCCGAGACGTACCGGTTCTACGTGCTGGACGAGTTCACGTACCCGCTGAAGTGGGGCTGGCTGGAGCTGGACGACGTGGTGGCCGCGCTCGCCGGGCGGCCTGGCAACCAGCACGTGGTGATCACCGGCAGGGACGCGCCCGAGCGGCTGATCGAGGTGGCGGACCTGGTGACGGAGATGGGCAAGGTTCGCCACCCCATGGACGCCGGGCAGAAGGGGCAGAAGGGCATCGAGTGGTAGTTCCCCGGCTCGTCATCGCCGCGCCGTCGTCGGGCAGCGGCAAGACGACGGTGGCCACGGGGCTGATGGCGGCGCTGCGGGCGCGCGGGCTGCGCGTCTCGCCGCACAAGGTGGGCCCCGACTACATCGATCCGGGCTATCACGCGCTGGCCACCGGGCGTCCCGGCCGCAACCTGGATCCGTGGCTGGTGGGTGAGGAGCGCGTACGGCCGCTGTTCCGGCACGGGGCGGCGGGGTGCGACGTGGCGGTGGTCGAGGGCGTGATGGGGCTGTTCGACGGCAAGGGGGACACCGACTTCGCCTCGACCGCCCACGTGGCCCGGCTGCTGGACGCTCCCGTCGTGCTGGTGGTGGACGCGGCGCGGCAGAGCAGGTCGGTGGCGGCGGTGGTGCACGGGTTCGCCACGTTCGACCCCCGGGTGCGGGTGGGCGGGGTGGTGCTGAACCGGGTGGGCTCCGACCGGCACGAGGAGCTGTGCCGCTCCGCGCTGGCCGCGGCGGGGATGCCGGTGCTGGGGGCGATCCGCCGCGACGACGCCGTCTCCACGCCGTCGCGGCATCTGGGGCTGGTTCCCGCCGCCGAACGGGAGGCCGAGGCGCTGGCCGCGGTGGACCGGCTGGCCGCGCTGGTGACCCGCTCGTGCGACCTCGACGCGCTGCTCCGGCTGGCGGCATCGGCCCCGCCGCTGGACGCCGTCCCCTGGGAGCCCGCGCGGGGGGAGCGGACGGACCGGCCGGTGGTGGCGGTGGCGGGTGGGGCTGCGTTCACGTTCGGCTACGCCGAGCACGTCGAGCTGCTGCGGGCGGCCGGGGCGGACGTCGCGGTGTTCGACCCGCTGCGGGACGAGCGGCTGCCGGACGGGACCGCGGCGCTCGTCATCGGCGGCGGCTTCCCCGAGGTGTACGCCGCCGAGCTGGCCGCCAACGAGCCGCTGCGCGCGCAGGTGGCGGCCTTCCGCGGCCCGATCGCCGCCGAGTGCGCCGGGCTGCTCTACCTGTGCGAGGAGCTGGACGGGCAGCGGATGTGCGGGCGGGTGCCGGGCCGGGCACGGATGACGCCGAGGCTGACGCTCGGCTACCGGGACGCGGTCGCGCTCAGGCGTTCGCCGCTGACGGAGCCGGGCGAGCGCTTCCGAGGGCACGAGTTCCACCGCACCGCCGTCGAGTACGCCGGCGAGCCGCTGTTCCGCTTTGAGAGCGGCGCCGACGGATTCGGCGACGCTCAGGTGACCGCGTCCTACCTGCACCTGCACTGGGCCGGGCAGCCGATGACGGCTCAGCGGCTGGTGTCGTCCTCCAGGTCGCCCTCGGTCTTGAGGTAGACCTCCTGCAGGCCGCGCAGGACCTCCGGGTCGGGGTGCTGCCACATGCCCCGCTCGGCGGCCTCCAGCAGGCGTTCGGCGATGCCGTGCAGGGCCCAGGGGTTGGACTGCGCCATGAACGCCTGGTTCTCCGGGTCGAGCACGTACGTCTCGGCGAGCTTGTCGTACATCCAGTCGGCGACCACCCCGGTCGTGGCGTCGTAGCCGAACAGGTAGTCGACCGTGGCGGCCAGCTCGAAGGCCCCCTTGTAGCCGTGGCGGCGCATCGCGGCCAGCCAGCGCGGGTTGACGACCCTGGCCCGGAAGATACGCGAGGTCTCCTCCGACAGGGTGCGGGTGCGGACGGCGTCGGGGCGGGTGCTGTCGCCGACGTACGCGGCCGGGGCCCTGCCGGTCAGCGCGCGGACGGTGGCGACCATCCCGCCGTGGTACTGGAAGTAGTCGTCGGAGTCGGCGATGTCGTGCTCGCGGGTGTCGACGTTCTTGGCGGCCACCGCGATCCTGCGGTAGGCGTCCTCCATCTGCGGGCGGGCCGCCACGCCGTCGAGGTCGCGGCCGTAGGCGAAGCCGCCCCACACCGCGTACACCTCGGCCAGGTCGGCGTCGTCGCGCCAGTTGCGGCTGTCGATCAGGGGCAGCAGCCCGGCCCCGTACGCGCCCGGCGCCGACCCGAAGACACGCATGGTCGCCTGGCGCTCGTCGCCCCCGGTCGCGGCGACGTGGGCGCGCACGTAGTTGTCCTCGTACGGCTCGTCCAGCCCGGCGGCCAGCCGTACGGCGTCGTCGAGCATGGCCACCACGTGCGGGAACGCGTCACGGAAGAAACCGCTGATCCGCACCGTCACGTCGATCCTGGGACGGCCCAGCTCGGCGAGCGGGATCGGCTCCAGGGACGTGACCCGGCGTGAGGCCTCGTCCCATTCGGGGCGGATGCCGAGCAGGGCCAGCACCTCGGCCACGTCGTCGCCCGCCGTGCGCATGGCGCTGGTGCCCCAGATCGACAGCCCCACCGAACGCGGCCACTCGCCGGTGTCCGACCGGTAGCGCTCCAGCAGCGACTCGGCCATGGCCTGGCCGGTCTCCCAGGCGAGCCGGCTCGGGACTGCTCGGGGATCGACGGAGTAGAAGTTGCGGCCGGTCGGCAGCACGTTGACCAGGCCGCGCAGCGGGGAGCCGCTCGGCCCGGCGGGAACGTAGCCGCCGTCCAGGGCGTGCAGGATGTGGTCGAGCTCGTCGGTGGTGCGGGCCAGGCGCGGCACCACCTCGGTGGCGGCGAACTCGAGGACCCGCGTCACCAGGTCGCGCCGCTCGCCGGGCAGCTCGCGCGTGACCTCCGCCGCCGCCTCCGTCCCCCAGCCGCGTTCCTCCATGGCCTCCACCAGCGCCCGGGCGGCCGCCTCGGCCCGGTCCACGCTGCCGAGCCCCGCCGTGCCGTCCTCGGCCAGGCCGAGCGCCTCGCGCAGGCCGGGCAGCGTCTCGCGGCCCGACCACATCTGCCGGGCGCGCAGCATCGCCAGGACCAGGTCCACGCGCACCTGCCCGGCCGGAGCCTGCCCGAGCACGTGCAGGCCGTCGCGGATCTGCGCGTCCTTGACCTCGCACAGCCAGCCGTCCACGTGCAGGATGAAGTCGTCGAACTCGCTGTCGTGCGGCCGGTTCGCCAGCCCCAGGTCGTGGTCGAGCCGGGCGGCCTGGATGAGCGTCCAGATCTGCGCCCGGATGGCGGGCAGCTTGGCCGGGTCCATGGCCGCGATCGTGGCGTGCTCGTCCAGGAGCTGCTCCAGCCGGGCGATGTCGCCGTACGTCTCCGCCCGTGCCATCGGCGGCACCAGGTGGTCCACCAGCACGGCGTGCGCCCGCCGCTTGGCCTGCGTGCCCTCGCCTGGGTCGTTCACCAGGAACGGGTAGACCAGCGGCAGGTCGCCGATGGCCGCGTCGGTGCCGCACGCGGCGGACATGCCGGCCGACTTGCCGGGCAGCCACTCCAGGTTGCCGTGCTTGCCCACGTGCACCATGGCGTGGGCGCCGGAGCCCGCGAACTCGGCCGACAGCCAGCGGTAGGCGGCCAGGTAGTGGTGGCTGGGCGGCAGGTCGGGGTCGTGGTAGATGGCGATCGGGTTCTCACCGAAGCCGCGCGGCGGCTGCACCATCACCACCAGGTTCCCCGCCCGCAGCGCCGCGAGGACGATGTCACCCTCGTGCACGAACAGCTCGCCCGGCGGCGGCCCCCAGTGCCGCTCCATCTCCGTCCGCAGGCCCTCGGGCAGGGTGCGGTACCAGCGCTCGTAGGACGCGGCGGAGATGCGTACCGGATTGCCCGCCAGGTGCTCCTCGGTCAGCCAGTCCTGGTCCTGGCCGCCGGCGGCGATCAGCGCGTGGATGAGCGCGTCGCCGTCCTGCTCGGCCACGCCCGGGAAGCCCTCGCCCAGGTCGTAGCCGGCCTCGGCGAGCCTGGCCAGCAGCCTGACCGTGCTGGCCGGGGTGTCCAGGCCGACCGCGTTGCCCACCCGGGAGTGCTTGGTCGGGTACGCCGACAACATCACGACCAGGCGGCGCTCGGCGGGCGGGGTGTGCCGGAGCAGCCCGTGCCGTACCGCGATGCCCGCCACCCGGGCGGCCCGCTCGGGGTCGGCGACGTAGACGGTCAGCCCCTCGGGGTCGATCTCCTTGAACGAGAACGGCACCGTGATGATCCGCCCGTCGAACTCCGGGATGGCCACCTGAGAGGCGGCGTCCAGCGGCGACAGCCCGTCGTCGTTCTCCTCCCACGCCTGCCTGCCGGTGGTCAGGCAGAGCCCCTGCAGGATCGGCACGTCGAGCGCGGCCAGCGCGCCCACGTCCCACGCCTCGTCGTCGCCGCCCGCGCCCGCCGTCGCGGGGCGCGAGCCGCCCGCCGCCAGCACGGTCACCACCAGCGCGTCGGCGGCGCGCAGCGTGTCGAGCAACTCGGGTTCGGCGGTGCGCAGCGAGGAGCAGAACACCGGCAGCGCCTGCCCGCCCGCCTCCTCGACGGCCGCGCAGAGCGTCTCCACGAACGCGGTGTTGCCCGCCAGGTGATGCGCCCGGTAGTAGAGCACCCCGATCACGGGTCCCCGCCCGGGCCGCGCGTCGCGCTCCAGCAGCCCCCAGGAGGGCGTGGCCTCCGGCGGCGCGAACCCGTGCCCGGTCAGCAGCACCGTGTCCGACAGGAACGCGTGCAGCTCGGCCAGGTTCGGCGGCCCGCCGTGGGCCAGGTACGCGTGGGCCTCGGCGCAGACGCCGCCGCTGACCGTGGACAGCTCCATCAGCTCGGCGTCCGGCGCCTGCTCGCCGCCCAGCACCACCACCGGCAGAGGGCCGGCCAGCAGTGCGTCCAGGCCCTCCTCCCAGGCGCGCCGCCCGCCGAGCAGGCGCACCACGACCACGTCGGCGCCTTCCAGCAGGGCGGGCAGGTCCTCGGCCGCCAGCCGGGCCGGGTTGCCCAGCCGGTAGGCGGCACCGCTCGCGCGAGCGCTGAGCAGGTCGGTGTCGGAGGTCGAGAGCAGCAGGACGGTACGGCTGTCGCCAGGCACGGCGCAATCCTCCCTCGGGGTCCTCGCCCCGGTCGCGGGTGTCGCGGCGGCCGGAGTCTCCTGGCTCCCGGATCAGCGCTCACCCCGGCCTTCCCACCCGTCGCCGGGCAGTGGCCTGCGGTGGGGTTCGCTCCCCGGTCACAGTGGCGGGACCGCGCCGGATTCGCACCGGCTTCCTCCCTAGCCATCGCCTACAGGGAGCCTACGACAAGAGCGGCCCCCGCCAGAAGTGGCGTTACCATCCTGATCGTGTCCATAGCCGACTTTTCCGGACGTATGCGCCCCGACGCCTGTCCGGGGGCGCTACAGGTGCACGAGGCCGCCGACGGCCCGCTGGCCCGCGTCCGCCTGCCCGGCGGCGCGATCTCACCCGCCCGGCTGCGCGAGCTGGCCGCCTGCGCGGCCGACCTCGGCTCGGACGTGATCGAGCTGACCTCCCGGGCGAACGTCCAGGTGCGCGGCCTGCGCTCACCCGCCGCCTTCGCCGAGCGGATCGCCGCCGCCGGACTGCTGCCGTCGCAGGCGCACGAGCGCGTACGCAACATCGTGGCCTCGCCGCTCGGCGGTCGCACGGGCCCCGGCCTGCTGGACCCGCAGCCCCTGGTGGCGGCGCTGGACCGGGCGCTGTGCTCGCGGCCCCGGCTGGCCGGGCTGCCAGGGCGGTTCCTGTTCGCGGTGGACGAGGGCAGCGGTGACATGCTCGCGCTGGGGGCCGACGTCACATTCTTCGACGGGCGGCTGCTGCTGGCGGGCGTGGACGCCGGGCTCGCCGTGGGGGCGGACGCGGCCGCCGAACTCATGATCGCCGCTGCCGAGGCGTTCCTCGACGAACGGCCGGAAGGGGATCGGTGCGCGTGGCGGATCGCGGAGCTGGACAACGGCCCCGCCCGCATCGCCACCCACCTCCGCACCACCACCGCCCCCCGCGATCGCACCGGCACCGCCCCCCACGACTGCACCGGCACTGCCGACCGCGCTGCCGATGCCCGCTCCGAGCACCAGCCGCACGCCGGGCCGGCCCCGGACGCCGAGATGTGGGCACCGCCCGCTCCGGTCGTCCGGGATACGGTCTCGGCGCCGCGTGCCGGGCGAATCGAGCAGCGGGACGGGCGGGTGGCGCTGGAGGTCGTGGTGCCGCTCGGACGGCTGTCCGCCGTCCAGGCGCGCGCCATCGCCGCAGCGGCCGAGGCGAACGGCCCGGCCGGCACCACCGGCGCGCCTGGTCCGGGAGACGCCACCGGCGTGCCCGATCCGGGAGGCGCCGCCGGCGCGTCCGACCCGGGAGACGCCACCGGCGTGCCGGTCCGGCTGACGCCGTGGCGGACCGTCGTACTCCTCGATCTGCCGCCCGCCGCCGCCGGCCGGGCGGCGCGAATGCTGGAGGCGGCCGGGCTGGTGACGGACCCGGCGTCGCCGTGGGCCGGGGTGAGCGCCTGCACCGGCCGTCCGGGCTGCGCCAAGTCCCTGGCCGACGTCCAGGAGGACGCGCGGCGCTGGGTGGCGACCCTGGACGGCCCTCCGGCGACGCCCGTGCATTGGGCCGGTTGCGAGCGGCGCTGCGGGCTGCCGCGCGGCCGGGTCGTCCAGATGGTCGCCACCGGCGACGGATACCAGGAAAGGCATCAGTGAGCGACTACATCCGCGACGGGGCCGAGATCTACCGGCGCTCGTTCGCGACCATCCGTGCCGAGACCGACCTCACCGGGATGCCGCCCGAGGTCGCGCAGGTGGCGGTGCGGATGATCCACGCCTGCGGCATGACCGACCTCGTGACCGACCTGGACTGGTCGCCTGCCGTGGTCGTCCGGGCGCGCGCGGCGCTGCGAAGGGGCGCGCCCGTGCTGTGCGACGCGCAGATGGTCGCCTCCGGCGTGACCAGGCGCCGGCTGCCCGCGGACAACGCGGTGGTGTGCACGCTGGGCGACCCCGGCGTCCCGGAGCTGGCCGAACGGCTCGGCACCACGCGCAGCGCCGCCGCG
The DNA here is from genome assembly GCF_040610775.1 of Nonomuraea sp. NPDC003709. NCBI lineage: Bacteria > Bacillati > Actinomycetota > Actinomycetes > Streptosporangiales > Streptosporangiaceae > Nonomuraea > Nonomuraea sp. NPDC003709. The sequence goes on along the minus strand of NZ_JBEXMW010000013.1, from coordinate 108,800 downwards.
CTGGAGCTGTGGCGCGACCGCCTCGACGGCGCGGTGGTGGCCATCGGCAACGCGCCGACCGCGCTGTTCCGGCTGCTCGAACTGGTCGCCGAGGGCGCGGGCAGGCCCGCCGCCGTGCTCGGCATCCCGGTGGGGTTCATCGGCGCGGCCGAGTCCAAGCGGGCGCTGGCGGACAGCGACCTGGAATATCTGGTGGTGCACGGCCGCCGCGGCGGCAGTGCGATGACGGCGGCGGCGGTCAACGCCATCGCGAACGAGACGGAGTGATGGCGATGACGGGACGGCTGTACGGGGTCGGGCTCGGTCCCGGGGATCCCGAGCTGGTCACGGTCAAGACGGCCCGGCTGATCGGCGAGGCCGACGTGATCGCCTACCACGCCGCCAGGCACGGCCGCAGCATCGCCCGCTCGATCGCGCTGCCGTACATGAAGGAAGGCCAGATCGAGGAGCTGCTGCTCTACCCGCTGACCACGGAGACCACCGACCACCCCGGCGGCTACCAGGGCGCGCTCGACGACTTCTACGCCGACTGCGCCGAGCGGCTGGCCGCCCACCTGGACGCGGGCCGGGCCGTGGTCGTGCTGTCCGAGGGCGACCCGCTGTTCTACGGCTCGTACATGCACATGCACAAGCGGCTCGCCCACCGCTATCCGACCGAGGTGGTGCCCGGCGTCACCTCCGTCAGCGCCGCCTCGGCCGTGCTGGGCCGGCCGCTGGTGGAGCGGGACGAGGTGCTGACCGTGCTGCCCGGCACGCTGCCCGCCGAGGTGCTGGCGGACAGGCTCCGCGGCACCGACTCGGCGGCGGTGCTCAAGCTGGGCCGGACGTTCGAGAAGGTCCGCGACGCGCTGGCCGAGGCCGGGCGGCTGGACGACGCCTGGTACGTCGAGCGCGCCACCATGGGAGCCGAACGGGTCGCGCCGCTCAAGGACGTGGACGCCGACGGCGTTCCGTACTTCTCGCTGGCCCTGCTCGCCAGCCCCGCCGAGCGGACCTTCGTCCCCGAACCGCCGCCGACCGAGACCCGGGGTGAGGTGGCCGTGGTGGGTCTCGGGCCCGCCGGGCGGCCGTGGCTCACGCCCGAGGCCCAGGAGGCGCTGGCGGCGGCGACGGACCTCGTCGGGTACGGCCCGTACGTGGACCGCGTCGCCCCGAACCCGCGCCAGCGCCGCCACCGCACCGACAACCGGGTGGAGGCCGAGCGCGCCCGGCACGCGCTGGAGCTGGCCCGCGACGGCGCGCGGGTGGCCGTGGTGTCCTCCGGCGACCCGGGCGTGTTCGCGATGGCCAGCGCCGTGCTGGAGGCCGCGGCCGGCTTCCCGGACGTGCCGGTGCGGATCGTCCCCGGGCTGACCGCAGCCCAGGCCGTGGCCAGCCGGGTCGGCGCGCCGCTGGGCCACGACTACTGCGTGCTGTCGCTGTCGGACCTGCTCAAGCCGTGGGAGGTGGTGGCCGGCCGGCTGAGCGCCGCCGCGAAGGCGGATCTGGTGCTGGCGATCTACAACCCGGCCTCGCGCAGCCGTACGTGGCAGGTCGCCGCCGCCCGTGACCTGCTGCTGGAGCACCGCGACGCCGCCACCCCGGTGGTGATCGGGCGTAGTGTCGGCGGCGAGCGGGAGAGCGTCACCGTCACCACGCTCGGCGAGCTCGACCCCGCGCAGGTGGACATGCGCTGCCTGCTGATCGTCGGCTCCTCGACGACCCGGGTCACCGAGCGCGGCGTCGTCTACACGCCGCGCCGCTATCCCTGAGCCCAGGCGGCCGCCTCCGCGGCGGTCTCCACCAGCCGGACGCCTGCGGGCAGTGGTGGCCGGTCCACCATGATCACCGGCAGTCCGAGCTCGCGGGCCGCGACCAGCTTGGCGGTGGTCATCGGCCCGCCGCTGTCCTTGGTGACCAGCACGTCCGGCCGGTGCTCGCGGATGAGGGCGCGTTCACCATCGACCGTGTACGGCCCGCGGTCCAGCAGGACGTGCACGTGGTCCGGGACCGGCGGTTCGGGCGGATCGACGGACCTGGCCAGCAGCCACACCCCGGCCAGACCGGTGAAGACCGGCAGGCTCCGTCGGCCGGTGGTCAGGAACACCCGCAGCGGGCCGCCGCCCGGCCGTACGGCGGCCTCGGACCGTCGGGCGGCCGCCTCGGACAGTCGTGTGGCCGTCTCAGACAGTCGTGCGGCGGCCGCGTGCAGGGAGGGCACGCGCTGCCAGGTGTCGCCCGGTCCCTCCCGCCAGCCCGGGCGGCGCAGGACCAGCAGCGGCACGCCCGTCCGCGCCGCCGCCTCGGCCGCCGAGGCCGTCATCCGCGCGGCGAACGGGTGCGTGGCGTCCACCAGGGCGTCGATCCGCTCGGCCGCCAGCCAGGCGGCCAGCCCGTCCGGCCCGCCGAACCCGCCCTCGCGCACCTCCCCGACCGGCAAGCGCGGGTTGCTCACCCGCCCGGCCAGCGACGACACCACGTGAACGCCCCGGCTGGACAACTCGGCGGGCAGCTCGGCGGGCAGCCCGCCGGAGAGCTCGGCGGCCAGCGCCCGCGCCTCGGCCGTGCCGCCCAGGATCAGGACCCGTCGCACGGCCGTTCCCGCTCCGCGCTGTAGAGGTGGCTGTCGGGGAACTGCGTGGCCGACAGCACCCGGCCGACGACGATCACCGCCGTACGCCGGATCCCGGCCGCCTGGACCTGCCCGGCGATGTCCGCCAGCGTGCCGCGCAGGATCACCTCGTCGGGCCTGCTGGCCCGGGCCACCACGGCCACCGGGCAGTCCGGCCCGTACGAGGGCAGCAGCTCCTCCACCACCGCCTCGATCCGCTGCACGGCCAGGTGCAGCACGATCGTGGCGCCGCTCGCGCCCAGGGTCTTCAGGTCCTCCCCTTCGGGCATCGGCGTGGCCCGCGCCGAGGTGCGGGTCAGGATGATGGTCTGCCCGACGCCGGGCACGGTCAGCTCCCTGCCCAGCGCGGCCGCCGCCGCCGCGAACGCCGGCACGCCGGGGACCACCTCGTACGGCACGCCGAGCTCGTCCAGCCTGCGCATCTGCTCGGCCACCGCGCTGAACACCGACGGGTCGCCGGAGTGCAGCCGCGCCACGTCCAGGCCCGCGCGGTGGGCGGCCAGCAGCTCCACCACGATCTCGTCGAGGGTGAGGTTCGCGGTGTCGACGAGCCTGGTTCCGACGAGGCAGGCGTCCAGGAGCTCGCGGGGCACGAGCGAACCCGCGTACAGGCAGACCGGCGACGACTGCAGCCGCCGCAGGCCGCGCAGCGTGATCAGATCGGCGGCGCCGGGGCCCGCTCCGATGAAGTACACGGTCACGGCACGTCCTTCCTGGTGACCGACCACACGGTCACCGGCATCGCGGCCCGCCAGCCCGTGAAGGAGCCGACGGGTGAGGCCCGCTGTACGGCCAGGCGGACCAGATCGCCGCCGAGCCGGGCGTACCACTGGGCCATGACGGACTCGGACTCCAGGGTGACGGCGTTCGCCACCAGCCTGCCGCCGGGCCGCAGCGCCGCCCAGCAGGTCTCCAGCAGCCCGGGCACGGTCAGGCCGCCGCCGACGAACACCGCGTCCGGCGCCGGCAGCCCCTTCAGCGCGCCCGGCGCCCGGCCTTCGACGATCCGCAGCGCCGGCACGCCGAGCCGGTCGGCGTTGCGCGCGATGGCGGCGGCGCGGTCGGCCCTGCTCTCGATCGCCACGGCCGCGCACGCCGGATGGCTGCGCATCCACTCGACGGCGATGCTGCCCGCGCCCGCGCCCACGTCCCACAGCGTCTCCCCGGGCAGCGGGGCGAGCCGCGACAGGGTGACGGCGCGGACCTCCCGCTTGGTGAGCTGCCCGTCGTGCTCGAACGCGGCATCGGGCAGGCCGGGCACGCGGGGGAGGGGTTCGGCGCCGGGTGCGGGGACGCACTCGAGGGCGATCACGTTCAGCGCGGAGGGGGCGGCTTCCCGTGATTCCCAGGTCTCCGCCGTCCCCGTCAGTACGCTCTCCGAGCCCGCGCCCAGGTCCGAGAGGACGGTCATGGGGCTGGGGCCGTACCCGAGCCCGGTCGCGAGCCCGGCCACCAGGGACGGGGAGTCGCGGCCGGCGCCGAGCACGAGGAGCCGCCGCCCGGGCAGGATCGCGGCGTTCAGCGCGGCAGGGGGACGGCCCACGAGGCTGACCACGTCCACCTGCTCCACCGGCCAGCCGAGCCGGGCGCACGCCAGCGACAGCGACGAGACGTGCGGCACCACGCGGATGTTCGCCGAGCCCAGCAAGCGCACCAGCGTGGCGCCGATGCCGTAGAACATGGGGTCGCCGCTGGCCAGCACGCACACCTCGCGCCCGGCGTACGTCTCCATGAGGGAGGGCAGCGCGGGCAGCAGCGGGGAGGGCCAGGCCACGCGCTCGGCGGTCGGGACGGGCACGAGGTCGAGCTGCCTGCGCCCGCCCATGAGCACCTCGGCGGCCTCCAGCACGCGCCGCGCGTCCGGGGACAACCCGTCCCAGCCGTCCGCGCCGACGCCGACGACCGTGATCACACGTTGCCCAGGACGCGCGTCACCTGGATCTCCACGACCACCCGCGCCGGGTTGGGGCGCGGCGGCTTGTAGCGGGCGGCGTAGCGGTGCTCGGCGTCGGCCACCTGTTCAGGCTCGGTACGCAGCACCGCCCGGCCCTCCAGCGTCGACCAGCGGCGGCCGTCCACCTGGCAGAGCGCCACCGGCGCGCCGTCGGTCCCGATGAGCCCGGCCTTGACCGAGGTGCCCGAGGTGATGACCCGGGCGATGCCGGTGGCCAGGTCCAGCGTCGCGCCCACCGGCACCACGTGCGGCGGGCCGTCGGGGCGCGTGGTGGAGAGCGTGCACAAGTGCCGCTCCTGCCAGAACGCGGCGAAGGCGTCGCCCTGTTCGACGAGATTCACGGCCCTCCTTGGGTGATTTGCGAGGCATATCGTATATCTGCCGTTCTGGCAGAATCGTGCGGGTGAAGCGGCTACTCGTCATCGGTATCGGCGCCGGCGATCCCGACCATCTCACCCTGCAGGCGGTCAAGGCCATCGGCGCCACGGACGTGTTCCTCATCGTGGACAAGGGTGAGGTCAAGCATGAACTGGTCCAGCTCCGGCTGGATCTCATCGCCGAGCACGGCCGCGCGCCGTACCGGATCGCCGAGGCCCGCGACCCCGAGCGCGACCGGACCACCCCGGCGTACACCGCCGCCGTGGAGGACTGGCGCTCGCGCCGCGCGCTCGCCTGCGAGGCGCTCATCCGCGACGAGCTGCGCGACGGCCAGACCGGGGCGTTCCTGGTGTGGGGCGACCCCGGCGTGTACGACAGCACGCTTGCCATCGTCGAGGAGATCCTCCTGCGAGGCAACGTGACATTCGAGTACGAGGTCGTCCCGGGGATCAGCAGCGTGGCTGCGCTCACCGCCCGCCACCGCACCGGCCTCACCCAGGTCGGGCGGCCCGTGCACCTCACCACCGGGCGGCGCCTGGCCGAGCACGGCCCCACCGCCGACGACGTGGTGGTCATGCTCGACGCCCACTGCTCGTTCGCCGGGCTCGACGACTTCCACATCCACTGGGGCGCCTACCTGGGCACGCCCGACGAGATCCTGGTCTCCGGGCCGGTGGCCGAGGTAGGCGACCGCATCCGCGAACTGCGCGCCGAGGCGCGGGCCCGCAAGGGCTGGATCATGGACACGTACCTGCTGCGTCGCCTGGAGCACTGACGGTCCCTCCCCGGTCGCTTAATCGCCCGTTGTTTGCAAGAGCATATTCACTGCAAACTGATCATCTGGAGGCGTAACGGGGAGGGGGCGCACATCGGGGCGAGGCGGGTTCGCGACCGTGGCCGGGTGGGCAGGAGCGAGGAAGCGGACCTGGGGGAGACGCTGACCCGGCTCGGCCTGCGTAAGACCGTGCCGAGGCTGACGATCCTGACCGCTTTGCGCGACGCGGCGACCCACCTCAGCGTGCCGCGCCTGCACCGGCTGGTGACCTCCACGTACGAGATGATCAGCGTGTCCACCGTCTACCGGAACGTGACGGTGATGACCGCCCGCGGCGTCCTGCACAGCGTCGACCACGCCGGTGAGACGCTCTTCGGCCTCTCGACGACGCCTCACCACCACCTGATCTGCCGCCGCTGCGACGTACTCGTCGAGCTCCCCGCGGACCACCTCGCCACGGCGGAGGCGACGGTCATGGAGAGCACCGGCTTCGCGATGGACCCCGTCGGCCAGGTGCTGCGCGGCCACTGCCGCCGATGTCGACGTGCGCTACTTGCATGATTATTGTTATTGCAAGATATTTGCAAGTAGCACCTTTCGAGGAGAGACGCCGATGGGCGAATACACCCTTCCGGACATGCCGTACGACTACGCGGCCCTGGAGCCCGCGATCACCGGGGAGATCCTGGAGCTGCATCACGCCAAGCACCATGCCGCCTACGTCAAGGGCGCGAACGACACCCTGGAGCGGCTGGCCGAGGCGCGCGACAAGGGCGAGTTCGGCGGCCTGGTCGGGCTGGAGAAGACGTTCGCGTTCAACCTGTCCGGGCACGTCCTGCACACGATCTTCTGGCAGAACCTGTCCCCGGACGGCGGCGACCGCCCCGACGGCGAGCTGGGCGACGCGATCACCGAGCACTTCGGCTCCTTCGACGCGTTCAGGAAGCAGCTCACCGCCGCCACCGCCACCGTGCAGGGCTCCGGCTGGGGTGTGCTGGCCTGGGAGCCGCTCGGCCGCCGCCTGGTGGTCGAGCAGGTCTACGACCACCACGGCAACGTCGGCATGAACACCGCCCCGCTGCTGGTGTTCGACGCCTGGGAGCACGCCTACTACCTGCAGTACCGCAACGTGCGCCCGGACTACGTCGAGAAGCTCTGGGGCCTGATCAACTGGAACGACGTCATCGCCCGCTACGACGCCGCCCGCGGCGCCTGACGGCCCGATGCCGGCGGTGCCCGCCCACCGGTCCGAGCTTGGTCCGCGGGGCCGGTGGGTGGGCGCCGCTCAATCTGTCGATCTGACCGGCGGCCGTTCGTATGGAAGACGACAGGACGACGTCTCATGACGAAGAAGGACGCGGTGCGGATGAGCGGGACAAGGACGCTGCTGACGGGTCGAGGGCTGGTGGAGTCGCCGCGGTGGCACGGTGACCGGTTGTACTTCTCCGACTGGTCGGCGGGTGAGGTCATCGCCGTCGATCTGGGCGGTCACAGCGAGGTCGTGGCGCGCGTCGCGTCGTTGCCGCTGTGCACCGCGTGGTCGCCGGAAGGCAGGCTCCTGATCGTGTCGTCCCCGGACGGCCGGCTGCTGCGCCTGGAGCCCGATGGGTCGCCGGTCACCCACGCGGATCTCGGCCGGACCGGGTGGAACGACATCGTGGTGGACGGCCGCGGCAACGCCTTCGTCAACCGCTGCGGCTTCGACCCGATGGCGGGGGAGTCGTTCAAGCCCGGCTACGTCTACCAGGTCACGCCCGGCGGGGCGGTGCGGCAGGTGGCCGACGACATCGCGTTCCCGAACGGGATGGCGGTGCTCGCCGACAACTCCACCCTCATCGTCGCCGACTCCTACCGCCACCGGTTGGTGGGCTTCGACATCGCGGAGGACGGCTCGCTGTCCGGCCGCCGGGTCTGGGCCGAGCTCGGCGAGGGCACCCCGGACGGCATCTGCGTCGATGAGGAGAACGCGGTCTGGTACGCCGACGTGCCCAACCGGCGCTGCGTACGCGTGGCCGAAGGCGGCAAGGCGCTGCAGACCGTCGAGCTCGACCGGGGCGGCTTCGCCTGTGCTCTGGGCGGTCCGGACGGGAGGACGCTGTTCGTCGTGGCGGCGGAGTGGCAGGGCATGACGTCGTCCGACCTGGTCGTGCCCGGCTCCGGCCAGGTGCTCACGGTCGAGGTCGAGGTGCCTGGAGCCGGGTGGCCGTGATGTGCCTCCCGGAACGGGCGGTCAGCCGGCGATCGCCGCGATGAGTTCGTCCCGGCTCTGTGCCCGGGTCTTGCGGTACACCGATTTCAAGTGGTCGTTGATGGTGTAGGTGGACAGGTCCAGAATTCGGGCGATCTGTTTCGCCGACGCCCCGGCGTACAGGTATTCGATGACGCGGCGTTCGCCGGTGGTGATGCCGTACCAATCGCAGAATGACGGCAGCAACAGTTTGCCGCCTGCCGCCTGGATGAGAACGGCCACGTCGCTGTCGCCGTTCTCGTCCAGCGGCTGGCCATGGATCAATATCCAGCGCCCGAAATTCGCCGCCGGCGCGCAGATCAGCGGTGTCCACGCGCGCGGATCGCGAGTATGCGCCCGTACGTGCAGGGACAGGCCGACCCAGAACGCGTCGGCGATCCAGTCCGGCACCCCGCTCCCGGCGGCGGGCCACATCTGCCGCACCCACGCGCCTGCCTGAGGCGAGATGGAGCGGACCGTGTGGTCAGGGCTGATCGTGATGACCCCCGTCGGCAGCGCCGGGACGGTGGGTGTCAGCGGGCCGGCCGTCACATACCCGCGCAACGCCGCCGGCAGGGCAGGGGCGAGTCGCTGGATCCGGTGGAAGTCCCGCTCGCCGAAGGGCCTGGCGCCCTCGGCGCGAAGCAGGCCGAGCAGGCCCCACACCCCGTGGCGGTCCCGTATCACCAGGCGCAGTTCGCTGCCGGCTCCGTGGGCGGCCAGGACCCGCCGGATCAGAGTGTTGCGCCGGCCGTCGCCGGCGCCCGCTCCGACGACGCACACCGGCATGCTCTGCCGGGCGAGGGCCGGCAGCGGGCACGGGTCGCCGTGCAGATATCCGTTGAGCACCAGGGCGCTGATCAGCGCGGGCTGGTATTCGTGCCAGAAGCTGAACGCGCCCAGGCCCATGCCGATCGCCGGGTTCAGGGCGACCAGCCGGAGCGCGTCGTGCGGCACCTGGCGTCCGACGATCTGCGAGATCGCCGCGCCCACGTCGGCCGGAGTGGCGGGCGGACCGAGCGCCGCGCGCAGCTCACGGGCGATTCGCCCCTCACCGTCCGTCACCCGGCCTCAGCTCTGATGCCGCGAGTGTCGACCATCGCGTTTCGGGCCTTTCCTGTGTTTTTGTTCGGCTGCGGTATTTGACCAAATTGTCGCTAATAGGGGATCGGCGCGGCTCGCTTACTGTGTGCCGGGCTCTTTATTTTAGGTTTCTCGGGAAAAGGTGGCCAGATGCTGGAAGTCAAGGACGTCCCGCTTGCTCTGTAAGGGCTTTTGTCGATGTGTTTGTTATGTCCGTCCGGCTGTATCGACTTACGCGCCATCACCGCGACGCTGCCGCGCCCTCCCTGTGGCCGGCTCCTGTACGGTCTTGTACGGATAATTCGGAGCGCGTTCCCAACGGCAAGGCCATCTCCGATCGTCGATCTGACGAAAGGAGCGCAACGTGCTGGCACTTGGCCGTACAAGACGGTGTGCCGCGGGGATCGCCGCGGCACTGGCATTGATCGTGGGGTTGCCCACCAGCGCGCAGGCAGCGGTGGGCGACCTCGTCTTCGTCCGGACGATCGCGCAGAACGTGCCCGGTGCCGTGGACATCGGCCCGGTCAATCCGCTGGACTGGGCGTCGGCGGCGACGCTGTCGGGCAACGGAAGCACCGTCTACGTCGTGGCCGGCGACGATGGCGGGTCGGGCACGGCGCAGCCGGCGATTTCCACGTTCCGCCGGGCCGCGAACGACACGCTGTCCCTCACCGGCTGCATGGGTGGGCTTGCGGGGTGCCGCCCGACGAAGGTGGACAACGTGGAGACCCCGGGCCGCCTGTACGCCGCCGGCTCTGTGGTGACCGCGGGCGTCCACGTGTACGTGTCCACTCCCGCCGCCGTGGTCGGCTTCAGCACGGCGGCCAACGGCGACCTCGTGACGGATTTCTGCGTTTGGGACCCGTCGTGCGGCAGCGTGGCGGCCCTGCCCGGGCTCGCTCCCTGGGCGACGTCGCAGAACGCGCTGACGGCGACCGCGGACGGCCGCGACCTGTACCTGTACGCGGCAGGTGGCGGCAAAGGCGCGGTCTACCACCTGCGGCGCGACGGTGTCACCGGTCGCCTCGCTTACAGCGGCTGCATCGGGGAGGCGATGCCGGGCTGCACCTCGATCGGCCGTACCGGCGTCATGACCTCCTCGGGCGACGTCGTCGTCAGCGCCGACGGGCGCAGCCTCTACGTCGTGGCCCAGCGGCCCGGCTCGGTGACGCACTTCCGGCGCGACCTCACCACGGGCTCGCTCACGGAGGCGGGCTGTGTGGGTGAGTCCGGGGTCGGTGGCTGCGCGATCCCCGTCACCGACGGCCTGCTCGGCATCACCCAGGGCGCGATCACCCAGGCCGGCGACAGCCTCTATGTGTCGGGACCGAGTGGCGTCACTCATCTGCACCGCGACACCACCACCGGCGATATCGCCTATTGGGGCTGCATCGGTTACGTCGCAGGGTGCCGTGCCGCCGGTCCCCAGGGCCAGTACGTCGACGTGGCGGTCAGCGCCGACGGCACGAGCGTCTACGGGAGCGTCCAAGGCCAGGCCTTCGCGTGGGGAGCAGTCACCCACCTGCGCCGTTCCCCCCAAGGGGACTTGACGTACGCCGGGTGCATCGGGGAGGGCCTGCCGCAATGGTGCCGCCCGATCGGGCCGACGGGGGTGATGAACCACGCCGGCCCGGTGCTCGCTCCCGCCAGTTCGCAGGTCGTCTACAGCTTGGGTGTTCACGCGCGTGGGGCGATCAGCCAGTTCACCCGGATGACGTCATAGGAGGGGGCCGGTAGGGCGGGCCGGGGAAGCGCATCCTCGGCCCGCGCCCGTACACGCTCGTCCTCGGCTTCCTCTTGCGCTAGATCGCGGCCCTTGGAGCCCCGCGCTCCTGCCCCGGGAAGCGGTCCGCGTACGCCGAGGACAACGGCGGTTGCACCGGGTGCCGGATGCGGACGAGGCCGCCCGCCTCTCACCCGCGCGCCCCCGCCGCCCGCTACCCTGACGACCCAGAGGCGGCGGCCGTCCGCGCCCGCGCATCCGGCAGGAGCCGACGGGGGTGGCGTTCGTGGACGCGCTGTTCTGTGACCCGCCCCTCCACAGGCCGAGCCACCACGGCTCCTACGAGTCGTCGTGGTGGCTCGTGCTGCCCTCGGACCGGGAGGTCGTGGCCATGCACCTCATCCCGCACCTGTACGACGGCTGGGAGGGGCCAGGCCACCTGCGCCCGCACGCGACCCGGCTCTGCCACCAGGACGGGCCCGCGGGCGAAGGGATGGCGCTGCTTGTGGGCATCATGCTGGGCGAGCGCGGCTGGAACGCCGAGCACAGCCGGGAGTTGCTGCTGCGGGCGGTCGCCACCGAGGCCCTGCCCGCCGCGGAGTGCGGACGGCAGCTGGGGCGCTGCCTGCGCCTGCTCGACGTCAAGCTCGGCCCGGTACTGCGGGCGCTCGACGAGTGCGCGCGGCGGGGCGCGCACCGGGAGGTCTGGCAGATCATGAGCGGCCTGCTGCCCGTCTTCCTGCCGCGGCCCGGGGAGCGGGCCAACGCCGCCCACACCCGGGCGCTGGAGTTCGCCGCCGAAGTGGCCGGCTGGGCCGGGGCGCGCGGCACGATCCCCGAGGTCGCCAGCATCGCCGCGCGTGACGGGTCGAGCGGGCTCATCCGCGCGGCCCGCCGGTTGGACGAGCACCTCGGCCGGGCGTGAAGGACCCACGACTCGATGGGCCGGCCGCGCCTCGCTGAGGGCGCAGGCGCGTCAGAGCAGGTGTTGGTGGCGGGTGGCCGCTTCTTGCCGGACCTCGGTGAGGAACAGCTCGGTATGGCGTTCCTGCCGCCGGTCGTCGTCCGGATCGTGCCAGGAGAAGGCGTCCTGCGTGCGCGCATGGCCGGCGTAGTGCAGCCAGCAGCCGTGGATGCCGGCCATGAGGTTGTCGAGCAGGTCGAGGGCCGGCCGGGCCGGGTCGAGCGAGGTGATGGGCAGGCAGACGGAGTCGGAGTGGGGGTGGTCGATCCGGGTCCTGGCCACGAGGCGTTCGGCGGCGGCGATGCGCCGCTTGGCGTCGGTCACGCCGCAGAGGTGGCCCTCGGCGACGTGCAGGGTGTGGCGGATGAGCGGCATGACCGTCTGGCGCGGTGTGGCGCCGAAGCTGATGGCGCTCACGATCTCGACGAGGCTTTCGACGGCGAGGGGCCTGAGGTGGTCGCCCTCGGCCACGACCTGCACCGGATGCTGCCGCACGCGGCGGCCCGTCGCGGCGGCCGCCGCGTGCAGCCAGTGCGCGGCGGCGATGGCGGCCGCGGCGGGGTCGATCTGCGTGATCAGCTCCTCGCAGCCGAAGGGCTGGCGGTTGAGGAAGGCGTCCGCCTGGGCGACCTGCAGGGGTGAGGCGTCCTCGCGGCTGAGGGTGACGGCCTGCTGGGCGCGTCCGGACAGGTCGCCGCGTTCGGCCTGTTCGACGGCTGACAGCTCGGCGGCGACGTCGGCGACGACCTGAACGGTGAGCTCCGGGCTGTCGAGGGCGCGCAGCGCGCGGCCGGTGCGCTGGGCTATCTCCCCGATCTTGGCGGGTACGGGGACGTGCGTGGAGGCGGTCAGGATCGGGACGACTCCGGCGAAGGCGTCGCGTTCGCGCTGCCGGTGCCAGCCGAGGCTGCCCGGTCCATGCTGGTCGGAGATGCTCGCCGGGTGGGTGTAGCAGCGCCAGCAGGCCTGCGACAGCTCGGTCAGTCCGGCGGCCAGACGCAGGGCGTCCGAGGCGCGGGCCGGGGAAAGAGTGGCCACGGTGACCGCGACGTCCCCGATGCCGGTGCTCCAGTGGGCGACGAGCGCGTTTCGGGCGTGATCGACGGCATACCGGGTCACGGCAGCTCCTTGAAGGGGGAAAACGCGAATGCATGCCCAGGATGCAGGATGCATCGCTGATCTGGGGGCTGTTTACGGCTGTTGCAGGTCGCTGATCAGCGCTTTTGTGGCGAGATGAGGGGGTAATTTCCCGGTTACGTCCCTGCGTCGAGTCGCATGAAGGTGGCGCCTTGCATGGCCGCGCGGGCGCCGAGGACGTGCCCGTCGCACATCAGCGACTCCGTCCCCACCCGGTCGGTCACCTTCCACGTCACCGGCTCGCCGCACTTCTGGCCGCGCCGGTTGTAGTTCCAGGTACGGCGGCACACCCGGCAGGTGGACACGTCGGCCATGGAGGAGAGCGTGTTGCCGTGCTCGGGACAGACACCCCACGGGAAGGCGCACGTCGACTCGGCCAGGGCCCGATACTGGGCCAGGTCTCCGGCCGCGCGCAGCAGGTCCTCGCCCGCTCGCTTCAGCCATTCGGCGGCGTGGTGCGCCGCCTGGAGATGGGCGCGTTCGGGTGAGTCGGCGGGCAGACCGGCGTAGAGGGCACGTGCCTCGGCCTGGAGTGCGTCGGCGCGGCCGGCCAGGTCGCGCAACTGGGCGGGAGTAATGTTCATCGCTGAGGATTCTCCCCTGTTTGTTCGGTAAGCGCGCAGACCCCGTCAGGGGCGGCTGGCGATGGTCAGGAGGGTCGCGGCGGGGCCCGTCAGGGAGCGGCCCCGGCGCCAGACCGCGCGCAGGTTCCTGACCAGGTTGAGGCCCGCCAGCGGCACCTCGACGAGGCGGCCGGTGGCCAGCTCGGCCTCGACCGCGTACCCGCTGAGCACCGCCGGGGCCGCGCCCGCCTGGGCGGCGCCCTTGACGGCCGAGTTCGACCCGAGCTCCAGGCGCGGGCTGGCCTGGTGGAGCCCGGTGAAGGCGACGTCCAGGGTCTCGCGGGTGCCCGAGCCGCGCTCGCGTACGACCAGCGGAGTAGCGGCCAGCTCGGCGCCCCTGAGCACCGTGCGGCGGCGCGCCCACGGGTGGCCCGGCGCGACCACGACGACCAGCCTGTCGGTGCCGACCACCCGGCTGGCCAGCCCGTCCGGCACGGTCGGCCCCTCCACGAACCCCAGCTCCACGCCCCCGGCCCCCGACAGCACCAGCGCCGCCACGTCGGCGGAGTTCAGCACGTCCAGGCCGATCTGGACCCCGGCCTCCCGGCTCTGGAACTCCCCGAGCCAGCGCGGCACCAGGTATTCGGCGACCGTCATGCTGGAGGCCACCCGCAGGTGCGCCGCCTCGCCGTGCCGGACGGCCTCGGCGGCCCGCATGAGCTCCTGCGCCGCCGCGAGCACCTGCGCGGCCCAGCCCGCCACCATCTTGCCCTCGGCGGTGAGCGTGGAGCCGCGCGGCGTCCGTTCCAGCAGCGGCAGGCCGAGCCGCCGTTCGAGCTGGGCGATGCGCTTGCTCGCCGACGGCTGCGCGATGCCCGCCAGCTTGGCCGCCTGCCCGAGGCTGCCGAGCTCGCCCACGTCCACGAGGAGCTTGAGGGAGTCGAGATCGGGCAGCACAGTCATAGCCACAGGCTATGACCTCCCAGGCAATGCGCGGCTACCGGGCCTGTCGAACGCCCCGAAGACTGGGATCATGCTTCCCACCCCCTCCAAGACGTCCTGCCTGCCGGGCATCGTGGCGTGCGCGCTGGCGACGGTGGCCGCCCTGGCCGTCAACCGGTTCGTGCCGGGGCTCAGCCCGGCCACCGCCGCGGTGGTCCTGGGGGCGGCGCTGGCCACCGCCGGGGTGATCCGCGCGCCGCTGCGTCCCGGGCTGATGTTCGTCTCCAGGCGGGTGCTGCGCGCGGCGATCGTGCTGCTCGGGCTGCAGATCGCGGTGCCGCAGGTGCTCGCGCTCGGGTGGCAGGCGCTCGCGGTCGTGGCCGCCGCCACGGGGCTCACGTTCGTGCTCACGCCACTGGCCGGTCGCCGCCTCGGCCTTTCCCCCGGTACGTCGCTGCTGGTCGCCACCGGCGTGTCGATCTGCGGGGCGGCGGCGATCGCGGCCATGCACGACAGTGCCGACAGCTCGGACGAGGACGCCGCGGGCGCGCTGAGCGTGGTGGTCCTCTACGGCAGCGCGGCCATCGTGGTGCTGCCGCTGCTGGCGTCCTGGCTGGGGCTGTCGTACGAGCAGCTCGGGGTGTGGGCGGGAGCGGCCGTGCACGAGGTCGCCCAGGTGGCGGCGATCGGCGCGGCCACGGGCGTGCTCGCGACGGCGGTGACGGTCAAGCTGGCCCGAGTCGTCCTGCTTGCCCCCATCGTCGCGGTCACCACGTCCCTGCGCCGCCCGCGCAGCGCTCCCGCCCAGCCGACGGTAGCCGTGCCGGCTCAGCCGGCGGCGGCCGTGCCCTCCCGGCCGCTGGTGGCCGCGCCTGCTCGGCCGGGGCTGGCCGGGCCCGCCCACCCGGCGGTGGCCGGGGCAGCTGAGCGCGGTGCCACCCTCACCCGTCCGGTGGCACCGCCTGCCGCCGCTCCCGGGAGGAGGCCGCCGATCGTGCCGCTGTTCGTGGCCGGGTTCCTGGCGATGGTGGCCGTACGGAGCACGGGCCTGCTGCCCCCGGTGGTGACCGGGAACGTCCCGGCGGTCACGAACGCGCTGATGGCCGCCGCCCTGTTCGCCCTCGGCACGGGCATCGATCTGCGGAAGCTGCTCAAGGGCGGCCGGGTCATGCTGCTCGGCGGCATCGCCACCGGGCTCATCGGAACGATCTCGCTGGCGGGGGTCTGGCTGCTCGGGTGACGCGCGGACAGCATGATGGGTGCTGTGCTGACACGAATGTTATTGACGGTCGGTCTGGTCGCGGTCCCGCCCCCGGTGAACCAGCCGGTCTGGGAAGTGATCCGGATGCACAGTTTCGGCGGCTGCGACTCGATGTCGGCGGTCGTTCCGCTGAGCCGCAGCGACGTCTGGGTCTTCGGCCAGAGCGAGCCCATCGACGACGAATGCGCGGGGACCGCCCGTCCGGTGGCGCAGCACTGGGACGGCCGAGCCTGGCGGGCCGCGGAGCTGCCCGGCCGCCACTACGGTGCCATCGGCTCGGCGGGCGCGTCCTCGTCCGGGAACGTGTGGGCCTTCACCACGAGCGACACCGGCGAGTCCGCCGCCCTCCGCTACGACGGCCGTCGCTGGACGGACGCGGGCAGATCCGCCATGGGACCCCACCCCAACCTCAGCCGCGGCCTCGTGCTCGGCCGCCACCACGTCTGGGCCTTCGGCTCGGACGGCCATTCGGCGTCCTGGTTCTGGAACGGCCGCACCTGGCAGCGTCGAGCGCCGAGGGACGTCGTCCGGACCAGCGCCGTGTCGCAGAAGGACGTCTGGGCGATCGGTTGTTGCAGGGTCGCCCACTTCGACGGCAAAGCCTGGAAGAAAGCCGCCTTTCCCACCGGCCGCGACAAGGAGACCGTCAGCCTGACCGGCATTCTCGCGGTGGCCAAGAATGACGTCTGGGTCTTCGGCGACCGCGACGAGAAGCTGTTCGCCGCGTATTTCGACGGCCGCGCCTGGTCACCGGTCGACGTCGCACTCCCGGCCCCGGTGACACCCGCGTGGCGCCTCGGTGACGCGGTCGCGGACGGCCGGGGCGGCATCCGGGTGATCGCGGATCCACCGGATGACACGAGCTCCCGCGTGCTGTCCCGCTCGGCCACGGGTCAGTGGTCGGTGAGCGCCCCTCAGGTCGCCGGCAAGGTGATCAAGCTGTGGGACCTGGCGCTCGTCCCCGGCACCACGGAGGTCTGGGCCGCGGGCACCGTACGGCAGAGCGAGAGCGACTCCACCTCCGCGGTCTTCGCCCTCAGATAGGTGACGCCAGGGGCCAAGGAGGCCCGGCTCCTGGCCCGCCGGGTCACGAGCAAGTGGGTCTCGTTACGTGCACGGTGGAGTTCCCCAACGATGGGCTGTTCTCGCAGGATCAGCCGTTCTTCTGGTGGCAGCTGTACGGTTTGCGCCGGGTGTGCTCGGCAGATCATTCTCCCACCGCAAGGTGCCGGGGACGTTGGTGCGGATCACCGAGAGTGGCGCGCCGAATGACGCCGCCACCAGTGCTGTGGCCTGGGGGTTTTGACGCCACCTACGGGATATGCGGGAAGATCGGAACATGCCGATATCCATGCCATCCGTGGACCCGTGCCCCTTCTGCGACTACCTCGCCGGGCTGCACCCCGCCACCATCCTGGAACAGGGGGAGCAGGTCGCCATCCTGGTCACCCGTTGGCAGCGTGGGCAGGGGCACGTGCTGGTGATCCCGGTCGCCCACCGCCCGACGGTCATGGACGTGGTCCCGGCGGAGGAGCAGCAATTGATGAACGCCGTGCGGCGGGCGGCCCGGGCCATCACAGCCGCCTACGACCCCGGGGGCATCGCCGTCTGGCAGAACAACGGAGCGCCCGCGCACCAGACCGTCCCCCATGTTCACTTCCATGTCGCTGGCACTCTGCCCGACGGCGGCACGCGGTCAGGCGAGGTCCCTCGTCTGGACCTCGATGAGACCGACGGGATCGCCAAGCGCCTGAGCCCTCATCTCTGAACCGGCCCGCCTGGGATAAATTTCCTGTTCTTCAATGCTGACGGCTGCTCATAGGCGGGCGGTCCACGCGTGGCCTGTGAGGACGTCGGCGCCCCTGGCCGGGAAGACGCGGTTGATCAGGAAATCGTGCACGTCCGGTTCCCCGTCGGCGCAGGCGTCGCTGAGCACGGTCACGTGGTAATCGCGGTCGGAGGCGTCGTACAGGGTAGCGGCGATCATCGCCCCGGTCGCGACACCGGTCAGCACGATCGAGTCGATGTGCTGGGCCCGCAGGAGGCGATCGAGGTCGGTCGCCGCGAACGCGCTGGCGCGGCGCTTGAGAACGACGGCCTCGCCCGGCAACGGCTCGATGCGCGGGTGCACGAGCGTCTCGGGAGAATCTTCGTGAAACCGCGTCCCCGCCCCGTGCAGGCCGGTGATCAGCTGGTTTCCCGCTGCCACATCAAGGCCTGAGGCCCGGAGCCCGAAACGGATGAAGATCACGGGGATTCCGGCGGCTCTGGCCGCGGGGAGAACCTTTTCCACGACGGGGAGCACGCCGGCGGCGAAGGAGTAGTTGTCCACGATGCCCGCCTGCAGGTCGCCGACGATGAGCGCGGTGCTGGTCATACGGTTTCCTTCTCTGTACGGCGCGCCATCGGCCATCCTCACGGTCGTATCCTTGGCACTGTTGTCGTCGATCTAGTACGACCATAGTGGGACAGATTCGCGTAAGGGCCATCGGCCGCGGCGTAGGCGGCCTGGGTCGTAGGCCGGGCTATCAGGCTTCATGTCCACCACAGCCGGCCGCATAGACGGGGCGGATAACCGCAGACCGAGGCCACATCCGAGTTTTCGCACCCCACACGCTGCAGAAGGCCCGCTCACTCGACCTCCTCCCGTCCGATCTCGCCGACCCGCCGGGTGCCTGATCCATCGTCCTGCCACGAAGCAGCGCGATGTGCCGCATCGCGAAATCGTTTGGGTGAGGAGCCGACTACGCGGCGAAATGCGGTGCTGAACGCGCTCTCGGATTCATAGCCGGTCGCGAATGCGAGTTCGGAGATCGATCGAGTGCCGCGACGCAGGGCATCGCGGGCGAGGCTCATTCGCCACTCGATCAAGTACTCCAGTGGTGCGGTTCCGACCTGCTTCTTGAAGGATGCGGCGAACGCCGAGCGGGACATGCAGCTGATACCGGCGAGCTCTTTGAGCGTCCAACGGTGCGCCACGTCTGCGTGCATGGCGCGAAGTGCGGCACCGATGCCGTCGTCGCTGAGCGCTCCCAGCCAGCCGGTGGGCCGACCGGCTTGGTCGGCGTGGGCGCGCAGCATATGAACGAACAGGATCTGTGCGAGATGGTCCAGGACCAGAGAGCCCCCGACGGAGGTGGTCTCGACCTCGGTGACCAGCAGTTCGCTCAGGTGTGCGAGCAGCTTGCCTCGCGGATCTGCGGCATGGACGTGCACGAGCGGCGGTAGAACATCGATCAGGATCGAGGCATTCGTGTCGTCGAACGAGAAGTGCCCACTGCACAGGAATGTGTCTTCCTCGGCCTCGGGTCCGATACGCACGGCGCCGTTCGTAGCGTTGTCCCACAACGACTTCGCGGTGCGCGGTGTCGCGGTGAGCTCGCTGGCCAGCATGTAGGGCGGGGGGTTGCCCAGGAGGAAGAAGTCGCCCCCTCTGAGGAGCACAGGTTCGTGCCCTTCGAGGGCCAGCCAGCATTCGCCCCACACGACGACGCCGAGTTTCACGTGCGGGAACGGATCGAACCGCACCGCCCACGACCCCGCAGCGTGGAGGCCGGCTTCGACCACGACGTGGGGCCGCAGAAGACCGATGGCGTCAGCGATCGGATCGTTGGAGCCGAGCGCTGATCCCTTCCTGGACGATGCGTAAAGTATCGGAGACTTCACATGATGGATCGTACCGCCCTGGTGCTGCAGCATTGAGTTCATGTACATCACGAAGCAAACGGCGCTCGTCACCGGCGCGAATAAGGGCATTGGATTTGAGACCGCACGTCAGCTCGCGCAGCAGGGCTTCACCGTCTGGCTGGGATGCCGCCACCAGGGGCGTGGCGAAGCCGCGGCAAAGGAACTTGCCAATGACGGAGACGTTCGCTTCGTCAGCCTCGACGTGACCGACGCAGAAAGCGTCAGGGCTGCTGCGGTGCACGTCGGCGACGAGACCGGCGCACTGGACGTGCTGGTCAACAACGCGGGGGTTGCGATCGGGGAAGGTGAAGGCCTTCCCGGTACCGTGCGGCTGGAAACGATCCAGCACACGTTCGACGTGAACTTCTACGGGGCACTGCGCGTCACGCAGG
Source organism: Nonomuraea sp. NPDC003709 (assembly GCF_040610775.1). NCBI lineage: Bacteria > Bacillati > Actinomycetota > Actinomycetes > Streptosporangiales > Streptosporangiaceae > Nonomuraea > Nonomuraea sp. NPDC003709. The sequence continues at coordinate 89,103 of NZ_JBEXMW010000013.1, read as the reverse complement.
CGTTCTTGCCGCTCGTGCAGAAGGCGCAGGCCGGGCGCATCGTGAACGTGAGCAGCACGGTGGGGTCGATCACCACGCTCGTGTCTCCAGGCAACCCTCTGGGAGCGTTCCCGTCCTTCGCCTACCCCACGTCGAAGACCCTCCTCAACGGGCTCACCGGATGGCTCGCCGTCGAACTCAACGACACGCCGATCAAGATCAACTCGGTGTGCCCGGGGTACAACGCCACCGATCTGAACAACAACCTCGGAACGCTGCATCCATCACAGGGCGCGAAGGTCGTCGTGCGCGCCGCCACGCTCCCGGCGGACGGTCCCAGCGGCAGCTTCTTCGACGTGAACGGCCCCGTGGGCTGGTGACCTTCAGGACTTCAGCCCGTCGGTGAGAATCTCGTTCAGGCACCTGTGCCGAGCACTTACACGCCGGCTCGTGGGAGCACTGGCCGGGTTGATGCGAACCCGAGCAACACGCCTCCGCTCCGCTCCGTTCCAGGTCGGATCAACTCGTGAACATCCCCGCGGGAGGAAGCCAACTGCATACTCCGCGCGCCGGTCCAGTAACCGGCCGGACAGCCACGTAGGGTGCCTGCGCGCGTGATCTGCAATCCGTGCCCGCGAAGGCCCTGGCAGGACGTCCACCGCCTCCCGCCGGGGCCTTGGCGCACGTATACACAGGTCCCCCATCTGGGTGCGGTGGACCTCATGATCCGGGACCGGCGGCGCACCCACGCGGACGCCGTCTCCCCGCAGATCGCCGCCGACATCGACAAGGGCAGGTTGCAGCCCGGCGACAAGCTGCCGTCCGAGGTGGAGCTCGGCGCCCGCTGGCAGGTGAGCCGCAACACGGTGCGGGACGCCATCAAGCTGCGCGAGCAGGGCCGCGTCGAGACGGTGCGCGCGAAGGGCACGTACGTGACCGGCGGCATGACGAGCGCCCCCGTATCGTCGTCGTGGCGCCTGGTTGAGGACCTGCGCGACGCGATCACCTCCGGTCGGCTCAAGCTGGGCGACCCGCTCCCGTCCGAGCAGGAGCTGATGGATACGTACGGGCTGGCCGCCATCGCCATCACGCTGCGGAAACTCCGTCAGGAACGGCTCATCCAGCACCGCCTCGGCCTGGGATCGCCGCGCCGAGCAGTGACAGCTGGTGCGGCGACCGGAAAGGTTCACCGCATTGCTCGCCAGTGGACGTAGTGAGCGCAGAGCGATGGCAAGTAAGCCCGGGCAGTCGCGAACCTTGAGGTTGCCGCGAACATCTAAGTGCACATGATGAAGACCTTTGCCCTGGGCCTGGTGGCCGCGGCAGCCACGGGAGCGCTGCTGAGCCACCCCGCCGAGGCGTCCGTCAAGCAGTACACCCACCCCTGCCAGGGCGTCAGCCACTGTACGGACGAGAAGACCGACGGTGAGGAGTGGATGGTCATGACGCCGGAGAAGAACTGGAAGAAGGTCATCTACCGCTTCCACCACCTCACCAAGCAGGCGCGCTCGGTCTGCGGCAGCGGCAGCGGCAGCCACGCCGGCAAGAAGCTGCATATCGCGATGATCCTCACGGCCCCCGGCAGCTCCAAGAGCAAGACCGTCGAGATCGAGGCCTCGGGACGCACGCCCCAAAAGGACTGCTTCTAGCCTCTATGAACGCCAGATTATCTATCGCCCGGGGCGAAAGCCCGACGCTGGTGCTGTGATCGGAAGCCTTCGCCGGGGCGGCCTGCCCTTGCGTTGGCACCTTCGGGCTGAGCCCGGAATCTCCGCGATGCGATCAGAACTTTCGTCTGGGACGGCTTCCCGGTTGTGTGCCGCGAGATTTCCCTTGAATGGCCGCTTTCCCTCTCCACGATGAGTCGTCCTCCAAGTGGTGCACGCAGCCCGACATCCACTATGTAGGGATGACCGGCTGCGGCGAGCGCGAGGCGGCCGACCAACGCATTGAGCAAGCGTTGGGGGAATCATGATCACCCAACGCTCGCTGCGGAATCCGTACGGAATGATCAGACGGCCTGCCTCCTACGCTGAAGCAGGGCAGAGGGCCCCTGGGCCGCCGGTCACGAATACCACTCGTAGTGGACGTTGGTCTTGGTCTCGGTGTTGAAGTCGATTTCGCCGTCGAGGTAGCGGTTCCACATGGTGGACAGTTTCGACGACCGTACGGTGCAGCCGGCCCAGCGGACCCCCTTGGGACGGATGCTGCCGACGTAGTCGTAGCAGGACCCGACCTTCTTGCCGTTGACCCAGAGCCGGGCGTTCAGGCTGACATCGTAGAGCTTCAGGCGAGTGACGCTCTTGATCCGCACCTTGATGCGGCAGGTGTCCTCGCACTTACCGAAGTAGATCTTGTAGTCGAGCAGGTGTGGACGAGCGGCGCTCTGCCCCAGTTCGGATGCCGAGGCCGCCGTCGGCGTCACCGCGATGACCCCGGTCGCGACGGTGGCGGCTAAGAGCATGCCGACAAGACTCCTGGTCATGTTTCCCCCATGGCCATGAAGAGCCGCTTCCCCCGTTGAAAGCGGCGCACTCCCTTCCGATTAACCATCAGGAAAGTGGAACGGTCAACATTTGTCCGCGTTTGTACGGAGATTGTGATCTCCGTGGAAAACAAGTGCTTCTTGATCGCGAGTGTGGGACATTCCGACTGTCGCGCTGGCAGCTTTTTGCCCGGTCTGTTGGCGGCTCGGTGAATCAGCCGTCGGTGGAGGACGAGGGCCGTACGAGCCGGAGATCTCCGGGCCGGCCGGAACGCTGCTCGAACTCGTCACCGCCAGTCTGTCCAAGGATCCCGCCTAGCGGCCGAGCGCCGACGACCTGGTCGCCCGGCTGACCTGGTCGCCCGGCTGACCTCGCCGACCGCGCTGCCGTCACCGACCGCGCTGCCGTCACCGACCGCGCTGCCGTCACCGACCGCGCTGCCCTCGTCCGCGCACCCTCCGGTGTCCGCGCCCTCCGGCGTCCGGGCTTCGCCGTACGACGATCCTGGCGTCGGCCGGTGTCCCGGCGGCGGCGCTGCTCGTCGCGGGCGTCCTGTTGATCAACGGGGGTGGCCAGCCGGTGGGATCGCCTCCGAGCAGAGCGTGACCTCACAGCCTCTCGTGCCCTCCGTCACTGGTCTCCGCGCGCCGCTCCGGTGGATCTTCGGAGGTCGGGACGGAGGTCGGGACGGGGGTCGGGACGGGGGTGGGACGGGGGTCGGGCCGACCCCTGAATCGTTGCTCACCGCGGCGCTCGCGGGTTTCTTGGTGCGGGTTGGCTTGGGGGCGGGCGCCGAGGTCTTCGGCGGGGCGTCCGCCTGGGTGCCGAGGGTGGCCTCGTCGGCCGTTCCGCCTTCTCGGTCTGCGCCGGCGTCGTGGGCTCGGCCGTTGGAGCCGCCCCCGCCCCGACGCAGTCGGCGCCCACGCTCCAGAATCCCTTCACCCGCATTCCCTCGATGTGCCGACCGGAGCTCACAGCCGCAGGAGCCGCCGCGCGTTCGTACGGCCGATCTTGGCGAGGTCGTTCTCGTTCGGCTCCAGGCGGCGGCCTCGCGTAGTCGGCCGAGAACATGCGCCGACTTGCGAGAACCCGTTGATCAGCGCGCACACCAGCCCCAGCTCGGTCACGGCCGCGTCGGGGCCCCGCATGGGCAGCGCGGCGAAAAAGGCGAGCCGGTCGGGCCGCCGGGCGATCTGCTCGGCCGCGTGGTCGTTGAGGCGGCACGCCCGGTCGGCTCGCGGTGCGCGGGCCAGGCATGGGCCGTGAAGTGCGTGGCCGACTGCTCGACGGTGTCCGGGTCGGTGGCCCCGAAGTGCTCTTCGAGCGCGATCTTGTCGACCGCCGGCGTCCTCGATCGAGAGAAGCGGGATGGGTGCGCGGTCCTCACCCCGTGAGAGCGGTCACGGCGGGGACGCGCGCGCCGAGCCTGTGCTCCCGGACCCCCAGCAGGAGGACCAGGCCGAGCAGCGGCCCCGCGGCGAGCGTGGCGAAGGCCCAGAAGAACGAGTGGGTCGCCTGGAACACCAGGCCCAGCACCACCGGCACGGTCGTGCTGCCGAGCTGCCAGAACGCGTTCGTCGCGCCGGCCGCCGACCCGGCGAGCCGGACCCCGGCGAGCTCCGGGATCAGCGCGATCATCAGCGGGCTGTACACGTACGCCGCGATCCCCAGGAACGGCGCCACCCACAGGAACCCGGTCAGGCTGTCGCGGGTGCCGAACACCAGCAGCGTCACGACGAAGGCGGCGAGCACGGCGACGGCCGGGAGCTTGCGCCGGCCGCCGAACAGGTCGGACACCATGCCCATGCACGGCTTCGCCGCGATGGCGGCGACGCCGAAGATCGCGACCACGGTGCCGGCCTGCACCGGGGTCAGGTGACCGCCCTTGATCATCAGCGCGTTGGACCAGGTGATGAAGCCGTAGGTGCCCCACAGCGCGCCGAACCCGGCCAGGCCGAGCAGCCACAGGTCCCGGTCGCGGGCCAGCGGGCGCAGGTCCGGCACCGCGCGGGCGGCGGATGTGGCCTTGCCGTCGCGCAGCAGCAGCAGGCACAACACCGCGACGACCATCGAGGCGGCGCCGAACACGTGGTAGGACGTACGCCACCCGGAGGCGGCGATGAGGCTCGGGACGACCGCGTTCGCGATCACCGTGCCCAGCGAGGTGGCGGTCATGAACACGCCCATGGCGAACCCGCGGTCCTTGGACGGGAACCACTGGGAGATGAGCTTGACCCCGGCCGAGTAGTCGCACCCGGCGAACACCCCGACCCCGGCCTGGAACGCGATGCCCATCGCCACGGAGTCCGTCCCGCCGAACAGGATCATGAACCCGCCGGCGAGGAAGAGCGAGCAGCCGACGACCACCCGGGGGCTCAGCCAGTCGGTCAGCACGCCGCCCCCGGCATTGGAGACGACGTAGCCGACGTAGTAGCCGGTGGCGAAGACGCCGAGCCCGGCCAGCGACACGCCGAGGTGCTCGCCCACCGCCACCGAGGCGGGACCCCAGGTGGATCGGTCCACGGCGGTCATCGTGAAGGCGGCCCACGCCAGCGCCAGCACGACCCAGCGATACGGGCGGCGGACGACGGCCGGCTCCGCGGTGAGGTTCATGATGAATAAGGAATCACATGGAGCCGATGCGATTCATCGAAATCAAGTGTCCGGCAAATTTGTTGGCTCGCATTGGCAAAATGGTGCAGGACGCCTTTTGCTGGGAAATGATAAGACGCGACTCCGGCGGCTCCGGACGGCTGTGCCGTGAAACGGGCCAGGAATACTCTGGGGTGTGGAGGCTTGGCGCCGTTCGGTGTCTCACGGGAGTGGCAGGGCCCTCATGACATTTTTGTTGGATAAATCCACCTTCATTGGGCGAAGGTGGGAACTGTCGGCGGCGCGCAAGGCGCTGTCGAGGACGCGGCTGCTCACCCTGACCGGCCCCGGCGGGGTCGGCAAGACCCGGCTGGCGCTCAGGCTCGCGGACAACCTGCGAAACAAGTACCGGGACGGCGTCGAGGTGATCGAGCTCGCCACCCTGGAGACCGGCGAGCTGCTGGAGCCGGCGGTGGCCGAGGCCCTGGGGCTGCGCGGAGTTCACCCGGATCCCATGGGGCTGCTGGTGGAGCACCTGTCCAACAGGCGGATGCTGCTGGTCCTGGACAACTGCGAGCACCTGGACATGCTCTGCGCGCACTTCGTGGAACGGCTGCTGCACGCCACACCCCGCCTGCGGGTCCTGGTGACCAGCAGGCACTCGCTGGGCGTGCACGGCGAGCAGGTGCTCCCGGTCCCGCCGCTGTCCGTACCCGGCCCTGTCCAGGTGCTCCACGGGGGCCCGGCGCTTCACGAGGAGGCACCGGCCGGCCCGCAGACGCCCAGCCGCACCGTACGGGAGGCCGCCAGGCACGACTCGATGCGCCTGTTCGTGGAGCGCGCGGCGCACGTCGTGCCGGGCTTCTCCCTGAACGCGGGCAACCTCACCTGCGTGGTGCGGCTGGTGCGGCGGCTGGAGGGGATCCCGCTGGCGATCGAGCTGGCCGCGGCCCGGCTGCGCACCCTGTCGCTGGAGGAGCTCGCGTACGAGCTGGACCAGCGCTTCGACGTGCTGGCCACCGGCGGCCCCATGGCCCTGCCGCGGCACCAGACGCTGCGGGCGACCATCCAATGGAGCTTCCGGCTGTGTTCGCCCGAGGAGCGGCGGCTGTGGGCCCGGCTGTCGATGTTCGCCGGAGGGGTCGATCTGGACACCGCGGAGACGGTGTGCGCGGGCGAGGGCATCGATCCGGCCGACGTGCTCGACCTCCTGGCCGGGCTGGTGGACAAGTCGGTCCTGTACCCGGGCGGGCTCGGCTTCCGCATGCTGGAGAGCCTGCGCGCGTACGGCTGCGAGCAGCTGACGCCCGCCGAGCGGCAATGGCTGCGCAGGCGCTTCGTCGGCCACTACCGCGAGCTGACGGAGACGCACCGGACCGACCAGTTGGTGTCCGACCAGCTGGATCGGTACCTGGCCCTGCGCCAGGAGCTGCCCAACATCCGCGTCGCGCTCCAGGCGTGCCTGAACGAGCCCGCGCTGGCGCCCCTGGGCCTGGGCACCGCGTCCGCGATGTGGTGCTTCTGGGTGCTCGCCGGCGCGCTCACAGAGGGCCGCTACTGGATCGAGCGCGGCCTGGAGCTGGTGCCGGAGCCCGGCCGGGCCAGGGCGACGGCGCTCTGGGCGGACAGCATGCTCGCCCTGCGCCAGGGAGATCTCGACGCGGCGATGCCGCTGCTGGAGGACTGCCGCGCCCTCGCCGGCAGATCGGGGAACGAGGACCTCGTGCCGTACGCCGTCCGGACCGCGGGCGTGGCCGCCTGCACCGCCGGCGACACCCGGCGCGGCCTCGCGCTGCTGCGCGAGTCGCTCGCCCTCCACCGGTCCCTGAACGACATGGACGGGCTCATGTTCAACCTCTATTTCGCCGCCGCGTACGGATCGACCGAGGACCCCGGCCTGGCCGCGGAGTTCGGCGAGGAGCTGCTGGCCCTGAGCGAGTCCCACCATGCGCTGGTGTCACGCGCGTATGCCCAGTTCGCGCTCGGCGTCGCGCGGTGGAACCTGGGCGACTACGAGCAGGCCGAGACTCTCCTGACGTCGGCCGCGCGGTTCACCGGAGAGATCGACGACCGGTGGTGCCTGACCCAGTGCCTGGAAGTGCTGGCCTGGATCGCCGGCGCCCGGGAGGAGCACGAGAGGGCCGCCGAACTCCTCGGCGCGGCGCACGCGTTGTGGCAGGCGGCGGGCGCCTCACCCGAACGGCTCTGCTACTGCGCAGCCTGGCACGAACGCTGCACGCGGCAGGCCCGCCAGGCGCTCGGGAAACCGGCGTTCACGTCCGCCTTCCGCCACGGGACGAAGCTGGGCGTCGACCGCGCCGTCACCTACGCGATCCGGCCTCCCGAGGCCCAACCGGAGTTGCGGCACTTGTCCTGAGCGTTCATCGGGATCTCGAACCAGAAGGCATTGCCCGCGGCGCCCCAGCAGCAGGCCAGCCGCCGGAACACCCGCAGATCATGCGGCATCGGCGAGTCGTCCGCGGCCTCCGCCTCGACCTCGCAGCGCAGCATGCCGTCGGTGGCCCAGACGGTCAGCCGGTACGGCCCGGGCGCGTGCTCCTCGACGTCGGCGACCAGCTGTTCCACCAGCAGCTCGGCGGCCTCTGCCAGCCCGTCGAGCCCCCATGAGGCCAGCCGGGCGTGGATGAGAGGCCGCGCGCGCGTGTCCGGTGACAGCGACCAGGTGGCTACCCGCTCACCCGGAACCTCGCTCTCGTCGGAGCCCAGGGCCCTGGACTTGATCCAGTCCCAGGCCCGGCTCAGGACGCTCAGGTCGAGATGGTGTCCAGCGCCGTGGTTCATGAAGGCGTGGTCGTTCATGCGGGACTCCCACCTGCGAGTCGATAGGCGGCGTATGCGGATGAGCACCGTGGCCGGTGCTTGCACATGGTTGATGTTTTCCTCGTTCCTCGATGGTGTTGTCGATGGATCCAGCGTGCGTACGGCGGCGCCGCGAGCGGCACGGGAGGGATACCCGGATCACTACCTAGCCGTCGAACGTAAGTACGTAGTCCCGGGCGTCTACCTTCTGTCAACGGCCCGCATATCGCCCATGAGTAACGTTTCCCCCCGCGAATTCACTAATCAAAGCAATGGGGGATTGCCTTGTCTGATTCCGCGCCCAGAGAATCCGGGCCGGCGCCGTTCACCGCGATTCGCGGCGACGAGCGGCACCACATTTACGCGGACCTCGCCGCCAGGGGGCCCGTCCACCCGATCACGACGCCGGCCGGCACGCAGGCGTGGCTGGTGACCGGCTACGCCGAGACCAGGGCGCTGCTGGCCGACCCGCGGCTGGTCAAGGGCGGCTGGACATCGGGGGCGTACGCGCACCAACTGCCCCAGGATGTGGCGCGCGGCATCCACACGACCATGCTCAACAGCGACCCGCCGGACCACCCGCGGCTGCGCAGGCTGGTGACCTCGACGTTCACCCGCCGCAGGGTCGAGAAGCTCGTCCCGCGGATCCGGCAGCTCACCGACGACCTGCTCGCCGAGGCCGACGGCCGGGGGACCGTCGATCTCATCTCGGCGCTGGCCTACCCGCTGGCGATCGGCGTGATCTGCGAGCTGATCGGCATCCCCGAGGCGGAGCGGGCCGATTTCCGCGAATGGACCCTGCCGGCCGTTTCCCCCGGCATCTACAGCTACGAGGAATTCCACGCGGCGGTCGCCTCGCTGCTCGCCTACAGCCGCGAACTGATCGGGAAGAAGCGCCGCGACCCGCAGGACGACCTGCTGTCCGACCTGATCGCGGCCCGCGACGACGGCGAAGGGCTCAGCCAGGACGAGCTGACGTCGATGATCTTCCTGCTGGTGATCGCCGGCCACGAGACGACGGTGAACCTCATCGGGAACGGCATGCGCTCCCTGCTCACCCACCCCGGCCAGCTCGCCCTGCTCCGCAAGCGCCCCGAGCTCCTCGACCCGGCGATCGAGGAGCTCCTGCGCCATGACGGGCCCGTGCAGACCACCCTGTCGTACCGCACGGTGGAGCCCGTGGAGGCCGGCGGGGTGAGGCTCCCGGCGGGCTCGGTCGTGTACTTCGCGCTGGTCGCCGCCAACCGCGACCCGCGGGTCTTCCCCATGGGCGCCGCGCTGGACGTCACCCGGGAGGCCCCGACGCACGTCGCCTTCGGGCACGGCATCCACTACTGCGTCGGCGCGCCGCTCGCCCGGGTCGAGGCCCGCATCGCGTTCCGCACGCTGCTCGACCGCTTCCCCGACCTTCGCCTGGCGGTGCCCGCGGAGAGCCTGACCCGGACGCCGTCACTGCTCATGAACGGCCTGTCCGCCCTCCCCGTCCACCTGCGGCTCCCGGCGGCTGCTTGATCTAGAGTCGGCTCTAGCCCGTAGGCTCCGTCGCGCGCCCCGCACCCCATCCACATCGCTAGGAGTCTGATCATGCGTTACCGCGTCCTCGGCGGCACGGGCATCGAGGTGAGCGTCCACTGTCTCGGCGCCATGATGTTCGGCGCGGTCGGCAACCCCGACCACGACGACTGCGCCCGGATCATCCACCACGCCCTCGACCAGGGCATCAACTTCATCGACACGGCCGACATGTACTCGGCGGGCGAGTCCGAGGAGATCGTGGGCAAGGCGCTGCGGGGCCGCCGTGACGACGTCGTGCTCGCCACGAAGGTGCACTTCCCGATGGGGGAGGGGCCGAACCGGGGCGGCAACTCGCGGCGCTGGATCCTCAAGGAGGTCGAGGAGAGCCTCAAGCGGCTCCAGACCGACTGGATCGACCTCTACCAGGTGCACCGGTCCGACCACACGACCGACATCGAGGAGACCCTCGACGTGCTGGGCGACCTCGTCGGGCAGGGCAAGATCCGGGCGTTCGGCTGCTCGACGTTCCCCGCCGAGGACATCGTCGAGGCGCACCACGTGTCCGAACGCCGCGGCCTGCGGCGTTTCAGGACCGAGCAGCCGCCGTACTCGCTGCTCGCCCGCGGCGTCGAGGCCGACGTGCTGCCGGTGTGCCGGCGGTACGGCATGGGCGTGCTGACGTGGAGCCCGCTCGCGTCCGGCTTCCTGACCGGCCGGTTCAGGAAGGGACAGCCCATCGACCTGACCACCGGCCGCGCCTCGCTCAGCCCGAACCGCTTCGACCCCTCCATCCCCGAGAACGCCACCAAGCTCGAGGTGGTGGAGGAGCTGATCGAGCTCGCGACGGACCTCGGCTGCTCGCTGCCCGAGCTCGCGGTCGCCTTCCCCGCGGCGCACCCGGCCGTCACCTCGGTCATCATCGGCCCCCGCACCATGGAGCAGCTGGAGGCGACGCTCAAGGGAGCCGCGCTCACCCTCGACGACCGGACCCTCGACCGTATCGACGAGATCATCCCGCCGGGCACCGACCTCTACCGCGCCGACGGCGCCTGGCGCCGCCCGGCGCTGACGGACACCGCCCGCCGGCGCCGCCTGCCCGCCGACCGGTCCGCGGGCTGAACCCACGAGCCCAGGAGCCCACAAGCCCTCAGCTCAGGTCCAGCTCCGAGCCGCCGAACTTGTCCCGCAGGAACCGGCCCTGATCGCGCAGCGCCTGCTCGTCCCCCCGGTGGATGGCCTCGGCCACCTTGCGCAGCTGGGCGTCGAGCAGGCCGAGCTGGGCGAGCAGCTCCTCGTGCGCGCTGCGCTCCCGCCCGCCGCGGCGGGTGAGGGCGTAGCCGCGCGGCAGGTTCGCGTACGCCTCCAGGCTGGCGGGCAGGTACAGCCGGATCGTCTGCGACACCACGTGCAGCTGGTCGGGGGAGGCGGTGAGCTGCTCGGCGCGGTCCAGCACGCCCCTCAGGACCTCGGCCAGCGCGGCCACGGCCGCGTGCACGTCGACGGGGAAGCGGCCGCCGATCCGCCGCAGCAGCTCGTCCAGGTCGGCCCTGAGCGCCCGCGTCTCCACCTCGGCGTGCGAGATCGTCAGCCGGACCCGGTCCGGCGGGGCCAGCAGCGCGCCCACCCCGTACAGCGCCACCACGACCACCGGCCAGAACGCGCCCGCCAGGCCCAGGAAGTGGGCCACCAGGCCGAGCAGCGCCAGACAGGAGCCGGCGATGTTCCGGTTCGAGCCCAGGTAGCGCACGACGCGCTCACTGATAGCCACGGATCTCCTTGAACGCGCTGCTCAGCGACGTCTTGCGGGCGTCGAACACGGCGCCGCCGGTCAGCTCGGCGACCTTGCGCATCTCCTCGACGTCGCTCTCGCCGAACAGCACCACGAACGCCGGCGCCCGCCGGTCCTCCGGCAGCGCCCGGTAACGGGCCTCGAAGGCGGCGTAGTCGGAGCCGTCGGTGTTGTCGCCGTCGGTCATGAGCACGACCGAGGTGTAGTGCCCGGGCGTCACCGGGCGCTCGTAGGCGGCGGTCAGGCTGTCGTAGATCGCGGTGCCGCCGCCCGCGGACAGCCCTTCCGCGAACGCCTTGATCTGGGCGAGCACCGGCTGCGGGTCGCGTTCGGGCACGGTGAACGGGACCGGCCGCATCGGCGCGTTGCTGAACGGGATCATCGTGACGGCCTCGCGGTTGCTGAAGCGCGAGAACGCGCCGGTGGCGGAGGTGTCGGCGCCGGTCAGGGCGACCAGCGCCTGCCGCAGCGCGTCGATCCGCTCGCCCGCCATCGAGCCCGAGGTGTCCAGCACGAACCGGGTCTCCGCCGGGACCCGCACCTGGTTGAGGTAGGTGGCGATCAGCTCGTCGGCGGTGCTGCGCCGGTTGGGGAACGGCAGCTCGATCAGCTGCCTGCCGCCGAAGCGCGGGTCCGGGGCCACGCCCGGCGTGATCGGCCGGCGGTGGGTGCCGGTCATGATGTCCTTCTGCACGGCGGGGCTGCGTAACCAGGCGGTGAGCTTGCCGTACAGGGCCTTCTTGGGCTCGGGGGCCGAGGCGAGCAGCGTGAGCGGGTAGTCGGCGGTCACCACGCCGTCGGACGGGTAGACGAGCGTCAGCGGCTCGCGCATCCCCAGCAGGACCGACTCGTAGTTGACCATGCCGTCCACGCGCCGGTCGCGGGCGTAGGCGTCGGCCAGCCACCCCGACGAGCCGGCCGTCAGGCGCTGCGCCGAGAAGAACTCCTTCAGCCGCGGCGTCACCGACGCGACCTGCTCGGCGCTGAGCGCGCCGTCCGCGTCCGACAGCGCCGCGGCCACCCCGACCAGGGCGGAGAAGCCGGAGTTGGAGGAGGCGGGGTTCGTCATGGCGAAGCCGAACCTGCCCGCCTTGGCCGCCCGCGCGATGTCGGCCCAGGTGACCTGCTTGCCGTCCCAGCCGAGCTCGCGGGCCTTGGCGGGCTTCAGCCCCAGCACGACGGGGGAGATCATGATCTTGGACTGGGTGGACAGCCTGGCCTGCGCGCCGTCGATCAGGGACAGGTAGCGGTTGGAGGAGAACCAGACCGCGTCCAGCCGGCCGTCGGCGCGGCCGCTCGCGACCTGCTCGGCGCCGTCGAGCGTGCCGGTGTAGGTGAGCCGCACCTTGACGCCGGCCTCCGCCTCGGCCCGCCGCAGCAGCGGCTCGAGGTCCTTGATCTCGCTGCCGGCCAGCACGCGGAGCACGTCGGGCGCGTCGGCGGGCTCCTCGCCCCCGCCGCAGCCCGCCAGCAGGGCGGCGAGCAGGACGAGAGGCAGGACTCGTCTCATCGCTCGCCCTCCCGGGCCCGCTCCAGGTACGCCTTGGCGTGCCCCAGCTCGACGGACAGGCTGTCGACGGTGGCCGCCATGTTGTCCACGGCCTTCGACCGGAACGCGTCGATCATGTCCATCGTGGCGTAGACGTTGTCGAACGCCTGCCGCAGCGTGTCCAGATCCACGGTCGTCGAGGCCGCCTGGTTTTGGATCGCGCCCGCCTGGGTGCGCAGCATCTCGCTGGTGGCCAGGATCAGGTCACCGGTCGTGGCGTTCAGTGCGGTGATCTGGTCGAGCACCAGCTTCTGGTTCGCCAGCGCCTGCGCGACCGTGACCGCCGTGCGCAGCGCCGCGACCGTGGTCGTGGTGGCGCGGTCCACGCCCTTGCTCAGCTCCAGGTTGTTCTTGCGTACGAGGTCGAGCGCCAGGTAGCCCTGGGCCGACACGGCGAGCTGGGTGAGCAGGTCCTGGTGGCGCTGGCGCACGGTGAACAGGGCGTCGGACCGCAGCGCCGTGGCCCGCTCCTCGTCGGCCAGCGCGATGCGCTCCTCAAGAGCGGCGTCCATGGCCTGGGCCAGGACCGCGTACTCCTGCAGCCGGGTCATCGTCTCCCACAGGTTCGCCTTCTCGCCCTCGATGGCGGCGTTGTCGCGCAGCAGCTCGTCCTGGCCGGACTTCAGCGCGCGGATGATGTCGTCGATGTGCTTCTGCGCGGACTGGTACTTGGCGAAGTAGTCGCGCAGCCGGTCGCCGAACGGGATGAGGCCCAGGAGCTTGCGCGTCCCGCTGACCGCCTGCTTCGGGTCCAGGTCCACGACGGTACGGCGCAGCGCCACCAGCTCCTTGGCGACCCTGCCCTGGGCGTCGGCGCCCTCGCCCCGGGCCGCGTCCAGGGCGGCGACCGGCCGCTTGAGCATGCGGTTGGCCACCTGGGAGGCCGACTTGATCTCGGTGTCGCCCATCGAGGAGATGTCGTGCACCTTGCGGGAGAACTCGGGGGAGCGGTGGTCGAGACCGCTCAGCTCGCCGGCGAAGTCGCGGGCCTTGGCAGCCAGCTCGGCGGCGCGCTCGCCGGCGATCGGCAGCATGGTGGCCGCCGTCTCGGCCGGGACCGGGGCGACCGGCTCGGGCGGCGTGAGCACCAGATCGGACACGTGCGGGATCTCCTTGCTAGGGCCGGGCTGAGTCGATGGTGGTGATGAGCTGGTCCAGCCGCTCGTACGTGGGCGGTTCGACGACGTCCACCAGCTCGGCCGCCGCAGGTGCCCCGGTCTTGGCGACCAGGCCGGCGAACGCCTGAGGGTCGGTGGTGCGGAAGCCGTACGCGGCCGCCAGGCTCTGCAGCTCGGCGTCCTTCGTGAGCAGCTGCCCCACCCGGTCGCCCGGCTGGGTCAGCGGGACCAGCGTGTGCTTGCTGAGCACGGTCGGCGAGGGATAGATCAGCCGCATCTCGGGCTTGATCGCGCCGTCGCCGGCGAAGACGTGCGCCAGGTACTGCGCCTCGTAGACGACCAGCAGCGGCGTCTTGCCCGCGCCGAGCGCCAGGTAGTCGTCGAACGACGCCTCGCTGGTGGACTCGGAGAAGCCCTGGTCGAGCACGGCGGGGGCGATCATCGGGGCGATCTTGGCGATCTGGGCGTCGGAGGTGGGCACGTCCTCGCCGTTGGCGACATAGCCGATGGCCGACAGGTACATGGCGGCCGAGTTGGAGGTACGGATGTCGGTGGTGGTGAGGAGGACCCGCTTACGAGCCGGGTAAGCAGAATTGCCGGGAAGCTGATCCCAACGAGTGCCTTTGCCTATTAAATCCAGATATTTCCTAATATCGAGGATTTGGTAGCCTTTGCCGGAATCGCGGACCACGCCCGCCCCCACCAGCAGCTTCGCGATCGGCTCGAACGTGGCCACCGCCATCGGCGAGTAGAACGGCGAATAGGTGGTGACCGCCTTGCGGTCGCGCTTGATCCGCTCGGCGGCGGGAACGCTGGAGGGGAAGGCGAAGGCGTAGCGGCTCAAGTCCACGGCGGTGACGATCTGCCGCGACCCCGCGGTGTCCACCTCGACCCGCAGCCCGTGCTTGGCGAAGGCCGCCTTGACCCGGGGGTCGTCGAAGAACGGCTTCTTCTCCGACCCGATGACCCCCCGCACCACCAGCGCCTCCGGGGCCTCGTCCGCCCGGTTCCCCAAGAGGATCGCCACGACCGCCACCCCGGCCAGAACCGCCGCCAGAATGACACCGATCCAGCGCTTCATCGCATCCTGTTTCTAGAAATAACCCCCATGGCTGGAATTATGGAATGGCGATTGCCGCGTCCGCGCGGTCGGAAAGGCGACCTTACGGCAGAATTCATCCCCCGTTCACGGTTGGGGCGCCGGGTGATCCACCGCGCCGGGGGCCTGCTCGGGCGGAGCGGGAACGGGACGGGGCGCGGCACGCTGGGTGAGGGCGATGGCGGCGAGGATGACGACGGCGCCGACCGGCTGGTTCCAGCTGAGGCCCTCGCCCAGGATGGCCACCCCGGAGACCGCCGCGAAGACCGGCAGCAGGTAGGTGACCGTGGAGGTCGTGGTGACCCCGGCGCGGACCTGCACCCAGTAGAGCAGCAGGTACGCCAGCCCGGTGCCCAGCCCGCCGAGCCCGGCCAGGCTCCACCAGACCGCGGCGGGCGCGTGCGGGTCCACCAGCGGCACCCCGGCCAGCAGCGTGATCACGGCCAGCTGGACCGCGCCGCTGAGCAACTGCCCGGCGGCCAGCACGACCGGCGGCTCGGGGCGCCGGCCGGTGATGAAGCGGCCCATGTAGGCGCCGCCGATCCCGTAGCAGGCCGCGGCGGCGAAGCAGGCCAGACTGCCGCCGAGCTGCCCGCCGCCCATCGGCTGCCAGATCCCGAGCACGACCATGACGCCCGCGAAGCCGAGGCCGAGGCCCGCCACCCGGCCGGCGGTCGCCTTCTCGGTGCGCAGCAGCAGGGTGAAGGCGAGCGTGCAGAGCGGGGTGGTGGCGTTCCAGATGGCGGCGACCACGGAGGAGACGTACTGCTCGCCGTACGCGAAGAGGGTGAACGGCAACGTGGTGAGCACGATCGAGGCGACCTGGAAGTGGCCCCACAGGCGCGGGTCGCGCGGCAGCCGCTTCCCGCCGAGCAGCACGGCCAGCAGGAGCACCAGCGCCCCGATGACCATCCGGCCGAAGGAGACCTGGAGCGGGTGGAGGGCCTCCACCGCGACCTTGATGAAGAAGAAGCTGTTGCCCCAGATGGCGGCGAGCAGCAGGAAACCGGGCAACCAAGGTTTGAGCACGGATGGAGCGTAGCGGTTGGTCCTGACGTATAACCATTTGAACGAGTGAGTACTCGCTCATTAGGATTGCCCGCTATGAACAGGAGGAGACGAAGGGTGCCGGCCATGGCGCCGGAAGACCGCCGTGCCGCGCTCATCGCCGCCACGCTCCCGCTGCTGCGCGAGTACGGCGCAGCGGTGAGTACCCGTCAGATCGCCGAGGCCGCGGGCGTGGCCGAGGGCACGATCTTCGGCGTCTTCCCCGACAAGGCCTCGCTGCTGCGGGCGACGCTCATGGTCGCGTTCGACTCGCGGCCGGCGGCGCAGGCGCTGGCGGGCATCGGCACGCGGGCCGAGCTGCGCACGCGGCTGAGCGAGGCGGTCGCGATGCTGCGGACGGGGATGAGGGCCAACGTCAACCTCTTGGCCGTGCCCAAGGAGCTGATGGCCGACGACGCCGAGTTCTTCAAGCAGATCATGGAGGGCCGGCGCCTGATCGTGGACGGGCTCGCCGCCCTGATCGAGCCCGACCGCGACCGGCTGCGCCGCTCGCCCGAGGCCACGGCGCAACTGCTGCTCGTGCTGATCGCGTCGAGCGAGCACCGCGGCTTCGGCCGGATCGGCGAGTTCGGCGACCTGGACGACGAGGAGATCGTCTCCGTTCTGCTCGACGGGCTGCTCGTGCGGCCCTCCCCCACCCCATCGACAGAAAGCGCCTCTTGATGCTGCTCCGTCTCCTGCGGGTCCAGCTCAGGCCGTACGGGAAAGAGATCACACTCGTGGTCCTCTTCCAGTTCGTGCAGACCCTGGCCACGCTCTATCTCCCCACCCTCAACGCCGACATCATCGACGACGGCGTCGTCAAGGGCGACACCGGAACCATCATGCGCATCGGGCTGGTGATGCTCGGTGTGACCCTCATCCAGATCGTCTGCTCGATCGTGGCCGTCTACTACGGCGCCCGGACCTCGATGGCCCTGGGCCGGGACCTGCGGGCCGCGATCTTCCGCCGGGTGCAGGACTTCTCCGTCCAGGAGGTCAACAGGTTCGGCGCCCCGTCCCTGATCACCCGGACCACCAACGACGTGCAGCAGATCCAGCTGCTCGTGCTGATGACGTTCACGATGATGGTGGCGGCGCCGATCATGTGCGTCGGCGGCATCGTGCTGGCGCTGCGCCAGGACGCGGCGCTGTCGTCGCTGCTGCTCGTCGTGCTGCCCGTGATGATCGTCATCGTGGGCGTGATCGTGGTGCTGATGCGCCCGCTCTTCCGCACGATGCAGGAGCGCATCGACCGGATCAACCAGGTGCTGCGCGAGCAGATCACCGGCATCCGGGTCATCAGGGCCTTCGTCCGCGACAAGCACGAGCGCGAGCGCTTCGGCGTGGCCAACGACCAGCTGACCGACGTGTCGCTGCGGGTCGGGCGGCTGATGGCGCTGATGTTCCCCTCCGTGATGCTGGTGGTGAACGTCTCCAGCGTCGCCGTGGTGTGGTTCGGCGGGCACCGCATCGCCGACGGGAGCATGCAGGTGGGCGCGCTGACCGCGGTCATCTCCTACCTGATGCAGATCCTCATGTCGGTGATGATGGCGATGTTCATGTTCATGATGATCCCGCGGGCGGAGGTCTGCGCCGAGCGCATCGAGGAGGTGCTCGACACCGAGCCGACCGTGCACCCGCCGAAGGCCCCCGTCACCCCAGACAGACATCTCGGCGAGCTGGAGCTGCGGTCGGTGGACTTCCGCTATCCGGGTGCCGAGGAGCCGGTGCTGTGCGGCGTGAGCTTCGCGGCGCGGCCCGGCCGTACCACCGCGATCATCGGCAGCACGGGCAGCGGCAAGACGACGCTGCTCAACCTCATCCCGCGCCTGTTCGACGCGAGCGCCGGCGAGGTGCTGGTCGACGGCGTCGACGTGCGCGAGCTCGACGCGGCCGCGCTCTCCCGGGCGGTCGGCCTGGTGCCGCAGTCGCCCTACCTCTTCTCCGGCACCGTCGCCTCCAACCTGAGGTACGGCAAGCCGGACGCGACCGACGAGGAGCTGTGGAAGGCCCTGGAGGTGGCCCAGGCCCGTGAGTTCGTCGAGGCGATGCCCGGCGGCCTCGACGAGCCGATCTCCCAGGGCGGCACGAACGTCTCCGGCGGCCAGCGCCAGCGCCTGGCCATCGCCAGGACCCTGGTGCACCGGCCCGAGATCTTCCTGTTCGACGACTCCTTCTCCGCCCTCGACTACGCCACCGACGCCCGGCTGCGCGCGGCGCTGGCCGAGGAGATCGCCGACGCCACGATCGTCATCGTGGCCCAGCGGGTGAACACCATCCGCGACGCCGACCGCATCCTCGTCCTCGACGACGGCCGCGTGGTCGGCAGCGGCACCCACGCCGAACTCATGACGACCTGCCCGACCTATCGGGAGATCGTGCTGTCCCAGCTCACCGAACAGGAGGCCGCGGCATGACGACCCAAGCGCCCGCGCGCCGGCCCCAGCCCAGTTTCGGGCCGGGCAGGATGATGTCCGGGCCCGCCGAGAAGGCCCTCGACTTCGGCGGCACGCTCCGCAGCCTGCTGCGGCTGCTGCGCCCCGAGCGCACGCTGCTGGCCGTCGTCCTGGCCCTCGGCACGGCCAGCGTCGCGCTGACCGTGACGGGCCCCAAGATCCTCGGCCACGCCACGGACCTGATCTTCGCCGGCATCATCGGGGCCCAGCTGCCCGCCGGGGCCACCAAGGAACAGGCCGTGGCGGGGCTGCGCGCCAGGGGCCAGGGCACGTTCGCCGACCTGGTCTCGTCGATGAACGTGGTGCCCGGCCAGGGCATCGACTTCACCGCGCTGGCCCAGGTGCTGGCCTGGGTGCTGGCGATCTACGTGCTGGCGGCGCTGCTCGGCATCGTGCAGTTCCGGCTGACCACGACCGTCGTGCAGCGGGCGGCGTTCCGGCTGCGCGAGCGGATCGAGGCCAAGCTGGCGCGGCTGCCGCTGAGCTACTTCGACGGCCAGCCGCGCGGCGAGATCCTCAGCCGCGCCACCAACGACACCGACAACATCGCCCAGACGCTGCAGCAGACGATGAGCCAGCTCATCTCCTCGGTGCTGACGGTCGTGGGGGTGCTCGTGGTGATGTTCTGGATCTCGCCCGTCCTGGCCCTCATCGCGCTGGTCAGCGTGCCGGTGTCGGTCTACGTCACCACCGTCATCGGCAAGCGCTCCCAGCCGCAGTTCATCAAGCAGTGGTCCTCGACGGGCAAGCTCAACGGCCACATCGAGGAGATGTACGGCGGCCACACGCTGGTCAAGGTGTTCGGCAGGCAGAAGGAGGCCGCCGAGATCTTCGAGCAGCACAACGACGCCCTGTTCACCTCCAGCTTCCGCGCCCAGTTCATCTCCGGGATCATCCAGCCGGCGATGATGTTCATCGGCAACCTCAACTACGTGCTGGTCGCCGTGGTGGGCGGGTTCAAGGTGGCCTCGGGCTCGATCTCGCTGGGCGACGTGCAGGCCTTCATCCAGTACTCGCGGCAGTTCAGCCAGCCGCTCACCCAGGTGGCCGGCATGGCGAACCTGGTGCAGTCGGGTGTCGCCTCGGCCGAGCGGGTCTTCGAGCTGCTGGAGGCTCCCGAGCAGTCGCCGGAGCCGGCCAAGCCGGAGCGGCCGGCGCAGGTCAGGGGACGGGTGGCGTTCGAGAACGTGTCCTTCCGGTACGCGCCGGACCGGCCGCTGATCGAGAACCTGTCGCTGACCGTGGAGCCCGGCCAGACCGTGGCCATCGTCGGCCCCACGGGAGCGGGCAAGACGACGCTGGTCAACCTCATCATGCGCTTCTACGAGGTGACCGGCGGCCGCATCACGCTCGACGGCGTCGACGTCGCCGAGATGTCCAGGGAGGAGCTGCGCGCCAACATCGGCATGGTGCTGCAGGACACCTGGCTGTTCGGCGGCACGATGGCGGAGAACATCGGCTACGGGGCGGAAGGCGCCACCCGCGAGCGGATCGAGGCAGCCGCGGAGGCCGCCCACGTGGACCGCATCGCGCACACGCTGCCCGACGGCTACGACACGGTGATCGACGAGGAGGGCGGGACGGTCAGCGCGGGCGAGAAGCAGCTGATCACGATCGCCCGGGCGTTCCTGTCCGAGCCGGCGATCCTGATCCTGGACGAGGCCACCAGCTCGGTCGACACCCGCACCGAGGTGCTCATCCAGCGGGCGATGAGCTCGCTGCGCGAGGGGCGCACCAGCTTCGTGATCGCCCACCGGCTGTCCACGATCCGCGACGCCAGCCTGATCCTCGTCATGGAGGACGGCCGGATCGTGGAGCAGGGCACGCACGAGTCGCTGCTGGCCGAGGGCGGGGCCTACGCCCGCCTGTACTCGGCCCAGTTCGCCGAGGCCGTCGTGGAGGTGGACTAGACGCGTTCCCCGGCGGCTCGCGGTCCGTACATCGATCCACCCGCCGTGGTCCCCGTGACGGCGGTGGGACATCCTGTCATCTCGTGAGGGAGAACATGGACGATGCCACGGACGGTGTCACGGCCGCGCCGGAGACGATGCTCGACCTTCTGGAGCGCCGGGCGGCCGGCGCTCCGGAGGCGGAGCTCGTGCGGTTCGAGGGCGGCGCCTCGCTGCGGGTCGGCGAGTGCCTGGAGCGGGCGACCGCCGCCGCGGGCGGGCTCGCCGGCCTGGTGACGGGCGGAGACCGGGTCCTCACGTGCCTGCCGCCGGGGCCGCGGCTGGTCGAGGTGATGTTCGCCCTGGCCAGGCTCGGCGCCGTGGAGGTGCCGCTGGCTCTGGACGTACGGCTCGACGCGGCGCGGCGGCTGGCCGGGGCCGCCGGGGCGCGCGTGCTCATCGCCGGCACGGACGCCGTGCGCGCCAACCCCGGCCTGGTCGAGCTGGCCGCGGGGATGGACCGCGTGGTGCTCGTGACCGGGCGGGAGGCGGCCGAGCTGCCGGGCTCGGCCGATCTGGACGACCTGCTCGCCGCGCCACACCGCCTTCCGGCGCGGCGTCCGGGACCGGCGGACCCCGCCGTCGTCATGGCCACCTCGGGGACCACGGGCCGGTCCAAGGGAGCGCTGCTGCCGCACTTCGCCGGAGTCCGGCACGCCCGGCGGGTGGCCCGCACCATGGGCTACGAGGCGGGGGACGTGCTGTTCAACGTCTTCCCCTGGAACCACATCAACGTCCGGCACGCGGGCCTGCTGCCCGCGCTGATCTCCGGCGCCACGCTGGTGGCCCACCGGCGCTTCTCCGCCTCCCGGTTCTGGGAGATCTGCCGGCGGGAGGGGGTCACCGCGTTCAACTTCATGGGCGCCGTGGCGGCCATCCTGGAACGGGCGCCCGCCACCGGCTCCGACACCCTTCACCAGGTGCGCCGCGCCTACGGGGGACCGGCGCCGGAGGGCCTGTCGAGGCGGTTCCTGGAGCGGTTCGGCGTGCTGCTGCTGGAGGCGTACGCGTGCACCGAGCTCGGCGACGTGGCGGCGAGCACGGCCGGCACCCGGCGGCCGGGCGCGGCCGGGCGGCCCGTCCCGGAGTACGAGGTGGTGATCAGGGACGACGACGGCCAGCCGGTGCCGGCGGGCCGGATCGGGCAGATCACCGTCCGGCCCCGAGCGGAGTCGATGATCTTCAGCGGGTACGCGGGCGACCCCGCCGCCACCGGGAAGGCCCTGCGTGACGGCTGGTTCGTGACCGGGGACCGCGGCCGGCTCGACGACGACGGCTTCCTCCATTTCGCCGGCCGCCGCGCCGACGTCATCAGGCGGCGCGGCGAGAACATCCCGACCTGGGACGTCGAGCAGGCGGTGGCCGCGATGCCGGGCGTGCTCGACGTGGCCGCGGTGGGCGTGCCGTCGGAGCTGACCGAGGAGGAGGTGCTGGTGGCGGTGACCGCGGCGCCCGGGGCCACGCTCAGCCCGCCGCAGGTGCACGCCTGGTGCCTGGACCGGCTCCCGCGCCACGCCGTCCCCCGGTACGTGCGCGTGCTCGACGCCCTGCCGAGGAACGCCTCGACGAAGGTGGTCAAGGGCGACCTGCGCGACCAGGGGGTGCCGCCGGACGCGTGGGACGCCCGTACGGCCTGATCGCGCGGACCGCTGGACAGACCGGCAGGGTCGCGCCCCGGCGATCGCGCGCTCTAGCGTCGAGCCTCCGGCACACACGGGAGGAGACGAGGTTGCGGGTTCTCGACCTCACCGACGATCTGGCCTTCAACGGGGCGAGGCTGCTGGTCGGCCTCGGCGCCGACGTCGTACGCGTGGAGCGTCCGCGGAGCCCGGGGCTGTCGCGGGCGGAGGCTCTGCACTGGCACGCGGGAAAGCGGGTCGTGAGCGCGCCGGTGAGCCCCGCCGCGCTCGACCGGCTCGCCGAGCAGGCGGACGTGATCATGGAGAGCGGCCCGTTCGGAGAGCTCCGCGGCGTCCGTACGGGCTCCGGCACGGGCTCCGGCACGGGCCCCGGCACGGGCTCCGGCACGGTCACGTCGCGCTGGCCGCGGGCCGTCCACGTCGTGGTCACGCCGTTCGGCACGACCGGCCCCCGGCGTGACTGGCGCGCCGACGATCTCGTGGCCGCGGCCGCCGGCGGCATGGCCTGGCTGGGCGGGAAGCCCGGCGGCCCGCCCAAGCCCCCTCCCCGCGAGCAGGCCACGCAGCTCGCGGGGGCGCACGCGGCCATCGCCGCGCTGCTCGGCCTCATCGCCCGCGACCGCATCGGGCAGGGCCAGCTCATCGACGTCTCCGCGCAGGAGGCGGTGGCCGCCACGCTCGAGACGGGCGCCATCGCCTGGATCCACGCCGGACGGTACCCATCCCGCACCGGCGGCGTGTACGAACACGTGGCCCACCGGGTCTTCCGCGCCGCCGACGGCCACGTCGCGGGCGGATACTCCGGCAGCGACCGGATGTGGACCGACCTGCTCGCCTGGATGGCGGAATCCGGCGAGGCGGAGGACCTGACGGAGGAGAAGTGGTCCGACCCCGTCTTCCGCTGGCGCGGGCGCGAGCACGTGGACGAGGTCGTGGCCAGGTTCGTCGCCGGGCGCTCCGCCGCCTCCCTCGCCGAGCAGGGGCGGGCCCGGGCGCTGCCGTGGGCGGAGGTCTCCACGGCCACGAGCCTGACCGGCAACCCGCAGCTCGCCGAGCGCGGGTTCTTCGCCCGCGTCCTGGGCGCGGGCCTGCCCGAGGAGGGCGTCACGGACGTCGGGTTCCCCTTCGCGGCCCTGCCCCGCCCGGTGCGCCTCACCGAGCCGCGGCCCGCCCCCGCCGAGGCGCCCTGGCGGAGCGAACGCCCCCGGGGCCGCTGTGACGGCGTCCGCGGGCCCGGCGCGCGCCCGCTCGAAGGGATCCGCGTCCTGGACCTGACCTGGGTGCTGGCCGGCCCGTACGCCACCAAGACGCTGGCCGAGCACGGCGCGGACATCATCAAGATCGAATCCCGGCGCCGGCGCGACCCCACGCGCTTCGCCCCGTCCATGCGGCTGCGTCCCGATGCCGGGATCGACGACGGCGGCTACTTCGTCAACTTCAACCGCGGCAAGCGCAGCGTCGCCCTCAACCTGCGCACCGAACCCGGCCTCGAGGTGCTGCGGCGCCTGGCCGCCGAGTGCGACGTGGTCATCGAGAACTTCAGCCCCGGCGTCCTGGCCAGATGGGGGCTGTCCTACGACCGGCTGGCGGAGCTGCGGCCCGGCGTCATCCTGGTGTCGATGGCCGGGGTGGGGCAGAGCGGCCCCTGGCGGAGCGCGGTGACCTTCGCCGACACGCTCGCCGCGATGTCCGGCCTCACCAGCGAGACCGCCGATCCCGGCGAGGCGCCGGAGGGGCTGACGTTCGGGCTGGGCGACATGGTGGCGGCCAACTCGGCCGTGCTCGCCGTCCTGGACCTGGTCGCGGCCGGGCGCGGCGGACACGTGGACCTCTCCCAGCTGGAGGCGATGGCCGCGTCGATGGGACCGGCCGTCCTGGAGGCGGAGCTCGGCGAACGCCGCACCTGCCCACCACCCGGGTCCCGGCCCAACCGGCACCCGCGCATGGTCCCGCACGGCGTCTACCCGGTCAGGGGCGACGACCGCTGGATCGCGCTGGCCGTACAGGGTGACGAGGAGTGGCGGCGGCTGGCCGCGCACGCCGGGCTTTCGCAGGCGGCCTCGGCGGACCTGGAGGAGCGGCGCCGCCACGAGGACGAGATCGACGCCGCGCTCGCGGCCTGGTGCGCGGAGCGCGACGGCGAGGCGCTGGCGGCCGAGCTGCAGGGGCTCGGCATCGCCGCCGCCGTCGTCGCGACCGGCCGGGACCTGGTGGAGGCGGACGAGCACCTGGCCGCGCGCGGCTTCTACCCGGTGCTGGAGCACCCGCTCATCGGCCCGGTACGGCACGAGGGAATCGTGGTGCGCATGTCCGGCACCCCCGGAGCGCTGACGGCGCCCGCCCCGCTGCTGGGCGAGCACACCGACCGCGTGCTGAAGGACCTGCTCGATCTGGACGACGAAGAGCTCGCCCGGCTGCGTGACGCCGGCGCACTGGAATAGGAGCGCAGATGACGAAATATCTGGATGTGCGGAGGGACGGGGGGACGGCGACCATCGTCATCGACCGGCCGCCCGCCAACGCCGTCGACCCGGCGTTGATCGAGGAGTTCCTGGAGGTGATCCCTCCGCTGGCCGAGGACACCTCGGTCCGCTGCCTGGTCATCCGCGGGACCGGCCGCTTCTTCGTCGCGGGGGCCGACATCGCCGTGATGCGCGACCTGTCCGTGGCCAACCACGTCAAGATGCGCCGCTGGGTCGAGGTCCAGCGCCTGCTCGAACGCGCGCCCAAGCCGGTGATCGCGGCGATGAACGGCCACGCGCTGGGCGGCGGGGCCGAGCTGTCGCTCGCCTGCGACCTGCGCATCCTGGCCTCCTCGGCGACCATCGGCTTCCCCGAGACGAGCCTGGGCCTCTTCCCCGGAGCGGGCGGCAGCCAGCGGCTGCCGCGCCTGCTCGGCCCGCATCGCGCCAAGCGCCTGATGATCGACGGCGCCCGCCTGTCCGCCGCCGAGGCCCTCGGCCTGGGGCTGGTGGACGTGGTGGCGGACGACGACGACTTCGACCGCGTGGTGGCCGGGCACGCCGAGGACCTGGCGGCCCGGCCGACCACGACGATCGGCCTGCTCAAGCGCGTCGTGGAGGCCGGGTACGACCTGCCTCTCGACGACGCGCTGGAGCTGGAGTGGCAGGCGGTCCTGGAGCTGATCCACACCCAGGACGCCGCGGAGGGCCTCCAGGCGTTCCTGGACAAGCGCCCTCCGCGGTTCACCGGCCGCTGATCAGGCGCCGTAGCCGGTCACCAGCCCGGTCACCAGCGCGGTGTCGGCGTTGAGGTCGCCGACCTTGCGGGCGCCTCCCGGGGTGCCGAGGGGCGCGTCGCGGCCGGGCAGCACCTCGGCGAAGAACGCCTTGGCGTCGTCGAGGAAGAGCGTGCGCGTCTCGTCGCCCCGGGCGGCGCGGTCGACGAAGATCGCGTCCACCGGACACTCCGGCTCGCACGCCCCGCAGTCGATGCACTCGGCGGGGTTGATGTAGCTCTTGCGGTCGCCGACGTAGATGCAGTCGACGGGACACACGTCCACGCACGCGCGGTCGTTGACGTCGACGCACGCGGGGCCGATGACGTAGCTCATGAATCTCTCCTGTGCTCAGACGCTTTCCGTGGAGTGCCCCGGGAAGAGGGACAGCTCGGGGTCCAGTTCGACGGCGGCGTTGTTCACCGCGGTGGCGACCTCGCCGAAGCCCACCGACATGAGGCGGACCTTGCCGTCGTACTCGGCGAGGTCGCCGGCCGCGTACACCCGGGGCAGGCCCGTACGCATGCGCTGGTCGACCAGGACGGACCTGCCGCGCAGCGACAGCCCCCAGCCGGCGAGCGGGCCGAGATCGCTGATGAACCCCAGCGCGGCGATGACCGAGTCGGCGGGCACGGTCCTGTCGGCCTCGCCGCGCGTGCGCAGGTGCGCCCGCTCGACCCGCTCCGCGCCGGACAGGCCGACGACCTGGCTGTCGACGACGATGCGGACCCCCGCCGCGCGGGCGGCCGCGACGCCGCCGGCGTGCGCGCGGAACGCGGCCCGGCGGTGCACCAGCGTGACCGACCTGGCCAGCGGCGCCAGGGCCAGCGACCAGTCGACCGCGCTGTCCCCGCCGCCCACGACCACGACGTGGTGGCCGGCGTGCGCGGACGGGTCCGGCACGAAGTACGTCAGCCCCCGCCCGAGCCATTCCTCGCCGGCCGGCAGCGGACGCGGGGTGAACGTCCCGATGCCCGAGGTGAGCACGACGGCCCCGGCGCGGACCGCCGTGCCGTCGGACAGCACCACGACCGGCCGGGGGTCCGCGTCGCGGCGTAGCTCGACTGCCTGCCGCCCGAGCAGGTGGACCGGGTCGTACGCGGCCGCCTGGGCCGAGAGCGCCGCCACCAGCGAACGCCCGAGGACGCCGGGGACGCCGGCCACGTCCCGGATCTCCTTCTCCGGGTACAGTGCCGAGATCTGCCCGCCGACCTGGGGCAGCGCGTCGACGAGTACGGTGCGCAGACCGCGGAACCCGGCGCAGTAGGCGCCGTAGAGCCCGGTCGGCCCCGCTCCGATGATCGCGATATCGGTTTCGATCTCCAACGTCGCTCTCCTTTCCGGCCACGGAAGCTACACAGGGCCCGGGCGCCTGCCCGCGGGTCGCGGCCCGCTGACCGGAACACGGCTCGCTCAGCGGGACACGGTCCGCTGGGCGGGATGCCGCACTGGGCCGCTCGGCCCCGCGGGTGGTGAACTGCGTGTCGCGGCGCATCGGGAGCCGCGGACAAGCCATGGAAGCGGAGGCGAGAATGAGTGCGGAGGCGGGTACGCCGGCTGCGATCGGGGGAGACGCCAGGCGCCGGCCATCGCGGCGGGGCCGCCTGCCGGGCCGGCAGGACTGGTCGAGCTGGCCCCATTACCAGGCGGCGGCCAGCGGGTTCCGCGGTTACTGGTATCCGGTGGCGTTCTCCTCGCACATCACCGGGAAGCCGAAGGCGATCACCCTGCTCGGCGAGCGCATCGTCGTCATCCGTGATGACGGGAAGGTCTACGCGCTGAAGGACCGCTGCCCGCACCGGGGCGTGCCGCTGAGCTACGGCAACCAGCAGTTCCCCGGCACGATCTCCTGCCCGTACCACGGCTGGACGTTCGACCTGGAGACCGGTGAGCTCAAGGCGGTGATCACCGACGGGCCGCAGTCGCCGATCTGCGGGAAGGTGACCCAGCCCACCTACGAGGCCGAGGAACGCCTCGGCATGGTGTGGATCTTCGTGGGGGACGGCGAGGACGCCCCGCCCATCGACGACCAGCTCCCCGAGGAACTGCGCGACAACCCCGCCGTGATCGGCGCGCGCATCCAGTCCCGCGTGGGCAACTGGCGCTTCGCCTGCGAGAACGGCTACGACGAGGGACACGCGAAGTACCTGCACCGCACCGCGCTGTGGCGGCTGTTCAAGGCCATGCCGGTGTGGAACGAGACCCGGATCGTCCGCCGCGGCCGGTGGATCTACCGGGTGCAGGACGCCCAGCACTGGGACGCCGACTTCCCCGGCCTGGGCAAATGGAGCAACCAGGCGTGGTTCAAGCTCAAGCCGCCGAAGCAGGTCGCCAACATCGGCAACACGGGCAGCCACCGCAAGGTGAACCCGGCCATCGCCGCCGAGGAGTTCCCCGGGTTCGCCTCGGTCAGCATGCCGGGGGTCCTGCGCATCGTCTACCCGACCTTCATCCACTACGAGTTCTACGTGCCGGTCGACGCGGACAACCACCTCTACGTCGGTGTGATGGCCAACTTCGAGAAGGGCATCAGGACGCTGCCCTTCTACGCCAAATACCTCGGCGCCGTGCGCTGGCTCTTCCACGGCCAGTTCTCCGGCCAGGACAAGTGGATGGTCGAGGTGACCGACGCGCCGCCGGAGCGGCTCTACCGTCCCGACGACTCGCTCCTGCAGTGGCGCAAGCTGGCCGAGGAGATCACGGAGGAGCGCGCCGAACGCCTCAAGAGCGCCGGGGACCTCGGCTGATGGGCCGGATCGTCCTGGGCGTGGGCGCGTCCCACTCGACGCTCATGAACACCCACTGGGACCAGGTCGAGCACAAGGACCGCGCGGAACGTTTCCGCGACGCGCTCGGCACGGCCCGCGACGCCCTCGCCGCGGCCCGTCCTGACGTGGCGGTCATCATCGGGTCGAACCACTTCCGCGGCTTCTGGCTGGACCTGATCCCCGCCTTCACCCTCGGCGTGGACGAGGTCATCGCGTCCGGCGAGTCCGGCACGCCGTCGGGCCCGCAGCGCACCCGCCCCGACCTCGCCCAGAGCATCGCGGAGTCCCTGGTGGCGGCGGGCACCGAGGTGGCGATCTCGGCGAAGCTGCAGATCGACCACGGCCAGAGCCACGCCGTCCAGTATCTGCTGCGCGACCTCGACGTGCCCGTGATCCCGCTGGTGGTGAACGTGTTCGCCACGCCGCTGCCCCTGATGCGGCGCTGCGTCGAGCTGGGGCGCAACCTCGCCGCCGCGGTGGAGTCGCTGCCCGAGGGACTGCGGGTGGCGGTCATCGCCTCGGGCGGGCTCTCGCACCGGCTGCCGTGGCCGAGCCGCTGGCAGGACCCGCACGGGCCGGATGAGGAGTTCCTGGTGGAGGCCTGGCGGGAGGGCCGGGGCGACTGGGAGCGCTACGACGCGCGCCGCCGGCAGATCATCACCGCCGCGCGGCCGGTCATCTTCCCCGAGTTCGACGAGGAGTTCCTGGCCGCGCTGGAGCGGGGCGAGCTGGAGCGTTACGCCGGCCTGTCCACGGCGGAGATCGAGGAGGCAGCCGGCAACGGCGGCCAGGAGCTGCGGTCGTGGCTGGCCATGGCGGCGGCGCTGGGCTTCGCGCCCGGGCGGAGGCTGGCGTACGAGCCGATGCCGGAGTGGCTGACCGGCATGGGAGTCGCCGTCATCGAGCCGGCGTCATGAACCGCGACGAGCTGATGCGGCAGGCCCTCGCGTCGATCACCGAGGACCGCCTGCGCGCGGCGGCGGTGGACGTCACCTCCATCGCCAGCCCCACGGGCGGCGAGGCGCCGCTGGCCCGGTGGCTGGCCGACCGGCTCGCCGCCGCGGGCCTGGAGGCGCACGCGCAGCGCATCGACGACGGCCAGGCCAACGCGGTCGGCCGGCTGAGGGGCGACGGCACGGGCGCCGACCTCATGCTGTACGCCCCGATCGACACCCTGACCACCGGCGACCCGGACCTGGACGTGCCCTGGATCGGCCCGGAGCTGCGCCCCGACATGCGGGCCGAGGCCCGCTGCGAGGGCCCCTACGTCAGCGGCCTCGGCGCGAGCAACCCCAAGGGCCACGCCGCGTGCGTCCTGGTCGTGGGCGAGGCCCTGGCCGCCCTGCGCCCGCAGCTCGCCGGGGACCTGCTGGTGGCCTTCGGGGCCGGCGGCATGCCCACCAACGCCATCGCCCCGGACGGCCGGGCGAACACGGGCCACGGGGTCGGCTGCTCGTTCCTGCTCGAACGCGGCTGGCAGCCCGACCACGCGGTGATCGCCAAGCCGGGGGACTACGTCGCGCACGACGAGGTGGGCCTGTGCTGGTTCGAGATCGTCGTCCCGGGGACCCACACGTACGCGGGGAGCCGGCACCGCCTGCCGTACCGGAACCCGATCGTGACCGCCGCCGAGGTCGTGACGCGGCTGGAACGGTGGCTGGCGGACTACCCCGAGCGACACCGCACCGCGACCGCCGCCCCCCAGGGGATCGTCGGGTCGATCGCGGGCGGCTGGGAGCGCATGCTCGCGGTCACCCCTGCGGCCTGCCGCATCCGCCTCGACCTGCGCATCGCGCCCGGCACGACGCCGCTGGAGGCCAAGCGGGAGCTCGCGGCGTACGTCCGGCAGGTGTCGGCGGAGCTGGGCGCGGAGCTCGCGGTCGAGATGGTGCTGGCCGTCCCGGGCACGCGCACGCCGCCGGAGAGCTGGGTGGTGCGCAGCGCCGTACGCGCCTGGGAGAGCGTGAACGGGCGCCCGCACGAGCCCATCGACGGCAACAGCGGCGCCACCGACGCCAACATCCTGCGGGCGCGCGGGATCCCGACGGCCCGCGTGGGCATGCCGAAGGCCGTATCCGATGACTTCGCCCTCGGTATGAACACCGTCGACGTCAGGGCCATGCGCCGCCTGTGCGAGGTGCTCCTGCGGGTGGCGGCCGACACCGTCACGCGCACGCGCGCCGAGATCGACGAGACCAACGACTGAGGAGGCGCCATGGAACCGCCCAGCGGTTCGTACGCCGACGCCGACGGCGTCAAATATCACTACCTCGACCTGGGGTCGGGACCGGACACGATCTTCCTGCACGGCGGCGGCCCCGGCTGCACCGGATGGAGCGACTTCGGCCCGGTGGCGCCGCTGTTCGCCGCCGAGCGCCGCTGCCTGATCGTCGACATCCTGCAGTACGGCAAGTCGGAGAAGTGCGTCATCACCGGCCCGATGTGGGACTTCCACGCGGCCAGAACTGTCGCGCTCATGGACGCGCTGGGTGTGGAGCGGGCCGACTTCGTCTGCAACTCCTGGGGCGGCACCATCGCGCTGTGCCTGGCCGCGCGTTACCCCGACCGGGTGCGCTCGCTGGTGATCACCGGCAGCATGCCGGTCTTCTACGGCCCGCTCGCGCCCCTGCCCGAGGGCGGCCGGCGCGGCCGCAACGCGCGGGACGTCTACTACGGCGGCGAGGGGCCCACGCGGGAGAAGATGCGCGACCTCATCACCCGGCTGGAGTGGTACGACGGCGACCGGCTGCCGGAGTCCACGCTGGACCTGCGTTACGAGCAGAGCCTGGACCCGGAGGAGCGGGCGCTGGCCGCCATGTCCGACTCGCCGCGCGGCGAATGGCAGGACCTCACCGCCGAGCTGGCCGAGATCCAGGCGCCGGCGCTGTTCATGTGGGGCATGCAGGACGCGTTCCTGACGCCGGACTATCCGCTCATGCTGGCGCGCATGGTGCCCCGGGGCAACCTGTACGTCATGGATCACGCGGGACACCACCTCCAGGAGGAGCGTCCCGAGGCCTACCACGCCGTGGTCACCGGATTCCTGACAGGGGCGGGCCGATGAAGAGACTGCTGATCGCCGCGCCCGCCGTCGTGCTGGCCGTGCTCCTCGCCCGCCTGCTCGCGGCCCGCAGCAACACCCAGGTGCACCGCATCAACCAGGACAAACCCGCTCTCGACCGTTGAAGGTGACGTGACGATGACCATATGGACCGAGCTGAGCCCGTTGAGCCTGAGCGTCTCGTACGTGGACGCGGGGGGAGTGCCGACCCGCAGCCTGCGGGCCGGATCGGGCGAGCCCGTGGTGTTCCTGCACGGGACCAGCGGGCACCTGGAGGCGTTCACCCGCAACCTGGCCGCGCACGCGGAGCAGTACGAGTGCCACGCCATCGACATGCTGGGCCACGGCTACACCGGCAAGCCGGACTATCCGTACGAGATCCCGCGCTATGTCGAGCACCTGCTGGCGTACTTCGACGCGGTGGGCATCGAGCGCGCGCACATCGTGGGGGAGTCGCTGGGCGGCTGGGTCGGCGGTCGCGCCGCGATCGACCACCCCGACCGCGTGGCGAGCCTGCAGCTGCTCTGCGCGGGCGGCACCGTCGCCAACCCGCAGGTCATGGAGCGCATCAGGACGAGCACGCGCGAGGCCGTGCTCAGCGACGACGTGGAGCTCACCCGCAAGCGGCTGCGGCTGCTGATGGCCGACCCGGCCGACGCCACCGAGGAGCTGGTGGAGGTGCGCCACGCGATCTACCACGAGCCCGCGTTCGTGGCAGGCGTCGACAACCTGCTCTGCCTGCAGGACATGGAGACCCGGCAGCGCAACATCCTGCGCCCCGGCGACCTGGCCGGGATCTCCCAGCCGACGCTGATCGTCTGGGGCCGCAAGAACCCGTTCGGCGACGTGCCGGAGGCGACCGCCATGCACGAGGCCATCGCGGGCTCGCAGCTGGAGCTGTTCGAGGAGTGCGGCCACTGGCCGCAGCACGAGCAGGCCGCGCGCTACAACCCGCTCAGCCTGTCCTTCCTGGCCAAGAGCTCGGCGGCGGGCTTCTCGGGCCGGATCACTGGCCGGATGTCGGGCCGATGACGCGCGCGGCGCGCTTCCACGAGTGGGGCGCGGCCCCTGTCGTGGAGGACATCCCCGAACCCGCGTACGAGCCCGGAAGGGTGCTGGTCGAGGTCAAGGCGGCGGCGCTGGGCCATCTGGACCTGACCGTCGCCACCGGGTCCTTCGCGATGAAGCCGGCCCTCCCGTACGTGGGCGGGGTCGAGGCCAGCGGAGTGGTCCTGGAAGCCGACGAGCTGGCCCCCGGCACGCAGGTGCTCCTGCGCGGGGGCGGGCTGGGCCTGCTGCGCGACGGCTGCTGGACCGAACGGGTCAGCGTCAGCCCCAAGGCCGTCAGCCCGCTGGCGGAGCCGCTGCCCCATGAGGTCGCGGCGTCGTTCTTCGTCCCGGCCACCACGGCGTACGTCGCCCTGCACGACGTCGCCCGCCTGGAGCCGGGGGAGGAGGTCGTCGTGACCGGCGCCACCGGGGCGGTCGGCGCGATGGTCGCCCAGCAGGCGCGGCTGGCCGGGGCCACGGTGACCGGGCTGGTCGGGCGGTCCGACCAGCTCGATCGGGTGCCCGAGGGGGTGCGCGGCGTGGCGGCCGACGACGCCGCGGCGGTCGCGGAGCTGGCCTCGGCGCGCTCGGCGTCCCTGCTGGTCGACACGCTCGGAGGCGCCGGCCTGGTCGAGCGCACGCGCTGGGTCCGACCCGGCGGCCGGGCCGTCGTCATCGGGTACGTGCTGGGCGCGTCCGTGACGGTCGATCTCCCGTCGTGGCTGCTCGACGACGTGGCGCTGCTGCCCGTGAACATGGTCCGGCACGAGCGCCGGGCGCG
The DNA here is from genome assembly GCF_040610775.1 of Nonomuraea sp. NPDC003709. Lineage (NCBI taxonomy): Bacteria > Bacillati > Actinomycetota > Actinomycetes > Streptosporangiales > Streptosporangiaceae > Nonomuraea > Nonomuraea sp. NPDC003709. The sequence continues at coordinate 56,163 of NZ_JBEXMW010000013.1, read as the reverse complement.
CGAGGTGGCCCCGTCGCTGGTCGGCCGCCTGGCCTCCGGCGAGCTCGGCGTGGAGGTCGAGCGGTTCGACCTGGCCGAGATCGCCAAGGCCCTGGAGCTGTTGCGCGAGGGCCGGGTGCGCGGGCGTGCGGTCGTCACGTTCGGATAGCCGCCGGGCCCGTTCCGCTCAGCGGGACAGGGCCGTTGTCCGGAACGGACATGGGCCCGATTATCGGGCAATGGCTCTTATGCACTCCCCGTCGTCACCTGACGTCAAGCCCCTGGCCATCGTCCCTTCACCCGAGCACGACGCGGCGGCGAACAGCGTACTGGGCAAAGTGCGGCTGATCCTGGAGGCCTTCGGCCCCGACGACGAGAGCCTGGGCCTGTCCGAGATCGTCCGCCGCACCGGCGTGGCCAAGGCGTCGGTCCACCGGCTGGCCCAGGAGCTGCTGCAGTGGGGCCTGCTGGAGCGGCGCGGGTCCGAATACTGGCTGGGCATGCGCCTGTTCGAGATCGGGCAGCGCGTGCCGCGCCAGCGGATCCTGCGGGAGGCGGCGCGGCCCTTCATGGAGGACCTCTACCAGGCGACGGGGGAGACCATCCACCTGGCGGTGCTGGACGGGCTGGAGGTCATCTACCTGGAGAAGGTCTCCGGCCACGGCCAGGTGTCCAGGCCGTCGCGCGTCGCCGGGCGCATGCCGCTGCACTGCACGGCGACCGGCAAGGCCCTGCTGGCGTTCGGCCCGGCGGCCCTCTTCGGCGACGTCGTGGCCACCCCGCTGGCCCGCGTGACGCCGCGCACGGTCACCGCCCCGAAGCTGCTCGCCCAGGAGATCCAGCAGGCCAGGAAGGCCGGGTACGCCGTCGAGCGGGAGCAGACCCGGGTCGGCTACCTCAGCGTGGCGATCCCGCTCACCGGGGCCACCGGGACCATGGTTGCCGCGCTGTCGGTGACGGCGCCGACCTTCCGCGCCGACGTCAACAAGTACGTGGGCCTGCTCAGCATGGTGAGCAGGCGTATCACGAAGTCGATCATGGCCGCCGACGGCGGCCGGACCTGATCAGGCCGTCAGGAACGCCGCCACGGCCGCCGCGACCTCGGCGGGCTTGTGCTCCATGAGCGGGATCGTGCCGCCCTCGATGACGGCCGACGTCACGCTCGCCGCCCCGGTGAGATGCTCCCGGAGCGGGGTCATGTTCGGCAGCGCGAACGGGTCCGCGGCGCCCGCCAGCAGCAGCACAGGCGCCGTCACCAGGCCGATCCTGTCCTCCATGACGTAGCGCGCGCACGCCCGGTGGCCTTCCGCCGGATCGACCCCCGGCGCGAGGGCGTCGCGGACGAACCGGTCGAGGAGGCCGGTGACCGGTTCGGGATAGTACGGCTGCCGCAGCCGCCACAACTTGACCAGGTGCTCGCCCTCCGGGGACGGCTCGGCCTCGTCCACCCCCGGGCCGTGCGCGTGGGAGGCGCGGTAGCGGGCGTCCGCCCACGGGGCCGACGACAGCACCAGCAGGCCCACCCGCTCCGGCGCGGACGCCGCCAGCTCGACGGCCACCGCGCCGCCGGTGTGGTGGCCGAGCACGTCGGCCCGCTCGATGCCGAGGCCGTCCAGCAGCGCCAGCGCACCGGCCGCGAACAGCTCGATCGTGTGGGGCGCCGGGGGCTTCGCGCTGGCCCCGAAGCCGACCATGTCCATGGCCAGGACGCGCCGGTGGGGCGCCAGCAGGGGCATCAGCTCGCGGAACTCGTCCCACGATCGGGGGGTCTGATGCAGGAGCAGCAGGGGCCGGCCCGTGCCCTGCTCGGCGTAGTGGAGCTGGCCGAAGGGCGAGTCCGCGTACCCGAAGCGCGGCGGCGCCGTGATGTCCAAGGGGTCCTCCCTCATGCCGGGTCGTCACCTGATCTTTACATCGGTCCGCCCGGCGAAACCTATACATTCCAGACGTTCTGCACTATTCATGGGACAAATGGAAAGTGGTCGCGAGGGGAGTTCCGATGTCCTCACAGGTGTTCGTGGCGGCGCCGGCCGGCCCCGACGATGAGGAGGAATACCCCAATTCGGTGCTCGGCAAGGCCCAGTTGATCTTCGGGGCGTTCGAGTCGGGGGCGGTCCAGCTCCGGCTCACCGAGCTCAGCCGGCGCTCGGGGGTGCCGAAGGCGTCGGCGTACCGGCTCGCGCAGGAGCTGGTGCAATGGGGGCTGCTGGAGCGCAAGGGGGACTCCTACCAGCTCGGCATGCGCATGTTCGAGCTGGGCCAGCGGGTGCCGGTCTCCGCCGTGCTGCGCCGCGTGGCCCGGCCCCTCCTCACCGACCTGTTCGCCGCCACCAGGGCGACCATCCACCTGGCGGTCCTCGACCGAGGTCACGTGCTCTACGTGGAGAAGGTGGCCGGGGAGCAGAACGTGAACACCCACTCCCGGGTGGGCGGGCGCCTGCCCGCGGCGTGCACGGCGACGGGGAAGGCCCTGCTCGCGAACCTCCCCGACCTCGAGGAACGGCTGCGCCGCCTCGCCCGGACCGGCCTGCCGCGCCTGACGCCGCGCACCGTCGCGTCCGTGGAGGACCTGCGCCGGCAGCTCGCGGTCGTCAGGGAACGGGGTTACGCCATCGAGAGGCAGGAGATCCTGCTGGGCTTCGGCAGCATCGCCGTGCCCGTCGCGGGGGCCGATGGAACGGTCCTCGCGTCCGTGTCGGCCGCCGCGCCGCTGTCGCGCCTGGTGGCGAAGCGGCTGCTGCCCGGGCTGTTCGCGGCGGCCGACGGCATCTCCCGCGCCGTCGAGCGGGAGTGCTGACGATCATCTTCAGAAGGCGCTGCGCATCCAGCCGGCCGACGCCTGCGCGCTCTCGTACGGGTCGGCGATGTCGGGCCGGTCCACCTCCACCATCAGCCACCCGTCGAACGCCTCGGGCAGGTTGCCGATGATGCCGGTCAGGTCGAGCTCACCCCGCCCGGGCTCGACCCAGAGCCCCGCGAGCACGGTCTGCCGGTAGTCCCACCCCTTCTCGCGACCCTCGGCGGCGACGCTGAGCCGGCAGTCCTTCACGTGCACGAAGGGGATCCGCTCGGCGTAGTCCTTCACGAGCCGGGCGACGTCGGCGCCCGCCCACGCCAGGTGGCCCGTGTCGGGCAGGAAGCCGAGCCGGGACTCCGGCAGGGCCTCGAGCACCGCCCGGCCCTCCTCCTCGGTCTCGACCCACGTGCCGACGTGCGGGTGCAGGCACGGCCGGACGCCCTCGGCCACCATGGCGTCGCAGATCCGCCCGATCAGCTCCGTCACCGCCTCGACGCGCGAGGGGTCGGCGTCGTGCCCCTGCGCGGGGTTCAGGACGCGCGGCGCCTCCTTGCCCATGCCCAGGCCCAGGCCGATCTCGGTCAGGCCGAGCCGGGCCTGCGTGCGGGCGACCTCGGCGGCGGCGGCCACGACGGTGTCCTCGTTGCCGTCCCTGCCGTCCGAGCGGCAGGGGAAGTAGCCGGGCGCGAGCGACAGGCCGACCTCGTCCAGCAGCGTTCGGTACTGCTCGACGTCGAGGCCGGCGGGCACCTCCGACATGACGTGGTCGAACCCGGCCCGCTTGATCTGGGTCAGCAGCTCCTTCGGCGCGGGGGCCAGCGACGGGTCCAGCCAGCCGTCGGCGCTGGCCATCCACTGGATCGGGTTGAGCGCGATCTTCGCGGTCATTCGGTTTCCTTTCCGTTGTCGGCAAAGTGGCAGGCGGCCCGCTGGCCGGTGGCCGTGAGGGTGAGCTGAGGGTCGATCTCCGTGCAGATCGTCCGTTCCGGGTTGACCAGCGGGCCGATCGGGCACCTGGTGCGGAACCGGCAGCCCGAGGGCGGGTTCGCGGGGCTGGGCAGGTCACCGGGGAGGACGATGCGCTCGCGCGTGCGCGCGGAGACCGACGGGACGGGTGAGGACGACATCAGGGCGGCGGTGTAGGGGTGCTGCGGGTTGCCGTAGACGTCGGCGGCGTCGCCGTACTCCACGATCCGGCCCAGGTACATGACCGCGACGGTGTCGCTGAGGTGCCGCACCACCGACAGGTCGTGGGCGATGAACAGGTAGCCGAGCCCGAGCTCGTTCTGCAGCTGCTCCAGCAGGTTGATGATCTGCGCCTGGATCGACATGTCCAGGGCGGAGACCGGCTCGTCGAGGATGAGCGCGCGCGGCTGCCTGGCCAGCGCGCGGGCGATGCCGATCCGCTGGCGCTGGCCGCCCGAGAACGCGTGGGGGTAGCGGTCGAGGTGCTCGGCGCGCAGCCCGACCTGCGCCATCAGCGACCGCGCCATCTCCTCGCGCTCCCGCCGGCCGACGCCTCTGAACGCGAGCGCCTCGGACAGCGACTGCCTGATGGTGCGGCGCGGGTTCAGCGACGCGTACGGGTCCTGGAACAGGTACTGCACCGAGGACCTGACCCGCCCGAGATCCGCCTGCCCCATCGTGCTCACGTCGGCGCCGTCGACGAGGACCGATCCGCCGGAGACCCGGTTGATCCCGACGATGCTCCTGGACAGCGTCGACTTGCCGCAGCCGCTCTCGCCCACCAGCCCGAGCGTGCGACCGGCGTGCACCGACAGGCTCACGGAGTCGACCGCGTACACGGGTGGGTCGCGGTGGAACAGGCCGCGCCGCCGGGACCCGACGTCGATCCGCAGGTCGCGCACCTCGAGGACGGGCGTCGTGGCGTCCTGGGTGGCCGCCTCGGGGACGTGGACCGAGATGTCGGCCGGGGGCGGCTCGGGGGCGCGGACCGAGACGTCGGTGGTGGCGCGCTGCGCGACGAAGCAGGCCGCCGACTGCCCGTCGGTGCCGATCTGGAGCAGCTCCGGCGGCTCGTGCTCGCAGACGTCCTCGGTGAAGCGGCACCGGGGGGCGAACGGGCAGCCGGGCGGCGGCGCGGCCGGGTCGGGCGGCGCTCCCGGGATCGCGGGCAGCGGCTGTCCGATCCGGTCGTCGTCGAGGCGGGGCATGGCCGCCAGCAGCGCCGCGGTGTAGGGGTGCCGCGGCTGCTCGAAGACCTGCTCGACGGTGCCCTTCTCGACCGTGCGGCCGCCGTACATGACGACGACGTCGGTGCAGAGCTCGGCCACGATCCCCATGTCATGGGTGATGATCGCGATGGCGATGCCGAGCTCGGTGCGCAGCCGGGCGAGCAGGCGCAGGATCTGCGCCTGGATGGTCACGTCGAGGGCGGTCGTGGGCTCGTCCGCGATCAGCAGCGCGGGGTCGTTGGCCAGGGCGATCGCGATGACGACGCGCTGGCGCATGCCTCCGGAGAACTGGTGCGGGTAATGGTCGATCTTCGTCCGGACGTCGGGGATGCCGACCTGGTCGAGCAGCTCGATCGCGCGCCCGCGCGCGGTCCGCCTGTCGACCCCGTGCAGCGTCATGGCCTCGGCGATCTGGTCGCCCACCTTCATGACGGGGTTGAGGGCGGCCTGCGGGTCCTGGAAGACCATCGCGACCTTGCTGCCGCGGCGGCGCCGCATCTCGCGTTCGGGCAGGGCGAGCAGGTCCTCGCCGCCGAGCCGTACGGAGCCGGCCACGACCTCGCCCGGCGGGCGCAGCATGCGCATGATGGAGCGCGCCGTCACGGACTTGCCCGATCCGGACTCGCCGACGATGCCGAGCACGTCGCCCGGGTAGATGTCGAAGCTGACGTCGTTGACGGCCTTGACGCCGCCGTTCCTCAGCCGGAACTCGGTGCGCAGGCCTTCGACCCGCAGCAACGGCACGTCCTTCGCCGTCACGGGGGCCAGGGATTCGGTGGAGGTCACCGGCGGTTCACCGCCTCGTTGAGCGCGTCGGACACCAGACTGAAGCCCACCGCCACCAGGAGCAGCAGGAGTGCGGGGCCGACGATGTAGGTGGGGGACTGGGTGACGAACCGCAGCCCGTTGTTCAGGAGTACGCCGAGCGAGGGTGTCGGCGGCTGCACGCCGAGGCCGACGATGCTCAGCCCGGCCTCGATGTAGACGCCGACGACCATCCACACGGCCGCGTTGACGACGGCCGAGTCCATGGCGTTCGGCAGGACGTGCCGGACCAGGAGTTGCGGGCGGGAGACGCCGAGCACCCGGGCGGCGAGGACGTACTCCCTGCTCTGCTGGGCCAGCCAGGCGCCGCGGGCCAGCCGGCCGGCGGTGGGCAGTCCGCTGATCAGGATGGTCAGGAACAGCGCCGGCCAGCCCGGCCCCAGGATGGCCACCAGGCAGATCCCCAGGATCAGGCCGGGGAAGCCGATGATCACGTCGAGCAGCCGCTGCACCGCCGACCCCAGGTGCTCCGACAGCGCGCCGCTCAGCCCGAGCAGGACCCCGATCGCCATGCTGAGCGGCACCGCGGTGAAGATCAGGCTGAGGTCGATGCGCAGGCCGTAGATGCTGCGGACGAAGATGTCGCGGCCGAACTCGTCCACGCCGAAGATGTGCCCGGCCGAGATCCCGGTCAGCGCCTCGCGGCCCTGCTCGTCGTACCCGCCGGGGAAGAGCACGGGGGCGAGCAGGGCGGCCAGGCTCATGACGGCGAGGATCGACAGCCCGATGACGCCCTTCGGCGTGCGGAACGCCGACAGGTAGCGCGCCAGCGTCGGGTTCAGCCGGCGTGCGCGCGGGATTCCCCCTTCGAGTGGAATGTCTGCCATACCTACGCTCCCAACGTGATCCGGGGGTCGAGTGCTGCCAGGATCATCTCGGTGAGGATCTGGCAGATCACCGCCACGAAGACGACGGCCAGGATCAGCACCTGCAGCACGGTGAAGTCGCGGGTCTGCACGCTGGAGACGGCGAGCTGGCCGAGGCCGTTGCGGTTGAAGATCGCCTCGATGATGACGGCGCCGGCGAGCAGGTTCCCGACCTGCAGGCCCACCGCGACGACCGCGGTGCCCACGCTGTTGCGCAGCACGTGCCGGATCGTGATCCGGGCGCCCGAGGCTCCCTTGCTGAGCGCGAGGTCCACGTAGTCCTCGTTCCTGGCGACCAGCATCTCCGCCTGCAGCAGCCGGGCCACGACCGCCGCGGGCGGCAGCGCCAGCGCGATCGCCGGCAGGATCAGGAACTGGAAGCCGATCACCGGGTTGTCGAGGAAGGCGACCTCGCCGCTGACGGGCAGCCAGCGGTTCAGCACGCCGAAGACGAGGATCAGCCCCAGCCCCGTGACGAACGACGGGACCGCCACGAGGACGCTGTTGACCAGGTCGAGGCCGGCCCGCGCCCAGCGGCTGCGGACCGAGCCGACCACGACGCCCAGGGCCGTGCCGATCGCGATGACCAGCAGCGTGGCCAGGGCGGCCAGCTCGACCGTGCTCCCCAGCCGGTCGCCGATGAGGCTTGCGACGCTGCGGCGCAGCAGGTAGGACTGACCGAGGTCGCCCCGGAGCAGCCCGGCCATCCAGTCCGCGTACTGGATCACCAGGGGGCGGTCCAGGCCGAGCTGCTGCCTGATCGCGGCGATGTTGGCCGCGGTCGGGTCCGCTCCGGCGAGCGTGACCGCCACGTCGCCCGGCGCCAGGCGAGGCAGGGCGAAGGCCACGATCGAGCTGGCCAGCAGCACGAACACCAGCGAAGGGAGCTTGCGTATCAGGAACCGGACCATCGTCCTGCCTCCGGTTACTTGGACAGCCAGGCCTGGCTGAGGTCGAGGAAGCCCATCTGCGTGGACTTGATGCCGTTCACGGAGTTCGCGCGCAGGGTGAGGGTGGGGCGGGTGACCAGCGGGAGCACGAACGCCTGGTCGATGAAGTAGGCGTCATAGTCGCGCAGGGCCTTCTGCTGGTCCTCCGTGGTGCTGGCGCTGGTGACCGCCTTGACCAGCTTCGTGTACTCGGGGCTCTTGAAGTGGGAGACGTTGCCGTCCGCCAGCAGCTCCGGCCGGCTCACGACGGCGGTCGCGGGGGACAGGCCGTTGCTGTTCTGCATCAGGAAGGCGGGGGCGCCCAGGTCCTTCTTGGCGATCCTGGCGTCGTAGTCGGCCACGGGCACGACGACCGGGTTGGCGTTCAGCCCCACGGCGGCCAGGTTGTTCTTGACGATCTGGAAGACGCCGGTGGCCTCGGGCGAGTTCAGCGTGAGCACGTCGAACGAGACGTTCTTCACCCCCGCCTCGGCCAGCAGCTGCTTGGCCTTGTCCGGCTGGTAGGCGTACTGCTTGGCCTGGGCGGCGTCGTAGCCGACCGTCGAGGCCCGCCACGGCACGTTGGTCGGGTCGGCCTGGCCGCCCATGACCTGCTGCACGATGCGGTCGCGGTCGATCGCGTAATGGACCGCCTGGCGCACGGCCTTGTTGTCGAACGGCGGCTTGGTCACGTCGAACGCCAGCGGGATGGCCGCGCCGCCCGAGGTCACGAGGGAGAAGCCCGGCTGCTGGCTCAGGGTCCTGGCGTCCAGGGCCGCCATGCCGACGCCGTACTGGACGCGGCCGCTGCGGATGGCCGCGACCATGGCCGTCGGGTCCTTGATCAGGTTGATCTCGATGGTGTCGAGCTGGGTGCCCGCCGCGTCGCGGTAGCCCGCGTACTTGCCGAGCACCAGCTTGCCGCCGGGAGTCCACGACTTCCACGTGAAGCGCCCGGTGCCGTCGACCTTCGTGCCCGCGGCGTAGTCGCCGTAGGAGTCCTTGTTGAGGATGGGCATCGTCTCGAAGAGGTCGAAGATGTTCGGCAGCGGCTGCTTGAACGTCAGCGTCAGCTCGTGCTCGCCCTTGGTCTTCATGTCGGAGATCTGGGCGGCGATCGACTGGTTGGCCGCGCCGGTGGCCGGGTCCTGGACCTTCTGGATGGCGAAGACGACGTCGTCCGCGGTCAGCTTGCGGCCGCTGTGGAAGGTCACGTCGTCGCGGAGCTTGAGATCCAGGCTCTTGCCGTCGGGGGCCAGGGTCCACGACTCGGCCAGGACGCCCTTGGGCTGCCCGGTCTTGCCGTCGATGAGGGTCAGCGTCTCGAAGACCGCGTACTCCGCCACGACGTTGCCGAAGGAGGTCTTGAGGAACGAACCCGGGTCGGCGTCGCTCGTCTGGGCGACGATGAGGGTGCCGCCCCCGCGCACCGGGCCTGTACTCGCGCTCGCGGAGTTCCCGATGGCGCCCTGGTTGGCGGCGCTGCACGCGGCGGAGGCGAGCATGGCCGCGCCGGTGGCGCCCGCGGCGAGTCGACGGCGCCATACTGACTTCGTCAGTGACATAGGTACTCCTCGAGACAATCTGGGGGCGTGCGGTGTAACGAGGTGTCGGGCATCGTACTAATTGCCCGAATTGTTGCCGGACGCGGAGTCACCGTTCTTCAGGTGGTGGGCTCAAACCCTAGAGCCGGACGATTCGGGCGGCTCCCGCGCCGGTTCGCTGACCGGAACAGGCCTTCACCCCGGTTCGCACCCGGTCGGTAGCGTCCCTGACCATGCCTCTCGCTTACGGGTTCATCGACTACGGCGGTCCGGATGTCCAGCGCTACCTCGACGTTCCCGCGCCCGAGCCGCAACCGGGCGAGGTGCTCGTCGAGGTGCGGGCGGCCGGCGTCAACCCGGTGGACTGGAAGGTCCGCGCCGGCATGCATCGGGCCTTCCTGCCGCTGCGCCTGCCCGCGATCCTCGGGCGCGAGGTGGCCGGGACCGTGGTCCGGATCGGGCCGGGAGTCACCGGGATCGCCGTCGGGGACGCGGTCTTCGGCAGCACGGCCAGCGGGAGCGGCGGGTACGCCGAGCTGGCGGTGCTGCCGGAGGACCGGGCCGCGCGCCTGCCGGACGGGCTGAGCTTCACCGACGCGGCGGCGCTGCCGATCGCGGCGGGGACCGCCTACGAGGGGCTCGCCGCCCTCGCCCCGGCCCCCGGTCGGACGCTGCTGATCCTGGGCGCCGGCGGGGGAGTCGGCACGGTCGCGGCCCAGCTCGCGGCCATGGACGGGGTACGCGTCGTGGGCACGGCGAGCGGGGCGAAGAGGGCGTTCGTCGAATCACTCGGCGCCACGGCGGTCGCCTACGATCGCGAGGACGTCGCGGGCCGGCTGCGGGAGCTTCTTCCCGAGGGCGCCGGCACCGTTCTCGACCTGGTCGGCGGCGACGCCCTCCATGGTGTCGCGGAGGTCCTCACCGCCGGGACGCGCGTGCTCACCGTGGCCGGCGAGGAGACCGCTGCCCGCTTCGGCGCCCGCCCGCTCTCTCGCGTCGGCGGCCCGGAGACGCTGTCGGCCCTGGCCGGGCTGGTGGTCGCGGGGAAGCTCGATCCGCGCGTCGGCCGGGTGTTCCCGTTCGCCGCGGCGGCCGACGCGCTCGCGCTCGTGGAGGACGGCCACGCCACCGGCAAGGTGGTGCTCGACGTCACCACGCGATCATCCTGAGCAGGCGTCACCACTCGGCGCACAGCCGCTCGGCGGTCCGGAACGCCAGCGCCATGATCGTCAGCACGGGGTTGACCCCGCCGTTGGTGACGTGCACGGAGGCGTCGGCGACATAGAGGTTGTCGTGCCCGTGGACCCTGCCCCACCGGTCCACGACCGACGTCCGCTCGTCGTCGCCCATCCGGCACGTCCCCGACTGGTGCTGCCCGGCGTGCAGGCCCAGGGGCGCCCGTGCCGCCCACGCCCGGCGCGCGCCCGAGGCGAGCAGCCATTCACGGGCGCGCTCGGCGATGAAGTCCCCGGTACGCAGGGTCTCCGGATGGGTCGTGCCGGACAGGCGGGCGACCGGGATGCCCCACCGGTCGCGCACGCGGGGGTCGGGCCGCGTCCTCGCCTCCGGGCTGGGGATCTCCTGGACCGGCCCGCCCACCCGCATGACGCGGCGGTAGTTGTCGCGCATGTACTGCTTGTTGCGCGCGCCCCAGCGGGGCAGGTCCGGCGGCAGGTTCCGGGCCCAGAAGGCCAGGGGCAGCACGGTGAACTCGTCCGCCAGCATCGCCCCGCCGACCAGGCCGTCGTTGTGGTGGACGAAGTCGAGCGTCGCGAGCGAGACGCCGGGGCCCAGCCCGTCGTGCACGGGCTCGGCCATCTCGCCCAGCGCCCACGCGTAGGCGTGGCCCTGCAGGTGCCGTCCCACCTGGTCGTGGTTGTTGCCCAGCCCGTGCGGCTCGCGCCGGGTCGGGGAGTTCTGCAGCAGCCGGGCCGTCTCGATCGCGCCGGCCGCGCAGATCACGACCTCGGCCTCGACGACGTGGCGGGCCCCCGAGCGATCCACCCAGCGCACGCCGGTGACGCGGCCCGACGGGTCGCATTCGACGCGTTCGGCGACGGCCTCCGGCAGCAGCCGGGCACGGCCGGTGGCGAGCGCGCGGCTCAGCACGGTGTTGTGGGAGCCGTTCTTGGCGTCCGCCGGGCAGGCGAAGCCGATGCAGTGCTGGCAGCGGGTGCAGGCGGCCCGTCCGCCGTACGGCTCCGAGTTGATCAGCAGCGGCACCGGCAGCACGTCCCAGCCGAGGGCGGCCGCGCCCCTGCGCAGGGCGGCGGCCTGCAGGCCCTCCGGGAGCGGGGACATCGGGTACGGCTTGGCGCGCCTCCAGTGGCGGCTGCCGGCCGCGTGGTCGCCGCAGACGCCGATCTCCCTCTCGGCGCGCCCGTAGTAGGGCTCCAGGTCGTCGTATCCGATGGGCCAGTCGGCGAGGCTGCTGCCCGCGGGCACGCCGTACGTGCTCGCCATCGTGAAGTCGGCGGGCAGGAACCGCCACGCCTGCGCCCCGTAGAGCCGGGTGCCGCCGCCGACCAGCGTGGCGTTGCCGTGGAAGCCCGGCTCGTGCGGGCGTACCACGTGCTCGCCGCCGGTGGCGTCGACGACCACGCGCGGGCCGTCCTCGTAGTCGGGCCCGGAGCGGTGCGGATAGCGGGTGAGGCGGTGGTTGCGCAGATGGTCGCGGCCGATCTCCTCGAAGGTGAGGTCGCGGCCGCGTTCCAGCACGAGCACGCGCTTGCCCGCCTCGGCCAGGACCGCGGCGGCGACCCCGCCCCCGGCGCCCGACCCGATCACGACCGCGTCCACCCGCATCAGCCCCGTACCTCGCATCCGGTCACGGCCCGCATCAGTCCCGTACCTCGAATCCGATCATCCGCCAGGAGGCGGCGTCGCGGTTGCCGCCGTTGCCCGGGTCGCCGTAGAAGCCCTCCATGACGTGCCCGACCACCGTCTCCACGAACGCCGCCGCGTCGAACGGCCACGGCACGCGCGTGTCGCCCGCCTCCAGCGCCCGCAGCAGCTCCTCGCGCCGCCCGGGCGGGAGCTCGGGGAAGCCGGCGCCGTGCCGCTCGCGCGCCTCGGCCTCGACGGCGTTGAGCCCCGCCTCGTAGTAGGCGCGCAGACCGGCCAGGTCACGGCCGAACTGCCCGGCGAGGTAGTCCAGGACCCCCGCCTCGGTGCCGCTCGGATGATCGTCGGCGGGGACGATCGTGTCGACCACCGCGCCCAGCGTCGCGGCCTGCCCCGGGGTCACTCCGCGAAGCGGGGGGCCGGGCGCTCGCACGTGCTCTCCAGGCGGACGACCTGGCCGGGCCCGTCGATCGCGGAAAGGGCCTCGAGCACGTGGAAGGCGAACGTGGCGTTCGCGCGGTGGGGGCCGCCCTCGATCGCGTCGGCCAGATCCCGGACGCCGAGCCCGCGGCGGGCCTGCTCCTTGGTGCCGACCGCGCCGAACAGGCCGACGACGGGCGGCAGGACCGACCAGTCCGCGTCCCCGTGCCGTCGCACCCGTACGTCGCCGTCGAAGTGGTTGGGGTTGGGCAAGGTGAGGGTCCCTTCGGTGCCGTAGACCTCGATGGCGGGCAGGTCGCTGTCCCAGACGTCGAAGCTCATCAGCGTGGTGCCGATGACCCCGGAATCGAAGACGAGGACGGCGGAGACATGGGTCGCCACCTCGACGTCGATCCGGTCCACGACGCGGTCCGGCGCGGTCACCGCGCGCACCGGCGCGCCGACGCGAGCGGCCCCCGCCACGGACCTGACCGGGCCGAGCAGGTTCACCAGTATGGCCAGATAGTACGGCCCCATGTCCAGGACGGGCCCGCCCCCGCGCTGGAAGAGGAACCGCGGGTCCGGATGCCAGGTCTCGGCCTTGCTGTGCCGGATGAACGCCGACACGCCGATGGGCTCCCCGATCAGCCCGTCGTCGAGCGCCTTGCGCGCGGTCTGGGAGGCGCTGCCCAGGAACGTGTCCGGCGCGGAGCCCAGCACGCGGCCGCTGCTCCCGGCCGCCGCCAGCACCTCCCGCGCCTCGGCGACGGTCGCGGCGAGCGGCTTCTCGACATAGACGTGCTTGCCGGACTCCAGGGCCCGGATGACGGTGCTCGCGTGGTGGGCCGGCGGGGTCAGGTTCACCAGGATGTCGATCGAGTCGTCGGCGTAGAGCTCGTCGCCGTCCCCCCAGGCGGGGATGCCGTGCTCTTCCGCGGCCCGCTTGGCCCTGTCGACGTCGATGTCGCCGACGCGGACGATCTCCAGCTCCGGGTAGCGGGCCATGCCGGTGACGTAGCGGCCGAAGATGTTGCCGGTGCCGAGGATGCCGATGCGGTGGTGCACGTGTTTTCCGTCCTTCTGGTTGCGTACGGGACCGATGGAAGTCAACGTCCGGCGCGGCCCGCTCACCAAGCTCGCCAGTCCGCTGGTCGAACCGGGGGGATTGCCCCGATCCGGCGGGCTGCGCATAGTACGAGCACGTGGCCTGCGGAGGACGGGAAGATGAGCGGTACTGAATCGGCCCTGGCAGGCCCGGTGGTGCACATCGTCGACGACGACCACGACCTGAGGCGCTCGCTCGTCTTCCTCTTCGAGAGCGTCGGGGTCCAGGCGCTCACCTATCCCGACGCCGCGACGTTCCTGGCCGAGTACGACGCCGCCGAGCCCGCCGTGCTGATCGTGGACGTGCGGATGCCCGGCCTGAGCGGGTTCGAGCTGCAGGAGCGGCTGCTCGGGCTCGGCTATCCCGCCCCGATCATCTTCTGCTCCGCCCACGGTGACATCGCGATGTCGGTACGGGCCCTGCGGCAGGGCGCGGTCAACTTCCTGGAGAAGCCGTACAAGCCGCAGCAGATGCTCGACGTCGTTCAGGAACAGCTGCGGGAGGCCGAGCGACGCTTCCGCGAGCACGCCGACCGGCGGGCCGTCGGCGAGCGGGTCGAGTCGCTCACCACGCGGGAGCGCGAGGTGCTCAGGCTGGTCGTGGACGGCCTGCCCAGCCAGCTCATCGCCCGCAGGCTCGGCACCAGCGTCAAGACCGTCGACGTGCACCGGGCCCGGATCAAGGCCAAGACCGGCGCGGACAGCCTGGGCGCGCTGGTCCGCGACGTCCTCCAGTGCCGGATCGAGCTCTGACGAGCCCGGCGGCGTCAGGCGGTGAGGCTGTGGAAGCGCCGCTGGAAGTAGACCAGGGCACCGCTGTCCAGGCGTGAGGTGACCGCGTCGATCTCGACGAAGGCCACCGTGTGCGAGCCCTGCCGGCGCCTGGTGACGATCCGCCCGACGACCGAGGCGAGCGCGTCGCGCAGCACCGGCACGCCGTAGGTGCCGAAGTCCCAGGAGCCCGCGTCGAACCGTTCGGAGGTGGGCACGTTCGTCGCACCAGCGAAGTGCATCGCCAGCTCCTCCTGGTCGGTGCCGAGCACGTTGACGCAGACGCGCCCGTTGGCCATGACGATGTCGTGCGAGCTGCTGGAGCGGTTGACGCAGATCAGCATGGTCGGCGGGGAGTCGGTGACCGAGCATGCCGCGCTCACGGTCACCCCGGCCCGGCCATGCCGGCCATCGGTGGTGACGACGTTGACGGCGGCGGACAGGTTCGCCATCGCGGCACGGAAACGGCGCTGCGCCTCGGTCACGGCTGCCTCCTGAAAGTGATCGGCTGCCTCCGAACCTAGGCCGCGGCCCTCGGCGTCGAAATCGAGACTTCATCCACGCCGGCTGAGGATTTCCCCTACGCGCCCGGCTCGGCGAGCGGCAGCGTGAACCCGAACCGCGACCCGCCCTCCGCCCTTTTCTCGGCCCGGATCGTGCCGTGCTGGCGGGTGATGATCCGGTGGCTGAGCGCCAGGCCGATCCCGCTGCCGTGCTCCTTGGACGTGAACGACTCCGCGAACGGGTCGCGCGGCAGCCCCCGGCCCCGGTCGTCGACGGTGAAGGTGCCGTCGGGGGCGGTGGCCACGTCGATCCGCTTCGGGGCCGCCGGCGACTGCTCCATCTCGTCGACGGCGTTGAAGCAGAGGTTGAGCACCACCTGGCCGGTCAGCACCCGTTCGCAGCGCACCAGGACCGGCTCGGGGGCGAGCCGGACCCGGACCTCGACCCCGAGCGGCGCCGCCCGCAGCCGCACGAAGTAGAGGCACTCCTCGACGACGTCGTTGAGGTCGGCCACCTGCTCCACCTGCTCCAGATGGCCGACGAAGGCACGCACCGAGCTCACGATCGCCGCGGCGCGTTCGATCTGGCTGACCGCGCTGGCGACGCCTCCGGCAGCCGGGCGGCCCGGGTGTGCACGCCGGCCAGGAAGTTGGCGGCGGCGGCCAGCGGCTGCCCGAGCTCGTGGGCGATCGCCATCGCCATGTCGCCCATCGCGTTGTAGCGGGCCAGGTAGTTCTCCCGGTGCAGCTCCCGGGCCCGGCGGACCTGGTCCTGGACCCGGTCGGAGACGTCGTGCAGGATCATCAGCAGCGCGGTGGCGTCCTCCTCCCGCAGCCGTTCCAGCGAGCCCTCCAGCCACACGCGGCCCGCCTCCAGCTGGACGGGGGTGACCGGGGTGGCGCGGGCGAGGACGTCCGCCCAGCTCGCGTCGCGGCCGTCGAGCCGCAGCCGGGCGAACGCCGTCAAGGGCCGCATCGGCCCGTCCACCGGAGCGCCGATCGCGGTGAGCGCGGTGTCGGTCGCGAACCTGATCGTGCCGGTCTCGTCCAGCATCAGGGCGAGGGTGGAGGTGTAGTGGGCCAGCGCGTCCACGTACGACGTGGTGAGCCGCAGCTCGCGCTCCACCCGCTGCTCCCGCTCGATGTCGCGGAACTGCACCATCACCGCCGGCCCCTGCGCGAGCTCGACCCGCACCGCGAGCGCGTCCGTCGGGATCACCCGGCCGGACTTGGAGCGGTAGTGCCACTCGATCCGGCTGGCGCCCTTCTCGACGGCGTCCTGCAGCCAGGCCCGGCCGATCACCCGGTCGTACTGCTGCGCCGAGCTGCTCATGTGATCGGCCTTGAGCGGCCGGATCTCGCTCAGGCCGAACTCCAGCAGCTCGCAGGCGGCCGGGTTGGCCCACAGGATGTCCTTGGTCGCCGCGTCGTGGATGAGGACGCACATCCGGGAGGCGTTCATCATCGCGACGAAGTCCGCGGCGACGAGCTCGGGAGCCCGCGGATCTACTCGCACCGACACAGGGTAGGTCACCCGGTGTGGGGGCCGGGGATGAAGATATCCCCTACGTCAAGGTGAGGAAATGACGACTGACGGGCGCAAGCGTTCTTCCTAACCTCGGAGCACACCGTCAGACCCATGAGGAGCAAGGATGGCGCAGGACGATCCCGCCGCGTTCGACGCGATGCTGGCCGAGCTGGCCGAGCGTCGCCAGGAGTTCCGCGAGCAGCGCTACGTCCCCAGAGACTTCGTCGAGCGGCTCAAGCGGCTCGGCCTGTACCGTTGCGCGACGCCGGAGCGGTTCGGCGGCGAGACGATGGCGCCCGCCGAGTTCCTGAAGAAGATCGAGCGGATCTCGGCCGTCGACGGCTCCACCGGCTGGGTCGCGAGCTTCGGCTCCCAGCTGGTCTACCTGGGCTCGCTGCCGCTGGAGACCCAGGCCAAGCTGTACGCCGGCGGCCCCGACGTCGTCTTCGCCGGGGCGCTGTTCCCGATCCAGCAGGCCACCCCGACGGAGCGCGGCTTCCTCGTCAACGGCCGGTGGAAGTTCGCCAGCGGCTGCATGGCCGCCGACATCATCTGCGTCGGCATCCCCGGCGACGACCTGACCTCGGGCAAGCCGCGCGGCGCGCTGGTACGTCCGGAACGCCTGGAGATCGTGCAGGACTGGGACGTCGTCGGCATGCGCGGCACCGGCTCCTTCGACCTGATCGCCGAGGACGTCGAGGTCGACCGGGAGTGGACCTTCATCCGCGGCGGGGAGCCGGTGGTCGACGAGCCGCTCTACCGCTACCCCGCGATCACGTACGTCGCCCAGTCGCTCTCCGTGGTCTCCGCCGGGGTCGCCAGGGCCGCCCTCGACTTCGCCGAGGGGGTCGGCAGCGGCCGGGGCAGCATCACCGGCGCACCCAGGCTCGCCGACCGGGCCTACTACCGCGCCGGCATCGCCGAGGCCGAGGCCACGCTGCGCTCCGCCCGCGCCTACTTCTACGAGGCCGCCGACGAGGCCTGGGAGACGCTCGTCGCCGGCGGCCTGGTCAGCGACGAGCAGAACGCGCACCTGCGGCTGTCCGCCGCGCACCTCGCCCGGACCGCGTCGGAGGTGGTCCACAAGGTCGTCTCGCTGTCCGGCACCGCCGCGATCTACCAGGACCACCCGCTGCCCGCCCTGCTCGGCGACGCGCTGGTGCCGCAGGAGCATGCCTTCCTCAGCCCGGCGATGTACGACGCCGCGGGCGCCGTACTCATGGGCCTGCCGCCCACCGTCCCCGCCTTCCGCTGATCAGCCCTGCCGGATCAGCGATTCGAGGAGGTCGATCCCGAGCGGGATCGACTCCTCCGCCACGTCGAAGCCCGCGCTGTGGTGCGGGCCCGGGCTGCCGCCTCCGATCATCAGGTACGCGCCCTTGCCGTCGCGCCGCTGGACGTGCCGGATGAGCAGGTTGGCGTCGTCGCTGCCGGCGAACGCCTGGGTCCTGATCACCTCCACGACGCCGGGGTGCGCTCCGGCCACGTCCACGATGCGGTCGACCAGGTCATCGTCGGGTGTCACGGTGGCGGAGCGGCCCGTCACGACCAGCGCCGCCTCGACGTCCTGCGTGCGGGCGGCGCCGTCCACGATGGACCGGATCCGGTCGACCAGCTCGTCGACGACCTCGTCATCGGTGGCGCGCGCCTCGCAGGTCATCACCGCCGAGGCCGGGACGATGTTCACGCCGTCACCGGCGACGAGCGTGCCGACGTTGAGCCTGGTGTCCGCGGACCCGTAGCGGGGGAGCGCCATGATCGCCAGCGTGGCCATGGCGGCGGCGAGCAGCGCGTTGCGCCCCGACTCGGGCGAGCCGGCGGCATGGGAGGCCCGGCCCGTGAAGTCGACCTTCAGCTTGCGGGTGGCCATGCCGCCGGTGAAGCTGCCCACGACATCGCCGACGCCCAGCTCGCCCGCCATGTGCACGGCGAGCATGACGTCGATGTCGTCGGCCACCCCGGCGTCGATCATCGTCTGCGCTCCGCGTACCCCCTCCTCGGCGGGCTGGAACAGCACCCTCAGCGAGCCCGCGAAGTCGCGGTCGGCGAGGCGGTGCAGCAGGCCCACGCCGATGGTGGCGTTCGCGTCGTGGCCGCAGGCGTGCATCGCGCCGTTCGCCGCCGCGAAGCCGTTCGCGGCCGGGAAATGGGCCGGATCGGCGGACTCCCGGATCGGCAGCGCGTCGATGTCGGCGCGCAGGCCCCATCGCGGCCCCGGCCGGACGCCGTCCAGGTCGACGACCAGCGCCGTGCCGTTCTCCTGGAAGTACCGGGCCTTCTCCGGCGGGATGCCGGAATCGACGGCACGGGCCGCCCATTCGGCGAGCGTGCGCGGCGACGGGTAGTTCACGACGGGGGAGAGGTCGTGGGCGTCCTTTCCGGTCAGGACGGTCACCGGCAGGTCTTCGACGGCCCGCGCGATCCGGGCCGCCGTCCCGATCTCCACGAATGCGGGTTCCGGATTGCGGTGCAGTTCTCGCCGGAATGCCCTGAGCTCCTCGATGTCCACACGACCTCTTTCTCTGCGCACTGATCAACGGCCGGGCGGTCGTTTCGCTCAGGCTAGGAAAGGCGCCGCGAATGGGCGTCGATCGGCGTTGATCCCGCATGAAACATCGGATTTTCGAGCCGAGCCCGCACGAAGCTGGTCGTCGAACACCGGCTGGCCGCCGACGGGCACGTAACGCAGGCGCCGGCTGTCGAGATCGAGAATGTAGCCCGTGCGCTTGGCGATCCTCGGGACGATCCACCTGTCCTTGACCAGCAGCTTCGGGAACATCGACGACAGCCTGCCCTCGATCTCGTCCAGCTCCTGCAGGTTGCGCAGCCACAGGAAGACCGCGAGGTTGGCCTCACCGGTCACCGAGGCGCACATCCGCACGTGGCAGAGCAGCCGCAGCGAGGAGATGAGGCGTTCCAGGTCGGGGTGTTTGACGTCGAGCCACAGCACCGCCGCCGCCGACCAGCCCAGGAGGGTGTGCGCGAGGTCCACGCGCCATCGGACCCAGTTCGCCGCGAGCAGCGCGTCGATGTCCCGGGAGATGACCGAGATCGAGCGGCCCAGCTCCCGCTGCATGTCGGCGGCGGTGCGGCGGACGTCCGTGCTGAGCGCCGCGATGACGTCGAGGTGGGCGGGCTTGCGGTGCTCGGGCGGCTCGGACGGCCGCAGCAGGTGCAACGCGCGGGCCTGCTCGTCGGAGAGCGCGTTGAGCCGCCAGCCCGACCCTTCCAGGAAGATCCGGCGCAGGTAGTGGGTACGGGTGCCGACGATGCCGGGGACGCCGGCGATGTGCTCGTCGATGTAGCGGTCCATGGAGAGCAGGGTGCGCATCGAGATCATGACATAGAGGTCGCGGGCGCCCGACGTGCAGTGCACGCTGATGATGGGCCCCTGCCGGCTGAGCTCGGCGATCACGTCGCCGCGCTGGCCGGGCGCGCAGGAGATCTCGACCAGGGCCGAGATCTCCTGCTGGCCGGTGCGCGGCTCGCACTCGAAGCAGCTCGTCCACACCTGCCGCTGCTGGGTGAGGGCCGACCAGCGGCGCGAGATCGTCGAAGGGTCCACCCGGAGGATCCTCCCGAGTTGGACCCACGGGACCCGGGGATGGATCTGGAGCGCGTTGATGATCTGAAAGTCCAGCCCGTCGACCATGCGCCTCATCCTGCACGGACACGCCGGATCCGCCCATGAGCGTGTATCGCCTGCCGGACCGCCGCGTAGGATCGGCTCACAGCTACACGGTCATGTGCAGGAAGCCGTAACGCGAGGGAAACCTCCGGCGAAGCCCGCGGGAAAGATCGTGCGCCCGGGCCGCGATATCACTCAATTCCGTGCGCTCTGCGTCACGGAAGACCTGGATTCGGCAGGCGACACCTAGGCTCGGCGCCATTCATTCTCGCGAGTGCGCTGGAGGATCAGTGTTTCGCAATTCCATTCTCGCGATGGCGCTCGTGGCGGGCCTGGCCGGATGCGGTGTCGCCGAAGGGGCGACCGACACCATCAACATGTCGCTGAACACCGATCCGGCGACCTTCGACCCGGCGCTGGCCAAGGGCGGCGACGATTTCGGCATGGCCCGGCTGCTGTTCGACACGCTGGTGCGCAAGGACTCGGGCAACTCCCTCGTCGGCGGTATCGCGTCCGCCTGGCAGGCGGAGGACGCCGCGCATTACACCTTCACCATCCGCGGCGGTCTGACCTGCTCGGACGGCAAGCCGATCACTCCGTCGGTGGTGGCCGCCTCGCTGACGCGGTTCGCGGCCAAGGAGACGGGCTCCTCGGGCCGCACGCTGGCGCTGGGATCGGGCACCGCGACGTTCACCGCCGACGACAAGGCGAACACGGTGAAGGCCGCCCTGTCCGTCCCGTGGTCCGACTTCCTCACCGGGCTGACGCTGCCGCAGGCCGGGATCGTGTGCCCGGCGGGCCTGAGCGATCTCAAGGGACTCGCCGCCGGGAAGGCCACCGGGGCGTTCTCCGGCCCCTACACGCTGACCTCGTCCCAGGCGGCGGTGTCCTACCAGTTGACGCTGCGCGACGGCTACGCGGGCTGGCCGGCGTTCGCCAAGCCCCTGGAAGGCGTGCCCGCCAAGCAGCTGAACCTCACGCCGATCACCGACTACGCGACCATCGCCACCCAGCTGCTGGCCGGCAGCCTGGACGTCGGCGTGGTCTCCGACGAGAACGTGGCCCGGTTCGACGGCAACACCCGGTTCTCCACGTCGAGCGCCTCCAACACCACGACGTACCTGCTGTTCAACGAGCGTCCGGGAACGGCCTTCGCCGACCGGCCCGAGCTGCGCGCCGCGGTGGCCCAGGCCGTCGATCCGCAGGCGTTCAGCGACATCATCAGCGGCAAGCGGGGCAGCACGATCCTGTCCGTCGGCTCGGCCAAGCTCCCCTGCGTGAACACCGACCGGTCGCTGCTGGTCCCGCAGGACTCCGGCGCCGCCGCCAAGACCCTGGCCGGGGTACGCGTCCGCATCGTCGGCACGACCCTGCTGCAGGGCGGCAACGACTACATCGGCGAGGCGCTGCGCAACGCCGGCGCGAACGTCACCGTCAGCTCCCTCGACAACGCCAACTGGGCCACGGTGACCACGGCCGGCGGCTCGGACTGGGACATCAACGTCCAGGGCGACAACAACCAGCTGGGCACCCTCACCTCCTCCCTGCTCCGGGTGATGGGCCCGGTGACCGAGAAGGGCGGCCGCAACAAGACGGGATCGGTCAACGAGAAGGGGTACGGCTTCGTCACCCAGGCCATGAGCGTGACCGACAGCGGCGGACAGTGCGCCGCCCTCCAGTCCGCGCAGAAGTCGTTCCTCCAGCGGGTCGACGCGATCCCGCTGTCGACCCTGCCCACCACCACCGTCGTCGCCGACGGATTCGCCATCCGGACCTTCGACGACTACCTCGACCCCGCCACCCTGCGCATCCTCAAGTAGCCGACATGACCTCTCTTTCCACGCCTGGTCCGAGTCTTTCCACGCCTGGTCCGAGCGCCCGGTCGCGGGGCTCCTCCGCCTGGCTCGGTTTCGCCGTGCGGCGGCTCACCAGCCTTGTCGTGATCTTCGTCGCGCTGCTGGTCGTGTCGTTCCTCATCGTCCAGCTCATTCCCGGTGACCCGGCGGTCGGCGTCGCCGGGGCCAACGCCGATCTCGCCGACGTCCAGCGGGTCCGGACCGAGCTGGGGCTCGACCGGCCGATCTGGGAACGGTTCCTCGTCCACGCGGGCGGCGTCTTCTCCGGGGACCTCGGCACGTCGTTCATGTACCGGCAGCCGGTGGAGACGATCATCATGAACCGTCTCCCCTTCACCGCCACCATCGCGGTGACGGGAATCGCCGTCGTCCTGCTGGTCGCCGTACCGCTCGGCATGGTCATCGGCGTCCTCACGCGCGGCGGCCGGCGCAGGTGGCTGGACGCCGCCTTCGGGGTGGTCACCGGTTTCCTCGACTCGATCCCCGGCTACATCATGGCGTCGTTCCTGGTCGTGATGTTCGCCCTCGGCATCGGGCTGGTGCCGCTCTTCCCGCCGGCCTACGCGCCCCGCTTCGGGGCGGCGTCGTTCGTGCTTCCGGTCGCGGCGATCGTGATCGGCCCGATCTGCACCATCTCCCGGGTCGTCCGCCGCGAGACGGCGGTCGTGCTCGACACCGACTACATGCGGACGGCCCGCGGCTGGCGGCTGCCCGCCTTGCGGCGCCACGTCCGATGGGCGCTGCCGAACCTGCTCACCACCACGCTCACCCTGAGCGGGCTGATCCTGACCGGCATGATCGGCGGCGCGATCATCATCGAGTCGGTGTTCGCGCTGCCCGGCCTGGGCAGCGGCATCATCAAGGCCATCCTCGACCGCGACTATCCGGTCATCCAGGGCATGGTGCTGGTCATCGGCATGATCGCGGCACTCGTCAACCTCCTCGTCGACGTCCTGCTCGGGCTGATCGACCAGCGGACCCTCGGGGGGTCGCATGTCTCCGCGTAGCCGGCCGCGCCGCCGCAACCCCGGGCTCGTGCTCGGCCTGGCCCTGCTGGGCGGCATCGTGCTGATCGCCGTGCCGGCCCCGATCCTGTTCACGGAGCGGGCGGCCGTGCTGGGCCCGCGGTTCGCCGCGCCCTCGTCCGGGCACTGGCTCGGCACCGACGCGGCCGGCCATGACGTCCTGCTGCGCAGCCTGGTCGCCACCCGCCTCACCCTGCTGATGACCGTGGGCGCGACGGCCATGTCGGTCGTCTTCGGCGTCGTCCTGGGCACCGGCGTCTGGCTCGTGCGGCCCCGCGTCAGGGAGGTCTGCCTGCGCGTCATCGACGCGATGGTGGCCTTCCCCGGGCTCCTGCTCGCGCTCGTCGTGGCGGCCGTGCTCGGGGCGGGCGGCTCCTCGGCGGTGATCGCCATCGGCCTGTCCGGCATCCCCTACTTCGCGCGCCTCACGGCGAACCTCGCCGCGAAGGTCTCGCAGCAGGAGTACGTGTCGACCGCGGGCCTCCTGGGCGTCAGCCGCGCCCGGATCGCGATCAGGCACATGCTGCCGAACATGGCCGAGCCGCTGCTCGTGCTGACGGCTTCGACGTTCGCGGCCACGCTCACGGCGATCTCCGCGCTGTCGTTCGTGGGCCTCGGCGTCCAGTCGCCCTCCTACGACTGGGGCAAGCTCCTGAACGAGGCCCTGCCCTCGCTCCTGGCCGACCGGCCCTTCCAGATGGTCGGCCCGGCCTGCCTCATCGTCCTGACCGGGCTGGGGGCGGTCCTGATCGGCGACGGCCTCGCCGCGGCGGCGAACCCGCGGGGGCACACGGCGCCGGGCCGGAGCGAGACACCCCCGGCCGCGCAGGAGGCGACGAGTGACCAGCTCGCCGACGTCCGCGACCTGTGGATCCACGCCGGCGACACGCCGCTGGTCAAGGGCATCTCCTTCGGCATCGGGCGGGGTGAGATCGTCGGCATCGTGGGGGAGAGCGGATCGGGCAAGACCCTCACCGCGATGTCGCTCGCGCGGCTGCTGCCGGACGGCCTGACCTCGACGGCGAGCCGCATGGCGGTCGGCGACCTGGACCTGCGCCGGCCCGTCCCGCCGGCCCTCCTGGCGGAGGCCGTCAGCCTGATCTACCAGGACCCGGGCTCGACGTTCAACCCCGCGCTGCGCATGGGCACCCAGCTCACGGAGGTGCTGCGTACCCACAAGCGCCTCGGCGGGCGACAGGCCGCGCAGCGCATCCTCGACGCGCTCCGGGTGGTCCACCTGACCAGGCCCGAGCAGCGCATGAAGCAGCATCCGCACGAGCTCTCGGGCGGCATGCGGCAGCGGGCCATGATCGCCGCCGCGCTGGCCGTCGAGCCGCGTCTGATCATCGCGGACGAGCCGACCACGGCCCTGGACGTCACCGTCCAGGCGGAGATCCTGCGCGAGCTCAAGCGCGTCAACCGCGAGTTCGGCGCCTCGATCATGTTCATCTCGCACGACATCGGGGTGGTCCGCGCGCTGTGCGACCGCGTCCTCGTGATGTACCGCGGCGAGATCGTCGAGGAGGTCGCCGCCGGGGAGCTCACCGTGGAGACCGCCCGCCACTCATACACGAGGGCCCTGCTGGAGGCCACCCCCGACATCGACGCGTCGTGGACCCCGCCGCGCACGAAGGAGCACTCGCATGGATGAGGAGACGGCCGTCGAGGTGCGCGACCTCGAGGTGGGCTACGGGTGGGGCAAGAACGCGACGCGTGTCCTGCACGGCATCACCCTGGACGTCGCCCGGGGCCGCACGGTCGGCATCGTCGGCGAGTCGGGATCGGGGAAGTCGACGCTGGCCAAGGCGCTGGTCGGGCTCGTCCGGCCGACCGCGGGGAGCGTCAGGATCGGCGGCGTCCCCATCTCCTCCGCGCGCGGCGCCGGCCGCCGGGCGCTGCGGCGCAAGGTCCAGATGATCCCGCAGGACCCGTACTCGTCGCTCGACCCCAGGCGCACGATCGGCGAGGCGCTCGCCGAGGCCGTGGACCCGCGCCGGGCGGACGTGCGGCGGCACCGGGACGAGATCGTCCGGTGGCTCGAGGCCGTCAGGATGCCGGCCGACACCATCGACCGCTACCCCCACGAGTGCTCGGGCGGGCAGCGCCAGCGGGTCGCGATCGCGCGAGGTCTGATGATCGGGCCCGAGGTGGTGATCGCCGACGAGATCACCTCCGCGCTCGACGTCTCGGTCCAGGCGGAGATCCTCCACCTCCTCGCCAAGCTGCGCCGCGAACTCAACCTGACCATGCTCTTCATCTCGCACAACCTCGCCGTCGTCCGGCACGTGAGCGACGAGGTCGTGGTGCTCTACCACGGCGACGTCGTCGAGCACGCCCCGGCCGCGGACCTCTACCGGAGTCCGCGGCACGCGTACACCCGCACCCTGCTCGACTCCGTACCGGGCGCTCCAGGCTTCGACATCGAACCCCGTCAGAAGGACTCCGCTTGACCACCCATCGAAAGCTCCGCCTCGCCAACGTCAGGATCATCAACGGCACCGGCGCGCCGCCCGTCGAGGACGGCGTCCTCGACGTGACCCCGGACGGCGCCATCGGGTTCGCCGGCCCGGCGGCCGAGGCCCCGGAGGTCCACGGCGCCGACGTACGCGATCTGCGCGGCAGGACGCTCCTGCCCGGATTCGTCGACTGCCACGTGCATATGGGCTTCTCCCTGGGGAACGGCCCCTTCCACGCCCTCCAGAACGACCCCGCCCTGACCGTCCTCGAGTCCGCCGCGCGGCTCCGGGCGACCCTCGAGGCCGGTGTCACCAGCGCGCGCGACCTCGGCGGGCTGTCCTCGGGCTTCCGCGAGGCGATCGAGCGCGGGCTGATCCCGGGCCCGCGGCTGAAGCTCGCGGTGAGCCCGATCAGCCACACCGCCGGGCACGGGGACATGCACCTGTACGGCGGGACGATCGCGCCCACCGTGCCCGAGCTGATCGAGATCGCCGACACCGTCGACGAGGTCCGCAAGGCGACGCGCCGGGTGCTGCGCCAGGGAGCCGACCTCATCAAGATCTGCACGACCGGCGGCATGGGGAGCAGGCACGACCACCCCGACGACGAGGGCCTGCGCCTGGACGAGGTGCGGGCCATCGCCGACGAGCTCGACCGGCACGGCGGCAAGCCCATCGCCGCGCACGCGCAGGGACGCAAGGGGATCCTGACCGCCCTCCGGGGCGGGGTGACCAGCGTCGAGCACGGGTACGGCATCGACGACGAGGGACTCGACCTCCTGGAGGAGCGCGGCGCCTTCCTCGTCCCGACGCTGTCGACCGTGTTCGCGATCAACAAGGAGACGATGCAGCCGTACCACTACGCCAAGAAGGTGAAGTGGTCCGAGATCACCAAGCAGAACATCGGCCACGCGATCGCGCGCGGAGCCAGGATCGCGCTGGGCACGGACGCCGGCGTGTGCCCGCACGGGCAGAACCTGCGCGAGCTCGGGCATCTCGTCGAGCTCGGCATGTCCCCGATGGCCGCCATCGTCGCCGGGACCCGGACCGCCGCCGAACTGCTCGGCATCTCCGGCGAGGTGGGCACGCTGGAGGCGGGCAAGCTCGCCGACCTCGTGGTCACCGACGCCGACCCGTTGGGGGACATCCACGCGCTGGCCGACCCGGGGCACATCGAGCTCGTCATGAAGGCGGGCGCCATCGTCAAGGACCTCGGCCCGGTACGCACTGACACGTAGGCGGTCCGGCCCGCCGTCGGGCTCAGGTGCGCAGGGTGCTGGCGTCCTCGCCGGCCTTGTACGTCTTCGACGCCAGGTGGAGCCGGTTCTCCTGCTCCCTGAGCGCGCTCGCGAGCAGGTCGAGCCCTCTGCCGATGCTCTCCATCCGTTGCCCGCGCGCCTGCCAGTACGCGCGGCCGTAGTCGTCGTCGCCGACGGCGGTGTGTGCCGCGCTCGACGCCGCCTCGAACCGGGTGTGGGCGCCGGACACGTCACCGGCCATGCCGTCCGCCGCGCTCGCCAGCCGGTGGAGGTGGGTCTTGCTGTAGACGACGCCGTCGAACACCACGGTTCGGGAGCCTAGCTGGCATGTGCAGACATGAGTGGAAGAATCGGGAAAGAATGGTGCTTCTGAGGTTTTTGGTGCTCGTGAGGGACGGAGGTGACGATGGACGAACCGTGGCGGCTGTTGGAACAACTCGTCCAGGAGGTCAACCAGCAGACCGAACAGCTCAAGAAGATGCAGGAGAGGGTTCGGGAGCTGTCGGCGACGGCGAAGTCCAAGGACGGCATGGTGACCGTGACCGTCGGTCCCCGCGGTGAGGTGCGCACGATCGAGTTCGACCCCCGGGTCTACCGCAAGCTGTCTCCGTCGGAGCTGTCCGCCTCCGTCGTCGAGCAGATCGGGCGGGCGACCAGGCAGGTCTCCACCGAGATGAAGGAACTGATGGAGCCCTTCGGCGTGTCG
Organism: Nonomuraea sp. NPDC003709; assembly: GCF_040610775.1. Taxonomy (NCBI): domain Bacteria; kingdom Bacillati; phylum Actinomycetota; class Actinomycetes; order Streptosporangiales; family Streptosporangiaceae; genus Nonomuraea; species Nonomuraea sp. NPDC003709. Next base: position 28,928 of record NZ_JBEXMW010000013.1, on the reverse strand, counting down.
GATCTCCCGTTCGAGGACCTGTTCGGCGAGGGAACGAACTTCGAGTCGTTCCTGCCGCACCCCGGTACGCCCGAGCCGCGGTGATGGGACTCGACCTCAGTCTGGTGCCCGAGATCGTGCGGCCGCTGGCGCTGCCGCTGACGGGCGGGGCGCTTCCGGAGACCGACGTCGACGGGGTCATCGCCGAGGCGCAGGTGCTGGAGAACCTGGCGGACCTGCTGGCCACGATCAAGTCGGACGACGCCGCCGCGGTCGTGCGGTCGCTGCGGGATCACCAATGGCAGGGCGCCGCCAAGGAAACGTTCGAGCAGGTCTTCAAGGTGCTCGGCGGACAGCCGGACGCGGACGGCCCCCCTTCGGACGAGACGCTGATCGACCTCATGGAGAAGGCGCTCCGGGAGGAGGCGGCATCCCTGCGCGAGCACGGCGTGCGGATGCAGCACACCGAGTGGATGATCTACGCCTCGCTCGCGCTGCTCGGCGCGATGATCGTCAAGCTGCTGGTGTGGATCTACGTCAACGGCCCGGCCGTTCTCCGGCTGATCCAGCACAACACGTTGATGACCCAGGTGAACATCCAGACGCTGAAGCGGCTGATCCTTGTCAACATGCTGAAGTTCGCCGGGATCATGGGCGGCCTGGACTTCGGCGTGCAGGTGGCGCAGCAGATCTGGGGGGATCGCGAGGCGGGGGACTTCGACCTCGCGTCGCTGGCGATGTCGGTGGGCAGCGGCGCGCTGACCGGTGCCCTGTTCGCCGGCGCGAACGCGGCCCTGTCACGTCTGCTGAGCCGGCGGATGGTGTACGTCGCCTCCGAGGCCGAACTGGCGGTACGCGACAAGATCGCGGCCATCGCGCAGAGCATGTACGGCCAGGCGCTGCTGGGCGGAGTGGCGGGCACCGCCGGAGCCGTCCCGGGGCTGGCGATCAGTGGCCAACTCGACGGCGAGCACCTGGCGTACACCTTCATCTCCGGTGTCGCGGGCGGCCTCGACATCCCCGCGTCGGCACGGGTGAGCCACTACCCGATGCGGGCGGTCGCGGAGCTCGGCGACACTCCGTCCGCCACGGCCCCGCATGCCGACCCGCCGCCGTCATCCGGCAACCAGCCCCCGCCTTCACCCTCGCCTGCGCTCCCGTCCTCGCCCCGACTCGTACCGCACGACGCCGCCCCGCTGCCTGTACCGCACGACGCCGCCCGGCCGCCCGTGGCGCACGACGCCGCCTCGGCGCCCGTGGCGCACGACGCCGCACCGCGGCTCACAGGGCACGACGCCACCGCCCTGGCACAGCACCACCCTCGGCCCGACCAGCACGCCGACGTCGCCACCCTGATCAACCGCCGGCCGTCCGAACCGGGCACCAACCTCCCCCAGCCGCACCAGGGCCAGGTGATCGTCGGCGAGGTCACCCGGCGCCACGACGTGCTCCTGCACAGCCCAGCCGAGCCGGGCGGCACCCTCGCACGACCCCAGCAGAACCTCCCCGCCGTCCGGCCCCCGATCGGCGACACAGCCCCTGCCGTCCCGCGGGCCGAGCCCGCGACTCCGGGCAGCCTCCCTCACACGTCATTGCTCCCGGCCACGGTCCCGGCGATCATCACCCCGACCCCCGACAGCCCCGGCGCCGGCGAACAGGACAACCACCACCAGGGCCAGGACAGCCCGCCTCCCAAAGACGCCGAAACCGCGCCGGCCGTCCAAGATCGGCACACGGACGACTCCACTCCCTCGGCGCGCGAGGACAGCGATCCGCCGGTCACCGGCCGGCAGACAACGACGCCCCAGCACGCGAGTACGGACCTCCAGGGCGGCCAGACCGTCGTGCCCAGGTCCAGCCCGCTGCCCGAGAACCCGCGCCGGATCGAGCCGGTGTCGCGGCAGGTGGCGGAGCTGCTCAGCCGGGACGGCGCCTACGACCCGATCAGCGGCCCCGCCTGGGAGGCCGCCCACACCGCCACGGTGGACCGGCTCGCGGACACGATGCGGTCCTCGACGAAGGACATGCTCGGCGTGGGCCGCAAACGAGGTCTGCAGGCGGCGGTCGGCGACCCCGCCAGCGACCTCGTCCAGAGCCAGGTCCGCGTCATGGGAAAGACCGTCAGGACCTGGCAGGCGGTCGAACGGAGCGAGCTCCCGGCCTTCGTGGAAGGCGCCCGCACGTACGCGGAAGGCGAACGCCAGATCATCCGGCAACTGCCGTTCGACTCGCCCGAAGCGCACCGGACGGCGCGGCGGCTGGCCGTCGAGGAGCTGCTGCGCACGTGGGGATACGGCGCGAGCGAGATGCTGCCGGAGCGGCTGGCCATGCACATGGCCGCGCTCGACGAGTTCGGGCTGACCGGGGTCCTCGACCTGTCGGCGTACGGTGACCTCAACCGCGCCAGGACGGCCGCGAAGATCCACGCCCGCTCCGGGGACATGCTGCGCGACTTCCTGCGGCAGCAGTACGCGCAGACGCAGCGCGAGCTCGAAAGCCGCGGCATCGAGGAGCTGGTGCTCTACCGGGGGATCACGTTCGACCAGCATCCGGTCCCCGTCCTGGCGGAGGCCGCGAACGGCGACGTCGTGCCGGCCCCGCCGGCGCTGCCGCTGCAGGCGTGGAGCGCCATGCCCGGGGTCGCCAAGCGGTACACCGGCCTGGGGGAGGGGGCGGTCATGGCGGGGGTCTTCCCGGCCTCCCAGGTGCTGTCCACCCCGTGGACGGGGATGGGCCAGCTGCCTCTCAACGAGTTCGTCGTGCTCGCCACGCCCGGCGAGGTCACCGTGCTGCGACCCCCGCACGTCGGCGAGACGCCCACCACGTATTCCGACCTTCCGCCCGGCTGGCAGGTCTCGAAGCCCAGCGACGGATGGACCCAGTGCGAGCAGGGCCACCGGCACTGGGGCACGGAAGGCGGGGCCGGTCTGCTGCTCTTCCACCGCGCTCCCGGCGGCGAGGTCCACGTCCTCATGCAGCTGCGTTCCATGGAGACGCAGCACGGAGGGACCATGGGGCTGCCCGGCGGCGCCCTCCACCGCGGCGAGGACCCGGTCGACGGCGGCTTCCGTGAAGCCGGCGAGGAGAACCGGCTGGACCCGAGCGAGGTGAAGGTGCGCGGGGTCCACCACGACGACCACGGCGGCTGGGCGTACGACACCGTCATCGGCGAGATGTCCCACCAGGCCGACGTCTGGCCTGCCTCCCGGGAGTCGCTCGAGAACGTGTGGGTGCCGCTGGAGGAGGTGCCGGCCCTCAACCTGCACCCCGACCTCGCCCGGGCCTGGCCGGACGTACGCACGGAACTCGACCGCGTCCTGGCGGCTCCCGACACGCGTCCCAGGCCACCGCACCCGGCCAACACGCACGAGATGCCCGGCTTGCCCGACACCGACGGATTCTCGCCGATCGCGGATCCGCGGCCACGGAACTTCGCGGAAGCCGCGGCGACCGTCCACCGCTGGTCGCCCGGCAACGACCGCCCGCACCAGAACGGCCCGCACCAGGGCGGCCCGCCGAACCGGATCGAACACCTGCTGAGCAACCCCCCGGCCGCGGCGGACGACGTCCTCCTGGCGGAGGGCCGGCGCCTCGTGGAAGAGCTGCCCGTCATCGACGGGAGCGACACGACGGCAAGAGCCCTGGCCTCGATGAGCCGGACCCTCAACTGGCCGAACCCGCGCAGGGCCCTCCACGACCTGGCCTCCGAACTCGGCCTGAACCTCGATCTCGACGCCTTGGTGGAGGTCTACGAGAACGCCCGGCGATTCGGCGTGAACCCGGACGAAGCGAGCGGCCGTACGGGCCTGGTCGATGCTCTCAGAACGGCCATGGCGGCGGACTCCTACCGCTGGACGGGGCAGCACTACCAAGCCCGCTTCTCCCTCCCCGAGGCGACCCCCGCGCAGGCCCGCACGATCGGGCTCATGGTCGAGATGATGGGCGAGCCCGTCACCTCCGCCAAGGTCCGGAACTTCGTCAAACCCGTGCTCGACCGGCACGGCATCGGCGACGTCAGGGAGTTGCTCCCGGTCGTCCGGGCGGCCCACGAGAAGGGCTACCTCCCGGCCGGGACGACCGAGGCGGAGTTCCGCGCGGCCATGGACCGGTTCTGGCAGGACGACCCGTACCTGTGGAACGGGGTGCTGCTCGCCGACAGATACTCCTTGCCCGATCTGCACGACCCGACCGCGCGCTTGTCCGCGCGCCTGGAGGAGATCGTCGCGCACTCCGGCCGTGACGCCGTCCCGCCGCTGGAGAGCCTGGCCGGCGACCTCGGGCTGGGCCGCTCCGCCGAGCAGCTCGTCCGCCTGGCCGCGGACGCGCAGGCGGACGGCGCCGACCTGGCACGGGCGGCCGACCGCGCGGATCTTGTCGGCCGCCTCGCCGCCTACCGGGCGCGCGACCCGTACCTTTGGGACGGGTTGCGGATCGCGGCCGAGCGCGGCCTCACGCGGCTGAGCAACGACGAGGCGCGCATCCTCTCCCGCCTCGCCGAGATCACCGCCTCCGAGTCGCCGTCCCGGATGTGGGTGTTCGATCCGCTGCGCCGCTTGGCGGGGGACACGGGTCACCACCATTCCGTCGAGCAGTTGGTGCGGTATGCCGCCGTGGCACTACCGCATGGCGTCGACCCCTTCGGGCCGCTCGACAGGCAGCAGGTGCTCGACGTCCTGTCTACGCACGTCGTACGGCCGGACCCGCAGCAGGTCCCGCCGGGCCTGCACGACCTGTCGCCCGCGGCCGTCCGGGACGCCCGGCAGGCCGCGGTCCACGCGCACGCGCAGGCGAAGGAGGCCTTCCACCAGTCCTCCCTGCGCCGCACCGTGTCGCGCCTGGTCGGCCAGGACCCGTTGGTCGTGGCCAGGCAGGAAATGGTGGCCTCGCTGGAGGCCCGCACCCGGGCGTGGCAGCGCTGGCCGGAGCGCCCCGAGGTCTCTTTCACGGGGGATTTCGCGGCGTACCGGCACGCCTACGATCAGGCGGTGCAACGCGCGGTCAGGGGCGAGGCGGTGATCCCCTACATGCGGGAGAACGCCACCGCGTCCCTGGGGGCCCGGGACGGTGGGCGCGGTTTCGGGGTGGAGATCGAGTTCGAGCTGCCGAAGCACAACGCCCGCCAGGCCCTGCAGGCCATCGCCCGTGCCCTGCACAAGGCCGGCCTGACCGGCGATGCCAAGGTGGACAACTACCACACCATGCGGGACGAGGGTTACCGGTCGGGCAAGAACGGCGGGCGCGGCCTCTGGAGGCTGGAGCAGGACGGCACGGTCGACGGCGAGCTGATCTCGCCCATCCTGTACGACGAGCCGGCGACGTGGGAGAACCTCCTCGTCGCCACCGAGATCATCCGCGCGCACGGCGGCACGGCCGGCGCCTCGACCGGCGGGCACGTCCACGTGAGCACGCACGACTTCGACCACATCGTGGAGAACTACACCAGCTTGCTGAACCACGGGGGCCTGCACACCGACACCCTGTTCAGGCTCGGGCACAATCCGGAGCGGGAAAGCCACCGGGGCGTGGCGCAATGCAAGCCCAACCGGCTCCCCACGGAGGGCTACCGGTCGATAGCCCCGGTGCGCAATCTCAACGGCCGCAAGTCCGCGATGAACATGGAGAGCATGAAGGGGACCGCGAAAGACCACGTCGAGTGGCGGCTGTGGGACGGTTCGCTCGACCCCGCCGTGATCCAGTCCCGTGTGAAGGTGTCGCTCGCGGAGGTCGAGGCGGCCTTCCGCACCGCGACGCTGGGTCAGTTGCCCAACCTGGGCCGGCTCGACCAGTTGGGCGCCCACGCCGAGCTCCTCAAGCTGGAGCCCGGGCTGGACCTCACCGAGCGGGGCAGCCTCTCCTTCCGAGTCCTGATGGACGAGCTGTTCTGGCGGGCCGCCGACAAGGAGCAGCTCACCGCCCTGTTCGCCGCCACCCGCTGGGCGCCCGCGGCATGAACGACCTCACCACGGAACGGGAGGCCGGCCGGTGGCCGTGATCATCCGCAACTCCTCGGCGGCGGAGCCGCCTCCGCCCGCCCCGGTCAACGGCGACGGCCGGCCGTACCGCTACGAAATGATCTACGCGGACGGGACCTACCGCGGCTACGCCGACGACGCCGCCGAGCTGACCGGGATGCTCATCCCCGGCTACGCCTCGCTCGCCACCGACGGCGAGCGGGCCGCGGCGCGGGTCGGCCTCGCGATGGACGTGCAGGTCAGGGTGCAGGCCCAGCTCGCGGCCGGGCCGCAGCTCGACGCCTGCGACGAGGCCGAGCGCGCCATTCTGCTCGGGGGCCGGCACGAGCCACCGGCCCCCTCCCGATGGGCGGCGCCGGTGCCCCTGGTGCTGGTCTCGGCCTTCTACGAGCCCGCCGGGGCGCTGCCGCGGCCGTCGGGGCCGGCGGAGCTCCAGGTCTGGCTCGACCCGGCCGACGACTGGACCCTGCTGACCAGCCTGCACACGGCCGGCGTGATCGTCGTGGGAGCGCGGGACGACACCTGAGGCCGGACGTTCAGTCGACGGTCTCGGCCTGGAGCTCGTTGAGGTAGTTGTAGATCGTGAAGCGGCTGACGTTGAGCCGCTGGGCCGCCTGGTCCACCGCGCCGCGCAGGGTGAAGAAGCCGCGTTTGTTGAGGTCCTCGACCACCGCGACCTTGTGCGACTTCTTCATCAGGTCGACCGGCACCCCGGCCCCGTTGATCGCGTTGTCGAGGATCCCCTCGCCGAGGCTCTCCAGCGACACCGGGAAGGTCTCCGCCGGCCTGCCGGGAGGGGTGTCGAGCATCGGGCCCGCCCCGGGTGCGAGGGCGGTCATCGCATGGAGGATCTCCTCGGCCCGCTTCAGGTCGCCGATGTCGGTGTTGACGCACAGGCACACCACCGACTTGCCGGACGGAGCGTGGAAGAAGATGCTCGACGAGCGCATCACCAGCCCGTCGGCGGTCTCCGACCGGTAGCCGATCAGGTGCTCGGTCCAGCCCGCCTTGAACGTGCGCAGCCCCAGGTCGGTGGGCGGACCGCCGATGTCCCTGCCGGTCAGCGTGCCGCCGATGGCGGCGATCGTGTTGGGCATCGTGGTCAGGTTGTGCAGCACCGCCTCGGTCTTGGGGCCCATGGCCTGGGCGAGCGCCGGGATGACCGGGCCCAGCAGTTCGACCACCAGGGCGGCGTGGGCCCGCTCGTTCGTGGTGAACGTCGGCTCGCCGTCCGCGGACGTGGCTGTCATTGGCCGTACCCCTGTCTCGTGTCTCGCAGGATCGATCTCAACAGTATGTCGAAGTGTTCACTCGTGCCGGGGCACGGACTCGACCAGGCTGATCGTGTACGGGTGCCGGGGGGAGTCCAGGATCGTGCCCGTGTCCCCGCTCTCGGCGATCTCTCCGTGCCGCAGCACGATGGCGCGATCGGTCATCTGCCGCACCACCGCCAGGTCGTGGGTGATGAAGAGCATGCTGGTGCCGTGCTCCCGGCGTACCTCGCGCAGCACCTCCAGCACCTGCGCCTGGACGGACACGTCGAGCGCGGCCACGGGCTCGTCGCAGATCAGCAGGCGGGGCCGGACCGCGATGGCCCTGGCGATGGCGACACGCTGGCGCTCGCCACCGGACAGCGCGCTCGGCTTGCGGGCGGCGTAGGCGGCGGGCAGGCACGCGTCAGGACGGCCGCCTACGCCGGGGGACACATGATGTACAGCGTGGAGGCGAGCCTGCGGGAGCTGTCCGGCGACCTCCGCGACTTCGTGAAGAGCACTCCTGTGACATAACAGGTACGCGATCCGCCCGGTTTCTTCTATGTTTGTCCCTGGCTGTGACCATGTGCCCAAGGAGATGTTCGTCGTGAAGAAGCCTCTTGAAGGAGCCGCCCTGCGGGCCGGTGCCGTCGCCGTCGCGCTGACCGCCGGCCTGCTGACCGCCTCCCCGGCCGGCGCCACCGCCGCGACCGGCACGGAGTCCGTCGCCCTGGCCTCGCAGAACGCCGCCGCGGCCCGCCCGGGCAACGGCAGGATCATCTACGACGGCCTCAGCGGCGGCCGCGGCGTCCTCAAGATCAAGAACGGCACGCCGAGGGACGGCGTCGTCACCCTCGTCAAGGGCAGGACCAAGGCGATCAGCATCTACGTCCGAGCGAAGTCGTCCGCGAGCATCAAGGACGTCAGGGACGGCTCGTACCGGATCTACTTCACCACCGGCTCCCGCTTCAGCACCAGCAAGCGCAGGTTCGCCGTGGGGGCCGCCTACCAGCGCTTCAACCAGCGGCTGAAGTTCGTCACCACCGCCACCTCGTACAGCATCTGGACCATCACCCTCCACCCGGTCAAGGGCGGCAAGGCGCAGACCTCGCAGATCAACCCCAAGGACTACCCCGCCTGATCGCCGCCGGCCGGGGTCAGCGGGCCCCGGCCGTCTCCTTCTTGCGGGCCCGGTAGGCCGCCGCCTTGATCTTGTTGCCGCAGGACTCCATGCCGCACCACTCCCGCCGCCCGCCCCGCGAGCGGTCGATGAAGACCTTGGTGCACTCGGGGTTGGCGCACTCCTTCATCAGCGGCACCTCCGGGCCGCTGAGGAGCTCGATCGCGTGCCGCGCCACGGTGGACAGTGCCTGCGCCGGCGTCGCCTCGACCCACCGCCCCTCGGCGGTGAGCTGGGGTGTCGCCGGCGGCTTGCGCGCCGTCTCGTTCACCAGGGCGAGCGCCTCGTCGTCATATCCGTCGTCGGCCAGCCGGGCGGTGACCAGCGCGTAGACGGCCTCCCGCACCGCCACCGCATGGACGAGGTCCGCCTCCTGGCAGGGGGAGACGGCGTCGACGATGCCGGACTCCAGATACCAGGCGTCGAGCCGGTCCGGGGCGTCCAGCGTCTCGAAGCGCGTGGTGCGGCGCGCCCGGAGCGTGCAGGCCAGGTCGAGCGCGGGGTTGCCGCACAGAAAGACATGCTTCACATCACCAGTTTGACAGGTGACGTCTCGCCGTGCAATCTCCGTCACTGCTCAAGCCGGTGACTGGCCGTCTTTCCCGTCGTCGAGCCAGCGGGGATGGTGCTTCCTGGCCCACGCGGTCGTCACCCAGCCCGTACGCATCCCGCGCCGCGCCTCCGGGTCCCGGTACGCCAGCCGGATGTGCCCGACCACGACGGCGGCGATCGCCACCGCCGTCAGGTCGTGCACGAAGATCGCGCTCGCGCGGGGGATCCCCGGCAGCAGGCCGGTGAACCACATCAGCAGGCCGGTGAACGTCATGACCGGCACAGCCCCGGCGATCCATCCGGCGTAGACCTTCTGCCCGGCGTTGAACTTGCCGGCCGGGCGCGGTCCCGGGATCCGCCCGCGTACCCCGCGCAGCCACTCCCTGTCGTACGGCGCCAGCCGGTTGAGCCCGCGCAGGTCGGCCCGGAACGCCCGCGAGGCGAGACCGAGCAGGACGGGCACGGGCAGCAGCAGCCCCGACCACTCGTGCACGACGACCATCAGATGGCGGCGGCCGACCAGCTGGGCCAGCGGCGGGAAGTACAGGCAGGCCGCCGTCCCCGCGCACAGCAGCATGAGCCCGGCGGTCGCGCGGTGAACCAGCCGCTCGCCCCGGCTGAACCGCCGCCGCGAGCCCTCAGGCCGCCGGGTCGAGCCAGCCGTCGACGTCATAGCCGTACTCCTCCCAGTAGCCCGGGATGACCTGGTCGGTGACGGAGATGCCGGACAGCCATTTGGCGGACTTGTAGAAGTACATCGGGGCGACGTAGAGCCGCACCGGGCCGCCGTGGGCGTGCGTGACCGGCGCGTCCAGCATGTCCAGGGCCACCAGCACGTCGGCCCGGCGGGCCTGTTCGAGCGTGAGGCTTTCGCTGTAGACGCCGTCGAAGCAGGTGAAGCGGACCGCCTTGCCCTCGGGACGCACCCCCGCCGCGTCGAGGAGGTGCGAGAGCAGCACCCCGGAGAAGGGGACGTCCGGCACCCGCCAGCCGTCGGTGCACCGTGCCTCGCCGACGACCCGGGTCTGGGGCAGCGCGCGCAGCCCGTCCAGCGTGTACGTCCCCGGCCGCTCGACCAGGCCGCCGATCTCCAGCCGGTAGTCGGCCGCGGTCTTCCTGGGCACCGAGGCCGCGACGCTGTAGTACCGGAAGCCGCCCGGGTTGGGCAGCAGCCCGCTGAGCCCGGTGGGGTCGTTCTGGGAGGCCGCCCCGAGGAGCCGTTCCCAGCCGCTCCGCACGAGAGGCGCGGCGGCGAGGCCGGCGGCGCCCGCGCCGAGCATCGAGAGCATCACCCGTCGCGCGATGGGCGGGCCGCTCTCCGCTGAATGTCGTTCATGGGTCACATGGGCGATTCGAGCACCCGCGGCTCCTGGCTGCGCGGAAAGGCGGAGTCCCGTAAGACTTCCGTCACTATTGTCCCCGAGTGCGCGTTTCGCTCGCCGGCGTCAGCCGTTGAGCGCGCTGGCGAGGGTCACGGCCGCGCTGACGAGGAGAGCGGCCAGCACCACCTTGCGGAAACGATCCGGATCGATCCGGCTGAAGATCGCGTTGCCGGCGAACCACCCCAGCTGCACGACGGGCAGGCCCACCAGCCCGATCCAGAGCGACTGGGTGTTCACCTGGCCGGCCACGGCGAACCCGATCAGGCTGAACACGCTGGTGCCGGCGAACACCGCCGAGAGGGTGGCGCGGAACTTGGCGGGCTCATAGCCCATGCCCTGGAAGGCGGCGACCATCGGCGGCCCATTGGTGCCGGTGGACGTTGAAAGCGCGCCGGACACGAGACCGACTCCCACCAATACGGGGACATTTCCGGGCACCTTCACGCGCCGCCACACCATCACCGTGCAGCCTAAGACTCCGACCCCGATCAGCGCCGTGAGCAACCGCTCGGACGTCACCCCGTACACCCAGAGGCCGATCGGCAGGCCGAGCACGATGCCGGCCATAGCGATCATGGCCACCTTCCACTCGGCGTGGTGACGCTGGCGCACGGCGATCGTGATGGTCATGGCCAGGGCGGACATCGTGGTGGAGACCACCGCTGTATGGGGGTCGACCGCGAGGGCCAGCAGCGGGGTGGCGACGAGGGCGTACCCGAATCCGGTCACGGCGTGCACCGTTGAAGCAATCAGGATGATCACGGCGGCGGCAAGCAGCGTGGACACCTATCACACTTTGCCATAGATCCATTTAAATGATCCAGTATTGTCAGGGGTTAATTAGGAGCGAATTACATGAGTGGTCAGGAATCTGCGAGTTACGTCGTCAGCCCGTCACTCGATGGCGACCAGGCCGTCATCTTCGTTCCCGGCCTGGGGGGCCGGACGAAGTTCGTGGACCGGTGGAACGAACCGGGCCGGGAACCTGTCATCCGCCGGGCCGGCTGGAGCGAGCCGATGAGCGTGCCCTCCGTCGACGAGCGCGGCGCGGTGCTCGCGTCCCTCGTCGCGGACTCCGGTGTCACGGAGGTCGTGCTCGTGGGGCACAGCATGGGTGCTCTGGTCTGCCTGGAGGCGGCCAGACACCTGGAGCGGCAGCTTCGCGGCATCGTCGTCATGTGCCAGTACCCGCCGCATCGCACGCCTGTCTCGCCTCTGGCGGAGCTGCCGGACCGGGCGCTGGCCGAGGAGATCGAGGCGCCGCCGCACATCCTGGACACGGTCGCCCTCCCCGAGTACGCACGTCTCTGGCGGTCCGAGTACCGCCTCCTCAACCGCTATCTGGAGTCGGACCCGCGCCCGGTGCTCAACGCGCCGATCGTCGCGGTCGGCGCCAGAGACGATGCGAGCTCCTGGGACGCCGAGTGCCTCGACGACTGGAGCCAGTACACGACGGAGTGGCTCTCGGTCCACCTGATCGACGGCGGTCACCAGATCGTCGAGGAGTTGCCTGCCGAGACCCTTCGCGAATGGGTCAGGAAGGTTCGCGGCTGAGCAGCCGTCGCAGCTCGGCGGACAGTTCGGCCACCGTCGGGTGGTCGAAGATCACGGCGATGCCGACGTCCACGTCGAAACCCCTGCGGATCTCCTCCACCAGCCCCACGGCGGCGAAGGAGTCGCCGCCCAGCTCGAAGAAGTCCTCGTCGGGGCGGACCGACTCCACACCGAATTCGGCGCACCACATCTCCGTCAGCCGGGCCTCCAGCGAGGCCCCGTCCGACGGCGTTTCATCCGTGACGCGATCGGGCGATGCGTCCTCTTCCGCATCATCGTCCGGCGTGACCTCGGGGTTCTTCAGCACCGCGTCCTCGCCCGCCAAGGTGATCGCCACCTGTCTGTGGCCGGGCCCGCCCAGGATGCGCAGCAACATGCCGACCCCGGCCGCGGGCGTGATCCCCGGGTCCCGCTCCTCACGGTAGGTCTCGGGGGCGACCATGGACTCGTCGACGCGGCGCATGGTGAAGCCCCTGACTTCGACGGCGACGTCACCGCCGGCCGTCAGCACGTCGATGTCGGCCACGATCGTGTCCGAACCGCTCGGACGCCGGCGGATGTGGCTGTACGCGAGCCCCGGTATCGGCCGGTGCACCACGATCGACTGGTACGCGAAGGGCGCGTGCGGGGGCTCGTGGTCAGGATCCCGCGCCAGGGACACCGCCGCGTCCAGCAGGGTGGGGTGCAGGGCGTGCTCGTCGAGCTCATGGTCGAACGCCTCGGGAAAGGTGAGTACGGCGAGCTTCGTGCCGGCGTCCTCCCCGGAGATCCAGATCTCCTCTCCCGGCCATCGCGGACCGATGGTGAACAGCCGGTTGTCAGGATCGTTCGCGGGCACCCGCCGCTCGGGCAGCGACGCGCGCAGCCCGTCCAGGTCCACCGTGCCCGCACCGGCGTCCGCCAGCCGGATCTCACCCGTCGTGTGGACGCGGTAGTCGCCGGACGCGCCGGGGGACGGCGAGAGCGGCGCGGAGCGGACGGTGAATCGCCAGAGGTCCTCATGCGGTTCGAAGCCCACCTCGAGCGACACGGGCTCCGGGGTGGTGATCGGCTGCCGGAAGACCATGTGGCGCAGCTGCGCGGGCCGCCCGTCCGGGTGATCGATCGCCTCGCGGAAGGCGCGCAGGACGAAGTCGACCTGGGCCGTGCCCGGCAGCACCGGCACGCCGTTCATCCGGTGCTCGTCCAGGATCGGATAGTCCTCGGCCGACAGCGGGGTCGACCACCGGCGCACCTCCGCCCCCGGTCCGGAGCGCCCGGCCTGCGGCTGCCGCCCCTGGCGGGCGGCCATGCCGACCTCGGCCCAGGACGGCCAGTTGATGGTCATCGAGGCGCAGCCGGCCAGGGGCTGGCGGCGCACCAGCGCGTCGAGGAAGGCGTTCGCCGCGGCGTAGTCGGCGCTGCCGACCAGGCCCCTGAGCGCCGCGCGGCTGGAGAAGGCCACGAAGAAGTCGAGGTCCGTCCGGCCCCGCAGCACCTCGACCAGGGCCAACGTACCGTGGACCTTCGGCGCGAGCGTCGCCGACACCTGCTCCCGCGTCCGGAACTGGAGCATGCCCCCTCCCGCCACGCCGGCGAGGTGGAACACCCCGTTGACGCCCCCGAAGGAGTCCGACGCCCGGTCGATCGCGCGCCGCAGCGCCTCCACGTCGGTCACGTCGCAGGCCTCGACGCGGCACTCGGCTCCGAGGGCCCGGATCTCGGCGAGCTCGGCGTCGTGCCCGCCTGTCGCATGGCGGCCCAGCAGCAGCAACCGCGGTCGCAGGCCGGTGTCCGCCAGGCCGCGCGCCACGGCCAGGCCGAGGCCGCCGAGCCCGCCGGTGATGACGTAGGCACCCCCGCGCCGCAGGTCGGCAGGGCCCACCCCGCCAGGGACGAGCTCCCGCTCGCCGGGGACCCAACGCCGATCCCCCCGCAGGGCGACGATCTCCGATCGCTCGGGGCCGCGCAGCTCCCCGAGCAGCCGATCGTCGATCGCGCCACCCTGGACGTCGACGAGCTTGCACCTGGCACGCGGGTTCTCGAGCATGTAGCTCCGCAGGAGCCCGAGCAGCATGGCCCGCACCGGATGCACGCTCTCGCCGCCCGTCACGTCCGCGGACAGCTCGGTGACCACCAGGACGTCGCGGGCGCGCTTGTCGGGCGCCCGCCGGGCCGCCTCCTGCAGCAGCTCGACGATCCGGTGGAAACCGGCGTCGAGCTGGTCGTCGATGTTGCCCAGGTCAGGCTCGGCCGGGTCTCCGAGCTGCGTCGCGTCGACGATGAGGTCCGGGTATCGCCGCGACTCTCTCAGCTCGTCCAGCAGCCGGACGACGTCCGCCGGGTGCCGGGGGCGGATCACGAACTCGTCCGCCGCCTCCGAATACGAGGAGCCGTGCCGCACCCGTAACGCGTCCCACCCGGCCTTGCCGAGCAGGGCGGCCAGCTCGCCGGCCCGTCGCGGATCGTCGGGCAGGAACACCAGCGGCCGGTCCCGAGCGGGGGTGTCGCGGTGCCCGCCCGGTGCGGCCTCCACCCACGTGGGCAGCCGGTACACCGCGCGGCCCGCCGGCTCCCGCGCCTCCTGAGCGGGCGAACCGCCCGGCGACGCCTGCTCGATCCAGTGCCGCTCGCGCTGGTACGGGTAGCCCGGCAGGGGCACGCGTTGCCGAGGACCCGTGGCACTCAGCGCCGACCAGTTCACGTCCGCGCCGAGGGTCCACATCCGGGCCAGCGCGTGAAGGAACGAGGCGCGCTCGGTGGCGCCCTTCGACGGCCCGTTCGGGAGCGTCGGCACCGCCAGGTGCCGCGTGGCGCGCACCTGAGGATGTGACCGTACGAGGGTCGTGAGCGTCCGCCCGGGGCCCACCTCCACCAGCACCCGGTCACCGCCGGACAACACGGCATCGAGCGCCTGCTTGACCAGGACGGGCCGGGTGAGCTGCCGGACCCAGAAGTCCACGCTGCGCACCTGCGCCGCCTCCACCAGGCCGCCCGCGGACGCGGAGCAGACCTGCCAACGCGGGCTGCGTGGCCGGATGCCGTCGAAGGCCGATCGGAACCGCTCGGCGGCGCCCGTCATGGCCGGGGTGTGGAAGGCGTGCCGCGCTCTCAGCCGGGAGGCGGCGAGCCCCGTCCCGGCGAGGACCTCGTCCTCGAAGCGGCGCACGTCCTCCACCGAGCCGCCGACGACCGTCTGCCGGTCGCCGTTCACCACGGCGACGCCGAGGCTCCCGAAGAGCAGCGGCGTCACGGTGTCCAGGTCGGCCGCGACCGCCACCATCGCGCCCTGGGGCGCCTCGCCCATCGCCCGGGCGCGGGCGCTCACCAGCCGCACCGCCTCCTGGAGGGTGAACACCTCGGCGAGCGCGGCGGCCGCGAACTCCCCGATGCCGTGGCCGAGCAGCACGTCGGGCTCGACGCCGAGCGCCAGCCACAGGCGCCCCAGCGCGTACTCGACGCTGAAGAGCAAGGTGGTGTCCTCCAGCCCTTCCGACGCCCCCTCCCAGATCTGCCGCTGCGCCAGGCCGTGGGCCTCGAAGAGCTCGAAGCACTCGTCGAGTGCCGCGCCGAACACCGGTTCGGTGCGATAGAGCTCCGCCGCCATGCGGGCGTGCTGCGCCCCTTCTCCCGGGAACAGGAACACCGTGCTCCGGTCCGCCGGCTCCTCCGGCGTGACGATTCGCCTCGCGCGGTCGAGCACGGCGGTGGCCGCGTCGGACAGGCTCTCGACCACCACGGCGCCTCGGACCGGGTGCGGCGTGCGTCCCTTCTGCAGCGTGAACGAGACATCGGAGAGCGGGTCCGCGCTCTCCTCGAAGGAACGGGCGAGCCGCTCCGGGTAGGCCTCGGCCGCGGACGGCGTCCGTCCTGACCACACGATCAGCTGCGTGGGTCCCGGAGCCGGGGCGACCGCGCGGGGCGGCGCCTCTTCGAGGATCGCGTGCGCGTTCGTGCCGCCGATCCCGAACGAGCTGACCCCCGCCAGGCGGCGGCCGGCCGATCGAGGCCAGGGCCGCAGCGTGTCGTTGACGAAGAACGGTGAGTCCCCGAGCCCGAGGAGCGGGTTCACCTCCTCGAGATTGATGCTCGCGGGGATCTGCTCATGGGCCAGCGACAGCGCGGCCTTGATCAGCGAGGTGATCCCCGCCGCGTGACCCAGGTGGCCCACGTTCCCCTTGATCGATCCGATGGGGCACTGCCCCGACGTCTCCCGGGCGCCGAACGCCTTCCGCAGCGCCGCGATCTCGATGGCGTCACCCAGCCGGGTCGCGGTGGCGTGCGCCTCGACGTACCCGATGTCCCCGGGACCCACGCCGGCGACCTCCATGGCCCTCAGCACGACCTCCGCCTGCCGATCGGCGCTGGGCGCGGTGAAGCCGACCTTGTTCGCGCCGTCGTTGTTGACGGCCACGGCGCGGATCAGCGCGGAGATCCGATCGCCGTCGGCCAGGGCGTCGGCGAGCCGCTTGAGCACCACGACGCCGACGCCGCTGCCGAAGACCGTGCCGCCGGCCGCCGCGTCGAAGGGGCGGCAGTGGCCGTCCCGGCTCAGCGGGCCGTCCTGGGCCCACCAGTACCCGTGACCGACGGGGAACTCGACGTCGGCGCCGCCGGCCAGGGCGACGTCGCACTCGTGGAGCCGAAGCGCGTTCACGGCGAGATGCACGGCCACGAGCGAGCTCGAACACGCGCTCTGCACGGTCATGCTGGGGCCGTGCAGGTTCAGCTTGTACGAGACCAGCGTCGAGGCGCTGTCGGGGTTGTTCCACATGCCGGCCGCCATGCCCGTGGCACTCCGCAGCGCCTCCAGGCTGCCGAGGACGCGGCCGATCCCGTAGCGGTTCGCGGCGACCGACGAGAACACGCCCGCTCTGCCGAGCCTCGAAGCGTCGTAGCCGGCGTTCTCGACGGCGGCGTGCGAGGTCTCCAGATACAGCCGCAGCTGCGGGTCGCACGCCTCGGCCTCGCGCCGGGTCAGGCGGAAGAACTCGGCGTCGAACAGGTCGATGCCCTCAGGCTCCGCCACCGCCCGCACGTAGGCCGGGTCGTCCAGCGCTTCGCGTGACACGCCGCTCGACCGGAGCTCGTCCGCGGACGGGAAGCGCACGGCCTCCTCCCCGGCCACGAGGTTGCTCCAGAGCTGCCGGGTGTCGACCGCGGCCGGGAAACGACCGGCCATCCCGATGATCGCGATCGGCTCAACGAGGTCACCCATGTCGTCCTTCTTTCAGGTTCTCCCGCAGGTGATCGGCAAAGGTATTCAGGGTGGGATATTGGAAGACGAGCACGGGAGAGATCTCCGTTCCGAGACGCACCGAGACCTCCGCCACGAAACGCATGAGAGACATCGAGGTGAAACCCGCCTCGAAGAACCCGCCGTCGGGGTCGATCCGGCCTCCGCCTCCGCCTCGGCCGAGAGCGGATTGCGCGCTCTCGTGAAGGACCTCCCACAGCGTCGCCGCCCGGTCCGCACCCTGCCCGCCAGGCGAGTCGCGCACCTCGATGCTCGAAGGCATGACCGCGGGGTCCAGGAAGTCGCTGAGCACCGCACGAACCTCGTCGCCGTCGAACGCCGCCGCGGGGCCGCGCACGACGGTCAGGCGCACGGATCCGACCCCGTTGCCGTCCTCGACGAACGTCGCCGTCGCGTCGACGATGCCGGCGACCCGGGCGGCCGCGCCCTCGATCTCGTCCAGCTCCACCCGCGTGCCGTTGACCTGGACCTGCCGGTCCGCCCGCCGGAGGAAGCACATCGAGCCGTCCGGCAGCCGGCGGACGATGTCGCCGGTGTCGTACCAGCGCCGGCCGTCGTGGCCGGGAGCCGGCAGCGGGGTTCCGTCGGTGTAGCCGAGCGCGCAGGCGGCGGCTTCCACGTGCAGCCGGCCCGCACTGTCGATCTTGACGGAGGCGTGGCCGAGCGCGCGTCCGATGGGAACCGGGTCCTCGCTCGCGACCCCCTCACCGGGCGGCACCTGGTGCATGCACACGACCTGCGGGGTCTCCGATGCGCCGTAGCAGTTGGCGATGGTGGCACGCGGGGCGAACCGGGCCGTCGACCGCAGCGCCGCCGCCGTGAGCCGTGCGCCCACCGAGCAGACCAGCCGCAGGCTCTCGACGGGAAGCCCAGACGAGCCGGCCATGAGCTGGAGGAGGACCGGCGAGCCCTGGAGCACGGTGATGGAATGCTTCGCGAGCCAGGCCGCCGTCAGCCGGGGATCCGAGGCCGTGCGGCTGCCGGGAATGAACAACGTCGCGCCGGTGAGCCAGGGCGCGATCAGCTCCCGCAGGCTCGGGTCGTGGCCGGGCCTGCTGAGAAAGGCGATCCGATCGGATTCGTCCATGGGCAGTTCCTTGAAGAACGCCACGCTGGCGGCCTCGAAGGCCGCCCGTCCGACGACGATCCCCTTGGGCCTGCCCGTCGTGCCGGACGTGAAGAGGACATGGCTGACTTCTCCCATGTCCTGGCCATGGAGCTGCCGGCCGGTGTCCAGCGGCTCCAGACCGGTCAGGGCGGGCCCGAAGGCCGCCGCGGCACCGGTGGCCGTCAACGCTCCGCGTACCCGCTCAGGACCCCAGTCCCCGAGGATCGCCGGGACGGCGCCCGCGCGCCAGACCCCCACGATCCGCGCGACGAACTCCGGGCTCCGCTCCGCCGGCACGCCCACCACGCGGCCCTCCAGGCGGTGACCCCGTACGACGTCGCCGACGTCCTCGCTGAGCGCGGCGACGTCGCCGAAGGTGATGTCACGGCCCTCGTGGACCAGGGCGACCCTGCCCGGATCGCGTGGCACCCGTCCGAGAAGCCCCGGCGCGGCAATGCCGGCCGGGTCACGGACGGGACTGATCAGCTCGTCCCCTCGGCTCACGCTAGCCTCCCTCGGATCGGGTCATAACAGCTCATCCCACGCCGAGTGGAAGTACCTGGGGTGCGCGCCGCGTAGCTCGCTCCAGTGCTTCCTGCGCTGCTCCGCCGGCGCGGTGTCGATCCGGCGGGCCGGGCGATCCCCGGCCGCCGCCCACGCCAGGTGCGTCAGCGGGAGCACGGCCGAACCACGCCTGGCCTTGCCCAGCTCCGCCCCGGCCCCGGTGACGACGCTCGACAGCCCCATCGCATAGGCGTGCCTGACGGGTTCGTAGATCGCGGCGTTGAAGTACACGAACGGGTCCGGCGCGCCGTCGTCGAGGCGCCCGAAGTCCGTCACGTACAGCCGGTCATGCCAGCGGCACAGGACTCCGGCGCCGACGACGTGGCCCCGCACCCGGCACAGCACGGCCGTCGCCGCGGCGTCTCCCAGCGCGGCCGAGTACTGCGCGAGGCGGCGCGTGACCGCGTCCACGCCGTACGCCATCCCGTGCTTGGCCCGCACGTTCACGATCATCGGCGCGACGGTCGCGATGGCCTCGCGGAGAGGGACGGTCTCGGTCGCACAGGTCCTGGCGAAGAGCCCCACCTCCCTGCGGACGCTGGTGCGGGTGTTCCGTGGCAGCGTCGCGAGGTAATCCTCGAAGCCCCCACCGGGGAGCTCCAGCTCGGTCTGCGCGACGCTCGCCAGCCGGTGGTGATCTCCGTCGCCGACGACCGGAGCGAGATCTCTCCATGAGGAGGCGTCGAGGAACAGGAAGAAGGTGTACGGGAGCCCGCGCTCGACCGCCACGGCGCAGGCGGCGTCCCGAAGCGCGTGCAGGACCGCCGTCCTGGTCGTGGCCGGCAGGGTGCGGTCGACGATGAGCCGCGTGCTGAATCCCGCACGGGAACCGGCGAGCAGTCCCAGCCGGCCGCCGGGCGGACCCGCGGCGTGCAGAAGGTCCTGGAAGTGGAGCTCCGGCCAGTACAGGAAGTCACCACGACTGGGGAGCGAGTCATAGAGGGGAAGGGCGCCGAGGATTCGAGGATGCCCGGGTTGACGGGCGATCAGGTAGGTGACGGGTGCTTCGCCGGATTGCTCCAGAGCCCGCAGCCACGCGCGGCTCTGGAACAGGTCCCGCGGGTCGGCGACGTCATCCCACGCGCGCCCGGCGATGTCGTCCAACGAGGGGACGCGCTCGACCGTCACGAGCCCGGGCACTTCTGGCTGTATTTCTGGAATTTTCTGGTGCGTCATCGAAACACCGCAGTCACGGTCAGCCGGGCTCGTGATGGAGCCATTCGAGCAGGTCTGGCTCCGCGAACTCGGCTATCCGGCGGTCGTAGTGCGCTCGATCCTCAACGGTGAGGAACTGCTGCCATTGGCCCGACTTACCGCTGCGGAAAAAGCGTTCGCGATCGCGGATGTAGCCCAGTTGCTCATCGGGTGCGAGTTCGTCCGCGCGATTTCGCATCTGTTGGAACGTTGCCGCCTCGACCAACTCCGGCCACCTGCTCTCGTCGATCTCGATGCCGAGCCGTCCGGCGAGCCGTCGCATCTGGCCGGGGAGGTCCTCGGAGAGCTCGGCGTAATGGAGCAGGATGACGTTCGGCTCCGAGCGGCGGACCCATGCGCGGCTCTGCGTCCAGATCAGCGCGCGCAGCGAGTCGAGGTTGGCGTACGGCGAGTCGTCGTTGTCGACCCAACGTAACAAGTACGTCCGTTCGTCGAGGAGGTCCCTCTCGTCATGACCGTCGACCGGGGCCTCGGCCGCCCCGTTGCCGGGCTGGGCGGCCTGGTGGATCAGCCGGCGGATCACCTCACGCTTGAGGTTCTTGCCGTGGCTGCGCAGGGAGATGGCGACATCGCGCGGATCCCGGCCCACCGTGATGTAGGTGACCTGCGGATCGGCCGGGATGCCGTCGAGCGGGATGTGGGTCTTGATGAAACGGCGGTGCCGCTGCGCGGACAGGTGGTCCCAGACCTCCTGCTTCGGACGTACGAGCATGTCGATCCACGGTGAGAGGCTCGACAGCGGCGCGGGCAGCTGAGGCGTCTGGAAGACCAGGAGCGCGCAGATCATCTGGGTCCAGGTGGTGCCGCACTTGGCCGGGGAATTGATGACGATGTCGCCAGGCCGGAATTGGAACCCGTCCCACCGAGAGCTGTCCTCCATCGGTGTGAGGTAACGAGCTAGATGCGTCGTCATTTGTGTGAGTTTAATCACTACACATGAGTTACGGAAGGTATGTGATTGTGCGTGTGCATTCCGTATAAGAATTGGGATTTGGCCATATTACTGATCTGACTAGCGGGGAATTGTTCCGGTAAACTCTCCTGTCTGGGTATTTGATGATCAAATCGCGGGCTCACCAACCGCGCAGGGAGTAGGCGGTCACCTCATCGGGCAGTTCGGCGACGCGGGACAGCGCGCCGGTGCCGATGTTCCAGCCGAGCAGCCTGTCCCCGCTCTCGATGATCACCGTGTCCTGGCCGATCCAGCCGCGTACGGGGCAGCCGCCCTTCCCGCACCTCGTGTCAGGAGCGTCGCCCCAGGGCAGGAGCAGCGTCCTGACCACCCGTCCCGTGTCGGCGTCGGCCACGACGACCACGTCGGCGTTCTCCGACTGGTCTCCGCGGGCGAACGCCGACCTGGCGACGAGGTCGCCGCGCTGCCATCCGTGGTTGCCCAGGACGCCCACGGGCATGCCGCCCTCGCCGGTGAGGCCCCGGACGTCCAGCGCCACCTCCGACCCGCCCTCCTGGATGACCGTCCGGCCGCCTTCGCCGGGCGAGACGATCCTCAGGTCGCGATAGCCCGCGACACCCGTGAAGCCCTGGTACGACTGCCGTCGCGCCTTCCCCGTGGCCAGGTCGAGCAGGTAGTTCGCCTTCTCCTGCTCGACGAGGAGTTGCTCGCCGCGCCAGAGCACCACCTCGTTGAACCCCGGCACCTTGTAGCGCCTGGTCTGGCCGATCACCAGGTCGACGACCACCACCGCGTCCTTCTGCGGGAAGGCGGCCATCGTCCCGTCGGGGGAGAGCGAGTTGGGCTTCAGCGCCGTCCCGCCGTTGCCGGCCGAGTCCACGGAATCGCTCAGTTTCACATCGAGGGGGACGCGGCCGTCGGCCTTCACCAGGTAGATCCGCCCGTCGCCGAACTCGGCCAGCGCCAGCACGGGTCCGGGAACCGAGGTCACGACGGGGATGCCGGCCCACTTCTGCGGCAGCCCGGTCGCCAGCGCGGGCAGCCCCGCCTCGCCGCTGGGCGGCGGCGCCGTGTCCATGGGCGGGGTCGACGGGATCGTGGGCGTGGGGGTGGCGCTGGGGTACACGGTGATGCCGCGCTCGACCGGCTCCGGGGACACGACGATCTCCACCGCGACGAGCGTGGTGAGCGTCGCGGCCACCGCGGCCACCGTCCACCGGCGGCGGGCCCGGCTCCGCCTGCCCTGCCGCCACAACTCGCCCGCGCGGGACGGCCCCTCGGGCAGCGTCTCGGCGAGATCGTCGAAGAGCTCCCGCAGCCTCTGGTCCGTCATATCAACACCTCTTCCAGCTCGGGAGCGACCTCGCGCAACCGCTTCAGCGCCGCGTGCGTCTGGCTCTTCACCGTCCCGGGCGAGACCCGGAGGATCGCGGCGACCTCCCCGACGGGCAGGTCCTCGTAGAAGCGCAGCACCAGCACCGCCCGCTGCTTCACCGGCAGCCTGGCCAGCGCGCGGGCGAACACCACCTTCAGGTCCGACGCTCCCGAGGTGTCGTGATCCGCCAGGTCGGGCGGCTCCCCGTAGGCGAATTCCCGCCGCCTCCGCCAGCTGGACGCCACGTCCCTGTACAGGGTGGTACGTACGTAATTGACCGGGTCGGTATGCACTTTCGACCAGCGGCGCGCCAGTTTGATCAGGGCATCCTGGAGGACGTCCTCGGCCAGATGCCTGTCACCGCTGATGAGGATGGCCGCCCGCAGCAGCCGCGGGTGCCAGGCGGTGACGAAGGCCTCGAACGCCTCGGAATCCGTCATGTAAACAAGACGCTCGGGAGGCGGTGAACGGTTGGGGTCTCCGCGAAATCCGCCGGTGATTCGGGCCGTGGTGACGTGAATCACCGTCACCGGCGCCTCTTCGGTGTCACACCTCCCGTCCCGATTTCGTCTTGTGAGTGAGGCACTTTTAGGGGGCTCACATGCGTTCGTTGCCGGCCAAGCGCCGCTCGTTTCAGTTCTCCCACTGGTCGTTCATGTTCGCCGAGATCGCCGTCTGGTCGTTCGTCGTCCTGGCGGTGACCGGGGCGGTGCTGATGGTCTTCTACGACCCCGGCATGTCCCAGGTGACCTATGACGGCTCGTACGGCCCGCTGCGCGGACTCCTCGTCAGCAGGGCCTTCGACTCGACCATGCACCTGAGCCTGGAGGTGCGCGGCGGCCTGCTCATCCGCCAGGTCCACCACTGGGCGGCGCTCGTCTTCGTGGCGGCCGTCGCGGTGCAGCTGCTGCGGATGTTCCTCACCGGCGCGTTCCGCCGCCCGCGCACCGGGCAGTGGCTGATCTGGGTGACCCTGCTGGCGCTGGGCATGGCCGCGGGCGAGACCGGCAACGCCCTGCCCGACGACCTGCTGTCGGGCGGGAGCCTGTGGCTGATCAAGTCGGTCGTGCAGTCCATCCCCGTGGTGGGCACCTGGGCGCTGTCGCTGCTGTTCGGCCCGGACTTCCCCGGTGACAGGGTCATTCCGGTCATGTACGGGGGCCACCTGCTGGTCGCGGTGATCATGGCCGCGCTGCTGATCGCCCGGGAGCTGCTGGTACGGCGGCACGGCCACTCCCGGTTCGTCGCCTCGCTGCCGGCGCGGCGGAGCGTGCGCCCGACGATGGCGTTCGCGACGATCGGCATGCTGATCATCCTCGGGTTCGGGTTCCAGATCGCCCCCATATGGCTGTACGGCCCGGCGACGCCGACGCAGATCTCGGCGGGCTCGGTTCCCGACTGGTACATGGGGTTCCTCGACGGCGCTCTGCGGATCATGCCCGGATGGGAGCTCACCGTCGGGGACTACACGCTCAGCCTCGCGGTCATCGTCCCCACGCTGGTGATCCCCGGGGTCTTCTTCACCGCACTGGCCGCGTACCCGATGGCCGAGCGCTTCCTCGCCTCGCGACGCGGCCGCCGCGACGCGCTGGGCCGGCCCAAGACGACCGGCCGCATGGCCCGCGAGACGCTCGCGCACGACCTGCTCGATCGGCCCCGCGAGACGCCGGTGAAGACGGCCGTCGCGGTCGCCGGCGTCACGTTCTACGGCCTGCTGTGGGCGGCCGCGGCCAACGATCAGTTCGCCCACCAGTTCCAGCTCACGGTCGATGCCGTGACGATCTTCTTCAGGTACGCCGTGCTCATCGGCCCCGTCATCGCCTTCGTCATCACCCGGTGGATCTGCCTGGCCCTCCAGCAGACGGATCGCGACGTGGCCGAGCACGGAGTGGAGACCGGGATCATCGTGCGGTCCCCGGACGGCGGATTCCACGAGCGGCTCGCGCCGGTGCGGCGGGAGCCGGCGATCACCTCAGGGCGATGACAGGTACGCTCGCCCCGCCCACCGTCACACCGGCGAACAGGACATCGACGTGCGCGACACGCCCGCCCCGCGGCTTCCGAAACTGACCGAGGCCGAGCTGAGCGAGGAACAGCTGGCCCTCTACCGGCAGATCACCTCGGGTCCCCGCGCCGCAGGGCCCCAGCTTTTCGCGCTCCAGGACCAGGACGGGGCGCTCAACGGGCCCTTCGGCGTGATGCTGCACGCGCCCCTCCTCGGCGGCCCGCTCCAGGAGCTGGGCGCGGCACTGCGCTACCGCACGCGGATGAGCGCCCGCACCCGCGAGATCGCGATTCTCGCCGTTGCCGCGGCGACCGGGAGCGACTTCGAGAGGTACGCCCACGAGCGGGTGGGCCGCGCGGCCGGGCTCACCGAAGAGGAGCTGTCCACGCTCGCCTCCGGCACCTTCACCTCCGCCGATCCCACCGAGGCGGCGGCCTACCGCCTGTGCCGGCGGCTGCAGGACGACCCGCGCCCGCTGGACGACGAGGAGTACGCAGCCGCGGCGGGACCGCTCGGACGCGAGGGTGTCGTGGAGCTGGTCGTCCTCATCGGCTACTACCGCACTCTCGCGCAGCTGATGGACGTGTTCGCGATCGGCGCGCCACTCTAGCCGGCTCGCGGGCCCGTCAGGACGGGGACGGCAGCGCGTCCAGGTCGATCAGGTTGCGATCGGGGTCGGCGGCGTCGTACAGCACGCGAACGCGGGTCCGGCCCCGCAGGCGGGGACCCGGGTCGTCGCGGAGGTGGTCACTGGCCGCGGTGTACGTCCGGCCCGTCCGCTCGTCCTGCCACGTCGCATGGACGACGTACGGGTGCCGGTTGTTCACCCGCACGCTGAAGTCGCGTCCCACGTGCTCGATCTCCGCCCACACCTGCTGTCCCTGCTCCCGGAGCCAGGCACGCAGCCGGGCGATCCGCCGTCCCTTGACGAACAGGACCGTACCGATCGGGGTGAACACCACCCCCAGCCCGCCGACGATCAGCGGAGCGAGGAACGCCGACGAGAACGACGCGATCCGCGCGTCGGACGGATCAGCCGGGTCGTAGGCGACGGGCACGCTTTCGCCCTTCTGATGGGACGGCGGGTTGCTGCCGGTGGAGCTCTGGAACGCGTACCGCCTGCCGCCGACGGTGAACTCCACGGTCGGGTACCAGTACGTCGCGCGGCGGGTATGGCCGTCGGAGCTCCGGGTCGTGCTGGTCCGCGCGGTCAGCTCGACCACCGTGCCGTCGGTCCGCTCGGCCGAGGCCAGGAAGCCCGCCGTGGAGGCGGCGATCGCGATGCCGACGCAGAGCAGCACCAGCCCGATCAGACCGAAGATCCCGCCCACGATGGTGAAGAGCCGTCCGTTACGCATAGGACGAGTGTGCCCGATCGGCCCCACGGGGCCCGCGGCGGTCCAGCCGGGAAAGGGCTCGTCCAGGGCCTGGGTGATGGCGCAGTGACGGTGAGGTGACGGCCGGGTTATGGCCTGGGCCGACACTACCGGCAGAGGCTCTGCGGCTACAGGACGAGGAAGGCCGATGGCGACGAGATTCACCTATCCCGGTGTCTATCTTGAGGAGATCGAGAGCGCGGTCCGGCCGATCGTCGGCGTCGACACGTCCGTGGCGGCGTTCGTCGGCCTGGCGCTGGAGGGTCCGCGCACCCCGACGACGATCAACAGCTGGACCGAGTACGACAGCACCTTCGGCGGGCTGTGGACCGGCAGCGAGCTGAGCTACGCGGTCTACCAGTTCTTCCTCAACGGCGGCGCCAAGGCGATCGTCGTACGGGTCGGCGCCGACACCCAGTACGCCACCATCGACCTCGGTGACGGCGTCAAGCTGCGGGCCACGGCCCCGGGCACGGCGGGCAACACGCTGACGGCGACCGTCAAGCACGACCCCGCCGACAGCAAGCACTACACCCTGACGATCAAGGTCTCCGGCAAGGCGACCGAGACGTACGAGATCTCCATCGACGCGGCCCTGCGCGGCAGGTGGCTGGACCGGGCGCTGGAGACCTCCCGGCTGGTCGGGCCGGCCGACGGCAGCGCGGTCGACAAGCGGCCCCCCGAAGGGGACAAAACCGTCACTGCGGCGGCCGACGTGACGCTCAACGCCGCCGACGTGATCGGCGACCCGGTCCGGCGCACCGGCATGCAGGCCCTGCTCGACGTGCCGATCTTCAACCTGCTGGTGATCCCGCCGCAGCTCGCGCCCCCCGCCTCCGGGACCCCCGACGACAGGGACGCCCGCTGGGCGCCGGTGATCGACGCGGCGGCCCGGCTGTGCGTGGACCGCAGGGCGATGCTGCTGCTCGATCCGCCCTTCTCCTGGACCACCGTCGCCAACGCGACCTCGGGGGCGGGCGCGGGGCTGCCGGTCACCGGCGTCGCCGGGCGCAACGCCGCCGTCTTCTACCCGCGCCTCACGATCTCCGACCCGGCGGGCGGCCCCGACCTGACCGTGGGGCCCATCGGCACCGTGGCCGGGGTGTTCGCCCGCACCGACACCCTGCGCGGGGTGTGGAAGGCGCCGGCGGGGGTGGACGCGGCGCTGGCCGGCGTACGTTCGGCGACCGTGGCGCTGACCGACGCGGAGAACGGCGGCCTCAACCCGCTGGGCGTCAACTGCCTGCGCACCTTCCCCGTCTACTCGCACGTGCTGTGGGGGTCGCGGACCTGCCGGGGCAACGACGAGGTGGGCGACCCGTGGAAGTACGTCCCCGTCCGCAGGCTCGCCCTGTTCATCGAGGAGACGCTGTTCCGCGCCACCAAGTGGGTGGTGTTCGAGCCCAACGACGAGCCGCTGTGGGCCTCCATCCGGCTGAACGTCGGCGCCTTCATGGACGGCCTGTTCCGCCAGGGCGCCTTCCAGGGCAGGACGGCCCGGGAGGCGTACTTCGTCAAGTGCGACAGGGAGAACAACCCGCAGGCCGACATCGACGTCGGCGTCGTCAACGTGGACGTCGGCTTCCAGCCGCTGAAACCCGCCGAGTTCGTGCGCATCCGGATCCAGCAGAAGCGTCCCGACGCCTGACGATCGGCCACTCCCTAGGAGCGACATTGGTTCAGTTCTCCGTCAACACCACTCGCCTGGACCCGTACAAGAACTTCAAGTTCCGGGTGAAGTGGGACAACAAGTACGTCGCCGGGATCAGCAAGGTCAGCGCCCTGCGCCGGACCACGGAGGTGGTCGAGCACCGCGACGGCGGCGACCACTCCAGCTCGCGCAAGTCGCCGGGCCGCACCAAGTACGAGCCGATCACCCTGGAACGCGGGGTCACCCACGACCCCGAGTTCGAGCAGTGGGCCAACAAGGTGTGGAACTACGCCAACGCCCAGGCCGGCCCCGACCAGCGCGACCGCGAGGTGGCGCTGGCCTCCTTCAGGAAGGACCTCGTCATCGAGGTCTTCAACGAGGCGGGCCAGAAGGTGCTGGCGTACCAGGTCTTCCGCTGCTGGGTGTCGGAGTTCCAGGCGCTGCCCGACCTCGACGCCAACGCCAACGCCATCGCGATCCAGCACCTGAAGCTGGAGAACGAGGGATGGGTGCGCGACCTGAGCGTCACCGAGCCCACCGAGCAGGACTCCTGAGGGGCGGTCCTGGTGACAGTGGTGGCCGGTGCTGCTGAGCTGCTCGACGCGTGGGAGGCGGGCTGGGACCGCACGCCGCTGGAGCGGGGCCTCGCCCTGCTCGCGGCCGGTACGGGCCGCACCCCCGGCGAGCTGGCCCACCTGACCGTCGGGCAGCGCGACCGGGCTCTGTTCGAGCTGCGCGCCGCGCTGTTCGGCTCCAGCCTGGACGGCGTGTCCACGTGCCCGGAGTGCGGCACGGACGTGGAGGTCTCCTTCGACCAGGAGCAACTGCTCGACCCGCCGTCCTCGGCACCGTGCCGGCTGCCCACCAGCGCCGACGTCGCCGCCGCGCTGTCCGAGCGCGACCCGTGCGAAGCCCTCGTCGGCCGCTGCTCCGAAGCGGATGACATCGAGAAGACGGCCGCGGCCTGGGCCGCGGCCGACCCGTTGGTGGACGTGGAGCTGTGCCTGGCGTGCCCCGGCTGCGGGCTGGAGTGGGCCGAGTCCTTCGACATCGTCAGCTACCTGTGGTCGGAGCTGGACGGCTGGTGCCGCAGGACCCTGCTGGAGGTGCACGACCTGGCCGCCGCCTACGGCTGGACCGAGCCGCAGGTCCTCGCGCTGAGCGCCTGGCGGCGGCAGTGCTACCTGGGGCTGGTGAGATCGTGAGCGGCCTGGTCCAGCGGCTGATCGCGCGCAGCCGCGAACCGGTGACCGGCATCCGCCCCCGCCCGGCCTCGCTGTACGAGGACCAGCCGCCGATGAGCCGCGCCCAGGCCGAACCGCCCGCCTTCTCCGACGCGCCGGACCCCGCCCCGGCCGCCCGGCCGCCCGCCGTCCCCGCGACGAGACTCCGACGGCCCGCGGCGGAGGAGACGGAGGCGTACGAGGAGCACGAGATCGACATGGAACGGCCCCCGCGCGCCCCCGAGGAACCTGGCCGCGAGCGGACCCCGCCGGTGCCGTCCGTGACCAGGCCCGATGCGGTGGACCCGGCCGTCGCGACCCGGGCGCCGCGCGCCGGGTCGACGAGGTCATCACCGCCTGCCGGGCAGCGGGCCACGACCTGGTGATCGT
>NZ_JBEXMW010000012.1:290634-375312 GCF_040610775.1 Nonomuraea sp. NPDC003709 | reverse complement strand
CAAGCAATTTCCGTCATAAATGACGGGGATATGCATGTGTATCTCATGCACTGGCTTTTAACACACTGTTGAGTTCTCAAGAAACGGACGCGTACATCCCCACCAAGATCTTGGTTAGACCCTAGCGCGGAGGCGCACATTTCATTTCCTTCAGTCTAGCAGATCCGGACGATCCTTGTCAAACCGCCCGATCCGGTAGCTTCCGGACTTGCCTCTCTTCGAGGCAACCCTGCTAACTTACTCCAACTTTCGGCGCTTGTCCAACCGTGCGGCTGGACCCGCCCGAAAACCGGGGGTAGATCAGAAGGGGTGTCAGGGCAACCGCCCTACGTTGAAAACTGTAGCAGCCCCGACGGCGTCGAAGGTCCATCTTCGGTAACGAATGGACCTTCCCCGCGTTCGTATGGTTCAAACCCCGAGCCCGGCGAGCTGTGCCTCGAGCCGCGCGATGTCCGCGGCGGCCTGCTCGGCACGGCTCCTGACCTTGGTGACCACGTCTTCCGGCGCCTTGGCCATGAACTGCTCGTTGCCCAGCTTGGCGGCCACCTGCGCGGCCTCCTTGCGGGCGACCGCCAGGTCCTTCTCCAGGCGCTTGCGCTCGGCCACGACGTCGATGGCGCCCGCAGTGTCGATCTCCACGGTCACCCCGCCCACCGTGAAGCTCGCCGTGGCGCTGAACGACTCCGCCGGCTCCGTGAGGCGCAGCAGCGACCGGATCGCGCTCTCCTGGCCGACGAGCGCAGTGCCCGCCAGCCCGAGCCGGGCTGCGACCTTCTGGCCCGGCTTGAGCCCTTGATCCGAGCGGAACCTGCGGACCTCCGTCACCAGCTCCTGCAACGCTCCGATCTCCGCCTCTGCCGAGGCGTCGGTGAAGCGGGTGTCGACCTCCGGCCACGGGGCCGCCACGATCGACTCGCCGCCCGTCACGGCCCGCCAGAGCTCCTCGGTCACGAACGGCACGAGCGGATGCATCAGCCGCAGCAACGCGTCGAGCACGTGGCCGAGCACCAGCCGCGTGTGTTCGAGCCCTTCGCCGAGCTGGATCTTGGCCAGCTCCAGGTACCAGTCGCAGACCTCGTCCCACGCGAAGTGGTAGAGCAGGTCGGAGGCCTTGGCGAACTCGTAGTCCTCGAAGGCCGCGTCGGCGGTCGCCACCACGGACTGCAGGCGCGACAGGATCCACCGGTCGGCCGCCGTCAGCTCGGCCCCTTCCAGCGATCCGACGGCCGCGCCGTTCATCAGGGCGAACCTGGTGGCGTTCCAGATCTTGTTGCAGAAGTTACGGGACCCGGCCGCCCACTCCTCGCTCACCGCGACGTCGGCGCCGGGGTTGGCCCCGCGCAGCAGGGTGAAGCGGGTGGCGTCGGCGCCGAAGCGTTCGATCCAGTCGAGCGGATCGACCACGTTGCCGAACGACTTGGACATCTTCTTGCCGTACTGGTCGCGGACCATGCCGTGCAGCGCGACCACGCGGAACGGCGGCTCGCCGTCCATGGCGTAGAGCCCGAACATCATCATCCTGGCCACCCAGAAGAACAGGATGTCGTATCCGGTGACCAGCACGGAGGTCGGGTAGAAGCGCTGCAGCTCGGGCGTCGTGTCCGGCCAGCCGAGCGTCGAGAACGGCCACAGCGCCGAGGAGAACCACGTGTCGAGGACGTCGGAGTCCTGCGTGTAGCCGGCGGGCGGCTCCTCGTCCGGGCCCACGCACACGACCTCGCCGTCCGGCCCGTACCAGACCGGAATGCGGTGCCCCCACCAGAGCTGCCGGGAGATGCACCAGTCGTGCATGTCGTCGACCCAGTCGAAGTAGCGCTTGGCCAGCTCCGGCGGGTGGATGCGGGTGCGGCCGTCGCGGACGGCGTCGCCCGCCTCCTTGGCCAGCGGCCCGACGTTGACGAACCACTGCAGCGACAGCCTGGGCTCGACCACGGTCTTGCAGCGCGAGCAGTGGCCGACCGAGTGGAGATAGGGGCGCTTCTCGGCGACGATGCGGCCCTCGGCGCGCAGCGCGGCGACGACGGCGGGCCTGGCCTCGAAGCGGTCGAGCCCCAGGAAGGGCCCGTGCGCGGTGATGACACCGCGCTCGTCCATGACGGTGATCGACGGCAGGGAGTGACGCCGTCCGATCTCGAAGTCGTTGGGGTCGTGGGCGGGGGTCACCTTGACCGCGCCGGTGCCGAAGGCAGGGTCGACGTGCTCGTCGGCGACCACGGGGATCATCCGCCCGGTGAGCGGCAGCTCCACCATCGTGCCGACCAGGTGCGCGTACCGCTCGTCAGAGGGGTGGACGGCCACGGCCGTGTCGCCGAGCATCGTCTCGGCGCGCGTGGTGGCCACCACGATCTCGTCGGAGTAGCGGATCGAGACCAGCTCGCCCTCGTCCTCGCTGTGCTCCACCTCGATGTCGGAGAGCGCGGTCAGGCAGCGCGGGCACCAGTTGATGATCCGCTCGGCGCGGTAGATCAGCCCGTCGTCGAACAGCTTCTTGAAGATCGTCTGCACGGCCCGGGAGAGCCCGGTGTCCATCGTGAACCGCTCGCGCGACCAGTCGACACCGTCGCCGAGCTTGCGCATCTGGCCGAGGATCCGGCCGCCGGACTCCTCCTTCCACTCCCAGACCCGCTCGACGAACGCCTCGCGCCCGAGGTCGTGCCGCGACTTGCCCTCCTTGGCCAGCTCGCGCTCGACGACGTTCTGGGTGGCGATGCCGGCGTGGTCCATGCCCGGCAGCCAGAGGGTCTCGCGCCCCTGCATGCGGGCGCGCCTCGTCAGCGCGTCCTGGATGGAGTGGTCGAGCGCGTGGCCGATGTGCAGGACGCCCGTCACGTTGGGCGGGGGCAGGACGATGCTGTACGGCACGCGCGAGCTGCCCGGGTCGGCGGTGAAGTACCCCTGGGATACCCAGCGCTCATAGCTCCGGGTCTCGACGTCGGCCGGGGTGTACTGGGTGGGCAGCTCTGGCGTTGTCACGGTGACCAATTCTAAGGAGGTGGGAAAGCAAAACGCCCCAGGGATCGACTCCGCCGGGGCGCTTGCCGTGGTTAAAGGGATCAGGCCGACTTTTCCCGCGGCGTGCGCTGCTGCTTGGCGGCAAGCTGGTCGCGGGGTACGAGCGTCGGGATGGCGTGTTCGAGGACGGACTCGCGGGTGATGACGACGCGGGCCACGTCTTGGCGCGACGGCACTTCGTACATCACCGACTGGAGCACTTCCTCCAGGATCGCGCGCAGCCCGCGGGCGCCGGTGCCGCGCAGGATGGCCTGGTCGGCGATGGCCTCGAGGGCGCCGTCGGTGAACTCCAGCTCCACCCCGTCGAGCTCGAGCAGCTTGCGGTACTGCTTGACCAGCGCGTTGCGCGGCTCGGTGAGGATCTGGATGAGCGCCTCGCGGTCGAGGTTGTGCACCGAGGTGATGACCGGCAGACGCCCGACGAACTCGGGGATCATGCCGAACTTCAGCAGGTCCTCGGGCATCACGTCGCCGAAGATGTCGGCCGTGTCGACCTCTTCCTTCGAGCGGATGATGGCGTTGAAGCCGATGCCCTTCTTGCCGATGCGCGACTCGATGATCTTTTCCAGACCGGCGAACGCGCCGCCACAGATGAACAGCACGTTGGTGGTGTCGATCTGGATGAACTCCTGGTGCGGGTGCTTGCGGCCGCCCTGCGGGGGCACGCTCGCCGTGGTGCCCTCCAGGATCTTCAGCAGCGCCTGCTGCACGCCCTCACCGGAGACGTCGCGCGTGATCGACGGGTTTTCGCTCTTACGAGCGATCTTGTCGACCTCGTCGATGTAGATGATGCCGGTCTCGGCCTTCTTGACGTCGTAGTCGGCGGCCTGGATGAGCTTGAGGAGGATGTTCTCCACATCCTCGCCGACGTATCCCGCTTCGGTGAGCGCGGTGGCGTCGGCGATGGCGAACGGCACGTTGAGCATCTTCGCCAGGGTCTGCGCCAGCAGCGTCTTGCCCGAACCGGTCGGCCCGAGCAGCAGGATGTTGCTCTTGGCCAGCTCGAGGCCGTCGTCTCTGCCCCGGTCACCCGACTGCACCCGCTTGTAGTGGTTGTAGACCGCCACCGAGAGGGCCTTCTTCGCCTTGTCCTGACCGATGACGTAGGCGTCGAGGAACTCGTAGATCTCCCTCGGCTTGGGCAGGTTGTCCCACTTGAGCTCGGAGGACTCCGAGAGCTCCTCCTCGATGATCTCGTTGCAGAGATCGATGCACTCATCGCAGATGTAGACGCCTGGACCGGCAATGAGCTTCTTGACTTGCTTCTGACTCTTTCCACAGAAAGAGCACTTCAGCAGGTCTCCCCCGTCGCCGATGCGTGCCACCCCAGATACTCCTTTGCGTGGGACCGCCCTGCTCCTGCGAGAGCAGTGTCTCCGGACATCCTCCGGACTTGGCCGAACCGCTCAGGTTTCGACGTTACCGTCTTCTGGGCCCTCAGTGAGCCCCCTAGCGGCGAGTCGCACCGGAACGTGCCCTATTGGGCAGCGCTCCGGTGCGTCACGTCCCGTCTAGGAAGCCACGGCCTGAGCGCGCTTCTTCCTGGACGGGATGATGTCATCGATCAGACCATACGCCTTTGCCTCGTCCGCGTTGAGAATTTTGTCGCGTTCGATGTCCTTGCGGACTTGGGCGGCGGTCTTCCCGGAGTGCCTCGCCACGATGTCCTCGAGGAGGTTTCGCATGCGAAGGATCTCGCGGGCCTGGATCTCGATGTCACTGCCCTGGCCGCCACCCTCGGTGGACGGCTGGTGGATCAGCACCCGGGCGTTGGGCAGCGCGAATCGCTTACCCGGGGTGCCGCCGGCCAGCAGCACGGCCGCGGCCGAGGCTGCCTGGCCCAGGCAGACGGTCTGGATCTCCGGCCGGACGAACTGCATCGTGTCGTAGATCGCCGTCATGGCGGTGAAGGAGCCACCCGGCGAGTTGATGTAGATGCTGATGTCACGGTCGGGGTCGAGCGATTCCAGCGTCAGCAGCTGGGCCATCACGTCGTTGGCCGACGCGTCGTCGATCTGCACTCCGAGGAAGATGATGCGGTCCTCGAAGAGCTTGTTGTACGGGTTCATCTCCTTCACGCCATATGACGTGCGCTCGACGAAGGAGGGGAGAACGTAGCGGCTCTGGATGTTCACTTCTCTGCTCCCCCTTAGGAGACCGGGCCCTGTGAGGGCACCTGCCGCGCACTGCGGACCACGTGGTCGATGAAGCCGTAATCCTTGGCTTCCTCGGCCGTGAACCAGCGGTCGCGGTCGGAATCGGCCTCGATCTGCTCCAGCGGCTGGCCCGTGTGGTGGGCGATCCGCTCGGCCAGTGTCTTCTTCACATAGAGCATCTGCTCGGCCTGGATGGCGATGTCGGCCGCGGTGCCGCCGATGCCTCCGGACGGCTGGTGCATCATGACCCGGGCGTGGGGCAGGCCATATCGCTTGCCCTTGGTGCCCGCGGTGAGCAAGAACTGCCCCATCGAAGCGGCCATGCCCATCACAACCGTGGAAACGTCGTTCGGTACGTATTCCATCATGTCGTAGATGGCCATGCCAGCGCTCACCGAGCCACCCGGCGAGTTGATGTAGAGCGTGATGTCACGGTCGGGGTCGTCGGCCGCGAGCAGCAGGAGTTCGGCGCAGATGCGGTTGGCGATCTCGTCGTTGACCTCCTGCCCGAGCACGATGATGCGCTCACGCAGCAGGCGCTGGTAAAGCTGGTCCTCAAGCCGGAAGGACGAGCCGTTCTCACGGCCTCGCGACTCAGGCTGATAGAAGGTCGGCGGGCTGGTCACAGCGTCACCTTCCGATGCGTCGTAATCGATTGGCTTTGCTTGTGACCTTAACGCGCGCCGCGCACAGCTCATGCCCGGTCCCCGTACTGTTCGCTGACGGCGCAGGTTCAGCACGCCCTCCTGCGGCGTGGCTCCCTGAAGCGCCACGCACGGCCTGCCGGCCGCGGGTCCGGCACCCAGAGGCCCGCCGAAGCCCTCCGGGTGCCCACGAGCCTTCTGAGGGCCTTACACGGCCTGCACGTCTTCTCCGGGAGCTCCCCCGGAAAGGCCGAAGCCCCCGAACCGGACGGTTCGGGGGCTTCGGAAAGAGCGGGAAGGCGGTTACGCCTCGGACTTCTCCCCGGCGGGCTCGTCCTCGGCGGCGGCCTCTTCCTCCACGACCTCCTGGCCGTTGATCTCGGCGTAGATCGCCTTGAGGTCCACCTCGTTGCCGTCGGTGTCGACGACCTTGGCGGCGTCGCCGAGCACCGACTTGGCCTTGTCGCGCACGATCTCGACCATGGCCAGCGTGAGCTGGTCGTTGTCGGCGAGGTGCTTGGCCAGCTCGTTGGGCTGCACGCCCATCTCCATGGCGCGGCGCACGACGAAGTTGGTCAGCTCCTGCTCGGAGACGCCCAGCTCCTCGGCCTTGACGATCTTGTCGAGCACGAAGCCGACCTTGATCGCGCGGGCGGAGTTGGTGTCGAACTCGGCGAAGCGCTCCTCCTCCGTCGTCTGGTAGAGACGGAAGAAGGCGTCGCGGCTCAGGCCGCTCTCGGCGATCTGGTGGTCGAGGTTGTGCTTGCGGGCGTCGACCTCGGCCTTGAGGGCGCTGTCCGGGAGCGGGATGTCGATCTGCTCCAGCAGCGTGTCGAGGGCCTTCTCGCGGGACTGCACGACCTGGTCGATCAGCTTGTTGCGGCGGGCCTGCTCGCGAATGCTGGTCTTGAGCTCGTCGAGCGTGTCGAACTCGCTGGCGAGCTGGGCGAACTCGTCGTCGAGCTCGGGCAGGACCTTCTCCTTGACCGACTTGACGTTGATGATCACGTCGGCCTCGTCGCCGGCGTTCTCGCCGCCGACGAGCTCGGTCTTGAAGCTCTTCTCCTCGCCCGCGGACATGCCCTCGAGCGCGGCGTCGAGGCCCTGGAGCACGGAGCCGGCGCCGACCTCGTAGGAGACCTCGCTGGCCTGCTGCTCCTCGATGTTGTCGCCGTCGATCTCGGCGCGCAGGTCCATGACGACGAAGTCGCCGTTGGCGGCCGCGCGCTCGACGCCGGTCAGCGTCGCGAAACGCTGGCGCAGGGAGTCGAGCTGGGCGTCGACGTCCTCGTCGGAGACCTCGGCGGAGTCGACCGTGACCTCGAGGCCCTGGTAGTCGGGCACCTCGAAGTTGGGCCGGATGTCGACCTCGGCGGTGAACTCGATCTGCTCGCCGTCCTCGATCTTCGTGACCTCGATGTCGGGCTGCGCGACCGGGAACACGTCGACCTCGTCGACGGCCTTGCCGTACAGCTTGGGCACCGCGTCGTTGAGGGTCTCCTCCAGCACTACCGCCCGGCCGAAGCGCTGCTCGATGATGCGGGCCGGAACCTTGCCAGGCCGGAACCCGGGGACGCGCACCTGCTGCGCGACCTTCTTGTACGCCGCATCCATGCTCGGGCGCAGCTCGTCGAACGGCACCTCGACAGTGAGCTTGACCCGGGTCGGGCTGAGCTCCTCGACAGCGGTCTTCACGGAATGGTCTCCTTGATCAAGCTACGAGTGATCGCGGGCGCGTCCATCGGTAACGGCACACGCGCCGCGCCCACATGTGCGGTGTTGGGCATGCTCCGCTACGGCGGGATCCAACGCCGATGGCCAGTCTAGGGCAGATGCGTACCCAACAACGACGTCCGCGCCGTCACAAGTCGCCCGCGATCATCCGTTACCGTCCGTCAGAACTCGTCCGCGATCGTCCGCAACAGCTCGACCGTCTCGTCCGGAGTGGTGCTCACGGCGCAGAGGCGCTCCATCACCTCGGTGTATCGGTCCACGTCTTCACGCTTGTCGAGGTAGAGCGCGCTCGCCAACTGCTCGACGTACACGACGTCGGGCAGATCGGTGTCGGGGAAGCGCAGGACGCTGAACGCCCCGCCTTCCGCGCTGTGCCCGCCGAAGCTGAACGGCATGATCTGAATAGTGATTTTGGGCTGGCGCATCAGGTCGATGAGGTGCTCGATCTGGGCCCGCATCACCTCGACGCCGCCGATGGGGCGTCGTAGGGCGGCCTCGTCGATCACGGCCCAGAACACTGGCCCGTCCGGCCTGTCGAACATCCGCTGGCGCTCCAGCCGGAGATCCACTCTTCTGGAGATCTCCTCGGCCCCGATTCCCG
Organism: Nonomuraea sp. NPDC003709; assembly: GCF_040610775.1. Lineage (NCBI taxonomy): Bacteria > Bacillati > Actinomycetota > Actinomycetes > Streptosporangiales > Streptosporangiaceae > Nonomuraea > Nonomuraea sp. NPDC003709. The sequence continues at coordinate 367,165 of NZ_JBEXMW010000012.1, read as the reverse complement.
CCGATCCGGCGGTCACGACGGCCCTTGCGTACTCCTTGGTCTGCAGCAGTCCTGGCACGAACTGGACTTCGTAGGTCCTGATCCTGGCGGCGGCCTCTTCAAGGCCGACGTACGCCTGGAACCACGTGGGCAGGACATCGTTGAACCGGTGCCACCAACCAGGCTCGTTGGCGGTGGCGACCAGGTCGAGTACGGCGGAGCGGGCCTGCTTGTCGATGACCCCGTAGAGGGTCAGCAGGTCCGCCACGTCCCGTTCTTTGAACCCCACTCGGCCCAGCTCCATGCGGCTGATCTTGGATTCGGAGCCACGGATGAGATGGCCCGCCTCCTCACGAGTGACGTTCTTCGCTTCCCTGAGCTTGCGCAGCTGGGAGCCCAGGAGGATGCGCAGCGCCGTCGGTCCGGAACCCGGCTGGTTCTGCGTCACTTTGCCTCCTATCAAGGTCCGCACACACAGTGACACCACATTGCCGGGTATGACAAGGTCTCAACCCCGTGTCCGATTAGCAGAGTTATGCCCCAAAACGCCGCTTGCTACTGCACAATGCAAGTGCACGTGCATTTGGGTCTTGCAGGTGCAGCGATCGTGACCCATGATGGCTTAGTGCATATTGGGCCAAACATGCACTAAGTCGGACTGAACGGGGAGGTATCGGCAGCATGGTGGAGGATCCTCTGGCCACTGCCGATGCATTGCAAATCACCCGTGACGTGGGCTTCGACCACCTGCTGATGGGCGGCAAGCCGTACACGACCTCGTGCCCGTTGCCCTTTCAGGCCGACTCCGTGAAGACGGCCAGGGACGTGACCCGCTCGACCCTGAGGGGCTGGGGCCTGCACGAACTCAGCGACGACGCCGCGCTGGTGGTGTCGGAGCTCGTGACCAACGCGGTGCGCTACGCGATGTACGCGGCGGGACGGCGGGAGATCGAGCTCTTGCTGATGCGCGTACAGCCGCACGTGCTGCTGGCGGTGGCCGACCCCAGCGACGAGGTGCCGCGCCCCAAGGAGCCGGACTTCATCTCGGAGAACGGGCGCGGCCTCTACATCGTCGAGACCTACAGCCAGTGCTGGGGCTGGGACCCGCTGGCCCGCGGCGGCAAGGCCGTGTGGGCGCTGTTCCGCACCGAGCCCTGATCGGCCCCGGTCACTCTCCGGTCACCCCGTCGATGCGCTCGCGCAGCAGATCCGCGTGACCGTTGTGCCGCGCGTACTCCTCGATCATGTGGATGAGGATCCAGCGATGGGTGCATTCCTGGCCTCTGTGGTCACCGACGGCGTCCAGCGGCCTGGCGTCCGAGATGGCGCGGGCGCGCTCGACCTCCTCTTCCCACGTGGCGAAGGCCTCCTTGACCGAGGCGGCGTCCACTTCCTTGAAGTCGGCGTCGTTGTCGCGGTCCTTGTCCCACAGCTTGGGGAGGTCCTCGCCGTTCAGCACGCGGCGGAACCAGGATCGTTCGACGTTCGCCAGGTGCCGGACCAGGCCGAGCAGGGACATGGTCGAGGGTGAGACGGAGCGCAGGCGCAGCTGATCGTCCGACAGGCCCGCGCACTTGACGGCGAGGGTGCCGCGGTGCCATTCGAGCCAGTTGTTCAGCGTGGTCCGCTCGTCGCCGGTGAGAGCGGGCGGGATTCGGGTGTCAGTCATGATGTCCGACCTTATCCAGCTCAGTACATCGAGATGTGGACGTGGTCGTAGTGGTTCTCGGTGACGCTGCCGCGGTCCGACATGGCCCGCCAGCCCGAGCCCATGTTGATGCGCTGCTTCCAGATCACGTACTTGACGCCGAGCTTGCCCTTGTTCTTGAGCGCCCAGTCCGCGATGCGGTCGCCCAGGGCGTTGTTGATGGCCGCGGGCATCGTCCCGCCGGTGCTCATCATGAAGTCGCAGGCCCGCCCGAGCGGGTGCTCGCCGCTGGAGCCCGAGCGGAAGCAGCCCACCGTGTACGGCAGCTTGAAGTTCTTGCCCAGCTCCGCCTTCATCAGCCGCGTACGGGCCGTGATGTTGTCCGAGCCCGAGGGCAGTTCCGGTGCCCAGCTCCCGTCGGACTTGCGGCCGGGACCGAGCGGCACGAGGTCCTGGAGCTTCTTCTTGATGTCGTCGATGATGTCCTCGGCCTCGGAACGCTGTTCGGTCACGTCCTTGGCGTCCACGCCGATCTGGGTGGCCAGCGCGGCGGCCTCGTCGGAGGCCTTCTTCTTGTCGTCGCGGGCCTTGGCCACCCCCTGGACGAGGGCCTGCTGCTCGGCCGTCAGCTGTTCGAGCAGGGCGGCGCCGCCGCCGTTCTGGACCATCAGGACGGAGGGCAGCGACGGGTCGTGGTTCTGGTAGCGCATCCTGGCGAGGTCGCCGACCCGCTGCTCGGCGGCGGCCAGCGTCGTCTCCGCGGCCGCCAGCCGCTCCTTGGCCGCCTTGGCGGCGGCCTGCGCCTTGGCCAGCTCGACGCGCTTGAGGTTGTACTTCTCGATGAGCTTGTCGATCTTGCTGTTGAGCTGCTTGAGCTGGGCGCGGAGCTCGGCCTCCGACGGCTTGGGGGCCGCCGAGGCCGCGGTCGCCGGCAGGAGGGCGACGGCTGCGGCGGCGACGAGGCCGATGGCAAGAGTCGCGGGGGACGGAGCCGCCACGTGGATGTTCCTCTCCCTCTGCCGGCCGGGTTAGCTGACGGGTTCGGGCTGGGAGCTGCGTGCCCTACCACCGAAGTGGATTCACCCCAGGTGCGGATGGGTCCCCGGCTCCCGGGCGACTCGCCCGGGATTAGGCGTGTGCCTGCTGTTACGGCCAGGCACAAAAGGGATGTTAGTGGTAGATCACGAGTAACGCGACCCCCATTAGAAATCTAATAGTGATCTACCTGTGATCGAAGCATCCGCGCGGCCTCCTCCGGCAGCACGTCGTTCACGAACGCCCCCATGGCGGACTCCGACCCGGCCAGGTACTTGAGCTTGCCCGGCGCCCGCCTGATGCTGAACAGCTCCAGGTGCAGGTAGCCGAGCTCGCGGTCCTGCCGCACGGGCGCCTGGTGCCAGGCCGAGATGTACGGCATCACCACGCCGAACAGGTCGTCGAAGGCCCGCAGCACCGAGGTGTACAGGGGCGCGAACGCCGACCGCTCCTCCTCCGTCAGCGCCGCCAGATCGGGCACCTGCCGGTGCGGGTAGATGTGCACCTCGTACGGCCACCGCGCGGCGGCCGGCACGAACGCCGTCCACAACTCGTTGGAGGCCACCACGCGCGTCCCCGCGGCCCGCTCGGCGGCCAGCACGTCGGCGAACAGGTTCCCCTTCGAGTAGCGCCTGGCGGCGGCGAGCTGGAGCCTGGTCCTGGGCGTGACGTACGGGTAGGCGTAGATCTGGCCGTGCGGGTGGGCCAGCGTGATGCCGATCTCCTCGCCCCGGTTCTCGAAGCAGAACACCTGCTCCACGCCCTCGATCCCGGACAGCTCGGCCGTCCGGTCGGCCCACGCCTCCATGACCAGCTCCACCTGGCCGTCGGAGAGCTGGGAGAACGACGACGAATGCTCAGAGGTGAAGCAGACCACCTCGCACCGCCCCACTCCCGGCCGGACCTCACTCAGGCCCCCCACGTCTGTATAAGTCCCGAAATTGGTGGAGAAGGAGGGGAATCGGTTCTCGAACACCACCACGTCGTAGTCGTACGCCGGGATCTCCGACGAGCGCGTGTCCGACGACGGGCACAGCGGGCACTCGCTCGCCGAGCCGGTCGGCTGGAACGTGCGCGTCTGCCGGTGCCCCGCCATCGCGATCCACTCCTCGGTCAGCGGGTCGTAGCGCAGCTCGGAGGCCACCGGCCGGGGGTCGAGCACCCGCCGGTCGATCGCGCTCCGGTCGGCGTCGTCCCGCTGATCGAAGTAGATCAGCTCACGGCCGTCGGCCAGATGGGTGATGGTGCGCTTCACGAGCCCTCCGCGATGATCAGTTCTCCGGCCCGTTCGGCCAGCTCCATGCGTGCGTCCTCAGGCAGCCCCGCGTCGCTGACGACCACGTCGGCCTCGGTCAGCTCGGCGATGGTGCTGATGCCGACCGTGTTCCACTTCGTGTGGTCGGCGGGGATGACCAGCCGGTTGGCGGCCGCCACCAGCTCCCTGTCGGTCTCCGATTCCAGCAGGTTGGGGGTGGTGAACCCGGCCCGCACGCTCATCCCGTGCACGCCGAGGAACAGCGTGTCCACGTGCAGGCGGCGGATCGCGGCCACGGCCACCGGGCCCACCAGCGCGTCGGACGGCGTGCGCACGCCGCCGGTCAGCACGACCGTGCGGTCGGAACGCGGGTTGCGGTGGAAGACCTCGGCGACGGGGATCGAATTGGTGATCACTGTCAGCTCGGGGACGGCGATCAGGTGGCGGGCCAGCGCCCACGTGGTGGTGCCCGCCGAGAGCGCCACGGCCGTGCCCGGGCGGACGAGGCCGGCCGCGCGGCGCGCGATGGCCTCCTTCTCCTGCTGCTGGCGGGCCGACTTGGCGGTGAAGCCCGGCTCCTCGGTGGAGCCGGGGCCGAGGGCGGTGGCGCCGCCGTGCACCTTCTCCAGCAACCCGCGCTCGGCCAGCACCTCGAGGTCCCGACGGATGGTCATGTCGGATACGCCCAGCTCGCGGACCAGGTCCGCGACCCGGACGCCGCCGTTGCTGCGCACGCGTTCGAGGATCGTCTGCTGACGCTGCTGTGCGAGCACGCCCGCTCCTTCCAACAGATTCCACCAAATTATGACACGGAATTGTTGGGGAATGTTAGTTCGCGTGCTGCGCTTGCGCTGGTCAGCACGGGCGGGGAGGCTCGTGGCGTAGCCGATCATTGGCCCGATCACCGGAGGCGAGCTTATGGCCAGGCGCTCACGCAAGGGCAAGGCACGCAAGAAGAAGAAGGCGAACCACGGCAAGCGCCCCACGGCGCGCTGACCGGGTGGCCGCCTCTTTCGGCGGCCACCCCGCTTTCAGCCCGGCAGCTCGGTCAGGGCCTGCTCGATGCGGTCCTGCGGCAGCGTGTAGTCCTCCAGGTGCCCGGCCAGGTAGCGGTCGTACGCGCTCAGGTCGAAGTGGCCGTGGCCGCAGAGCGCGGTCAGGATCACCTTCTCCTCGCCGCTCTCCTTGCACCGCAGGGCCTCGGCGATCGTCTCCGCGAGCGCGTGCGTGGGCTCCGGGGCGGGCACGATGCCCTCGGTCCTGGCAAAGCGGACACCCGCCTCGAAACACTCGCTCTGGGCGCGGGTGACCGCCTCGAACAGGCCCAGCTCGTACATGTGCGACAGCAGCGGCGACATGCCGTGGTAGCGCAGGCCGCCCGCGTGGATCGGGTCGGGGATGAACGCGTGCCCCAGCGTGTGCATCTTGAGCAGCGGCGTGAGGCCCGCGGTGTCGCCGAAGTCGTAGGCGTACACGCCGCGCGTGAACGACGGGCAGGCGGCCGGCTCGACCGCCCTGAACACGGTCCGTATCCGCCCGGCCAGCTTCTCGCGCAGGAACGGGAAGGTGAGGCCGGCGAAGTTCGAACCGCCGCCGGTGCAGCCGATGACCAGGTCCGGCATCTCGGGCAGCTGTTCCAGTGCCTCCTCGCCGATCACGGTCTGGTGCAGGAGCACGTGGTTGAGTACCGAGCCGAGCGCGTACCGGGCGTCGGGCGTGGCGGCGGCCACCTCGACGGCCTCGCTGATCGCGATGCCCAGGCTGCCGGGCGAGTCCGGGTCGTCCGCCAGCACCTTGCTGCCCGAGCCGGTGATGGGTGACGGGCTGGCGTGGACGGTGGCGCCGTACACCTGCATGAGAGAGCGGCGGTACGGCTTCTGGTCGTACGAGGCGCGCACCATCCAGATCTGGCATTCGAGGTCGAACTGGGAGCAGGCGAACGCCAGGGCCGACCCCCACTGCCCGGCGCCCGTCTCGGTGGTCAGCAGCCGCACGCCTTCGCGGGCGTTGTAGTACGCCTGGGGTACGGCCGTGTTCGCCTTGTGCGACCCGGCGGGCGAGACCCCCTCGTACTTGTAGTAGATCCTGGCCGGCGTATCGAGGGCCTTCTCGAGCCGGCGCGCCCGGATCAGCGGCGTCGGCCGCCAGAGCCGGTAGACGTCGAGCACCTCTTGCGGGATCGGGACGAACCGCTCACCGCTCACCTCCTGGCCGATCAGCTCCATCGGGAAGAGCGGCGCCAGGTCGTCGGGCCCCACGGGCTCGCGCGTCGCCGGGTGCAGCGGCGGCGGAGGCGGGGCGGGCAGGTCGGGAACGATGTTGTACCAGTGACTGGGGATCATCGCCCCAGTCTGCGCCGCTCACGTTCCGTGTTCCAGCATCACGCGTCGCGGGTCATGACGGCGAGTCTGCGGGGATGATCGGCCCTGACCACGACGTCGGCCGCCCGCTGGGGGCGGGCCTCACGCTCGTAGCGCTCGTACGCGGGCAGCCGCCACCGCTCGTCCTCAGGAGTCCCGCGCTCCAGCGCCCCCGCCGACAGCCACACGTGCACGCTCACCTCGAACGCCAGCCCCCGTCCCAGCAGCAGCGTCCCGTCCACGATCAGCACGCCGCCCGGGGGCAGCTCCTCGTACGGCACCCGGTACGCCCGGTCGACGCGGCTGTCCCAGAGCCGCGGCAGCACCCGCCCCGAGCCGCCCTCGTCCAAGGGCTCCAGCACTTCCCTCCGGAGCGCCTTGACGTCGAGCCAGTCCTCGTAGAAGGCGTCCGGATCGGTCCTGCCGTGCTCCAGCCGCAGGGACGCGGGCCGCAGGAAGTCGTCCGCCGACACGCGCAGCACGGGCCGCCCGCGCAACCGGAGCGGGGCGACGAGCTCGTCCGCCAGTGTCCCGGGACGCGCCGCCGCGGCCCCGTCCACGGCCATCCGCACCCACCCCGGCCGTCCGGCGACCCGTTCGGCCAGCTCCTCGACGAGGCCATCACGGGAGATCGCTCGTGCGCGCATGCCTACGATCGCAGGCCCGCCACGAACCGGTCCATCTCCGCGGTCACGTCCCTGAGGATCTCGACCGATCGGACCGGGTCCTCGAAGGCCTCCAAGCCGTGATCGGCGCCGGGGACCTCCAGGTACGGGTGGCCCAGCCCACGCGCGGCCTCCCCGTCCCAGAGCTTGTCGGCGCTCCCGCCCACCAGCAGCGTGGGCGCCCCGGCGCGGCGTAGCGCCTCGACAACGGCCTCATGCCTGAGTAGCGGGGTGAGCCAGATCGCGGGCAGCCCCCGCTCGGCGGCCAGCGGCGCGGCGAACGTGCCGAGCGACTTGCCGACCAGGAGCAGGCGCTCGGCCCGCTCACCGTCGAGGGCCTGCCTGGCCTGCTCCATGACCCAGCCGGCCAGCTCCCCCGCGTCCTGGGTCGCCGGCGACTGCCACCAGACCTCCCGCACGGACCAGCCGTGCCGCCTGAGGACCGCGCCGGCGAAGTGGAGGAGGGGACGGGCGGGCACGTAGCCCCTTCCGGGAAGCAGCACGGCCACCCGATCAGGATCGCCGTCGTGCCGCGTCGCAGCTCCGAAGATCCTTTCTGGCACCATCCCCCAAGGATAGGCACAGACGCGAAGGGCGGGACGGCTTCAGATCTTCACCTGCACATCCAGCCGTCGTCCACGTCGGCCAGGGTGTCTCGCACGGACGCCGGCAGTTCGAAGGTCCCCGGACCGTCCAGGTACGGCGAGTCCGTGGCGATGCCCTTCGCGTGGACCCCATCGAAGACCGGCCGACCTGGCAGGACGGGGAGCCTCCGTGTGCCCGAGGTCCGGCCGCACCGTCGCCGCCTCGCGGTCCGCGGCTCGCTCCTTGTGCCCCCCTCTCACCGGCACGGCGATCAGCCACGTTTCCGAATCGTCGATCGCCCTCACGCACGTACGCCGGCCGGCCATGCAGTGGCGATCGTGAGGGCCGCAGCTGTGGGGCGGCGCGGCAAGATGACCCTCTACTGCTATGTCTGCCTGGGGCAAAAGCGAGCCGGCGAGCTGATGACCCGTATGGGGCGCTCCTCCACGCGAGCGGCGCTGATCTACCAGCACGCGACGCAGGATCGTGACCAGGCCATCGCGCAGGCGCTCGGCAAGGCGCTGAAGGGGGCACGGAAGGAGCACGGGAAAAAGACGACGGGCACGGAAGATCAAGAAGAAGTAGTCCAGATCACGAAGGCCAGGTCGCCTCATGGGGCTGACCTGGCCTTTCGCCTTTGGAGCGGACGACGGGAATCGAACCCGCGTAGCTAGTTTGGAAGACTAGGGCTCTACCATTGAGCTACGTCCGCGCGAACCGGTCGAACTCTGGTCTAGACTTCATCCGGTCGTTAGGGCGTAAGCGTACCGGAGTCCCGGAGCGCATGCGCACTCGGCTAAGCGGGGCGTGGCGCAGCTTGGCAGCGCGCTTGCTTTGGGAGCAAGAAGTCGCAGGTTCAAATCCTGTCGCCCCGACCAGCTCAGAAGGCCCTCTCCGATGTGGAGCGGGCCTTCTGCTTGACTGTCGCTCCCACGAAGTGCCGAAGACCCGCTCCACGGCCCCGGGACACACTCCCGCCGAGAGCCGCAGGCGGGCGCCAGGCAGGTGCACGCGATGCCAAGTGGCCGTAGATCAGCGGCTCCTTGCCCGCCCGGCGGCCATAGCGCGCTCGAACCTCCTCGGAGGTGAAGGCCGGCCAGCCGCCGTCAGCCCGGCTTCGAGACGTACGGGCATGATCGCTCTCATGAAGCTACCCGCGCCGGATCCGGGACTGACAGCCCGACCTGGGTGAGCAGGACTCCGGTGAGCTGGTTGGCCGGGTCGGCGTAGACGGTGGTGCCCGTTCCGCCGTCCCAGCCGAACCGGCCGATGGGCGCGTAGTCGCCACGGTAGGTGCGCATCGCCATCCCGAAACCCCAGCCACCCTGCTGCCCTTGGCCGAACGACACACGGACGTTGTTGCCGGCCAGGGCGGTTCGGGCGGCTTCCTGCGCGGGCGTGAGGCAGTTGCCGGTCATCAGCTGGACGGCGGGCCGGGACAGGATCCGTTCGCTGCCGTGCATCCCGCCATTGAGCAGCATCCGGAAGTAGGCGTGGTAGTCGTCGACGGTGGAGACCACATCATTGGCGGCCGACCGGAACTCCCGAGGTTGGCTGTAGCGTCCCCCCTTGGCCCCGTCCCATACGATGAACTTTCCTGGCTGCGGATCGGGTACGTAGCCGGTCGATCTTGTCGGCGGGCACGTGGAAGCCGGTGTCCTTCATGCCCAGCGGAACGAGGGGTGTGGGCCACCTCCACCACGGAGATGGCCTTCGGCGTTTCACGCCGGTCAGGGCATGCGGGCGATCAGCGACTTCGGGGCGATCTGGCGGTAGGCGTCGGCGACGATCTCCGCGACCTCCGTCCAGTCCACCTCCACGTCCAGGTAGACCCCCAGCCACCCCCGGTGCCCCACGTACGGCGGGCGGAAGAAGCGGTCCGGGTCCTCGGCCACGAGCTCCCCCTGCGTCCCGGGAGGCGCGGCGCACCAGAAGGCGAGCCGGTCGTCGTGGTGGTGGTCGGCGAACATCACGAACGTCTTCTTTCCACGGACGAACCAGGTCGGCTCCCCGTGGCTGGGCCGTTCGGTGACCTCCGGCAGCGCGAGGCAGAGGGCGCGCAGCCGTTCCAGGGCGTCCATGGCGGGGGCGTCAGCCGGTCAGCGTGAGCGGGTTGACCAGGTCGGCGTAGACCAGCAGGCCAGCCATGATCATCATGGCGAACGCGATCACGTACGTCAGCGGCAGCACCTTGGCGATGTCCACGTAGGCCGGCTCCGGCCGCCGCATGACCTTGGCGTAGGCCCGCTTGATGCCCTCCCACAGCCCGCCGGCGATGTGGCCGCCGTCGAGCGGCAGCAGCGGGATGAGGTTGAACATGCCGATCGCCAGGTTGAACCCGGCCAGCAGGTTGACGAAGAAGGCGACCTTGTTCGTGTTGGACAGGTCGGAGGCGAGGATCTCGCCGCCCAAGCGGCCCGCGCCGACCACGCCCACCGGACCCTCGGGGTCGCGTTCCTCGCCCGAGAAGGCCGCCTGCCAGACGCCGACCATCTTCTGCGGCAGGTTGACGATCGAGCCCGCCACCCGGCCCATCAGCCCGCCCATGTAGCCGGGGACCTGGCCGATGCTCTGCTGCTGCATGACCTCCGTGGGCCGGACGCCGAGATAGCCCACGTTCTTGTCGATCTTCTTCGGGTCCTGCGGGTTGGGCCGGTCCTGGGCGATGAGCGTGACGTTGAGGGTCATGGGCTTGCCGTCGCGGACGATGCCGAGCGCGACCGGGCCGGCGCCGTGGGAGCGGATCAGGCGGGTGGCGTCATCCCAGGAGGCGATCTTCTGGCCGTCGAGGGAGACCATGCGGTCGCCGGCCTTCATGCCCGCCTGGGCGGCCGGGCTGGGCTTGTCGGTGGGCTTGCACGTGTTGCGGTGCTCCGAGATCGGGATCACGCACGTTTCGGTTCCGGGCGACACGATCGGGGCCAAGGCGGGCAGGCCGATGCCGACCAGCAGGACGCTGAAGAAGACGAACGCGAGCACGAAGTTCATCGCCGGGCCGCCGGACATGATGATGACCTTCTGCCACCACTTCTTCCGGTAGAAGACCCGGTCCTCGTCGCCGGGGAGCACCTCCTCCTGCGCCGCTTCGCGCGCGGAGTCGATGAGGCCCTGGAACGGCCCGGTCGAGGCGCTCCTGAGCTTGGTCGGGTCGTCACCGGGGCGCGGCGGCAGCATGCCGATCATGCGGATGTAGCCGCCGAACGGGATCCACTTGATGCCGTACTCGGTCTCGCCCTTGCGCCGTGACCAGGCGGTCGAGCCGAAGCCGACCATGTACTGGGTCACCTTGACGCCAAAGATCTTGGCCGGCACGAGATGTCCTATCTCGTGCAACGCGATGGAGAACATCAGCCCGAGGAGAAAGAGGATGATCCCCACGATGTAGAGCCAGTTCATCTATGCGCGCTCCGTAGCCGACGACAGGGGTGGACGAACCGTCCGACAGCCCCAGGGTAGTCGAACAACCCCCGCTCCACGGCTTGCGTGCCATTTAGAGAGGATTGACAGTCCGCTATCAAACAATCACTCTGGGTGACGATGGAGGGGGTCGTCTTGATTCAGATTCTGATCGCCGAGCACCTGCCCTTGGTCCGCCGCGGACTGCTCGCCACCCTGGAGGCCGAGCCTGATCTGCGCGTCGTCGCCGAGGTCGGCTGCCCCGAGGCGGCGGTGCGGGCGGCGCTGGCGCACGGGCCCGACGTGGCGGTCGTCGACCTCGACCTGCCGGGGCTGCCGGTGGCCGTCCAGCTCGCCGAGCTGGCGCCGCGCTGCGGGGTGCTGATGCTGTCGGCCCGCCCCAACCCCGGGCAGGTGCGCAAGGCGCTGGCGGGGCCCGCGCTGGGGTTCATGAGCCTGTGCGTGGGGCCGGAGCGCCTCGCCGAGGGAGTGCGCCAGGTCGCGGAGGGCGGCCGGGCCATCGAGGCGGAGCTGGCCGTGGCCGCGCTCCAATGCGCGACGAACCCGCTGACCCGCCGGGAGCTCGACGTGCTGCGGATCGCCGCGGGCGGCGCGCGTTCCACGGAGATCGCCGACCAGCTCTTCCTGTCGGTGGGCACTGTGCGTAACCATCTGTCGCGGATCATGTGCAAGACGGGCGCCCGCAACCGTCTCGACGCCGTACGCATCGCGAGCGACTCCGGGTGGATCTGAGACGGGTCCGGCGGAGCCGCGCCGCTCCCCCGGGCCCGAACCCCTAGAGGATCTCAGCAGCGCGAGGACGCCGCCAGTGAGCACGATCACGACCGCCCCGTGTGAAACGTCACCGATCTAGGGCCGCCAGATCAGCACCAGCGCGCAGTCGTCGTTGTGGCCCGAGGACATGGCGTTGACCAGGGCTCTGGCGCCGTCGCGGAAACCGGACGGCAGCAGCCGCTCCGCCTCCCCGAGCAGCCGGTCGAGCCCGGCGTCGATGTCGCGGCCCGGCTGCTCGATCAGTCCGTCGGTGTAGAGCAGCAGCGCGTCACCCTTGCGCAGGGTGCCGCTGTCGGGCTCGCAGTGCAGGTCGGGGACGACGCCGAGCACGACGCCCTTGGCCGTGGCCACCTGCCAGTTTCCGGTGCCCGCGTCGAACTTCACCACCGGCGGATGACCGGCCGAGGTGATCGTGTAGTCGCCGGTCTCGAGGTCGAGGCGTACGTGCACCGCGGTCACGAAGCCCTCGTCGCCCCGCTGCCGGTGCAGGTAGGTGTTGCACGCGGGCAGGAAGTCCTCGACCGAGCCGAGCAGCCCGCCGAACGTGCCCGACAGCAGCAGCGCCCTGGTGCCCGCGTCGACCCCCTTGCCCGACACGTCGACCAGCGCGATCTCCACGGAGTTGCCGTCGCGCATGGAGACCAGGAAGTCACCGCCGAACGAGGACCCGCCCGCCTGCTTGAGCACGACCTTGCCGCCCCAGTCTTTCGGCAGCGCGGGCAGCTCGCCCTGGCTCCTGAGCCGGTCGCGCAGCTCCAGCAGCATCGCGTCGCCGCGCAGCCCCTGGACACCCAGCGTGCCCCTGGTGCGCGCCATCAGCACGGCCAGCACAGTGGTGAACCCGATCGTCACCATGAGCCCCAGCCCGACGCGGCCCACGCCCAGCGTGATCGCGATGTAGCCGAGCGCGGCTCCGACCCCCACCAGCAGTTTGACCAGGCTGCGCAGCCGGAGCTGGAGCCCGCCGATCAGGGTGACCAGGATGAGCAACGACGGCGAGAAGAATTCGGTCGAAACCTTCGCCGCCAGGAACCCGATGACGAGCGCGAGCGTGGTCAGCGCGACGAGCAGGTTGCGGTCGCGGGCCAGCGGGCCACGCCGGACGAACCGCACGGCAGCCACCAGAAACGGCACCCGCACCAAGACCGCGCGGACCCGTGGCGGGATCAGCGGCGCCGGACGGGTACTCATGATGGGCCTGACTGTATCGGTCTGACCCGTGTTTGGGCAGCCCACTTGACCAAGGCCTTGATCATTAAGCACGTATATTGGGTGGCCGTCCCCCTTTGCCCGCTCCTACCGTGGACAGATGACGTATCCGATCCGTCCGATTGACGAGTCCGAGTGGCCGGTCTATTTCCCGGTCCTCGAAGAAGCGTTCGGCTGGACTCCGCACCCCCAGCAACGGGAACGGTTCAAGGCGGAGACCGAGTTCGATCGCACGCTGGCTGCCTTTGACGGCGATGTCATCGCGGGCACCACCGCCGTCCTGAGCCTCACCATGACCGTCCCCGGCGGCCGGCTCCCCGTCGCGGGCGTGACGAGCGTCAGCGTGCTCCCCTCGCACCGCCGCCGCGGCATCCTGTCCGCGCTGATGCGCAGGCAACTCGCCGACATCCGCGAGCGCGGCGAGAGCGTCGCCGCGCTCTATGCCTCCGAGGCGGCCATCTACGGCCGGTACGGATACGGCAGGGCCTCGCACGAGCTGTCGTTCCGCATCAACAAGGCCGGCTCCGCGTTCGTCGGGAACGCCCCCGTGGACCCGTCGCTCAGGCTCAGGGTGGCCACGCCCGCCGACGTCCGCGCCGACCTGGAGCAGGTGTTCGCCTCCGTCGCGACCCGCCGCCCGGGTCGCTATGACCGCCAGTCGCACAACTGGGACGCGGTGCTGGCCGACGAGGAGTTCGACCAGCGCGGCAACGGGCCGCTGCGCTCGGTGCTCGCCGAGGACGACGACGGCGTGCGCGGCTATGCGCTGTTCCGGATCAAGGGGTCCTGGGACGCCAACGGCATCCCCGACGGGGAGCTGAAGCTGCAGGAACTGGAGGCGACCGACCCGGCGGCCTACGCCCTGCTCTGGCGCAACATCCTCGACCGCGACCTCGTCTCCAAGATCGAGGCGGGCGGCAGGCCGGTGGACGACCCGCTGATCGCGCTGATCGCCGACCAGCGCCAGCTCCGCGCGACCTGGGCGGACGAGCTGTGGGTACGCGTGGTCGAGGTCGACAAGGCACTCACCTCGCGCGCCTACTCGGCAGCGGTGGACGTGGTGATCGAGGTCGAGGACGACGTGTGCCCGTGGAACGCCGGGCGCTGGCGGCTCACCGCCGACCCGACCGGCGCCGAGTGCAAGCCGGTCGAGGACGAGCCGGACATGACGCTGCCGGTGGCCGCGCTGGGCTCGGCCTACATGGGCGACGGCCTGCTCGTGGAGTCGCTGGAGGCGGGCCTGCTGCGCGAGCACTCAAGCGGCTCGGTACGCGCGCTGGCCACCGCGATGTCGTGGAGCCCGAAACCGTGGTGCGGCCTCGTCTTCTGATGAGCCTGGCGTAAGGTCGAAGGCATGGCATTGCAGAGCCTGCAGATCACCGCGACCATCGCCATGCGTGCCCGCGACGTGTCGAAACCGTCGAAGGAGCAGCAGGAGGCCGCCGACCGGCGGCCTCTGCGCGACGAGATGCCCAAACGCGACGTCAAGCGCAAGGGCTAGGGCAGCGAGGGCAGCTGACCGATCGTCTCGTACGTGGTCAGTTGCGCGATGCGCCTGCTGTGGCGCTCGCTGCCGGTGAACACCGTGGTCAGGAAGACTTCCACGAACCTGGTGGCGTCCTCCGTGGAGTGCATGCGCGCGCCGAGGCTGACCACGTTGGCGTTGTTGTGCTCGCGGGCCAGGCCGGCCGTCTCCTCACTCCAGGCCAGCGCGGCGCGGATGCCGCGTACCTTGTTGGCGGCGATCTGCTCGCCGTTGCCCGAGCCTCCGATGACCACCCCCAGGCTGCCGGGGTCGCCCGCGACGCCCTCGGCCGCGCGCAGCACGAACGCGGGATAGTCGTCCTCGGCGTCGTAGACGAAGGGACCGCAGTCGGTGACCTCGTGACCGTGGTCTTTCAGCCAGGACACGAGGTGGTTCTTGAGCTCATAGCCGGCATGGTCGGCACCGATGTAGACACGCACCCGCCCAGTCTTCCACAGCCCCCGCGAATGAGCCTCGCTGGCTAGAGTAAGGACCTCTACCGTTGTCCAGTCCTTACGAAAGTAGATGTCCATGCGTGAGATCCGTGTCATCGGCGATCCGGTCCTGCGCACGCCCGCCGATCCCGTGACGGATTTCGACCGCGAGCTGCGCCGGCTGATCGACGAGATGTTCCAGGCGATGTACGCGGTCAACGGCGTGGGCCTGGCCGGCCCGCAGATCGGCGTGTCGCGCCGGCTGTTCGTGTACGACATCGCCGGGCGCAAGGGTCACGTGCTCAACCCGGTGCTGACCGTCGACGACCCGGAGGAGGTGACGGACGAGGAGGGCTGCCTGTCCGTGCCCGACCGGCAGACGCGGCTGCCGATCTACGCCCCGGTGGCGCGGGCCGCGGGCGTGACCGTCGAGGGGATCGACAGGCTCCAGCGTCCGGTACGGATCAAGGCCCGCGGCTCGCTCGCGCGCTGCTTCCAGCACGAGACCGAGCACCTCGACGGCAAGCTGTACGTCGATCGCCTGCCGCGAAACGAAGCCCGCAAGATCATGCTCCGAGCATAGGTTGGGCGCATGAGCATACTTTCCGGGAAAGGCGCGTTGGTCACAGGAGGATCCAGGGGAATCGGCAAGGCCATCGTGGAGCGGCTGACCGCCGACGGGGCAGAGGTCGTCTTCTGCTACGAGCGCTCGACCGAGGCCGCGGAGCAGGTCGCCAAGGAGACGGGCGCGCACGCCGTACAGGCCGATCTGGGCAGCAAGGAGGATCTGGCGCGGCTGTTCGACGAGGCCGGGTCGCGGCTGCCCGGGCTCGACATCCTGGTCAACAACGCCGCCGCCGTGCTCGGGCAGAAGCCCATGGCGGAGATCACGGATGAGGAGTACGAGCGGGTGTTCGCGGTCAACACCCGGTCGGTCTACCTGGCCATGCAGTGGGCCGCGCGGGTGATGCGCGACGGCGGGCGCATCATCAACATCTCCACGCTCAACACGCAGGTGCCCGCTCCCGCTCTGACGCTCTACTGCGGCAGCAAGGGGGCCGTCGAGCAGTTCGCCAAGGTGGCGGCGCGGGAGCTGGGCGGGCGCGGGATCACCGTCAACGTGGTCTCGTCCGGCGCCACCGACACGGACATGCTACGGGGGACCAACCCGCCGGAGGCGCTGGAGCAGACGGCGGCGATGACGGCGCTGGGACGGCTCGGGCAGCCCGGCGACATCGCCTCCGTGGTCGCCTTCCTGGCGGGGCCCGACTCGCGCTGGATCACCGGCCAGAACCTCAACGCCACGGGCGGCCTGCTGGTCTGACCCACCTCTCTTCCCGTCGGCGCCGCCCCTCACCCACGCAACCGGGGGGCGGCGCCCCTCATGGATGCCACACCCGGCGCGGCTCTCGGAGCGCGCCTTCACGGCGGTGTGGTTGGCCGGGCGGAAGTGCAGGGTCGCCGGGGCGTTCGTCGGGCCGCGGGCCGTGGGCAGCCCCACGACCCGATGGGCCGACGGAGCCGCCGGCACGGCGTTACAGCTGCATCGCCTTGGTCTCGAGGTATTCCTCCAGGCCCTGCTCCCCCAGCTCCCGCCCCACCCCCGACTGCTTGTAGCCGCCGAAAGGCGCCAGCGGGTTGAAGCGGCCGCCGTTGATGGCCACCTGCCCCGTGCGCAGCCGCCGGGCGACGGCGATCGCGCGGTCCTCGGTGGCCGCCCAGACCGCTCCGGCCAGGCCGTATTTCGTGTCGTTGGCGATCGCGACGGCCTTGTCCTCGCTCGTGTACGGGATCAGCGACAGCACCGGGCCGAAGATCTCCTCCTGCTCGATCGTCATCCCCGGCTCCACCGCCGCGAACACGGTGGGCTCCACGTAGTAGCCCCGATCGAAGGGCCGCTCGGTGCCGCCGGCCACCAGCCGGGCGCCTTCCTCCTGGCCCCGGTTGATGTAGCGGACCACGCGGTCGCGCTGGGTGGCGGAGACCAGCGGGCCGATCTTGGTGGACTCGTCGAAGGGATCGCCGACGGTGTAACCGCGCGCCGCCTCGACGGCCAGGCGGACGGCCTCGTCGTACTGGTCGCGGTGGACGATCATGCGGGTCCACGCCGAGCAGGTCTGGCCGGCGTTGACGAAGCAGTTGGCGACGCCGACCTTGACGGCCAGCGCCAGATCGGCGTCGGGGAGGATGATGTTCGCCGACTTGCCCCCGAGCTCGAGCGCGACCCGCTTGACGGACTCGGCGGCGAGCGCGGCCACCCTGCGCCCGGCGGCGGTCGAGCCGGTGAAGGAGACCATGTCCACCTCGGGGTGGGCGGCCATGGCCTCGCCGACGACCGGGCCGCGCCCGCTGACCAGGTTGAACACGCCCGGCGGCAGGCCCACCTCGGCGAAGATCTCCGCCAGCGCGTACGCCGCCAGCGGCGCCACCTCGCTCGGCTTGAGCACCACGGTGCAGCCGGCGGCCAGCGCGGGGGCCACCTTGCAGATGATCTGGTGCAGCGGATAGTTCCACGGCGTGATCGCGGCGACCACCCCGATGGGCTCCTTGACCACCATCGAGTTGCCGACGCGCGACTCGCGGGGGTGGGTCTCGGCGAGCTGCGCGTAGGAGGACAGCACGGTCGCCGGCATGAGCGTCTGCACCCTGCGCGCGAAGCCCAGCGGTGCGCCCATGTCGGTGGCGATCGTCTTGGCGATCTCCTCGGAGCGCTGCTTCAGCAGCTCGGCGGCGTCGCCGAGCAGCTTGCCGCGCTCCGAGGCGGCCGTTTCGGACCAGCCGGGGAAGGCCTTTCGAGCGGCGCCCGCGGCCGACTCGACGTCGTCGGGAGATCCCGCGGGCACGCGGTCGATGATCTCTTCCGTGGCCGGGTTGACGACGTCGATCGGCTCGTCCGACGCAGAAGCGGTCCAGGAGCCGCCGATGTACAGCTGACGCATAGCCACCATCCTGTCAGGAGCTCAGGTGGCGGTGAGAGGCTTGTCCTGATGCAGGGATAAGTCTTCTACACCGCAAGCAGCGTTCTTCCGCCAGCGTACGATGATTGACCCCTGTAAAATGAGAGAGTTAGTCGAATTCGGGGCGCCTGGTCCGACTGCGCTTCAGCTCGAAGAAATCCTCGAAGGACGTGACGGCGAGCACGCCGTCCCAGAGCCGGCCCGCGTCCTCACCCCTGATGATCTTGGTGATCACCGGTCCGAAGAAGGCGTTGGCGCCGACCCGGATGACCGGGGTGCCGACCTCCTGGCCGACGAGGTCGATGCCCTCGTTGTGGGAGGTGCGGATGGCCTCGTCCCATTCGTCGGAGTCGACGGCCTCGATGAGCTCCTTCTCGAGCCCCGTGGCCTCGAGCGCGCTCTCGATGACCTCGCGCAGGCGCTCCGGCTCCCTACCCAGGCCCTGGTTGTGCAGGCGGGTGCCGAGCTCGGTGTAGAGCGGGCCGAGGATCTGCTCGCCGTGCTTGGCGGCCGCGGCGGCGACGACCCGGACAGTGCCCCTGGCCCGCTCGGTCGACTTGCGGTACTCATCCGGGATGTCCTTGTCCACGTTGAGCACGTAGAGGGACATGATGCGCCAGCGAGGCTCGATGGGACGGACCTTCTCAACTTCGAGAAGCCATCGTGACGTGACCCATGCGAAGGGACAGGCAGGATCGAACCACAGATCCACGGGAATCTTTTCGCTCATGTGGACCCGTAACCTGAGGTGGATCGGGTCCTATTCCCAGCGTGGCACGATACGGACAAAGTTCGATGAAGTGGTGAAAAGGAGCGCAACTTGGCAGGCAATCTGACCCGGGACGAGGCTCGTGAGCGCGCCCGGTTGATGAAGGTCGAGTCGTACGAGGTCGCACTCGACCTGACCGAGGGAGAGGAGCGCTTCGAGAGCGTCACCACAGTCCGTTTCACCAGCGCCCGGCCGGGCGCGTCCACCTTCATCGACCTGCACGGCGCCCACGTGCGCAAGGTGACGCTCAACGGCGAGGACCTCGACGTGTCCGCCTACGACGAGGAGAAGGGCCGCTTCCCGCTCCCGTCGCTGGCCGCGGCCAACGAGCTGCGCGTGGACGCCGACTGCAGCTACATGCGCACCGGCGAGGGCCTGCACCGCTTCGTCGACCCGGTGGACAAGAAGGTCTACCTGCACAGCCAGTTCGAGACGGCCGACGCGCACCGCATGTACGCCTGTTTCGACCAGCCCGACCTCAAGGCCACCTTCCAGCTCACCGTGCTGGCCCCGGCCGACTGGGAGGTCGTCTCCAACGCGGCCGCCTCGGCGGTCGAGGAGCTGCCGGAGCAGGGCGGCAGGCACGGGGCGGTGGCCCCGGCCAGGCGGTGGGAGTTCCCGCCCACGGCGGCCATCTCGACGTACATCACCGCGCTGGTGGCAGGGCCGTACCACAAGGTGACCTCGGAGCACGACGGCATCCCGCTGGGGATCTACTGCCGGGCCTCGCTGGCCGAGCACCTCGACGCCGACAACATCCTCGAGGTCACCCGGCAGGGCTTCGACTTCTTCCACAAGGTGTTCGGGGTCCGCTACCCGTTCGGGAAGTACGACCAGTGCTTCGTGCCCGAGTTCAACGCCGGGGCCATGGAGAACGCGGGCTGCGTGACGTTCCTGGAGGACTACGTCTTCCGCTCCCGGGTCACCGACGCGGTGGTCGAGCGGCGCGCCGAGACGATCCTGCACGAGATGGCGCACATGTGGTTCGGCGACCTGGTCACCATGCGCTGGTGGGACGACCTGTGGCTGAACGAGTCGTTCGCCACCTACATGTCCGTCCTGGCCCAGGCCGAGGCCACCAGGTGGGGCAAGGGCGCGTGGACCACGTTCGCGAACGTGGAGAAGGCCTGGGCCTACCGCCAGGACCAGCTCCCCTCGACCCACCCCATCGCCGCGGACATCCCGGACATGCAGGCGGTCGAGGTCAACTTCGACGGCATCACGTACGCCAAGGGCGCCTCGGTGCTCAAGCAGCTCGTGGCCTACGTCGGCCTGGACAACTTCCTGGCCGGCGTACGCGACTACTTCGCCGAGCACGCCTGGGGCAACACCGAGCTGAAGGACCTGCTCAGCGCCCTGGAGCGGACCTCGGGCCGCGACCTTTCGTCCTGGTCGAAGGAGTGGCTGGAGACGTCCTGGGTCAACACGCTGCGCCCGGAGTTCGAGGTGTCCGACGGGCGGTTCACCGGCTTCGAGGTGCTGCAGGAGGCGCCCGCGGAGCACCCGACGCTGCGTTCGCACCGGGTCGCGGTCGGCCTCTACTCGCTGGTGGACGGCGAGCTGAAGCGGACCAAGCGGGTCGAGCTGGACGTGGTCGGCCCCCGTACGAGCGTGGCCCAGCTGGTCGGCGAGGAGCAGCCGGACCTGGTGCTGCTCAACGACGACGACCTCACCTACGCCAAGATCCGCCTCGACGACCGCTCGATGCGGACGCTGGTCGACGGCGGCATCGCGGCGTTCACCGAGTCGCTGCCGCGCGCCCTGTGCTGGTCGGCGGCCTGGGACATGACCCGTGACGGCGAGATGGCCACGCGTGACTACGTCAGGCTGGTCGTCTCGGGCGCCGGCACGCTCAAGGACATCACGGTCCTGCAGGCGGTGCTGCGCCAGGCGCGCATGGCCGTCCAGCAGTACGCCGACCCGGCCTGGCAGGCCGAGGGCCTGGCGCTGCTGGCCGCGGAGCTGCGCAAGCAGCTCGGCCAGGCCGCGGGGGGCTCCGACCACCAGCTCGCGTTCCTGCAGGCGTTCGCGCCGGTGGCCACCTCCGACGCGGACCTCGACCTGCTGCAGCGCATCCTCGACGGCTCCGAGGTGCCCGAGGGCCTGAGCGTGGACGCCGACCTGCGCTGGTCGCTCGTGCACGCGCTGGTCGCCGGCGGCCGGCTGGGCGAGGCCGACATCGACGCCGAGCTCGAGCGGGACCCTACTGCCACGGGTGAGCGGTCGGCGGCGCAGTGCCGGGCCGCGATCCCGACGGCCGAGGCCAAGGCCGCCGCCTGGGAGCGGGTCGTGGGCGGCAAGCTGGCCAACCACATCGCCCGTACGACGATCTCCGGGTTCCAGGACCCGCACCACACCGAGCTGCTGGCGCCGTACCGGGAGAAGTACTTCGCCGAGGTGGGGCGGATCTACCGGGAGTGGACGTTCGACCAGGCGTCGACGTTCGCGGTGGGGTGCTTCCCCGCGCTGCTCATCGAGCCGGAGACGGTGCGGGCCGCGCAGGACTACCTGGAGGCCGAGCAGCCGCCGCAGGCGCTGCGGCGGCTGATCCTGGAGGGCGCCGACGGCGTCAGCCGGGCGCTGCGCAACCGGGAGAAGGACGCCGCGTCCGCCTGACGCGCCGTTTCACGGAGGACCCCTGCCACCGGCGGGGGTCCTTTCGCGTGTCCGAGGGTTGACAGGCACGCGAACCAGGGGGGATATTTCGGGACTAACTTTACTTCTGAAGAAAGTCCCTCATCGCATGGTAAGCACCGATCGCGGAGACCTCACCCGGACGGCGATCCTCGCCCTGCTGGGCACGGTCGGGCCGCTCAGCCGCAGCGAGATCGCGCGCCGGCTCGACCTCAGCCCGGCCACCGTCACGCAGCTCACGCGGGAGCTCATGGGGCACGGGATGCTCGAGGAGCTCGATCTGACGCCGTCGCGCGGCGGGCGGCCCGCCGTGCGGCTGGGGCTGGTCGGGAGCGCGGGGCGGGCGCTGGGTGTCAAGGTGACGGCCGAGCACCTGGTGCTCGTCGACGTGCGGCTCGACGGGGAGGTGCTCGGCTCGTGGGAGCGGCCCTTCGACCCGTCCGCGCCCGACGCGCTCGACTCGCTGGCGGGGGCGATCTCGTCCGTGGTGGCGGAGAGCTCGGCCGATGAGCGGACGCCGCCGCTGCTCGGGATCGGGGTCGGGGTGCCGGGCAGCGTGGACGACCAGGCGGCCGGGACGGTGAACGCCCCCACGCTCGGGTGGCGGGCCATGGCGGTGGGCGGCTGGCTGCGGCGCCGGCTCGAACTGCCGGTGCTCGTGGAGAACGACGTGAACGCGCTGGCGGCGGCCGAGCGGCTGTACGGGCGGGGGCGTACGCACCGGGACTTCCTCGTGGTGACGATCGGGCGCGGCGTGGGCGCGGCGATCGTGGCGGACGGGCGGGTGTACCGGGGGGCGCGCGGCGGCGCGGGCGAGTTCGGCCACCTGCCGGTGGACCCCGGCGGGCCGGTGTGCGGCTGCGGGGCCCGGGGCTGCCTGGAGGCGTACGTCGGCGCCGCCGGACTGCTCGCCGCGGCCCGGGCCAAGAACGTCCATCTCGATCTGCCGGCGCTCGGCCGGGCCGCCGCCGGGGGCGACGCGGCGGCGCGGGAGGTGTTCGCCGAGGCCGGGGCCATCCTGGGGCGGGCCACCGCCGGGCTCATCAACGTCGTCGATCCCGAGGTCGTGGTGGTGCTCGGCGAGGGGACGGCCGACTGGCCGCTCTGGCGGGCGAGCTTCGACACGGCACTCAGGGCGCAGCTCTACCCGGGCCGGCGCGACATCTCCGTCGAGGTGGAGAGCTGGGACGACACGAGCTGGGCCCAGGGCGCGGCGGCCCTGGTGCTGGCCACCCCGTTCGACGCGGCGGGGGCGGCGGGCGAGCAGGGCCGCCTGGTGCGGGCCCGCCTGATCGGGGCGACGCCGTGACCCCCATCCAGGGCCCGCCCAGGAAGGGCTGGCGGTACGGGGTCACCGTCGCCGTGTTCCTGCTCCCCAGCCTCGTCCCCCTGACCCTCTACACGCTCATCCCGATGCTGGGCTCGTTATGGACGAGCCTGCACGAGTGGGACCTCATCACCGACATGCGCTGGGTCGGCCTGGACAACTACGCCGAGCTGATCGGCGACCCCGAGACCCGGGCGGCCTTCCTGCACACGCTCTCCTTCATCGCCGGCTATCTGCCGCTCGTCTACGTCGGCGGGCTGGGCCTGGCCGTGCTGCTGAACCGGGCGATGCGGGGCCGGAGCCTGCTGCGCGGCATCTACTTCCTGCCGGTGATCACGAGCTGGGTGGTCGTCGCGCTGATGTGGAAGTGGCTGCTCAACCCCGCCAGCGGCGTCGTGAACTGGGCGCTCGGCCTGCTCGGGATCAGCGGCCCCGGCTGGTGGACCGACCCGGACTGGGCGATGCCGTCGATCATCCTGGCCTCGGCCTGGAAGGACCTGGGCTTCGTGATGATCATCCTGCTGGCCGGACTGCAGGCGATCCCCCGCGAGTACCAGGAGGCCGCCATGGTGGACGGCGCGTCGGCCTGGCGCAGGTTCCGGCACATCACGCTGCCGCTGCTGTCGCCCTCGACGTTCTTCGTGGTCGTGATCTCACTGATCAACGGCTTCCAGGTCTTCGACCAGGTCAAGATCATGACCGGCGGCGGTCCCGGGGGCGCGACGCAGGTGGTGGTGTCGCAGATCTACGACCTGACCTTCAGGTACGGCAGGGCGGGTGCGGCCTCGGCGCTGTCCTGGCTGCTGTTCGCCGTGGTGCTGCTGGTGACCGTCGTGCAGATCCGAGGCCAGAAGCGGTGGGTGACCTATGGGTAGCCGAGGATGGATCCGCAGCGAAGCGAGGACATCCATCCGAGTCCGCCGAGCGGAGCTCGGCCAGATAGCACGCTACCTGCTGGTCGGGCTGGGTGCGCTGGCGATGTTGTTCCCGTTCGCGTGGGCGGTGATCACCTCCGTCACGCCCGGTGACGCGGTGCTGGCCGTGCCGCCCGACTTCACGCCCGGGGGCGCGAGCCTCGACGCGTACGGCAAGCTGCTGGAGACGTTGCCGTTCTGGCGCATCGTGCTCAACAGCGCCTGGATCGGCGCCGCCTCCACCGCGCTGCAGCTCGTCACGAGCGCGATGGCGGCCTACGCGTTCGCCCGGCTGCCGTTCCCGGGCAGGGGCGCGCTGTTCGCGGTCTATCTCGCGACGCTGATGATGCCGCTGCCGGTGCTGGTCGTGCCGCTGTTCATCGAGATGCGCACGTTCAACCTGGTCGACACGTATTTCGCGCTGCTCGCGCCGACGATCGCCTCGGCGTTCGGGGTGTTCCTGCTGCGGCAGGCGGTCAATCAGGTGCCGCGGGAGTTCGACGAGGCGGCGGTGCTGGACGGCGCCGGACATTTCAGGATCTTTCTGTACGTGGTGCTGCCGCTGATCCGCCCGGCACTGGCCACGTTCGCGATCTTCGGCTTCATGGCCAGCTGGAACAGCTACCTCTGGCCGCTGATCATCATCAAGTCGCCCGAGTTCATGACCCTCCCCCTGGGCCTGGCCACGCTGCACGGCCAGTTCACCACCGAATGGGACGTGGTCATGGCGGGCTCGGTGGTCAGCGTCGTACCGATCCTCATCCTCTACGTCTTCGCGCAGAAGCACGTCATCGCCAGCGTCGCGCAGAGCGGGCTCAAGTAAAGGAATCCCCCCATGTCCAGATATTTCCTCATCGTCGCGGCGGCCACGGCGCTGCTCGCCTCCGCCTGCTCCCAGGGCTCGGCCACGAAGGCCACGACCGGCGCGGACGGCAGGGTGACCCTGCGGTACTTCACCTTCTCGGCGGCCCCCGACCACGTCAAAGACCTGGACAAGATCGAGAAGGCCTTCGAGAAGGAGAACCCGAAGGTGGACGTGGTCGTCGAGACCGCGCCCTTCGACCAGTACTTCACCAAGCTCCAGACCAGCATCGCGGGCGGCACCGCGCCGGACACCTTCGAGCTCAACTACGAGAACTTCGTCACCTACGCCAGTGCCGGCTCCCTGCTCGACCTCGGCGGCGTGGCGGGCGACGGCGACACCTCGGTCTACGCCCAGGAGTCGCTCAACGCGTTCAAGCGCGACGGCAAGCAGTACGCCCTGCCCGCGTCGTTCTCGACGGTCGTGCTCTTCTACAACAAGGACCTGTTCGAGAAGGCCGGGGTCGCCCCACCGACGGCGGACTGGACGTGGGCCGACGAGCAGGCCGCGGCCGCGAAGCTGACGGACCGGAAGAAGGGCGTGTACGGCGACTTCCAGCCGGTGCAGTTCTTCGAGTTCTACAAGACGCTCAAGCAGGCGGGCGGCGAGTTCCTGTCGGCCGACGGGAAGAAGGCGGCCTTCGACAGCCCGCAGGGCGTCAAGGCGGCGCAGTGGCTGGTCTCCAAGGTGGGGAAGACCATGCCGACCGAGGCGGAGATCGGCGGCACCGCCGACTACGACACGAACCTCTTCAAGTCCGGCAAGCTCGCCATGTGGCACAACGGCATCTGGCAGTTCGCGGGGCTGAAGGACGTGCCGTTCGCGTGGGACGTGGTCGTCGAGCCCGGTGACGCCGCCAAGGCCAGCGCGGTCTTCCACAACGCGGTCGCCGCCTCCGCCACCACGAAGCACGCCAAGGAGGCGTGGGCGTGGGCCCGCTTCCTGTCCTCGTCGGACACCGCGGCCACCACGCGCGTCGAGTCCTCCTGGGAGCTGCCGCCGGTCGCCGACCAGCAGGTGCTCGCCGGCTACCTCAAGGACCCGAAGCCGGCCAACCGGCAGGCCGTGTTCGACTCGCTCAAGTCCATCGCGCTGCCGCCGGTCATCAAGCGGCAGCAGGAGATGCAGGACGCGGTGACCAAGCAGCTCGGCGAGGCCGCGGCCGGGCGCAAGCCGGTGGCGGACGCGCTCAAGGCCGCCGCCGCCGACGTGAACGCCCTGCTCGGCTGATCATTAGGAGAGTTCTCGTTGTCCCTCGTCGCGCACAGCCTCGACGTGATCAAGAGGTTGCAGTCCCCCACCGGGGCCTATCCGGCCTCGCCCACCTTCTCCGCCTACCGCGGCTACTCGTGGCTGCGGGACGGGGCCTTCATCGCCGAGGGGGTGAGCAGGCACGGCGACGTGGCCGGGGCGGACGCCTTCCACGCCTGGTGCGCCCGCACGGTCGGCGACCGGGCGGGCCAGGTGGACGCGCTGGTCTCGCGGGCCGCCCGGGGCGAGGCCGTACCGGTCGCGGAGATGTTGCCGACCCGCTTCACCCTCGACGGGGTGGACGGGGCCGACGACTGGTGGGACTTCCAGCTCGACGGGTACGGGACGTGGCTCTGGGCGCTGCGCGAGCACGCCGCGCGGCACGGCAGGGCGGTCCCCGGGGTCGAGAAGGGGGTCAGGGCGACCGTCCGGTACCTGACGGCGTTCTGGCACCTGCCCTGCTACGACTGGTGGGAGGAGCACGTCGAGCAGCGGCACGTGGCCACGCTCGGCGCGATCCACGCGGGCCTGCGGGCCGCCGCCGCGCTCGGCGTGCTGAGCGCGGCGGAGGAGGCGTCGGCCGCCGAGGCGGTCGAGGGCATCGCGGCGCTGGTGGAACGCGACGGCCTCATCCAGGACGGGTCCGTCGCGGCGCCGGTGGAGCGGGACGGCCTCACCCGGGACGGGTCCGGCCCGCCGCGGCTGCGGAAGTGGCTCGGCGGCGACGCCGTGGACGCGAGCCTGCTCGCGTGCGTGGAGCCGTTCGGCCTCTACCCGGCCACGCACCCCGTCGGGGCGGCCACGGTCGCCGAGGTGGAGCGCGTGCTCGCCAGGGACGGCGGGGTGTACCGCTACCTCGCCGACACCTTCTACGGCGGGGGCCGGTGGGTGCTGCTGGCCGGTTTCCTCGGCTGGAACCACGCCCGGGCGGGACGCCCCGCCGAGGCCCGGCGTTACCTGGACTGGATGGCCGCCCAGGCCACCCCCGGCGGTGACCTGCCCGAGCAGGTGTCCGACCTGCTGCTGGCGCCCGGGCGGCGGCAGGAGTGGCTCGACCGCTGGGGGCCCGTGGCCACGCCGCTGCTGTGGTCGCACGGCATGTACCTGATCCTCGCCGACGAACTGGGAGTACACGCATGATCCGGCATCGGCCGCACGGCTCCGGGCACCCGTACGCCGAGACCGAGGACCAGCGCGTCCCGGCCAGACCCGTGGACGGGGAGCCGGTGGAGCTGCGGGTGCGGGCCTCGGCGAACGTGACCGGCGTGGTGTGCGAGTGGGCCGCCGACGGCGCGCCGCCGATCGAGCTCCCTCTGACCAGGAGCGACGGCGGTACGCGGGCCGGCGCGGGCGTGGACGGCGGCCATCTCGCCGCCGCCCAGACCAGGGCCACGCGGGCCGCCGCCGGGTCGTGGGCCGTGCGGACGCCCGCGCTGCGGGCCGGGCACCGCTACGCCTACCGCTTCCGCGCCACGGCCGCCGGCGGCGGGACCCGTACCGGCAGGTGGTTCGAGGTGTCGGCGGCGAGCTGGTCGGACGACGGCGGGAAGCTCGACGTCACCGGCGCCGACCGGATCGTCCCGGGGAGCGTGCGGTGGCTGTCGGACGGTGACGGGCCGCTGCGGGTGCGCTTCGAGCTGGAGCTGGGGCCGGAGGAGCACGTCGTGGGGTTCGGCGAGCGGTTCGACTCCGTGGACCAGCGCGGACGCGAGCTCGACGCGGTCGTCTTCGAGCAGTACAAGGCGCAGGGGCGGCACGGCCGCACCTACCTGCCGATGCCGTTCGCGATGGTCGTGGGCGGGCCCGCGAGCTGGGGCTGGCACGTGCGGACCTCGCGGCGCACCTGGTACGACGTGGGAGCCTCGACGCCCGGCCGGGTGCGGGTGGAGGCCGAGGTGGGCCGGGACGGCGAGCTGGGCGTGCGCTTCCACGACGGCGCCGCGCCCGCCGACGTCCTGCGCGGCTTCCTCGACGACGTCGGGCGGCCCACGGAGCTGCCGCCGTGGGTGTTCCGGCTGTGGGCCAGCGGCAACGAGTGGAACACGCAGGAGCGGGTGCTGGCCGAGATGGACCGCCACCGCGAGCACGGCATCCCCGTCGGCGCGCTGGTCATCGAGGCGTGGAGCGACGAGAGCACGTTCACGGCGTTCAGGGGGGCCGAGTACGAGCCCTCCCAGGAGCCGCACCGCCTGGCCGACTACACCTTCCCGCCCGACGGGCCCTGGCCCGACCCCAAGGGCATGGTGGACGAGCTGCACCGCAGGGACATCAAGGTGCTGCTCTGGCAGATCCCGCTGCAGAAGACGCGCCCCCACCCGCGGCACCAGGCCGCCGTGGACGCCGGGCAGCTCGTCGAGCGCGGGTACGGCGTGCGCGAGCCCGACGGCCGCCCCTACCGCAACCGGGGCTGGTGGTTCCCGCTCGCGCTCATGCCCGACCTGTCCTCCCAGGAGGTACGCGACTGGTGGACGGCCAAGCGCCGCTACCTGGTCGAGGAGGTGGGCGTCGACGGCTTCAAGACGGACGGCGGCGAGCACGCCTGGGGCCACGACCTGCGCTACGCCGACGGGCGCGACGGCGCGGCGGGCAACGGGCTGTTCCCCGTCCACTACGCGCGTGCCTTCGGCGACCTGCTGCGGTCGTGCGGCAAGGCGCCGGTGACGTTCAGCCGGGCCGGGTTCGCCGGGTCGCAGCCGCACGGCGCGTTCTGGGCCGGGGACGAGGACTCCACGTGGGAGGCGTTCAGGTCCTCGATCAGGGCCGGGATCACGGCCTCCGCCTGCGGGATCGTCTACTGGGGCTGGGACCTGGCCGGCTTCTCCGGCGAGGTGCCGGAGGCGGAGCTGTATTTGCGGGCGGCGGGGGCGGCGGCGTTCATGCCGATCATGCAGTACCACTCGGAGTTCAACCACCACCGCGCGCCCCTAAGGGATCGCACGCCGTGGAACGTCGCCGCCCGGACCGGGGACGAGCGGGTGATCCCGGTGTTCCGGCGGCTGGCCGAGCTGCGCGAGCGGCTGGTGCCGTACCTGGTGGAGCAGGCCCGTACGGCGGTCGGCGGCGGCGCGCCGCTCATGCGCGGCCTGTTCTTCGACCACCCGCGCGACCCGCGGGTCTGGCGCCACCCTCTGCAGTACAAGCTCGGGGACGCGCTCCTCGTGGCCCCCGTGACCGAACCCGGCATTTCAGAAATTTCGGTCTACCTTCCGGACGGCGACTGGATCGACGTCTGGACCGGGCGCGACCTGGCGGGCGGCCGGGAGGTGACACTGCCCGCCAGCCTCGATCACCCGCCCGTCACCTGCGCGAAGGAGCACTGGACACGCCTCGCGGAAGTGTTCACCGACTTGCCAAAAGCACGCCGGACACGATGTTAGCCTCGGTAGCGTGCTAGGGGCCGGGACCACTCTCAATGATCGCTACGTGCTCGCCGACCGCCTCGGCGGCGGTGGCATGGGCGAGGTGTGGCGTGCCGACGACACGGTTCTCGGGCGCGCGGTGGCGGTCAAGGTGCTCATGCCCGCGTTGTCGGAAAGCCCGGCGTTCATCCAGCGCTTCCAGAACGAGGCCCGCGCCATGGCCACGCTCCGGCACCCCGGCGTGGTCGACGTCTACGACTACGGCATCTGCGAGGTCGAGGGCCGCCAGGTCAGCTTCCTGGTGATGGAATATGTGCGCGGCGAGTCGCTCGACCGCGTCCTGCGGCGCGGCCCGCTCGGCGCCGAGGCCACCATGCGGCTGATCGCGGAGGTCGGCGACGCGCTGGCCGCCGCGCACGCGCAGGGCATCGTCCACCGCGACGTCAAGCCCGCCAACCTCATGATCAGGACCGACGGCGGCGTGGTGCTCACCGACTTCGGCATCGCCCACTCGGCCTCGGCCGGCCATCTGACGGCCACGGGAACGATGCTCTGCTCGGCCGGCTACTGCGCCCCCGAGCTGGCCACGGCCAGCGACGTGACGCCCTCGGTCGACGTCTACGCCCTGGGCGTGGTGGCGTACGAGTGCCTGACGGGAGAGCTCCCGTTCCAAGGCGACACACCCGTACAGATCATCTTCAAGCACCTCAACGCCCCCATCCCGCAGCTGCCTCACGACGTGCCTCCCGGGCCGCGCCAGGTGGTGGCGCGGGCGCTGGAGAAGACGCCCGACCGGCGCTGGCCGTCGGCCGCCGTGCTGGCGGAGGCCGCGCGCAAGGCGATGGACGCCCCAGACCGGCCGCTCGACCGGCCGCTCGTGCCGCGCCGCCACCGCACACTGCGGGCGGTGCTGACCGCGGCCGTCGCGGTGGTCGTCTCGGGGGTGGTGGCGGGGTCCGTCTGGCTGCGCCCGGCCGGCCCGGCGACCACCGTCGACGAGGTGTCGCCCACCGTGGACGCCACCTCGGTCACCGCCACCCCGCCCACGCCGAGCACCAGGAGGCCGTCCACGCCTCCGGCCAGGCGCGCGCCGACCCCCAAGCCGACGGCGACCGGCAGCGTGACGCACGTGCCGAGCCCCAGCGCCTCGGTCTCCGCCACCCCGACCGTGACGCCCACCCCCTCGCCGACCACCTCGGAGCCCGAGCCCACGGCGGAGCCGACCACGGCCGGTCCGGAGGAGCCCCCGACCGCCGATCCCACGATCAGCCACTCTTCCGGCGAGATCCAGTGCATCCGCTCCCCTTGCCCGGGATGACGGTCTTTTGCGTGTCCTCAGCCGCTCGCCGATCGTGAGAGAGTCGTCGGGTGGACTCGACTCGTGACCTGCTCGTCGCCCTGGCCCGCCGCTATGCCTTCGCCGATCTCGGCGCGCTCGCGCCGGCCGCGGAGATCGCCGAGGTCTGCGAGTTCGGTCACCGGTTGCTCTCGCTCGACGCCGAGGACTTCGCGGCCGAGGCGAAGGGCGTCCCGGCCGACCTGCGGCGGCGCGCCCGGGCCTGTCACATGCCGCAGACGCCGCGCGAGCAGCCGCGTGGGGCGCTGGAGTCGCTGCGGCCCGCGTACGGCCTGCTGCTCGAGGTGATCGCCGCACGGTGGCACCGGCGCGAGCTGAGCCCGATGATCGCCGCGGTCCACATCGCCAGCGAATACCTGCCGCTGCTGGCCTTCGAGCCCCAGCTCGGCCACGCCGGCGACCCGGCCCGCTGGCCCGAGGGGCTGAGCGCGCCGGGCAGCCGTTTCGGCGTGATCGGCGACCGGGAGTGCGACCACACCAAGTCCGAGCAGTCCGCCACCAACCGGACGCTGCGGGTGTCCCTGGAGCCGGGCGAGGGCTGGCGCGCGTACTTCGACCGGCAGCACAGCCAGGTCGCCGGGGCGCTCGCCGTCTGCGTCGCCACCTGCCGCAACCCCTGCACGGCCATGGACTGGATCGCGCCCGAGCCACGCGCCGACCTGCATGTCCGGGCCCGCACGGCGCTCACCTTCGCCGACACCCCCCTCGTCCGGCTGCGGCACGCAGCCCCGGTGGGGCACGGGTTCGGGGTGCCGTCGCCCGAGGAGGTGCTCGACGCGTGGGAGCGCAGCCGCGCCGCCCTCGACAAGAACCCCGTCGGGGCCGCGGCCATGCAGGACGACGGGTTCCCGCTGCCCGGGCTGCCCTCGCTGTTCTCGGCCGTCGCGACCGCGCCCATCGAGCCCGCGACGCTGCTGAGCGGGGTCAGCGAGCACATCGTCGACCTGCTCCAACGCCTCTAGCGGCGGGCGGTGGCCTGCTCCCCCAGGGCGCCGATGCCGTAGAGGAGGCCGCCCACCAGATCGCCCACGCTGAACGCGGTCGCCATCGACATCGCCGTGAGCCGGCAGGAGCCGTCCGTCAGTCGCCTGCGGGCGTTCTCGCCCGTCACGATCTCCAGCGCGCGGCCCTTCAGATCGACGAGGAGCACCACGGCGTCGCCGGCCTCCTCGCCCAGGGCCGCGTGCAGGCGTTCGGCGAAGTGGCGGCGCGAGCCCACCGGATCCCCCAGGAACACCCCGAACCGCAGCCCGCTGCGCCGCTCGGCGGTGTGCAGGGCGCGCCTGACGTCGTCGGCCTGTGCGGCCGTCAGTCCTCGCATCGTCACATCACCATCCCGCAGAAGCCCCGCCGAGGTGTCCGCCGGGCTCGGCCGTCTCGGCGGCGGCCACCCAGTCGCGCTCCGGGACGTCCGCCCAGTGCGCCACCCGGTCGGCCAGCACCAGGTCCGAGGTGCTCACGCCACGCTCGCTCCTGGACGGGCCGCCCAGCCACACCGGGCCGGACTCCACCCGGCGCTGCGTGCTGCGCCCCGGCAGCAGGACCAGCAGGCTGATCACGATGAACAGCCCGAACGACACCCCGATGAGAAAGAGCAGAATCTCGCCTGCGCTGTGCACACCTTGAACGTAATCCCGATGTGAGCAGCGGGCCAGACCCCACCTGGGAGTGTCCACCAGGTAAGATCTTTTTTGAGACGACATCTCTAGAGAAGAACGTAGAACATACCCCGAAAACATGCGTGGAACACGATGAGCTGGGCCATAAAACTATGGACAGGGCAACACTAGGAATCGTTCCGATCTCCGAGCTACGGTGAGTTACGTGGACTCCGACATCCAGCGTGAAGACGGTCACAATGCGTCACCAATCTGGGTGAACGACCGGCCAGAGAGCGAGCAGACCGCTGCCGCGAAGCCTTCGGCGCCCACCTCCACGTACGCGCCCGTCGAGCGCGCGTCCGTGCGTAGCCTGCTGCAACAACCGCAGTTCCACCGCCTGCGCAACCGCGCGCTGGTGGGGATCGGCGTCGCGGTGGTGGTGGGCTTCCTCGTGAGCGACTGGCGGCTGGGCGTGACCGCGGGTGTGATCGCGGCCGTCGCCGAGGCGGTCTATCGCTCGCGATCCCATTCGTCCGTGCCCGCCTGGCGGCGCACATCCGTGGCGGAGCGCCGCACCGAGGCGCAGCTGCGCAAGCTCGAACGCAGCGGCTATCGCACGCTCCACGCCAGGGCGATCCCCAACAGCGAGGCCCAGATCGACCATCTCGTGGTGGGCCCGACCGGCGTGTACGCGGTCGACTCCGAAAAGTGGGACAAGCGGCTCCCGGTGCGGGTGCAGATGGGCAAGAAGCTCTTCCACGGCCCCTTCGACAAGAAGGCCCGCCTCACCGAGGCGAAGTGGGAGGCGTCGCAGGCCAGCGAGCTGATCACCGAGTCGTTCGGCCGCGAGGTCTCGGTCGTGCCCTCGCTCGCCATCTACGGCCCGCCGGTGCCGTGGAAGATCATGACCATCCGCGGCGTGGACGTCTACCAGGGCGACCGCGCACGCAAGTGGATCACCAAGCGGGAGCGGGCCCTGACCGACGGCGAGATCGACCGGATCTTCGACATCGCCGCCCAGGTCCTGCCCGCCCGCTACGGCGAAGACTAGGCCCCGGCCCGGGCATACCCGTTCGATATGGCGGGGTCCGGGCCGACGGTCATTCCCCAGCCCCGCCGGGCTCGTCCCCGCGGGGCTTCTCCACGCCTGAGGCCACGCCCGAGGCCAGGCGCGCGCCGAAGTCGTCCAGGGCCACGGCCAGGTCCGCGCTCGGCGGGAGCGTCTGTGGCAGGCGCGAGTACAGCGCGGTGCCGAACCCGGCGACGCGGACGATGTGGTCGATGAGCGCCTCCCTGTCGCGCGGCCACGGGAACGACGGCTGGGCGATCAGCAGCGAGACGCAGCCGTGCACGGCCGACCACATGCCCAGCGCGAGCTCCTCGGGGTCGCCCTCCAGCACCCGTGTCTCCACGCAGGCCGAGACCGCGTCGACCATGTGACGGAAGCACTCGGCGGCGGCCGGCGGCACGCCCGGCCCGGCCGTGGCCCGCATCATCAGCACCCGGTACTGCACCGGATGTTCCAGGGCGAAGCGGGCGTAGGCGCGCCCGCACCTGCCCAGGGCGAGGAACGGGTCGCCGCCCAGGTTCTCCCTGAACATCCGGCCGAACTCGCCCCAGACCCGCATGCAGACCGCCTCGACCAGCGCCTCCTTGTCGGCGAAGTGCAGGTAGACGGAGGGCGTGGAGACGCCGGCCCGCAGGGCGACCGCGCGTAGCGTGAGCGCGTCCTCGCTGCCGGACTCGGCCAGCAGGTCCTCGGCGGCCCGCAGGATCTCCTCGCGCAGCAGCGCTCCCTCTCCGCGCCTGGCGCGTACGCGTCTGGTGGTCATGGGTCTCAGGTTGACGCCGTCAGGTTAACGATGTCAATCTGAGACCCTGGGGAAGGGATTTACTGAAAAATGGGGAATTTTAGCGAAGCGACCGCCTTGACCGATCGCGGCGAAGGCGAGTTCGGGGCCGTGCTGGACGCCCAGTGGAGCGTCGGCAACCGGCTGCACGGCGGCTACCTGCTGGCCGTGCTCGCCAGGGCCGCCTGTGAGAGCCCGGCGGGCGCGAGCCACCCGCACGTGACGGCTGTCAGCGGCTCCTTCATCGAGCCGCCCGAGCCCGGCGAGGCCGTGGCCCGGGTGGAGACGCTGCGGGTCGGCAGGAGCGTGGCCCAGGTCAGGGCCGCGCTGGTGCAGGAGGGCCGCATCCGCGTCGAGTCGCACATCACACTCGGCCTGCTGGACGACACCGGCCCCTGGTGGTCGTCGCAGGAGCCGGTCGAGCTGCCGCCCGAGGAGAACTGCTTCCTCGCTCCCACCGACCCGCCTGGCACGGACCTCACGGTGCCGCTGATGGCCGTGGTCGAGGAGCGCATCGTCCCCGAGCACCTGTCCTTCGCGTTCGGCGCCCCCACCCGGGCCGGCGTCATCGCGAGCTGGCAGCGACTGGCGGACGGCTCCGACTGGGACCCGCTGAGCCTGCTGGTGGCGCTCGACCCGGTGCCGCCGGTGTCGTTCGACCTGGGCCTGTCCGGGTGGGTGCCGACGATCCAGCTCTCGGCGTACATCCGCAGGCTGCCCGCTCCCGGCCCGATCAGGGTGCGGCTGGCGGCCACGGACGTCGGCGGCGACCGGATGGACGAGGTTGCCCACGTCTGGGACGACAAGGGCCGCCTGGTGGCCCAGGCGACCCAGCTCGCCGCCGTACGGCTGCCGTCCTAGCGGTAGATCTCCGGGACCGAGGCGCACCACGGAAAGATCTCGCTCCGGCTGGAACGGGTGACGTCGCCGCACAGGCCGACCTGGGTCGGCCGCTCGGCCCCCTTGGCGTGCAGGATCAGCACCGCCTTGTCGAGGGGGTACTGCCGGGGTGAGTCCGCGCCGAAGTCGAGCGCGCCCGTGGCGCCCTCGATGGCGTGCCCGCTCTGGTCGGGCGTGTAGAGCGTGCCGAGCTGGCGCCAGACGGTGTACGAGTTCACCGGCACGCGGTGCCGCTCCCTGCCGAGCCGCCGGATGGCGGTGATCATCGTCTCCGTGGCGTCGTAGGCCAGGGCGGCGTGCCCGTCCAGCGTCCGCCCCGGCCCCGGCTCCTCGCACTCGAAGGGGAACGTGGCGAACAGGGCCGCGTAGAAGTCGTGCCGCTGCGGCTCGCCGCACTTGTTCGGCGCGGCGGCGAACGACTCGTAGTAGTAGCCCACGCCGCTGACGGCCGACCTGATGCGCACGTCCGCGGCGTACCTGGTGACGTCGTCGCCGCCGAGGATGGTCGGCGGCGCGTCCGCGCACTTGTCGGCCACCCCCTTCACGAACTCGGCGAAGTCGGGAATCCCGCGCCCGGCGAAGTACACCAGCCCGTCGAACCCGCACGCCGACACCCCCGCGTTCCTGGGGTCCCCCGCGTAGGGGTCGTCGCTGCGGTCGTCGGGGCCCGGCTTGGCCCCTCCGACGGGCGTGAACCTGAGCCCCTCCACCGCGAACCCGCGCTCCTCCATCCGGGCGATGACCCGGGCCTTGAGGTTGGAGGCGTAGTAGTCGGTCACGTCGTGCGAGTAGTAGACCCGGGCCCGCCGCTTCACCTCGCCCTTCTTGACCAGCGAGTCGGCGAAGGCGGCTGCCATCCACGCCTGGCGGGAGTTCTGCGGGGCGACCTGGAAGTAGAACGGCGACTCGTTCACGAGGCGGTCGGCCGACAGCGTCGAGGCCACCATGGGCAGCCCGGCCTTGCCCAGCTCCTGGATGGCCGCGACGGTCTCCTGGCGGCTCTGGTCCAGGCCCACCACGCCCACGATGGGCGCCTCCTCGTCGCGGTAGCGCAGCAGCAGCCGGGCGATGCTCGAGCCGTGCTCCATCCTGCCGCCCGCGTTCGCCAGGAGGATGCGGACCAGCGGCTCGCTGGCGCCGGCGGAGTTGTTCTGCCGCTTCTGCGCGATGGCGACGCCCGCCAGGCCCTCGCGGGCGGCGGCCAGCGTGTCCCGGTCCGTGGAGGTGAGCGCCGCGAGGTAGGCGATCGTCACGTACGGCCGGTCGCCGCCCTCGTGCAGCTTCGCGGCCCGCTCGTTCTCCTGCTGGAGCACGGCCTGGACCTGCCGCATCTCGGTGTTGCCCGGCGAGAACAGGTAGTCGGGCTCGGCCACGCCCACGCACTCGGTGCCGGCCAGCTGCCTGCCGCTCTCCGTCCACGGCGTCCACAGGCCGGTCGCGCAGGCGTTGCGGTGCCAGGCGGCGGTCTGGCCCGCGTACGCGCCGACGGCGCCCGCCAGGGCCATCCAGAACAGCGCGATGGCCGTCCAGGACGACCACCACGGCGCCACGCGGGCGAGCGGCACGAAGGCGGGGTCGGCGACGTCGTACCTGGTGAGGTCGGCGGGCACGGGCGGCGCCGAGATGGTGAGCGGCGTGTCCAGCACCCGCCGCCACGTGTCGCGGTCCTCGGCCGTGACCAGCTCGCGGCGCCAGCGGATGAGCCGCCACACCGAATCCTCGTCGTCCTCCAGGAGCACGGCGTCCGGCGTGTAGGAGACCACCACGACCGGATCGAACCTGCCGAGGTCCGCGCGCCGCTCCTCGACGAGCTCGACGAGCGCCTCGCCGTGCTCGTTGAGCAGCAGGAGCGGGTAGAAGACGTGGCCCGCGCCCCGCACGTGCAGCGGGGAGCGCCGGTACTGCCCGCTCAGGTCGTCCATGAACGCGCGCAGCAGCAGCCGCGCGACGCCCGGCTCGTCGGCCGGGTCCAGGTCGGCCAGCAGGGCGGCGACGCCGGGCGCCTTGGAGCCGTCGTCCGACAGCGCGCGCCGCAGCCAGCGGAACCGCCCGCCGAGTCCGGGCACGCGCCCGCTGAGCCGCAGGTCGTGCACGAAGCCGGGTAACAGCTTGAGCAGCAGGTTGAGCGGGAACGGGACGTGTTCGGCGCCCCTGCCCGCGGTGTCGACGCCCCACCCCCAGTTGCGGTCGGACTCGCGCAGCACGCGGCGGGCCTGGTCCTCCTTGCCGTGCGACTCGGCCAGCCGCTCGACGATCTGGGCGGTCAGCTGATAGCGGGGGAAGCGCAGCCTCGTGCCGCGCAGGGCGGACACGATCCGGGAGAGGATCTTCGGCACCCCTTCGCCCGGCTGGATGTCGGGGCGGGCCCGCGGGATCCCCCGCGAGATGACGGGCGTGGCCTGCCTGTCCTGCGGCGCCAGGATCTCCGGCCAGGCGCCCGCCTCGCTCAGCTGGACCAGCGGGATGCCCATCCGGTCGACGTGCTGCTTCTTGTCCTCTTCCCCTCGCCACCTGGCCAGCCGTGGCTGCCTGGCCACGTGCGGCGAGTCCTGCACCCCCTCGCCCCTGGCCGGTCTGCGGCACAGGCGGTCTATGGTGTGGATGAAGTTGCCGACCCTGGCGGGGTCGTCGAGCATGACTGCCCCGTTGCTCATCTGATCTCTGTAACACGAGTCCGGGTGCGGACGGCTGCTTTTCGGGCTCGATCCGGTAACCAACCGTCCGATGTGTGGACACGTGTCTCAGTTGCCGGGCAGTGGCCGTAACATGTGAAGACTCGCTAGCGATGGGAGATGCCCAATGCCCGCCCTCAGGTCACGTACAGTCACCCACGGCAGGAACATGGCCGGTGCCCGGGCCCTGCTCCGGGCGACCGGCGTAGCCGGGAGCGACTTCGGCAAGCCGATCATCGCGGTGGCCAACAGCTACACCCAGTTCGTGCCGGGTCACGTGCATCTCAAGGACGTCGGCGAGGTGGTGTCGGCCGCGATCCGGGAGGCCGGGGCGATCCCGCGGGAGTTCAACACGATCGCCGTGGACGACGGCATCGCGATGGGCCACGGCGGCATGCTCTACTCGCTCCCGTCGCGCGAGCTGATCGCCGACTCCGTCGAGTACATGGTCAACGCGCACTGCGCGGACGCGCTGATCTGCGTCTCCAACTGTGACAAGATCACGCCGGGCATGCTGCTGGCCGCGTTCAGGCTGAACATTCCGACGATCTTCGTCTCCGGCGGGCCCATGGAGGCCGGCAAGATCTCCGGCAAGAAGCTCGACCTCATCGACCCGATGATCGCCGCCGCCGACGACTCCGTCTCCGACGCCGCGCTGCTGGAGATGGAGGAGAGCGCCTGCCCGACCTGCGGCTCGTGCTCCGGCATGTTCACCGCCAACTCCATGAACTGCCTGGCCGAGGCCATCGGCCTCGCGCTGCCCGGCAACGGCACGATCCTGGCCACGCACAAGGCGCGCAAGAAGCTGTTCGAGGACGCGGGCCGCCAGCTCGTGGAGATCACCCGCCGCTACTACGAGGACGACGACGCGTCGGTGCTGCCGCGCTCGATCGCCACCCGCGACGCGTTCGAGAACGCCATGACGCTCGACGTCGCGATGGGCGGCTCGACCAACACGATCCTGCACATCCTGGCCGCCGCGCGCGAGGCCGGCGTCGACTTCGGGCTCAAGGAGATCAACGAGATCTCGCTGCGGGTGCCGTGCGTCTGCAAGGTCGCCCCGGCCACGAACAAGTACCACATCGAGGACGTCCACCGCGCCGGCGGCATCCCCGGCATCCTGGGCGAGCTCGACCGGGCCGGGCTGCTGCACCGCGACGTGCCCACCGTGAACGGCGGCTCGCTGGCCGACATGCTGACCGCCTGGGACGCGAAGTCGCCGACGGTGCTGCCCGAGGCCGTCGAGCTCTGGCACGCGGCCCCCGGCAACGTGCGCACGGTCAAGCCCTACTCGCAGGACAACCGCTGGGACGACCTCGACCTCGACCGCGCGGCCGGGTGCATCCGCGACCTGGAGCACGCCTACACCGCGGACGGCGGCCTGGCCGTCCTCTACGGCAACATCTCGCGCGACGGCGCGGTGGTGAAGACGGCCGGCGTGGACGAGTCGATCTGGAAGTTCAGCGGGCCCGCGGTGGTGTTCGAGTCGCAGGACGACGCGGTCGAGGGCATCCTCGGCGGGCGCGTCAAGGAGGGCGACGTGGTGGTCATCCGCTACGAGGGCCCCAAGGGCGGTCCCGGCATGCAGGAGATGCTCTACCCGACGTCCTTCCTCAAGGGCAGGGGGCTCGGCAAGGCCTGCGCGCTGGTCACCGACGGCCGCTTCTCCGGCGGCACCTCCGGCCTGTCCATCGGCCACGCCTCGCCCGAGGCCGCCGAGGGCGGCGCGATCGCGCTGGTCGAGGACGGTGACATCATCGACATCGACATCCCCGGCCGGTCGATGGAGCTGCGGGTGCCCGAGGCCGAGCTGGCCGCGCGGCGCGAGCGGCTCCTGGCCGACCTGGGCGGATACCGGCCGCGCGACCGCAACCGGCCGGTGAGCGCGGCCCTGCAGGCGTACGCGGCGATGACCACGTCCGCCTCCACGGGCGCCTCGCGCGACCTGTCCCAGCTGTCGCGGTGATGCAGTAAGAGAGACCTGTGCGGTAGGTGACAAGGACCTTGCCTGCCGCACAGGTTTTCGAAAAATGTCGGTCGTCATCTCTAATATTGGGGTATGACGACAGTCGTGAAGCACGATACTCGCCCGCTGACGACCGCCGAGATCGCCGCCCTCGCCCTCTCCCTCGCTCACCTCGGATCGGGCCCGCAGGCCGTCACCGCACGGCGTGGCCTGCAACACGCACTCGAGCACCTGGAGCTCGACGACGACGTCATCGCCACCACGCTCACGACCCTGACCGAGCCGCTGCCCGTCGAGGTCGCCTCCAGAGCCAGGCTCATGGCGGACGCCATCACCAGCCGTCTCATGATCCGCCTCCACTACCGCGACGCCTCCGGCATCATCACCTCGCGCGACGTCGAGCCGGTGACGTGCCTGGTCCACCGCGAATACTGGTATCTGGTCGGCGTGTGCAGGATGCGCCGGGGGATCAGGGCGTTCCGGTTCGACCGGATCATCGCGGTCGAACCCACGCTCACGCCGTCCCGTCCGCACCTGGCCGACCGGTTCCTCCCGTTCCAGCGCCGCAAGCGCCCCAGGGCCGCCTAGGAAACTGACCGGCGTTTGACCTTCCGCGCCCCCGGCCTTTGGGGTGGCGGCTGGCAGGCTCCCGCACATGCGCGTTCGGGGGATCTCGCTCGTCGTTGCCCTGCTGGCCGTGGCCGGCTGTGCAAACCCGTCAACCGTCGTCCCGCCTCAGGCCGCCTCCTTCGGGCAGCCGGGCGGGGTGGTCGTCGAGAGCGTGCTGCCTGTTGCCGCGCGGCGCGCTCTCGACCGCACGCTGGACCAGTATCTGCGCGAACGCCCCGGGCGCGCGGCGCTGGCCGTCTATGACCGCACGACCGGCGCCAGGTATTCCTACCGCGAGCGCACGCCGTTCGTGCTGGCGAGCGTGGCGAAGGTGGACATCCTGCTGGCGTTCCTGCTGGGCAAGCAGGGCGAGCTGAGCGCGTACGAGCGCACGCTCACCTCCAAGATGATCCGCGAGAGCGACAACGACTGCGCTCACGAGCTCTACCTGACGGTCGGCGGCCAGAAGGGGCTCACCAGGGTCCTGCGCCGGCTCGGCGTCGAGCAGACCTGGCCGGGGCCCGGGCTGTACTGGGGAACGACCCGCAGCCGGCCGTCCGACCAGATCAAGGTGCTGGAGTGGCTCACGGACCCCGCGGGGCCGCTGCCGGCCTCCGACCGGCGCTACGCGCTGAAGCTCATGTCGTCCGTGGAGCCGTCGCAGGCGTGGGGGGTCAGCTCGGCCGGGGGCGACGTGGCGCTCAAGAACGGCTGGCTGCCCGTGGACGCGCACGACGGGCTGTGGACGATCAACAGCGTGGGCCGGCTCGGCGTGGACGGGCACGACGTGCTCATCGCGGTGCTGTCAGAACGCAGCCCGACCATGGAGACGGGGATCGCCACGGTCGAGCGGCTCGCCAAGCTGGCGGTGGAGGAGCTGACGCGTTCGCAGGCGACCTTCACCGCCGCCCAGGTGTTCTAGGCCGTCACAGGCCGTCACAGGCCGTTCTAGGAGCAGCACCCTCCGCCGCAGCAGCCGCCCCCGCTCGCCTTCGGAGCGGCCGCGCCGCCCGTCATCGACACCGTGGACAGCAGCTTCACCGTGTCGTCGTGGCCGTCGGGGCAGGTGGCCGGGTCGTCGGAGGCCGACATGGGACGGGAGACCTCGAACGTGGAGCCGCAGGCGCGGCAGCGGAAGTCGTAACGCGGCATGGCCTAAGCGTAGCCGCAGATCCCTGCTAGCTGCGATGGCCCGCTGAACGCGGGCCATCGTAGGTCATGTGCTCGTAGTCGGACACGGGCACGTAGCCGATCGACTGGTAGACGGCGTTGCTCGTCGGGTTGCCGAGGTCGGTGAAGAGCACCACCTGGTCGCAGCGCTCGGCCAGGCCGACCTGGCTGGCGTACGCGGTGACCGCGGCGCCGTAGCCGTTCCTGCGGCACGACGGCGGCGTGTAGACGGGCCCGATGCGGCAGACCCCGCCGACCGCCGGGGAGAGCGCGGCCAGCGAGACCGGCGCCCCACCCGCCTCCCACACGAACAGCTCGCGGGCCGCCAGCCGCCGCGCGACCGACTCGACCACGTCGTCGCCCATGCCCATCCGCACCTCTTCGGCGAACGCCTGGTACCAGCTGACCAGCAGCGGGAAGTCGGCGGGGGCGGCGAGCCTGCCGCGTCCGGGCGTGCCGGGGACGGCGAGCGCCCCCAAGCGGTAGAGCCGCTCGGGCACCAGCCGGCCAGGCTCCCCCAGCAGCCGCTTGACCTCGGAGGTCAGCTCCACCCTGCCCACGACCTCGGCGGGGTCGCCGAGCGCGGCCAGGAGCGGCTCGACGGCCTCCAGGGGCATGTCGGCGAGCCCGACCGGGTGCGGCGGGGTGTGGAAGACCGCGCCCCGAACCTCGCCGTCGACCGTCCACCAGCCGAACCGGGGACCCTTCGCGGGCATGCCGGCGCGCAGGTTGGCGAGGACGGTCAACGCGACCGTGTTGCGCACCGGGTCGCCGAGCAGGAAGGGCTCGGCGACCGCGGCGTACTCCTCAACATCTGAGGTGAAGGTCCACATGCCTGCTCATGGTGTCAGGCGGTGGCCACCCCTCACAAAGCGATATCTCAGGCCGCGGCCTCGAGGTAAGGCGCCCATTGGGGGTCTCCGATCAGCGACGCGCCGATGAGCCTCCAGTGAGCGCCCCGTGGCACCGCGGGGCTGAAGCGCAGCGTCCACCCCAGCTCCTCCAGGTACTTGTCGGCCTTCCTGTGGTTGCACGTGGTGCAGGAGGCGACACAGTTTTCCCAGGTGTGGGTGCCGCCCCGGGACCGCGGGATGACGTGGTCGATGGTCTCGGCCCGCTGCCCGCAGTAGGCGCAGCGGTAGTCGTCGCGCCTCATGAGGGCGGCCCTGGTCAGCGGGATGCGGGACCGGTAGGGGATGCGGACATATCTTCGCAGCCTGATCACCGAAGGGACGTCGAGCGTGTGGCTGGCGGAGCGCAGCACGGCGCCCCTGCCGTCGCGGTGGACGACGTCGGCCTTCTCCCGCAGCACCAGCACGACGGCCCGGTGCAGGGAAAGGGTGGTCAGCGGTTCGTAGGTGGCATTCAGCAGCAGGACCTGGCGCATCATGGAGCCTCTCCCTGCTGCGCGCGTATCAAAGGGGACATGCCGTGGCATGTCCCGACTGTCGGCCCCTCCTGGGGCACTTGTGCTTCCGTCACGTGGACCTCCGCCGGACGGTCCAGCGGATGGTCACCACGGCACCGTCCTGTCACCAAGTCTGGCGTTTGCACCCCGGTCCCCGCCACCCCAAATATCCTCCAACCGGAATGGACCAGAGGGACACACGTTACGTTTTATGCCCGCTTCACCAGCGCTTTACGCATGTCCTTTGGCAGTAGGGTTCCCAGCATGAAGCTGGAGCCGTACCCGACCGCACGCCGCGAAGCCACCGTCGACACCCTGCACGGCACGCCCGTGCCAGATCCTTATCGATGGCTGGAGGATCCCGACAGTCCCGAGACGAAGGGGTGGCTGCTGGAGCAGGCCGAGCTGTTCAGCAGGGGCAGCGGGCCGCAGCGGTTCAAGAGCCGCATCGCCGAGCTGCTCAGGTCCGGCTCGGTCGGCGCGCCGGCGTGGCGCGGTGGCCGCCACTTCTTCAGCCGCCGCACGCCCGACCAGGAGCACGCCGTCTACTACGTCGTCGAGCCCGACGGGACCGAGCGGGCGCTGATCGACCCGATGGAGATCGACCCGTCGGGGTTGACCACGCTCGACGCCGTGCAGCCCGACAAGGAGGGGCGCCTGCTGGCGTACCAGATCTCCGTGGGCGGCAACGAGGAGTCGATCCTCTACGTCATGGACGTCACCACGGGCGAGCGCGTCGAGGGGCCGATCGACCGCTGCCGCTACTCCCCCATCGCGTGGCTGCCCGGCGGGGAGGCGTACTTCTACGTCCGCAGGCTGCCCAGCACCGAGGTCCCGGAGAACGAGACGCAGTTCCACCGCCGCGTCTACCTGCACCGCGTCGGCACCTCCACCGAGGACGACGTGATGATCTTCGGCCAGGGGCTGAAGATGACCAACTACTACGGCGTCTCGGTCTCGCGTGACGGCCGCTGGCTGCAGGTCTCGGCGCACGAGGGCACCGCGCCGCGCAACGACCTCTGGGTGGCCGACCTGGCCGCGTCCCCGGCCGACCGGCCGGACCTGCGGGTCGTGCAGGAGGGCGTGGACGCGCAGGCGGGGCTGGTGTTCGGCCGCGACGGCAGGCTCTACGTCCACACCGACCGCGACGCGTCCAGGGCCCGGGTGTGCGTCACCGACCCGGCCGAGCCGGGCTTCGAGACCTGGCGCGACCTCATCCCCGAGGACCCCGAGGCGGTGCTGAACGACTTCGCGATCCTCGACGACCTGGAGCGCCCGGTCATCCTGGTGGGCTGGACCCGCCACGCGATCAGCGAGATCACCGTCCACGACCTGGAGACCGGCGAGCGCGTCGGCGAGGTGCCCACGCCCGGGCTCGGCTCCGTCGGAAGCCTCTCCGAGCGCCCCGAGGGCGGCTACGAGGCGTGGTTCGCCTACACCGACAACACCAGGCCGCCCTCCGTCCAGCGCTACGACGCCAGGACGGGCGAGACCACGCTCTGGGCCGCCTCCCCGGGCGCGGTCGAGGTGCCCCCGGTGCGCACCTCGCAGGTGGTGTACCAGTCCAAGGACGGCACCGACGTCCGCATGCTGATCATCTCCCCCGCCGACGACACGCCCGGGCCGCGCCCCACCATCCTGTACGGCTACGGCGGCTTCGGCCTGTCGATGACCCCCGGATACTCCGCGTCGATCCTGACCTGGGTCGAGGCCGGCGGGGTCTACGCCATCGCCAACCTGCGCGGCGGCGGCGAGGAGGGCGAGGAGTGGCACCGCGCGGGCATGCTCGGCAACAAGCAGAACGTGTTCGACGACTTCCACGCGGCGGCCGAGCACCTCATCGCCACCGGCGTGAC
Organism: Nonomuraea sp. NPDC003709; assembly: GCF_040610775.1. NCBI lineage: Bacteria > Bacillati > Actinomycetota > Actinomycetes > Streptosporangiales > Streptosporangiaceae > Nonomuraea > Nonomuraea sp. NPDC003709. The sequence goes on along the minus strand of NZ_JBEXMW010000012.1, from coordinate 322,817 downwards.
CACGCCCGAGCAGCTCGGCATCTCCGGCGGCTCCAACGGCGGCCTGCTGGTGGGCGCCGCGCTGACGCAGCGGCCCGAGCTGTACGCGGCCGTGGTCTGCTCGGCGCCGCTGCTCGACATGGTCAGGTACGAGCAGTTCGGGCTCGGCGCCACCTGGAACGTCGAGTACGGCACCGTCGAGGACCCCGAGCAGTTCGGCTGGCTGCTGGGCTACTCGCCCTATCACCACGTCCAGGAGTCGGTGAACTACCCCGCCACGCTCTTCACCGTCTTCCAGTCCGACACGCGCGTGCACCCGCTGCACGCGTGGAAGCTGTGCGCGGCGCTGCAGCACTCCTCGACCGGCGACCGCCCGGTGCTGCTGCGCAACGAGACCGAGGTCGGGCACGGCGCCCGGTCGGTGAGCAGGTCCGTCGATCTGTCGGCCGACACGCTCACCTTCCTCGCCCGGCACACCGGTCTGTAGCCTCGACGGCATGAGCGCGCTGGGGCCGGCCATGGTCGAGGCCGCCCCGGCGCCGGGCCGCAGCCCTGCGTGACGCCTGCCGCGAGCGCCGGGCGGCCTCAGCCGGGGGTCAGGGAGTCGGGGGCCGGGACGGGCAGCGGATGGGCACCCTCGGGACGCAGCCCGTCGAAGATCATGCTCAGGTAGCGCCGCCAGAGCCCCGGAACCGCGTCGCCCAGCGGGGCCACCGCCTGGCAGGCGGCATTGATCAGCAGCACGACGTCGTGCCCCGTGACGTCGTGCCGTACGAACCCGTCGCGGCAGGCCCGGTCCGTGAGCGACCGGGCGACCGCCACCAGCCGATCGCTCGCGGCCCTGATCTGCGGATCCTCGCGCATGGCCGGGGTGAACGCCTGGCAGAACGAGCGCAGCTCGACCCCGGCGGCCATGAACTCCAGCAGCGCCGCCCCGGAGTCCGCCCCCTCGCGCAGCGCCTCTCCCCTGGCCACCAGCGACTCCAGCTGGTCGCTGAAGATCGCGGCCATGAGCTGCTCCTTGGTGGCGAAGTGCCGGAACACGGTGCCCTTGCCGATCCCGGCCCGCGCCGCGATGCGCGCGATCGAGACCTCCGTGCCGCGCTCCGCGAACTCGGCCGCCGCCGCGTCGAGCAGCAACCGCCTGTTACGCACCGCGTCCGCCCGCACATTCGCCACATCAGGACCCTACCGTAACCGGACCGCGCGGTCATATTATGCTCAACCTGACCGAGCGGTCCGTTTAGTTGGAGGTTCCCATGAAGGCACTGGTGGCGAGGGGCTACGGCGGGGTGGAGGTCCTGGAGGTGGCGGACGTACCCGTCCCGCTGCCGGGCCCCGGCCAGATCCAGGTCCGCGTCGCGGCGGCCGGGCTCAACCCCGCCGACATCCGGCTCGTGAGCGGGGTGTTCAGAGAGATGGCCCCGCTGGAGTTCCCGCACGTCCTCGGCAGCGACTTCGCCGGCACGGTCACGGCCGTCGGGCCGGACGTGGCCCGATTCTCCTCGGGTGATGAAATATTCGGACTCGGCCTGGCGCGGGCCGCCGGGAGCATGGCGAGCCTGACGTCCTCGCCGCCGTCGTTCACGACGGGCACGATGGCCGAGTACGCGATCTTCGACGCCGACACGCCCGCCCTCGTGCACCGGCCGACCGGCCTTCCCGTCGAGCACGCCGCCGCCCTGCCCATCGCCGCCCTGACCGCCCTTCCGCTGCTCCGCGCGGGGACCTTCGCGCCCGGCACGAAGGCGCTGGTCATCGGGGCGGCCGGCGGGGTGGGCGGAGCCGTCGTGCCGCTACTGGCGGACCGGGGCGTACACGTGATCGCCACCGCGATCCCGTCGGACGAGAGCTACGTACGCGGTCTGGGAGCCGCGGAGACGATCGACCACAGCTCCGCGGACACCGCCGCCGAGACCCTGCGCCGCCACCCCGGCGGCGTCGACGCCCTGGTCAACCTGGTGCTCCCCGGCCCGGCCCTGGCCGAGCCGGCACGGGTCGTCCGTCCGGGAGGGCCGCTGCTGACCGTCGCCTTCCCCAGCCCCGACCCGTCCACCGGCTTCAAGACCGTCTACACCCACGCCCGTCCCGGCGATCTGGACGAGGTGGCCGCCCTCGCGGTGAAAGGCACGCTGCCTTCCACCGTCAGCCGCCGCTACCCGCTGGCCGAGGCGGCGCGGGCCTACCGGGATCTGGTCCACGACCACGTGCGGGGCAAGCTGGTGATCACCGGGTAGCTAGCGCGGGAAGACGATCGTCTTGTGCCCGTCCAGCAGGACCCGCTGCTCGGCGTGCCACTTGACCGCCCTGGCCAGGGCCAGGCACTCTACGTCGCGGCCGATCGCCACGAGGTCCTCCGGAGAGTGGCTGTGGTTGACCCGGGCCACCTCCTGCTCGATGATCGGCCCCTCGTCCAGGTCGGAGGTCACGTAGTGGGCCGTGGCGCCGATCAGCTTGACGCCGCGGTTGTGGGCCTGGTGGTACGGCTTGGCGCCCTTGAACGACGGCAGGAACGAGTGGTGGATGTTGATCGCCCGCCCGGCCAGCTTCTCGCACAGCTCGCCCGAGAGCACCTGCATGTAGCGGGCCAGCACCACCAGGTCCGCCTGGTAGTGCTCCACCAGCGCCAGCACCTCGGTCTCCTGCCTCGCCTTGGTCTCGGGGGTGACCGGCAGGTGGTGGTAGTCGATCCCGTTGGACTGGGTGAGCGGCCGCAGGTCGGGATGGTTGGAGACGACCGCGACGATCTCGATGTCCAGGGCCTTGGACCGGACGCGGTAGAGCAGGTCGTTCAGGCAGTGGTCGAACTTGCTGACCATGATCAGCACGCGCGGCTTCCTGGCCACGTCGCGCACCTTGAACTCCATGGCGAAGTCCGGCGCGAGCGTCGCGAAGGCGCCGTTGAGCTCGTCCTCGCCCAACGGCCCCGCGAACTGGACACGCATGAAGAAGCGCTGCCCGGCCCGGTCGCCGAACTGCTGGCTCTCGATGATGTTGCATCCGTGCCGGGCCAGCAGGCCGGAGACGGCGGCCACCACACCGGGCCGGTCGGGGCAGGACAGCGTCAGGATGTATTCGGCGGGGCTGGTCATGCCTTCACTCTCGCGGGCGTGGGATCGGCGGTCACCGCAGGGCTGATCCTGGCCGGTGACCATCACAGAGAGTACCCGACACACGTTACGCGTCCGATCGTCCATCATCCATGCGATCCCGGGTAGTTAAGGGGGAACGCGGATTCGGGAGGGGCAACCCCGGGTTGTCTCGCGGCTTGGATGGAGCGCGGTCCTTGGACGTCGCCGTACTGATCGTGGTCGCCGGCCTCTTCGCCGTCGTTTCCGGGGTCAACGACGGGGGCGCCCTCCTCGCCACCGGGCTGAAGCTGCCCTCGGTGCGCCCGGCCACCGGCGTCCTCGTGCTCGTGGTGCTGACGGCGGTGGTCCCGCTGGTCACGCATCAGGTGGCGGTGACGTTCACGACCAGGCTGGCCTCGTTCCACGCGCCGGGCGGCAGGATCGCGATGACCGTCGCGGTGATCTCGGCGCTGGCCGTGGTGACCGCGCTCAGCATGAAGGGCCTGCCGACCAGCCTCACGCTCGCCGTCGTGGGCGGGCTCACCGGTGCGGGGCTGGGCTGGGGGCTGCCGGTGTCGCCGGGCTCGGTGCTGCTGGTGCTGGCGTTCGGGGTGGCGGCGCCCTTCGTGGGCGGGCTGCTGGGCTGGGTGCTCGTCCGGGTGCTCCTGATCACGATCACGGCCCGCGGGCTGCGGCGCTGGCACCAGGTGGGGTTCCTCCTGCAGAGCCTCGCCTACGCCGCCAACGACGGGCAGAAGATGCTGGCCGTATTCATGATCATGTTCGGCTTCTCGGGCGCGCTGCTCCCGTACACGTCGCTGGTGGCCGTCCTCTTCGGGCTCGGCACCATGTACGGGCTCCCCAAGGCGGGCCGCACGCTGGGCCGCGAGCTCATCGCCTCCCGGCCTCCGCACGGAGTCGCGGCCGAGCTGGCCGCGGGCACGGCGGTGATCGCCTGCGCGGCCGTGGGCATGCCGGTGAGCATGACCCAGGCCATCGCCGGCGGGCTCATCGGCGCGGGCGTGGCACGGGGCGGCGGCCGCGTCCGCTGGTACGCCACCGGCAAGATCGTCGCGGCCTGGCTCCTGACGCTGCCGGCCGGCGCCCTGCTGGGCGCGGGGCTGGCGGCGCTGGTGAAGGCGATCGCGAGGGTTGAACTCGCATGAAGGGACGGCGAACGTGCAGCACTCTTCGAGGGCGGCTCCGCCCATGACGCGCCGCCCCGGCTCCGCGAAGGCGGCCGGACCATGAAGCGGCTGCGGCGGATCCGCAACCTCATGACCGGCCGCATGGACAGCGCGCTCACGGAGGCCCTGCTCGGCCAGCTCCGGGCCACCAAGGAAGGCGCGTGGCTGGCGATGGCCATGATCGGGGGCGAGGTGGGCAGGACGGGCGCGCACGAGCAGATGCGCTCGATCGAGCACATAGGCGACGAGGAACGCGCCTGCCTCGTCGAGGAGCTCAAAACGGCCCTGGTCACCCCGATCGACCCGGAGGACCTGTTCCGGCTGTCCCGCGCCATCGACGACGTGCTGGACTCCTTGCGGGACTTCGTCCGCGAGTCCCACCTCTACCGAGTCCCCGACCAGATCCGCTTCACTCCCCTGCTCGACCAGGTCATCGTCGGCATCGAAGCGCTGGAGAACGCGGTCCGCGACCTCGCCTCCCGCCCCTCCGCCGTGGTCCAGGACGCGCTGGAGGCGAAGAAGGTGGGCGGGTCGATCCGGCGGATGTACCAGTACGAGATCTCGCGCATCTTCTCGGGCGAGGTGACCGCGGAGGCGCTGAAGAGGCGGGAGCTGGTACGCCGCCTCGAGATCGTCGGAGTCGCCATCGGCGATGCCGCGGACGCCATCGCCGACGGCGCCATGAAGCGCTAGCCGAAGGCGTTGACCCCGGTCAGCTCGGCGGACAGCGCCCACAGCCGGGCGGCCTGCTCCGGGTCGATCGCATAGTCGCGCACCCCGGGCCCGACGGCCTCCGTGGTCGGCTCGGCGAGGTCGCAGTCTTCACAGTAGACGCCGCCCATGCCCGCCAGCTGCGGCGAGGTGGCCGCCCACACCTGGGTGGCCGCGCCCTGCTCGGGGGTCTTGAACATGGGGTCCAGGGCGTTGCCCTCCTCGTCGATCCACCCCGCGGCGACCATCTCCTCCTTGCGGAGGTGGCGCTGCAGCGGCGTGAGGATAGCGCCCGGGTGCAGCGCGAACGCCCGCACCCCCGCGTCCCGGCCGAGCGCGTCGAGCTGGACGGCGAACAGGACGTTGGCGGTCTTCGCCTGCCCGTAGGCCTGCCACTTGTCGTAGCCCCGCTCGAACTGGACGTCGTCCCACCGGATGCCCGCATGCCGGTGCCCGGCGGACGAAACGGACACGACCCGTCCCCGGCCCTGGGCGACGGCCGGCCAGAGGCGGTTGACCAGCGCGTAGTGGCCCAGGTGGTTCGTGGCGAACTGCGCCTCCCACCCGGGGCCCACCCTCGTCTCCGGGCACGCCATGATCCCGGCGCTGTCGATGACGATCTCGACGCTGCGGCCGGTGGCCAGGAAGCGCTCGGCGAACTGCCGTACGCTCTCCAGATCGGCGAGGTCGAGCTCGTCCACCTCGACCCCGCCGATGCCCCCGACCGCCTCCTCGGCGGCCTGGCGACGGCGCGCGGGCACCACGACGTGCGCTCCGGCTCGGGCGAGCGCCCGCGTGGTCTCCAGGCCGATGCCCGAGTAGCCGCCGGTGACGATCGCCAGCTTTCCTGAGAGATCGATCCCGTGGAGCACGTCGTCCGCGGTGCTCCTGGCCCCGAATCCCGACCCGATCTTGTGTTGCGGCGTTGTCATGCGACTCACGCTACGAGTTGGAGCCCACTCGAGGTCAAACGCTCCGACGGGCGTTACAGGCCGAGGGGCTGGGTGAGGTCGGTCAGCTGGGTCAGGGCGTGGGCGAGGTCCGGGACGTCCGGGGAGAGGGGCTGGATGACGACGTGGTCGGCCCCCGCGTCCAGGTGGGCGCGCACGCGCTTGGTGATGGCGTCGGCGTTGCCCCAGGCCACGATGGCGTCCGCGAGGCGGTTGCTGCCGCCGTCGGCGAAGTCGTCGTCCGTGAAGCCCAGCGTGCGCAGGTTGTTGAGGTAGTTGGGCAGCGTCAGGTAGTAGGACATGTGGGCGCGGGCGATCTCGCGGGCGCGGGCCGGGTCGGACTCCAGGACGACCGCCTGCTCGGGGATCAGGAGCGGGCCCTGGCCGAGGATCCGGCGGGCCTGCGCGGTGTGCTCCGGCGGCACGAAGTAGCTGTGGGCGCCGTCCGCCAGGTCCCTGGAGAGCTCCAGCATCTTGGGCCTCAGCGCGGCGAGGACCCTGGGAGCCGGGACCGGGGGCTCGGGCAGCGTCCGGCCGGCCTGGTCCATGGCCTCCAGGTAGGTGCGCATCGCGGCCAGGGGCTTGGCGTAGTCGTGGCCGCGGCCGGTGACCAGCGGGGCATGGCTGACCCCTATGCCCAGCAGGAACCGGTCGGGAAAGGCGTCGCCCAGCGCGGCCGCGCCCGCGGCCATGGCCGTGGCGTCGCGCACCCAGATATTGGCGATGCCGGTGCCGACCGCGATGCGCCGGGTGGCCGCCAGCAGGACGGCGGACATGACGAGCGGCTCCTTGCTGCTCTTGCCCTCGTTGACCCAGAGCGAGCCGTAGCCCAGCGACTCGATCGTGGCCGCCGCACGACGCGCCTCCTCGGCGGGAGCCGTGCCGATCATGGGATGCCACACTCCGACGCGCCCGATGTCCACGGCCGCTCCCCTCGCATAGAATGTTCGATCGAGATGGAACACTACAACAATGTTCGATCGCAGTCGAACAGGACGCGCGGTCTGACGCACACATCCCCGATCGAGGTCTCGCTGCAGGCCGCCCTCGACGCTCTGGGCGATCCGATCCGGCGCCGCATCGTGCGGGAGCTGGCGGACGTCCCCGACTGGACGCGCGCCTGCGGCACGTTCTCCCACCTGCCGGTGGCCAAGTCCACGCTCAGCCACCACTTCTCGGTGTTACGCAACGTGGGGCTGCTGGAGCAGCGCGACGAAGGCGCCCGGCGGCTCAACCGCCTGCGCCAGGAGGAGTTCGATCATCGCTTCCCCGGCTTGCTGGGGCTCGTGCTGGAGGAGGAGCGGCAGGAGTAACGTCGGGCTGGTGGGTGCCATAGAGGGGCAAGCGGGCATCAGCGACCGGCCTGCGGCTCGGGTCGTCTGCCTGGATCGCGACAGCAGGGTGCTGCTCATGCACTGGTACGACCCCGTCAGCCGCATGGACATCTGGGAGCCGCCCGGCGGCGGGATCGACCCCGGCGAGACGGCGCTGGAGGCGGCCAGGCGCGAGCTGGGCGAGGAGACCGGGCTGCCGGGCTCGGCGGTGCGGGAGCGGTTCGTCGAGGTCGAGCGCGACTTCTCATGGCTGGGAGTGCGGTATGTGAAGACCGAGCCGTTCTTCCTGGCCACCTTCGAGGAGGCGCGGCCGGAGGTGGATCCCGGGGAGCTCACCGAGGAGGAGCGAGTGGCCTACCGTGGCTACGCCTGGGCCGAGGAGCTGCCCGGCAACGTGGAGCCGCCCGAGCTGGCGAAGGTGATCGAGCGGCTCACGGCGCGGTGAGGCGTCATCACAGGTCCAGCGTGATGCCCTCGGAGGCGACCTCCAGCGTGCCGTCATAGGACTTCGCGGCGGCCAGCAGCGCGAGCCCCGGGGACGTGTCGGGCCACAGGTGGGTGAGGAGCAGGCGGCCCACACCCGCCGAGGCCGCGGTGCGGCCCGCGTCCAGGGCGCTGGACAGGTAAGGCGCGTCCTCTTCGGGGATCCGTTCCGGATAGGTCGCTTCGGCCACCAGCAGGTCCGCTCCCTCCGCCAGCACCGCCAGCTCGGGGGACGGCCCCGTGTCACCGGTGTAGGCGATCACGTGATCTCCGGCGCTCAGCCGCAGGCCGGCGTTGGGCACGTGGTGCGGCAGGTCGAACACGTCCAGGCGGAACGGACCGATCTCGTACGGCACGCCGGGCGCCAGATCGCGCGTCACGAAGCTGCCCGCCAGCATGCGCGGCTTGTCCAGCGCCAGGACGGCGTCCAGCGCGCCCGGCGGCGCGTACACCGGCAGGGCGGGAGCGGGGACGTCGGCGAGGGCGCGGGCGCGCAGCAGCGGGTTGAGGTCGGCACAGTGGTCGGGGTGGCCGTGGGTGACCAGCACCGCGTCCACCTCGTCGGCCCGCATGCGCCCGAGGAGCCTCGGCAGCGTGGCATAGCCGGGATCGACGAGGACGCGGAACCCCTCGGCCTCCACCACGTACCCGCTGCACGCCTGCCCCGCCGCAGGCCAAGCCCCACATCCGCCCAAAACAGTAAATTTCACACTAACCCCAGACAAAATAGGAAAAGTCGGCAAAGATCCAGGACGCGAGCGGGAGCGCGCGGGCTCTCACACGTGGGGGCCGTCGCGGAAATGGCCGAGTTCGTCGAGCGTCGTCACCAGGAGCCCGCGTAGCAGCCGCCCCGCCACCTTCTCGTGATCGGGCTCCACGGGCACGCCCTTGCCGACCTTCTCGACGTACGCCTCGCGCTCCCGCAGGTCGGTGTACGGCAGCGCGGTCATCCCCACGGCCACCGCGACCCGGGTGCCGCCCCGGGGCAGCACGGCCACGGTGTGCGTACGCAGGCAGGTCTCGTCAGGAGCGCCGTACCAGCCGCTCTTGACCCCGGCCCCGGGCGAGCGGATCGCCTCCCGGACCCCGAACGCCTGCGACGCGCTGACCTGCCGCATCCACGCCAGGATGGTCTCCGCGACCGGGTCGCCGGCTACGGCGGCCTGGGCGAGCACCGCGTACGCGATGGCGACCTCGTCGGCCGCCACCTCGACGGAGCCGAACCGCGAGGGGTCGCCGTTGGGCGGCGACCAGGCGATGCCGGTGCGGCTGCGGAGGTCGTCGAGGATGACCCGGGGGCCGACGGCCAGCCAGAGGTTGAGCGTGTCGGCGTTGGAGGACACGACCACGGCGGGCTCGGCGTGCCGCCGCCACCGTTCGGCGTCGGGGATGTGGGCCGCGCTCACCCATGCGTACAGGGGCTTGAGCAGCGAGGCGCAGCGCAGCCGCGCCAGCCCCACGGTGACGCCCACCGTGCGGGCGGGCGGCCCGCCGTAGCCGCGTCTGATGCCCGCGGCCTGGACGCTGGCGCTGTCATCGAGGTCTTTGAGCAGGTCGTTGAAGCCCACGCCCCCACCGTAGACCTACGAAGGGCTCCCCCAGCGGCCTTCGTACCACTCCGTGCTCGGCGGGTCGCCGGGCAGCTCGGTCGCCCCCGGCGCGCGCAGGCCGTCGAGCGCGATGGTCAGCTAGGCGCCGAACCGCGCCCACGACACGACGAGCGCGGCCGGCACCAGCGCGACCACCCCCAGCGCGGTCGCCACCTTCCATCGCCGCGCCACCCCCGGCTCCGTCACGAACGCCGCCACGGCCCCTGCCCCGGCGAAGACCGCCCCGACCGTGACAGCGTGCGCGAGCGAGGACGTCCACGACGGCAGCGCCTCGCCGACGAGCCTGAACACCACCAGCACCCCGCCCGCCACCAGCGCCACCCGCCGCCCCGGCCGTACGTCCACCCGCTCCAGCGCGAGCGCGGACCCGGCGATCAGGGCCAGCGTGATCACCACCACGACGCCGACGGCGGGTGCCAGGCACCCCCAGTCCTCGCAGCCGATGCCCACCCAGGCCAGGCGCACGCTGGCCCACCACAACACCCCCAGGGCGGCGCACACCGCGGCCGCCCGCCCCATTCGCCCCCGCATCACCCAATAATCCCATCGCGACAGGCGGTCGTCAGGAGAGGCGATCGGCCCGCCGCTCGTCCGCGTCGGCCTCGGCGGCACGGCCGAGCGCGCGCAGGGCGACGGCCCGGTTGGTGTACAGGTCGGGCTCGGGCTGCAGCTCGATGGCCCGGCTCAGGTCCTCGACCGCCCCCTCCAGGTCCCCGGCGGCGTACCGCAGCACCCCCCGGTTCCCCCAGGCGGCGGCGAGCCCGGGCGCGCGCTCCACCGCGCGGTCCAGCGCCTCCCCCGCCGCCGCCAGCCGTCCCGCCGCCGTCTCCAGCTGCCCCAGCACCGTGAGCAGGTGGGGGTTGCCCGGCTCCAGGACCAGCCCGGCCACGACGTCGGCCAGGGCCTCCTCGTCCCGGCCCGCCGCGGCCAGCAGCCCGGCCCGGTTGATGTACGCGTCCAGGTAGGACGGGTCCAGCTCGATCACCCGTCCCAGGTCGGCCAGCGCCTCCTCGGTGTCACCCCGCACGGTGTGCAGCTCCGCCCGGTTGTAGTACGCCTCGGGCAGCGGCGGCCCGGCCCGCATGGCCCGTTCGAAGTCGGCCAGCGCCTCCTCGTGCCGCCCGAGCCTGAACAGCAGGTTCCCCCGCTCCAGGTAGTAGTCGGGAAAGGCCGGGTCCAGCGCGATCGCGGCCGCGTAGTCCTCCATCGCCTCCTTGACGTGACCGAGCGCGGCCAGCAGTTGGGCCCGGTTGGCCAGCAGCACCATGCGGTGCAGCGGATGCCGCTCCCGCAGCTCTCGCGCCAGCTCGACGGCCGACTCGACCAGCGACAGCGCCGCGCCCGGCCGGCCGTGCCGCAGCTCGATCAGCGCCAGGCCGTTGAGGTCGAAGCCCAGCTTGAACGCCCGGTCCAAGGGCTCCGGCAGCAGGGTGGAGATGGCGATGGCCTCGTTGATCCAGCGCCGGGCCCGGCCCAGGTCACGGCGTGCGGGGTCGGGGTGGCGGGCGTCGAGCATGGCGGTGCCGTACGCGCTGGCGGCGTGCATCGCCGGATCCTGGCTGGCCGCGCGCACCCCGTCCCAGATCGCCTGGGCGTCGTCGGTGCGGCCGAGGCCGCCCAGCGCGGTCGCGGTGCGCTGCGCGAAGCGCCACCAGTGCTCGCCGCCCGGCTCGGTGCGCGCCATGCCGCGCTCCCCCAACTCGACGGCGGCGTGCAGGAATCCGTCGCGCATGCACCGGTCCACCAGGGTCCAGAGCTCGTCCGCGCTCCGGGTGTCGGGCGGCGGGTCGGGGCCGCCGGAGTACAGCATGATCGTGAGGAGGTCCGGCGGGATCCGCCGCATCATGACGTCCAGCAGTTCGGTGTCCGTCGGGTCGGCCTCGGCGCCGTTGCACACGGCGATCGCCCGCCCGGGGCGTACGGCGTCCCTGATGAACTCGGCCAGCCCGTTGGCCAGCCGCAGCGTACGGCGGGGCGCGGGCACGAGGATGCGCTCGTCCTCAGGCAGCCCGGCGTCGATCGTGGCCCGCCGGAGCGGCACGAGGGGGGCCAGTTCGGGCGCGGCGGCACGGATCTCGATGTCGTGCGCCGCCACCAGGTCCCCGTCCCGTTCCAGAGCCTGCGGCACCAGGTGACGCAGCAGGGCGGCGGCGACAGTGTAGGGGCCGCGCGGCCGGCGATGTCCGTCGATCAACGGTGTCAGCAGCCGGGCGGCCCCCCATTGAGCGGGCGCTTCGCCCTCAACTCTGAGATGGGACCTTGCCTCGGTCACCCCTTGTGAAGGACGCTGGAGGTCCCCGCCAGCCTCGCGGTTCCAGGCTTGCGGACAATGATGCGCTTCATGACATACCTCTCCCACTGGGGCTATTTTCCCATTATTAGTGCGCCCCGCCGAATATCAAGATTTATGGTGAATAAGTGGGAGGTTACACCGCAAAAAAGCGGTTGCCTTTTGATTGACACCAGTACGCTATTGGGACCGAAACCAACGTGGGAGGGCTTTCGTCCGAGCCTGCTCGGCTTCCTCCATCAGATCACACAGGCACCGGCCGAGCAGGGTGACCGACCGGCAGCACCCCGGCCCCGGCAGATTCCTCGCCCGGACGATGACCGTGGCCCGCTCGATCAGCCGCTCCAGGCTGGGCTCCCCGCCGCCCTTGAGCGAGCGCGTGTGCCAGGGGCACGTCTCAGCGTTCACACAGGCTCCTCTGTCGAGATACGGCGTCTGGCTGCCGCCGAGCGGCAGCGGATCCTCACGTTTGATCCTCAGGTCGGCCAGCGTCCTGGCCGCCCGTGCGGCGACGATGAGGAGGGCGTGGTTGGCGCGGGGGCGCTCCTTTCCCAGCGCGGCGGTTCTCGCGGGAAGCGCGAGCAGCATCGCGCCGGCCATCAACCCCCCGCCGACGACCATGCCCCAGCCGATCGGCTCGTGGAACCAGATCACCGAGATCGCGGCCACCCAGAGCGGCTGCGACGACATGAGGATCGCGCTCGGCACGGCCGTGACGTGCGCCTGGCCGTACGAGCGGGCCAGGAACCCCAGCGCGCACGACACCACGGCCAGGTGCCCCAGGATCAGCCAGTCGGACCCTCCCGACGGCAGCACGACCCCGTCGCGGACGGCGACGACCCCGGTGAGCAGCCCGATGGTGAACAGCTGGATCACCGTCAGCGCGTACGCGTGGAAGGTCTCACCCCGCTTGGACAACTGCGCCAGCAGCAGCGTGTGGCCGGAGTAGAGGGCGGCGGCGGACAGCGTGACCCCGAGCGCCAGCACCGAGACCTCGTGGTCCTCCATCCCCCTCAGCAGCGTGAACACGGTCATCCCGGCCAGCGCGAGCACCACCCCCGCCCAGATCCGGCGCGGCACTTTCACCTTGAACAGGACGAGCGCCAGGATCGGCGTGATCACCACGCTGCAGCCGACGGCGAAGCCCGACAGCGAGGACGGCAGGCCGTGCAGCGCGACGGCCTGACCGGCCTGACCGATCCCGAACATGACCCCGAGAACGACCCCGTAGATCCAGGTCCTGCGCGGCAGCCCCCGAAAGCAGCGCGGCCTGATGACGAGGAGGGTGAGCGCGGCGATCAGGTAGCGCTCGGCGAGCAGATCCTCCACCGGCAACCGGTGGATGAGGTCCTTCATCAGCGGGAACGCCGACCCCCAAGCGGCGCTGACGAACAACAGAAGCACGGCTCCCAGGAGGGGTCGGGGAGCGGGCACGACTGCCATGGCAAAAGCATCTCACTACTATTCGCAGCCACTGATGTACAGGGAGCAGCCGGTGAGGTTCCTCTACACCTCGGTGTTAAGAGCCTCACCCGCGGGTTTGTACATCCATACCGCGGACGCCAGAACCGGCGTCGTCGCGTACTGCGGGTGACGGAAGGAATGTCGGCGGTGAAGTCACGCCGGGAGCCCGGGGAAGATCACCGGGGAGGGGAGGAAGCGGCCCCAGGAGGGGTTGGGTGGGGCCGTACGCCGGGAGCCTCAGAGCTCGATGACCGCCGGAGGGGCCAGGCGTTTTTCGAGGTAGACGACAGTGTGGTCGCCGACTCGCTGTCTGGAGAGCTCGCGCCATCCCTCTCGATCGTAGAGCGCCAGGGCGGCCTCCTGGTTGAGCGTGGTGTCGCCTCTGACGCGTTCGAAGCCGAGCTCCACCGCGCGCCGTTCGAGTGCGAGCAGCATGGCCGCACCGTAACCGCGCCGCTGGAACTCCGGGTGCACTCTCAGCCGGCACATCTCGGCCGTGGCCGTGTCGACGGGTTTCAGCCCGCCCATCGCGACGACCCGCCTGTCCACCTCGCCGACCAGGAAGTCACCGCCGCAGCCCAGGTAGATCTCCTGGATGCGCGGGAAGTCGTCGTCGTAGTAGACGCCGTCGCCCGGCACCAGTCCCACCTCGGCGAGGGAGATCCGGTGGAGTGCGAGGATGGTGTCGAGATCTGACCACCTGTAGCGCCGGATCTCCACGTTCATGCACCGCCGCCTTTCGTCGGGACCCTCGGCCGGCGCAGTTCGGCCCTGTACTCCTCGAGTTTCGAGTTGTTCGCGTCACGGGCCATGATCGCCTGTTCGAGCGCCAGGGCGGGACGCATGATGAAATCGGTCATGTACTCGTCGCCGAGCATCCGCAGCGCCCTGGTGCCGATGTCCAGCGCGGAGTCGAGCTCCCCGTCGATCATGCGGCACTGGGCCTGGTCGAGCCTGATCAGCGTCTGGTCGAGGATGTGGTCCTCGTACTTCTCCAGCGCCTGGTCGAGCACCACCTCGGCCTCCAGGGTCTGGCCGAGCTTGGTGAGCACGTCACCCTGGTAGAAGTAGAGCTGCTTCTCGGTGTAGCCGAAGGCCATGTCCGCCTGGTGCTCGGGCCGCATGTGGGAGAAGGCGTTCCTGGCCCTGGCCAGCGCGCGTTTCGCCTGGTCGACGATCTCCTTCTTGTTCTCGGCGCCCGAGAGCATGGCCAGCGCCCGCGCCTCGACGACCGGTGCCATGGCCTGCGCGGGACAGGGCATGGTGCCGGCCAGGTCGCGGCTCTTCTTCGCCAGGTTGAGCGCCTCCCGGGCGTCCCCGAAGTAGAGCGGGACGAGCGACTCGCGGGCGGTGATCCACGCGCGCAGGGCGCGGTCGCCCGTCTCGTCGGCCGCGGTGCGTCCGGTCCTGAAGAAGGAGCGGGCCAGCCGGTGGTCACCGAGATTGATCATGATCATGCCGCTCAGCCCCGCCAGCTGGGCCGCCATCCGCAGAAGGCGGTCGTGCAGGTCGATGGGCTGACGGTGGGTCAGCGCCGCGCGTACGGCGCTCATCTCGAGCATCACGTCGCACAGCAGGCGCAGCGGGGCCGTCGTCGTGTACTGGCGGCCGAAGCTCTGCGTGGCCTCTTCCCACTGGTCGAGCATCGCCGCCGACACCGTGGCCGCGACGAGCGTCTCGTCCATCCGGCGCCTGATGCCCTCGCACGCGCCGAGCACCGGCCCGTCGAGCTCGGTGGCGGCGCTGGTCCCGGGGTTGAGCAGGTTGAGCATGGTGCGCCGGAGGATGTTCTCGTCGGCCTCTGTCTCGGGCTCCGGGGGCGACCCGGTCTCACGCTCCGCCTGCGCTAACGGCCGCTCGGTGCTGTCTCCCAGCAGCACGCCCGGCGTGCGGTGCCCGTGGCCGCAGATGCACGGCCCGTCGAAACCGAGCTCCAGCGGCTCCACCCGATAGACCGTGCACAGGTAGTGCATGTATTCGGGTCCTGGGCGCTTGAGCCCGCTCTCGTAGGCCGACAGCAGGGTCTCTCCGATGCCGGGCATCGCCTTGTTGTCACGCTCGAACAGGGCTCTGATCTGCTCGATGACATCCGCCAGCGCGATGCCGTAGGAAAGACGGTGGGATTTGACGCGGCTGGTGCCGAATTGCGGAGTGCACTGCTCATGGATCTCGTCAGCTATCTGGGCCGAAGTGCGCCCGGCGGCCAGGCCCTTGGCTCTGATCCGCCTGGCGATCTCCGTTTCCCTGTGCTGCCTGCCGGACATCCCGGCCCCTCTCGCGCGTGTCTCGACCGGTCCATATCTGGTGACTCAGCGTAGCGTCCATGTAGCTGTGCGCCTACCCAAGAGTGTGAACCAATGTCGCCAGCTTGAAAACGCCCGGCATCAAGCCTACGGATAAGGATCGTCCTCCGAGGGACTGTTTCTTACATCCCACGAGGGAGAAGCAACTCCCCGTGACCGGGGAAGCGGCATTGCGCCCGCCCTTGACATGAGCCATGTTTGGCCCACCAGCCGATTCCCAAAAGGAGGGGACGAAAGGTGGGGGACGACAACTTCGAGCATCTGAAGCGTCTCGTATCCGAACTCGACGCTCACGGGTTGCTCGCGAGAGTGGTCCAGACCCAGGGCGGGCGCATGTTCGCACGGGTCATCAACCCGAACGCGACCAGCCTGTCGGAGAACGTCACCTGTCGGTCGACGAGCGCATCGGATGTACCGGACTGGTGGTACTGCTGGTCCTGGGGTGAACGGATGCACAAGGCCGACGACCCGGCTGGAGCGGCCACGAAGGTCGCACGCGTACTGGCCGCCGTGGGCGAGTGACAAAGCGGTGACCCGGGTGGAGCGCAGCCACCACGGCTCACCGCACCCACGGCGGCGTCAACGGAGCCGGCGGGGTGGCCGGTGCGGAGGGACTCCCGTATGCCGGAGCCCTTGGTCGCCCCGCCGGTTCCGGCCCAGGCACGGTCTCGCATGCCGTGCCTGTCCACAGCCACCCGCCCGGTCTTCCCTGGCGGGTGTTCGGGGGATCCCTCCCGGAACCGGCACGGGACACGCTTCCGGGTGCGCGTCCCGTTACGAGCCGTCCGTCATCGGAGCGTCCGCTCTCTCCCTCCGCGGCCCAGAGAGCAGGCGTCCCCGTCTTCCCCGGCGTGATGTGACGGCGGGCGGTCCGGTCGGCGGTATTTTGGATCGAATCGGTCCAAAGCAGCCGACCGAACCGCTTCCGGAGGGGGATCTACCCAGTGTTACTGCTGGTGACAGCGTCGCAACCACCCGCTTCTCAGTTGGACTTCGAGAAGTTGACCCAGCAAATGGCTGGGAGCTGCGAGAACGACCCGGCGGGCATTTGCTCTACCCTTGTCGGGATGTTCCAGAATGCGACCTGGGCGCCCTTGGTGGCTAGTCTGATCACAATCGTCCTGATCCTCGTGCTCGCGATCGTGCTTCGCAAAGTCGCGCACCGGGTCATCACGAGAGTGGTCAACCGCGCGGCCACGGGTGGTTCGATAACCAGCAGGTTCCGCAAGAACGCGGTGCCCGACAGCATCGACGCGCTGCTGCACGAGCGCCGCAAGCAGCGCGCCGAGACCATGGGCTCGGTGCTCAAACACGTCGCCTCGATCGTCATCCTCGGCACCGCGGTGCTGACCGTGCTCGATCGGCTGACGATCCCGATCGCACCCCTGCTCACCAGCGTCGGCATCCTCGGCGTGGCCATCGGCTTCGGCGCCCAGGAGCTGGTCAAGGACTTCATCGCGGGCATGTTCATGCTGCTCGAAGACCAGTACGGCGTGGGCGACGTGATCGACGCGGGCGCCGCGGTCGGCACGGTCGAAGCGGTGACCCTGCGCGTCACCAGGCTGCGCGACGTCGACGGCCGCGTCTGGTACGTCCGCAACGGCACCATCACCCGGGTCGGCAACGAGTCGCAGGGCTGGTCGCGGGCCTTCATGGACGTCCCGGTGGCCTACGACGCGGACATCATGTCCGTCCGGGTGCTCCTGGAGCACGTGGCCGAGGAGATCTGGGCCGACGGCGAGTTCCGCGAGACCAAGATCGTGGAGCAGCCGCAGGTGTACGGCGTCGAGCAGATGTCCGACAGCTCGCTGGTGTTCCGCATCAGCGCCAGGACCCTGCCCTCGGCGCAGGCCGAGGTGTCCAGGGAGCTCAGGTTCCGGGTCAAGTCCGCACTCGACTCCGCCGGCATCCCCATGGTCGCCACCGCATAGGCTGAGAACGTGAGTGAGACCTCCTTCTACGACGCCGTCGGGGGCGACGAGACCTTCCGGCGCCTCGTGCACCGTTTCTACGAGGGCGTCGCGGAAGACCCGTTGCTGCGGCCGCTCTACCCGGAGTCCGATTTCGAGGGCGCCGAAGAGCGGCTGCGGGGCTTCCTGATCCAGTACTGGGGCGGGCCCAACACCTACAGCCAGCAGCGCGGCCACCCGAGGCTGCGCATGCGGCACATGCCGTTCGTGATCGGCGAGCCGGAGCGGGACGCCTGGCTGCGGCACATGCGTGACGCGGTCGACTCGCTCGACCTGCCGGAAGAGCTGGGGACCAGGCTCTGGGACTATCTGGTCTACGCGGCCCACAGCCTGGTGAACTCCCCGACATAGCGGGCATGACACGCCACATGGATATCCCCTGGTGGCGTGATGCCATCGTCTACGAGATCTACGTTCGCAGCTTCGCCGACGCCTCGGGAGACGGCGTCGGCGATCTGGCCGGGGTGCGCGAGCGCCTGCCGTATCTTCGGCGGCTGGGGGTCGACGCCATCTGGCTGACGCCTTTCTACCCCTCCCCCATGGCCGACGGCGGCTATGACGTGGCGGACTACCGGGGTGTCGATCCGTTGTTCGGCACGCTGGCCGACTTCGAGTCGCTGGTCGCGCAGGCGCACGAGCACGGGCTGCGGGTGCTGGTCGACATCGTGCCCAACCACAGCTCATCCGAGCATCCCTGGTTCCAGGCGGCGCTGCGGGGCGAGCGGCGCGACCGCTACATCTTCCGCGACACCACCAACAACTGGCAGTCCACGTTCGGCGGGCCCGCCTGGACGAAGGTGGCGGACGGGCAGTACTACCTGCACCTGTTCGCTCCCGGGCAGCCCGACTTCGACTGGCGCAATCCCGAGGTGCACGCCGAGTTCCTGGACATCCTGCGGTTCTGGCTGGACCGGGGCGTCGACGGGTTCCGCATCGACGTGGCCATGGGGCTCTACAAGGCCGAGGGGCTGCCCAACGTGGGCGACCAGTCGTTCATGTCGGTCTCGCCGGTGTGGGGACAGCCGGAGGTGCACGACGTCTACCGCGACTGGCGTCGGCTGCTGAACGGTTATCCGGGCGAGCGGATGGCCGTGGGCGAGGTGTGGACGGACAGCTCCGAGGACCTCGCCCGCTACGTACGCCCGGACGAGCTGCACCAGAGCTTCAACTTCGCCTGGCTGCAGGCGCCGTGGTCGCCGACGGCGTTCAAGAAGGTGATCGACGACACCCTGACCGCCGTGCCGTTCGCCACGTGGGTGCTGTCCAATCACGACGTCGTACGCCACCGCACCCGCTACGGGACCGCCGACCCCGGCACGGGGCTCGCGCGAGCCAGGGCGGCGCTGCTGACGATGCTGGCCCTGCCCGGGTCCGCCTACCTCTACCAGGGCGAGGAGCTCGGGCTGCCCGAGGTGACCGACCTGCCTGACGAGGCCAGGCAGGACCCCGTCTTCTTCCAGTCGAAGGGCGAACTGCCCGGGCGCGACGGGTGCCGGGTGCCGATCCCGTGGACGGTGGACCCGCCTTCCCACGGGTTCTCTCCCGGCGGGGTGGAGCCGTGGCTGCCGCAGCCGGCCACGTTCGCGGAGCTGAGCGTGGAGAAGCAGGAAGGGGACGCCGGCTCGACGCTGGAGTTCTACCGCCGGGCCCTGGCCTGCCGCCGTGACCTGGTCGGATCAATTCCTTATACCTTGGAGTGGCTGGACTCACCCGAGGGTGTGCTTTTCTTCACCCGCGGCCCGCTGACCTGCGCCATCAACTGCGGACTCCGGCCGGTACACCTGCCCGAGCACGACACCGTGCTCCTGTCGAGCGGTCCGCTCAAGGGGGACCTGCTGCCGCCCGACACCGCGGTGTGGCTCCGGCACGAGTCATAGCCGTGTGGCTCTGGCGCTAGTCATGCCTTCGCGAGCGCTCGCCGCGGAAGGGGATGACGGGCAGCGAGAGCAGCGCGCAGGCCAGGCCCCCCGCGAACCCCGCCCAGAACCCGGCGTGCTCGATCAGCACGCCGGCGAGCGGCGTGATGACGAGGGAGACGGTGTTCTGGACGGTGTTGTGGGTGGCCAGCACCCTGCCGGCCCAGGCGGGTCCGGCCAGCTCTCCGGCGGCGAGATAGGCGAGCCCGTTGCCGGCCACGGTCATCACCGCGGCGAGGGCAAGCATGACGGGTCCGAACTCGCCGCCGGTGATCGTGCCGACGACCAGCAGCACCAGCACGCCGAGGGTGGCGAGGGTGATGAGCAGCAGGGGCCGCATGCGCAGGCCGGTCCTGTCGGACCAGCGCCCGACCGCGATGCGCACCGCCGCCCCGCCGATCGCCGCCACCCCGAACAACTGCCCGGCCGCCACGCTGTCCCAGCCGTACAGGTGCACCAGGCAGGTCACGCCGTACGTGCTGACCACCATCTGGGGCACCACGTGCAGGGCGCTGGTCGCGTGCACCCGCCACAGCGCGGGCTGCCGGTACGGCGTGCCCGCCGGCGCGCTGCCCGGCGCGGAGATCGTACGCGGTGGCTCGGCCAGGAAGAGCGCGGCCAGCACGGCGGCCACCAGGCTGACGGCGGCACAGACGGCGAGCACGCCGGGCAGGCCGTGCGCCCGGGCGACCGGCGGGAGGACGAACGCGCCGATGGCCATGCCGAGGGTGAAGGAGACCTGGCGCACGCCCATCGCGACGCCGCGTTCGGGCGGTTCGAACCAGCGCAGGACGATCCGCCCGCCGCCGACCAGCGCGGCCGAGCCCGCCGCGCCCGCCAGGGCCAGCAGCGCGATCACCGCCCAGGTCCGGTCGACGAACGCGACGGCGGCGAACAGCACGGCCGCCAGGCCCACTCCGGTGCCCAGGACCACGCGTTCGCCGTGCCGGTCGGCCAGCGCGCCCCAGGCGACCAGCGCGAACAGGATGCCGATGGCCGGGGCGTTCGCGATGATCCCCGCGACCGGCAACGAAACTTCGAAATGTCGCTGTATTTCGGGCAGGATCAGGGGCAGTCCGCCCAGGCCTAAGGTGACGCTGGTGTGCGCGTTTACGCCCAGCGCCAGCATCAACCACCGCTTCACGAGAAGCGTTTGAGATAGGCCAGTTCGCTCTCGGTGAGCCTGCGCGGTGCCGCCCGCTCGACGTCGTAGGCCGCGAGGACCGAGGTGGCGGTGACGTACACGTCGCTGTCGTCGAGGATCTCGTACTGAATCGTGAACCGCACCGACCTGATCTCGGTCACCCACGTCTCGACCCGCACCGGCTCGGCACGGAAGCCGAGGGGGCGGCGGTAGTCGATCTCGTGGCGGGTCACCACCAGCCCTTTGAACGGCTCCTCGCCCGCGTTGTACGGATCAATGTGGAACATGCCGAAGCGGGCGTCCTCGAGGTAGTCGAGGAAGCGCACGTTGTTCACGTGATCCTGGGAGTCGATGTCGGCAAATCTCACCGTTCGGAGGTATACGTGCCGCTGGGCTTGGGAGCGTTCAACCACGTCCGCCACCGTACCCGCCCGGGCCTGGTGTCCTTGCGTCAGGTCTGTTCTCGTGGTCGGAGGTGTCGCGCGAGCGGGCTGGTCAAAGGCCGCGCGATGATCGTCCCGGGGGTGGGCAGGGGGATCGAGCGCAGTCACAGGCGCAGTCACAGGCACGCGCGCAGTCACAGGCACGGGCACGGGCACGGGCGCAGGCACAGGCGCGCCCGGGCGCAGGATCAAGTCCACCGGACAAGGGGATCAGGCGCGGGCGCCCGCACCGGGAGCCGCCTCCTGCCGGGGGCGCGCGAACCACGCCCCCGGGTGACGGGGGTATACGGGCCACCACCCACCCTGACAGCTTTCGATTACTCAGCGTAATCATCGCCCGGGGCTGCCACCACCGGGCCCACTCAGCGCCCGACCCCCTCAGCGCCCGGTTTCCCCGCCACCTGACCGCCCATTACCCGTGTCGGGGGGCGTTCATGGGGTGGCGGTGCTGGTGGCGCCCGGGGGCCGAGGGCGTTCATGGGGTGGCGAGGCTGATGTGCCGGGGCTGTAGGCGCTCCTGGAGCGGGCTCGGCTGATGCCGGCTTGGTTGGGTGGCAGTGGCACGGGGATGGCACACGATGGAACGCCTTTTCCTCAGAGGGCACACGACGTACCGGATGGTGCGGGAGGAGAGGACGCGATGGCGAAGTTCATGGACGTGCACAGCGGGTTCGTGGGGGTCACGGAGGAGCAGTTGCGTGCGGCGCATGAGCGCGACCTGGCGATAGAGGAGTCCGAGGGCGTGCACTTCGAGCGCGCCTGGCTCGACCCCGAGTCGGGCAAGGTGTTCTGCCTGTCGTCCGGGCCGTCCAAGGAGGCGGTGCTGCGCGTACACGAGAAGGCCGGGCATCCCACGACGGAGATCTACGAGTTGCCGGTCGAGGTGGAGTAGGCGGATACGACAGTAGGAATGGGCGGCAGCCCGTCGCCCATTCTTACTAAATGATCTCGCGCTGAGTCTGTAGTGCTTTTAGGGGACTGGTCGGCCCTGCATGCCCATGCTCACCCTCGCCGGCATGCCGCCACGTTCACAGCCCTCAGGGGAACACGACGTGATTCGCATCGCGATAATCGACGACCACGAGCTCATCCGCCATGGCCTGGAGTACCTCCCCCGCTTCGATGACCTCGAAGTCGTGCTCCAAGGCTCGGGGATCGGTGACCTGCGCGGCTCCGGCCTGGATCACGACGTGCTGATCCTCGACCCGTACCTGTCCACCGGCGACCGAGGCCAGGGAGCGGTCGGCGACCACCAGGGTCCTGGCCATCTCGGCCTCGGGTCGGCCCGCCGACGTGCTGGCCGCCATCCACTCAAACGCCAACGGGTACGTCACCAAGGCCCCCCGCGGGCCTCATCGTGAACCCCGTGCGTCCGGTGGCTTCTACCTGTCGGCCTGGCCGGCCGACATCCTGGTCTGCAGAACGAGTTCGATTCCCCGACCTCCGAGGCGAGCCCACCGCGTCTGTCGGCGCGAGAGATGGAGACGCTCGCGTACATCGCCCAAGGGGTCACCCATGCTCGGCGATCGAGGAGGCGTGCCGGGCATCCATGCCTTCCCGCACCCGCCAGGCCGCGTGCAACGGCAGCCACTTAGCCGCCTCGATCTTCACCAGGGAGTCGGCGGCCATCCACTGGATGGCCAGATCGTCTGCCCCATGGACTCGCGGATCTTGAGGTAGGCGAGAAGTCCGTCAGCCGCCTCCCCGACCATCACTGTTGCGCGGTGTCAAGAACCTGATTCTAGAATCGGCCAGGTCTATACTCTGCCGCGTGGCACGTAAGTCCTCGTGGGAGTGGAGTCGTACGGCTCAGACCCGTAAAACCATGCTGCAGGCGGCTCGCGAGGTCTTCGGCGAGCACGGCTTCGCCGAGGCCAGCGTCTCCGAGGTGGTCGCCCGCGCCGGCTCCAGTGTCGGCAGCCTCTACCACCACTTCGGGGGCAAGACCGAGCTGTTCCTGGCCCTGTATGAAGACCACCAGGCAGCGCACGAGGAGGCGTCGGCCGCCAGTGTGGCCAAGGCCAAGAAAGCGGGCGTGGATGATCCCGTCGAGCTGCTGATCGCCGGGGCTCGCGCGTACCTCGCCGGGGCCTGGGACCGGCGCGATCTGGTGCGGCTCTTCATCGATGGGGACGGGCCGCCGGGGTTCGAGCTGATCCGCCGTACGCGGGGGCGGGAGTGGGTACGCCAGAACGCGGTGCTGCTGAGGGCAGGGGATGATCCACTCGATCGGTTCACCGTGGCCGTGCTGACCAGCATCATCGGTGAGGCTGCCCGGGAGGTCGCCACCTCGGACACAGAGGAGGAGGCGCAGGAGGTCATCGAGGCGGCGATGACCCTGATCCGGCGCCTCGACCCCCTCCAGGTCCTCGAAGAGGGGTGACCGGGACCTGGCGGTTGGCGCTCCGATCCGCACCTTGCTCCGACACTGGCCGGGGGCGATCGCGCCGAAGCGGGAAAGCCCTCCGGCTGTCTGCGCAGCCCCACTGGATTCTCCTCTCCCGCCTCGAACGGCTCCCCGCGAACTCCAAGCGTCAAGGGCTGGGTACGCCGTTGCCATTCCACCCGCGGCCGGCCAGCACCTCCTCCACCGTCGGCCGGACGTCGCCCGGCTCGTGCGGACCCGGCTGGGCCAGTTGGATCAGGACGCCGTGGGCCTCCTTGGGGTGCAGGAAGACCTCGCGCCAGCGGGGATCCGCCTGGTTGAGGCCGTGCAGGCGGTAGCCGCGGGCGGTCAGCAGGGCCACCGCGGCCGTCAGGTCGTCGACGTGGAAGTTCAGGTGGTGGACGCCGCCCCGCCCTCTGCTGAGCTCGAAGAAGCTGTCGAAGAACGTCGATCCGGCCAGGGGCTCCATGAGCTCGATCTTGCTGCCGTTCGCATATGTGAGCTGTAACGTGCGGAAACCGACGGCCCGGTTGTCGCCACCGCCGCCCAGGTGCCGGCCGCCGAGCAGGTCGAGGTAGATCGGCAACAGATCCCTGATCCGGGGAGCGGCCACGGCCGTGTGGTCGAAGGTGACTTCGAGGCCGTCGAGTTCAAGGTCCAACACACGACTCCTTACACCGGGCGATCCTAGAATCGGATTCTAGCCAGGGATGAACATCTCACCCTTGACGACGGGC
Organism: Nonomuraea sp. NPDC003709; assembly: GCF_040610775.1. NCBI lineage: Bacteria > Bacillati > Actinomycetota > Actinomycetes > Streptosporangiales > Streptosporangiaceae > Nonomuraea > Nonomuraea sp. NPDC003709. The sequence continues at coordinate 298,839 of NZ_JBEXMW010000012.1, read as the reverse complement.
ACACTGAGGAGCAACATCACAGAAATGAATTCTAGAGCAAGCTTCTAGAACGCTTGACGGGGGTCCAGCCCACAGAAAGGCAAGCCATGAGGCTGTCCTACGTCCGCGAGCTCGACGAGTACCCGACCGGCGCCCGCCGTATGAAGATCCTCACGATGGCCGTGCTGGCCATCCTCATCGGCTCCTACGAAGGGCAGATCGCCCCCGTCGTACCCCTCCTCCTCAAAGATCTACACATGTCGCTGGCCACGTACGGCGCAGTCTCAGGCGCCGCGGCGGTGGCCGGGGCGATCGCCTCCATCCTGGGCGGCAGACTCACCGACCGGCTCGGCCGGGTGCGGCTGCTCATCCCGCTCATGGGCCTGACGGCCGTGTGCTGTTTCGCCATGACGCTCGTGCACAACCCGCGCGACCTGTTGATCGCCCGGATCGTGCTGGCCTTCGTGGACGGCGTGGCCATGGCCAGCACCGCGCCGCTGATCAGGGACTTCTCACCACGCCTGGGGCGGGCTCAGGCGTTCGGCTTCTGGACGTGGGGACCCGTCGGCGCGAACTTCCTGGCCGCGGCCATCGCCGGCTGGACCCTGCCGATCTTCAACGATTCGTGGCGCTCGCAGTTCGTCATCATGGGGTGCTTCTCGCTCGTCATTTCGGCGGTCATCGCATTCAACATCGCAGACCTGTCGCCCGAGTTGCGGGCCCGGATCCAGCACACCGAGCAGGCGGCGGCTCAGGTGGTGGATCTCGGGAGGCCGGCGCGCGTGCGCTCGCTCTTCGTCAGGCGGAACATCTGGGCGCACGTCATCGGCATCTCGCTGTGGCTGGTGCTCTACATCACGCTGTCGCTCTTCGGGCAGACGATGCTGGTCGATGCGCTCGGTATCAGCAGTGCTCAGGCTTCGACGATCATGGCGGCGTTCTGGAGTCTCAATCTGCTCACGCTGATCGTAACAGGCCGCCTGTCCGACCGGACTCAGCTGCGTAAGCCGTTCTCCCTCGGCGGAACCATCGCGGCCGTCCTCGTCACCGCCTACCTCGCCGTCTCCCTGGGCCAGGAAGACGTCTCGACCGGCACGCTCATGGTGGTCGGCGCGCTGCTCGGCGGCTCGCTCGGAGTGGCGTACGCGCCCTGGATGGCCAACTACTCGGAGGACGCCGAGGACGCCGACCCGCGGCTGCAGGGCACGGCGTGGGGGCTGTTCGGGTTCCTGACCAAGGCTATCGCGGTGGTCGGGCTGCTGGTCATCCCGCGAGTCGTCGCGGCGACGGACTGGCAGACGTGGCTGTTCGTGGCGTTGGGGTGTCTTGTCCTGTTCATCCCTGCGATCGTCATGTTCAACGGGCCGTGGCGCCGCCCCGCCCGCACGCCTGTCACAGTCGCCCTCGGGGAGGCCGAAGGATGACCGAACTGCCCGACGTCGCCGGCTCCGACCTGCGCGGGATCCGTCACCTCGACATCGACGACGTGCTCGCGTACGTGCACCGCGACCTCAAGCGGCTGCCCGACTACACCGAGCTGTACAGGCGTTACCTGCGCCAGCGCTGGGACGTCTACGAGCTGGACTTCTCGCAGGACATCGTCGACTGGCGCGAGCGCATGTCGCAGGAGGAACGGGACGCGTTCATCGGGATCTCCGCCGGGTTCCACCATGGGGAGCGGCAGGTGGAGGTGGAGCTGCCGGTGTTCATGCTGGGCGGCTCCGAGGAGTCCAAGATCTACATGTCCAGCCAGATCGAGGACGAGGCCCGGCACACGGTGTTCTTCGACCGTTTCTACCGCGAAGTGGTCGGCATGCCGGGCGACTCGGTGCAGGATGTGCTGGACGCGTCGTTCGAGCACGTGTCGGAGACGTTCGTGGGGCCGTTCGGGCTGCTCGCCTACCAGGCCGACCAACTGCGGAAGGACCCCGAAGACCCCGCCGCCCGGGCGCGCTACGGCACGACGTACTTCCTGTGGATCGAGGGCGTGCTCGCTCTTTCCGTCATGAAGATCACGCTCACGTACTGCCGGGAGCGGGGGTTCCTGCCCGGCTACTACACCGGCTTCACGGCCACGTGCCGGGACGAGGCCAGGCACGTGCAGTTCGGGATGCGGTTCCTGCGCGACTCGGTGCAGGAGGATCCGCGGCTGCTGCTCCAGATCCACGAGACGCTCCGTACGATCCTCGCCATGAACAGCGCCACCAGCCGCAGGCTCGCCCTCGAGTCTCTGGGCTGGTCGCCGGAGGAGGTCAGGCGCCTCATGATCCGCCAGCTCCACATGAAGCTGGTGGACGTGGGCATCGCGCTCCCTCCGGACATCCAGGACATGGTCGCCCGCATCGAACCAGAGCTCGCCGGAGGCTGACGCATGCGCTTCTTCACCCCGGAATGGGCCGAAGCCGCCCGCGCCGCCGTGGACACGGGGCCTCCTCAAGAGGGCAAACTGCCGTCGTACTGGAGCTGGATCGACCGCGCCCGCGCCGGCTACACCGCCACGTGGGCGCTGGGCGTACGCGAGACGGGGGCTTATCTGGTCCTGACCTGGGAAGACGGCAAGTGCGCCGAGGCGGTGATCACCTCCGACCCGGCGGCCGCCGACTATGTGCTGGCGGCCGGGGAGTCGACGTGGCGGGAGCTGCGGGAGGGAGCCGATCCCGGACGGGTGGTGATGTATCGGGGGTTACGCCTGGAACGCGGGGATGTGCTGGCGTTCTTCCGGGTCATCTACTTCTTCGTGGAATCTCTCGCCGCCCTGTCCCAGGTCCCCGTCGAGCCCTGAACGAACACTGCGGCCGATCGGCGCTGTCTCCTGCCCGGCGCGCCCATCACGTCACCGGGCCCCATCCGCCACCGAGCTGACCGTCGGCCGCGGGCTGATCACCAGCCCCGACACCCGCCCTCCACCGAGCTGATCGCCGGTCCCGGCACCCGTACGCCACCGAACTGATCGCCGGTCCCGGCACCCGTACGCCACCGAACTGATCGCCGGTCCCGGCACCCGTACGCCACCGAACTGACCGTCGGCCCCGGCATCCGTACGCCGCCCGACGATCCCGGCACCCGTCCACCATCCGGCCGGTCGACGGTCCCGGCGACCGGCCATGTGCGTCAGGCAATGTCACTCGCGCCCCGCCGTACCCGAAGGGGGTTCCCTCCGGGACGGCGGGGCGCGTGCGCATCAGCTCAGTCGCGGTGGAGCTTCCGGTAGGTGACGCGGTGCGGACGGGCGGCGTCGGCGCCCAGCCGCTCGATCTTGTTCTTCTCGTAGTCGGCGAAGTTGCCCTCGAACCAGAACCAGTTCGAGCCTTCCTCCCACGCGAGGATGTGGGTGGCGATGCGGTCGAGGAACCACCGGTCGTGCGAGGTGATCACCGCGCAGCCCGGGAAGTCGAGCAGCGCGTTCTCCAGCGACGACAGCGTCTCCGTGTCGAGGTCGTTGGTGGGCTCGTCGAGCAGCAGGACGTTGCCACCCTGCTTGAGGGTGAGCGCGAGGTTGAGCCGGTTGCGCTCGCCGCCCGACAGCACCCCCGCCTTCTTCTGCTGGTCAGGCCCCTTGAACCCGAACGCCGCGATGTACGCCCTGGACGGCATCTCCACGTTGCCGACCTTGATGTGGTCGAGCCCGTCGGAGACGACCTCCCAGACGTTCTTGTTCGGGTCGATGCCGCCGCGGCTCTGGTCGGCGTACGAGATCTTGACCGTGTCGCCGACGGTGATCGAGCCGGTGTCAGGCGTCTCGCTACCGGTGATCATGCGGAACAGCGTGGTCTTGCCGACGCCGTTGGGGCCGATGATGCCGACGATGCCGTTACGCGGCAGGTCGAACGTCAGCCCCTCCATCAGCAGCCGATCGCCGAAGCCCTTCGTCAGCACGTCGGACTTGATCACCGTGGTGCCCAGACGCGGGCCCGGCGGGATCTGGATCTCGTCGAAGTCCAGCTTGCGGAACTTGTCCGCCTCAGCCGCCATCTCCTCGTACCGCTGGAGTCGGGCCTTGCTCTTGGTCTGGCGGGCCTTCGGGTTGGACCGAACCCAGTCAAGCTCGTCCTCCAGGCGCTTCTTCCGCTTGACGTCCTTCTGCCCCTCGACCTTGAGGCGCTGCGTCTTGGCCTCCAGGTAGGTGGAGTAGTTGCCCTCGTACGCGTACGCGCGGCCGCGGTCGAGCTCCAGGATCCAGTTTGCGACGTTGTCGAGGAAGTAGCGGTCGTGGGTGACGGCCAGCACCGTGCCGGCGTACTTCTCCAGGTGCTGCTCCAGCCACTGCACGCTCTCGGCGTCGAGGTGGTTGGTGGGCTCGTCGAGCAGCAGCAGGTCGGGGGCCTCGAGGAGCAGCTTGCACAGCGCGACCCGGCGACGCTCACCACCGGACAGCTTCGTCACCTCGGCGTCGGGCGGCGGGCAGCGCAGCGCGTCCATGGCCTGCTCGAGCTGACTGTCCAGGTCCCACGCGTTGCGGTGCTCGAGCTGGTCCTGGAGCTTGCCCATCTCCTCCAGCAGCTCGTCGCTGTAGTCGGTGGCCATCTGCTCGGCGATCTCGTTGTAGCGCTGGAGCATCGCCATCGTCTCGGCGACGCCCTCCTGCACATTGCCGAGAACGGTCTTCTCCTCGTTGAGGGGCGGCTCCTGCTGGAGCATGCCCACCGTGAAGCCCGGCATCAGCTTGGCATCACCGTTGGACGGCTGCTCCAGGCCGGCCATCATCCGGAGCAGCGTCGACTTCCCGGTGCCGTTCGGGCCGAGAACGCCGATCTTGGCTCCGGGCAGGAACGACAGCGTGACGTCGTCAAGGACAACCTTGTCGCCGTGCGCCTTGCGCACGCGCTGCAGGGTATAGATGTACTCCGGCATGCCCTCTAGCTTAGGGGCTCTCCACCCAGGCTTCCGCCGCTCCTCCCGGTAAGACCCGAAAGACCAGGCGGTTCCCCACACGCCCACCCCTACCGTGCACGGGCGCATTCCGAAGCCGATGCGGGCCGCCCACGCGGCCAGCCCCCACCCCTGGCGTACACGGGCGCATTCGTGCGGTCGTCGCAACACCATGATCACTGACCGGCGACGGCCAGGACAGCGAGGCAACCGGGTTTCCGCGTTTCTTCACGCTGGCGGAACGCGCAAACCCATAGCCGAGAAAGCTGTGGTGCCAGCTCGCCTGCAGGGCTTCCGCCCTCAGGGTCGGCACCGACGGGTGACTGAGCGGTCGCAGGTAGACGATCGCGAGGTCTGCTCCGGCTTCGGCGAACGCGCGCGGCGGCCGCTGAGCAGGAACGGCTTGGCCTCGATCCAGGAGCCCGCCGCGCCGAAGGCATCAGGGGCGAGGGCCGAACACCGGGGTCCAGGCGGTGTGCAGGTGGCCGTCGCGGCCGGGTCGCCGTCGTGGCACACCTGACAGGAGAAGCCGTGGCGCACCTGACAGGAAAATCGGATGCCGGACGGGTCCCGCCCCACATCAGCGCAGTGGGAATGAAGCACCTCGCGTACGCGGCGAAACTGCTCGATCGGGCCGATATCGAAGTTCCAGTGCTGGGCATGGCGCGCTGCGGTACGCAGCATGCGCCTTCGCCGCTGCCACCAATATCGAGCGGCGGATGGGACCGCTGAACCGACATCGCAGCCAGAGCCGGCAGCCAACCCAGTGGGGCGGATGGGGGCGCCGAACCGGCATCGCAGCCAGAGCCGGCAACTAACCCGTTGGGGCGGATGGGGCCGCCGAACCGACACCGCACGCCAGAGCCAGCAGTCAACCCAGTGGGGCGGATGGGACCGCCGAACCGGCATCCCAAGCGGAGCTTGGCCAACCCGGTGGAGCTCAGTAGGTCAGGAGTTGTGATCGTCGCTGGGGAGGGAGCGTGGAGGAGGGGGTGATTGGACGACGGGAATGCAGACACGGTCCCGCCCCAGCTCCTTCGCCCGGTAAAGCGCCAGGTCAGCGGCCGCCAGCAGGTCGATCAGGTCGTCCCCGTGCACGCTCATCAACGCGACCCCCGTCGAAATGGTCACCCTGACCAGGGCGTCGTCGACGGGGATGGCCATGTGACCGATGCGGGTGCGGAGGCGTTCGGCCACCTGGCGGGCCTCGTGGATGTCGGCGCCAGGCAGGAGGACCACGAACTCCTCGCCCCCGAACCGCCCCACAACGTCGTAGTCCCGCAGCTGGCTGCGCAACGTGGACGCCACACCCACCAGCACCTGATCGCCGACCAAGTGTCCGTAGGCGTCGTTGACCCGTTTGAAGTGATCGATGTCGATGATCAGGAGCGCCAGGGTTTCGCCCGTCCGGCGGGCTCGGACGATTTCGGTGTCGGCCTCGCGCTGCCAGGCGGCGGCGTTCAGCAGGCCTGTCTTGGCGTCTGTACGGGCTGCGGCCTGGAGCTGGGCGTGGAGGAGGCTGCGCTGCAACAGCACCACCGGCGGCAGCGTCAGGATCAGCAGGGCCAGGTTGAGTCCGCAGCAGATCGAGACCGTCACGCCCAGGCAGAGCTCGACGATGTCCAGCAGCACGCTCTCCCTGTCCCACAGGACCTCCCGCCACGGCATGTCGGGGTCTGCGGTGTGGGCGGCGATGGCGATGAGAGCGATGTTGAGCAGGGAGAACAGCACAGCCGCCCCGACCGCGCAAAGGATCGGCGGTCCGCTCCCGAGCGACAGCACCCACGGGTCCTCGATCACCCAGTGGAACGTGACGGACGCCGCGCACCCGGCCAGACCGATGGCGGCCGCGCTGAACACCCGCCGGTAGAGAACGGTCGCGCGCACGCGTACCTGGAGCAGAATCTGCAGGACGATCGGCGCGAAAATGGCGTAAAGCGGCGGCAGAAGCAGCGCAACCGGCAGCCACCACGCCGACAGCAGGTCTCGCGAGACGCCGGCGGGCATGCCCAGCCGCCGACTGGCCTCGATGCAGACCGCGCCGCACGCCATGAGAGCGCTGAACGTGACCAGGTCCCACCATTGGAAGACGGTGGTCACCGCGAACACCATGATAGCGGCAAGGTCGAGAGCGACGATCGCACACAAATAGATCACGAGCGGGCGACGTTGCCCGAGCAACGGCCAGCGGCCGGCCAAAGTTGACACACCGTCGCGAGATCCGATCGAGGCGTGACTGGTCGCCGCCATCTCGTCTCCTCCCTAACTAACGATGTGTAACACAATAATTGCGGAGTGTGCGATGTGCGATGGGAACGGATACGTTGGCACTGACTACACACACCTGCTCATGCCGCGAGTGGGTCGTGTTGGACAGCCGTGCCGGAAAGGAGCAGCCATGGTGCGGGGCGTGACCTGGACCTGACAGATGCTCTAGCCATCTGCCGCGGACAACACACCATCGGCCGCCCTCGGGGGCGCCAGTCAAACGGGCCACGGCCGGTGCCCCTCCCCCCTCCTTCCCCTCCCCCCTCCTTCCCCTCCACCTCAGCTTCCTCCTACACCTCAGCTTTCCCCTTCGCCTCGGTTTCCCCTTTCACCACCCCCTTCCTCCACCTCAGCTTCCCCTTAGACCTCAGCTTTCCCTTCGCCTCAGTTCTCCCCTTCGCCTCAGCTTTCCCCTTCACCACGCCCTTCCCCTACACCTCAGGCTTCGCCTGCTCCCTCTTCGCTCGCCTGACTCTCCAGTGCCCTTCCCCGTTGCATTTCTCGCTCCGATAACCGCGTCCCGGTTTTCTCCAATCGCGGCCATGGCCTCGGCATATGCCAAGGCGCTGTCCTTCTCCGGTTACTGCCATCGCAATCCACTCGCGAAGGCTTTCCCTCTGTCGCTGCAGCCGCCACTCCGCTCACTAGGTATCGCCCCTATGGCTTCTGTCGCAGCAGCTCCACTCGCGAGGACGTCTCCTGCCGCAGCTCCGCTCACGCAGACCTCGCCTTCTGCGGTTGCTGCCTCGTGGCTCGCTCTTCGGGAGTCGCTCGTCTTCGGATTCTCCAGTCGCGCCATCCCTTCGAGAAGCCCTCGCCTTCCGCTCCCTCTTTCTGAGGACCGGCTGCCTCGATGCTGTCCGTTCGAGGGGCCTTCTTCCCTTCCACCTTCCTTTCGCGCCTGCGCCCGATGGCGCTGGTGCTGCGGCGTCTTGCGGTCCCGGCCGTGGCGTCCGCATATGCATAGGGAAGCGCGTTGGCCGGTCGGTGTCCGCCCCCTGGGCGTGAGGGACACCGGTGGCACCGCAAACCGTCGACCTCACCGCCGAGTCCGCCCCCCTGGGCGTGAGGGACACCGGTGGCACCGCA
>NZ_JBEXMW010000012.1:0-290536 GCF_040610775.1 Nonomuraea sp. NPDC003709 | reverse complement strand
GCCCCCCTGGGCGTGAGGGACACCGGTGGCACCGCAAACCGTCGACCTCACCGCCGAGTCCGCCCCCCTGGGCGTGAGGGACACCGGTGGCACCGCAGACGGTCGACTTCTCAATTGGGTCCGCCCCTTTGGGCGTGTGGGGCACCGGTTGGCCGAGCGGTGCCCCTTCGTGTGCTCCTACGCCGCGGCTCGTTCCTCCAGCACGGGCTCTTCGGCGTCGCCGTCTTCCTCGTCGACGCCCACCTTGCTCTTCGCCTCGTCGGTCTCGGGGCCCAGGAAGCGGACCGTGTGGTCTCCCGTGCTCGGGGTGCGCCTCTTGCCGCTCGCCTCCCCTGCGGAGCGCATGATGTTGTCCTCACCCTCTGAGGAGTCTGCGGTGCTGGTGGCTTCTCCTGATCGCAGGGTGTCGGCCTCGGGCTCCTGGGTGTGTGCCGTGTCGTCCGATCCCGAGGGGCTGAGGAAGTCGCGGTCGGTGCTCAGGGCGTGGAAGGGGTTGGGTTCGGGGGTGGAGCCGGAGCGGGGAAGGTTTCGGAAGCTGCGGGTGCCCATGGCCCAGTCGCGGGTCTCCTCGTCCAGGCGGTCGCGCATCTCCTTGCTCATCGAGGTGATTCCGGAACGGTCCGGCTTGGCGAAGACGCCGGTGCCCCAGCGCAGGTCGTGCCCGACCGCGCTGGCCTCTATCTCGGGCACGAAGCGGCGGTCACCTTCCGGGCCGAACTCGCGGATGCGCAGCTTGCCGGAGACCACCACAGGGTGTCCCGCCCGGATGGAGGAGGCGACGTTGTCGCCCAAGGTACGCCAGCAGCGGACCGTGAAACACACCCTGTCGCCGTCCACCCATTGCCCCGCCTTCTTGTCGAAGTAGCGGTGTGAGGAGAACACCTTCAGTGAGGTGACCTTGCTGCCGTCATCGAAGCTGTACTGCCTCGGCTCTGCTGCGACGTTGCCGGTGAGTGTGATGTAAATGTCGTTCATCCCGTGCCTCCCATGCGGCGGGCCGGCTGCCCGCGATCTGGGATCAGGGTGCCGGTGGTGGGCTTGGGCACGAGCTCTGGAACGGGGTTCTGTGGATGAGCGGGGCTGTATGGGTTGAGGCTGTGGATGAGAGGGCTGTTGGCGGTGAGGCCTCTGTCTGGGCAATGGGGCGCTTTTGGGTTATGTCCCGCGGAGTGGTGTAGTCCGGTTCTCGCGTGAGGCTCTGCTGGGTTGACTATGCCGTCATCAGTTCGGTGTGCGCCACCTCCTGCTGGTCGGTGTCGGGTGGGGTGAGCAGGGCCATGGAGCTTTCGGACAGGTAGCGGCGGTTGGCGACCTGCCATTCGTCGTGGGCTTCGACCAGGACGGCGCCGGCCAGGCGCAGCAGGGCTTCGGGGTTGGGGAAGACGCCGACGACGTCGGTGCGGCGTTTGATCTCTTTGTTCAGCCGCTCGAGCGGGTTGGTCGACCAGATCTTCTTCCAGTGCGCGGGCGGAAAGGCAGCAAAGGCCAGGATGTCGTCGGCAGCCTCGTGCAGCATGGCCTCGACCTTGGGGAACTGGCGGCCGAGCATGCCGGCGATCACCGCAAGCTGATCGCGGACCATGTCCGGGGTGGGCTGGGCGAAGATGGTGCGGATCGCGGCGGCGACCATCTCGGCCGACCCCTTCGGGACGCCGGCCAGGACGTTGCGCAGGAAGTGCACCCGACAGCGTTGCCAGGCCGCGCCCAGCAGGACCGCGCCGATGGAGGCGACCAGGCCGGCGTGCGCATCACTGATGACCAGCTGCACCCCGGCCAGGCCGCGGGCCTTGAGCGAGCGCAGGAACGCGGTCCAGAACGCGCCGTCCTCGCTGTCGCCCACGCTGAAGCCGATGACCTCGCGGCGGCCGTCGGCGGTGACGCCGGTGGCCACGATGACGGCCTGGGAGACCACCCGCCGGTTCACCCGCGCTTTGCAGTAGGTGGCGTCCAGGAACAGGTAGGGGAACCTCTGACCGGCCAGGGAGCGGTCGCGGAAGGCGGCGACTTCGGTGTCCAGGTCGGCGCAGATGCGTGAGACCTCGCTCTTGGAGATGCCGGTGTCGGCGCCGAGGGCTTTGACCAGGTCGTCGACCTTGCGGGTGGACACCCCGTGCAGGTAGGCCTCCATCACCACGGCGAACAGCGCCTGGTCGACCCGGCGGCGGCGTTCCAGCAGGCTGGGGAAGAACGAGCCGGTGCGCAGCTTGGGAATCTGCAGCTCCAGATCGCCTGCGGTGGTGGTCAGGGTCCGGCTCCGGTGCCCGTTGCGCTGGGCCACACGCGTGGGGGTGCGCTCGTTCGGGGCGGCGCCGATCACCGCGGTCAGTTCGGCCTCGATGAGGGCTTGGTAGATGGTTTCTGCTGCTTGCCGGATCCGCTCGCTCGCCTCGGAGGCTTTGAGTATCTCCAGGAGCTCTAACAGGGCAGACTGGTCCAGGGCCATCGCGTTGGTTCTCCTCTACGTGTCACTTGGCGGTTTCACGCAGAGACTCACGCGATGGCCCGCTGTCGTTGAAGACGACGCGCCGTTCGAGGCCGGATCTACACCACCCGACGGGACGTAACCGGCTTTTGCGCGAGGGGAGGCTATTGGTGGTTATCTGCCGTGCGGAAGCTGCTTACGGTGGAGGTGTCAGCCCGCCCGACCTACGGGGATGCCAAGGGTCTGTCGGCGTATCGAGCCGCTGCGTGCCGGCACAAATGACCGTAGGACGCGGGCCATCTGACCGAAGCTCGAAGGTGCCAGTTAACGGTGCTCAAAGGTGCCGGTTGGCGGTGCACGAAGGTGCCGGTTGGCGGTGCACGAAGCTGCATCTGACCACAGCGAGCGGGCGCAAAAGGCCGTAGGACGGGCGCAGGCACGGCCAGCCGTGGCAGGCAAGTGTCGAAGATCAGGGCTGTGGCTGGCGAGCGCATCCGGCCACAGTGCGTAAGCGCCGAGAGCCATGACTCGCCGACGCATCTGGCCGCAGCACGCAAGCCCGAACGCGGCTGTGGGACGGGGCTTTAAACGGCATAGCACGGGCCCGAATGGCCATGGGACTCGGGCCTCAACGGGCGTAGCACGCGGGCTCGAACGACCGTGGGACACGACCCCGAATGACCGTGACGCGCGGTCTCGAACGGCCGTAACACGCGGCTCCGAATGGCCGTGGAGCGCGTCCGGATGGCCGTGGGACGTGGGTCCGGATGGTCATAGGACAGGAGCGGGGCGGGCCCTGGCCGGTGGAGGTGTGGAAGGTGTGTTGGGGCGGGGGAGGGTCAGGGGGACAGGTCGCGTAGGGCTGTGTAGAAGGCGTGGTGGCGGGTCAGTTCGCGTTCGACCGGCTCCACGACCATCGTGGTCGACACGGCGGCCACGCGACGGCGCATCTCGCGCTCCAGACGCTCCCGCTCCCGCGAAGCCCCCAGTTCCACGAAGTTGCGGGAGGCGATGCCCGACAGTGCTCCCAGGCCCAGCACCGACGCCATCATCAGCCCCACCCACGGCAGCGTCGCGCTGTCGCCCAGCAGTTCCAGGGCCGGAGGAAGCTGTCCCGGCATCAGCAGGCCCGCGGCCAGCCAGGCCAGGCCGGCGACGAAGGCGACCACCAGGACGTACTGCCACACCTTGAGCGCGCGCCACCACCCGGGTACGCGGTCGAGCTGCGGCGCGATCTCCGTGAGGTCCTCGGTGAGGGCCTGCGGGAGCTGGCTGGAGCGGGAGCGGGCCGCCTGGTGGACCCCGGTGCGCCACACCGGGTGCATCCCCCCGGACAACCCGTCGGCGAGTGCCTGTACGGCGTTGGCGACCTCGGCCGACTGCGCGCTCACCGAGCCGGTCGTGATGCCGCGGATCTCCTCCCCCAGGTCCTGCAGGCGCAGGCTCCTGAGCGGGTCCGAGCGGAACTTCGAGAACCACCGCGGGTACGGCCAGCCCACCCAGTGGCTCGACCGCTCGGCGTAGACGTTCTCCATGGCCTCACCCACGGCCGGTACGCCCACCGCGTCGCACAGCGCGTCCGTGAGCCCCATCCGGCGGGCCTCGTCGACCGAGGACGGCGCCGACAGGGCCTCGCCCAGCGGCATGGCCTTGCTGAGGCGCTGCTCCAGCCGGTGCAGGTCGGCCTCCAGCTTCTGGATGGCGGCGCGCCTGCGGGCCACCGCGGTCGCGATGACGCTCCTGAGGCTCTCGATGCCGCGGCCCGTGACCGCGGAGGTGGGTACGACGCTGGGATGCTCGACGCCCTCGCGGCGCAGCAGGTCGTTGAGGTCGATGACCAGCTCGGCCAGCTCTTCCTTGGTGAGCCTGTCGGCCTGGTTGAGCGCGAACACGGTCACCGCGTCATGCCCGGCCAGCTCCGTCACGTAGCGGCGGTGCGTGGACGCGTCAGCGTACTTCTGCGGGTCGAGCACCCACACCACCAGGTCGGCCAGGCCGATGAGCCGGTCGGCCTCGGTGTCGGTGAGGGCCCTGATCGAGTCGTGGTCGGGCAGGTCGAGCAGGATCAGCCCGTGGAGCTGGCTGTCGCCCTTGTCGAGCGCGCTGGCCCGGGAGAAGCGGTGCCGCCACTGGATCTGCAGCCAGTCGAGCAGCGGGCCCGCGCCCTCCAGCCCCCACACGCAGGCGTGCGTACGGGCGGTGGTCGGCCGGCGCACGCCGGTGGGCGACAGCTCCAGCCCCGAGATGGCGTTGAACAGCGACGACTTGCCGCTGCCCGTGCCGCCGGCCAGCGCGACGACGGTGTGCTCGGAGGACAGCTTGAGCCGGTCTCCGGCCTGCGTCAGCAGCGTGTTGGCCTCGGTGAGCAGCTTCTTGTCCAGCCGCCCTGGGCCGTGCTCCACCACCTTGGTGAGCGCGGACAACCGCGGAGCCAGCCCGGGCCTGGTCGCCATGGTGGTCATCGGGCGACCTCGAGGTTGTACGTCGCCTGGTAGAGGCGAGTCGCCACGGACTCGTCCGGGATGCCCGCGGTGTCGAGGGCTTGCACGTAACGCATGGATTCCTCGTCGAACAGCATGCCGATCCTGGCCCGCAAATCGCTGAGCGCCTTGGCCCCGATGCCACGCAGGGACTCCGCGCCGAGCAGCGCGTTGACCAGCCGGTGCGGCACCCCTTCGCCGTTGGTCCCGCTGAACATCGCGACCGTGAAGATCAACGAGAGCGAGTCGGGATCGAACGACACCAGCTTCGACACCGACCGCTTGGCCACGCCGTCGGTGCGTACGAGCTCGCTCAGGTGCTCCTGCCACGACGCGATGGCGCGACCGGCGTGACGTACGAGATTGTCGGAGGGCCTGTCGAGGCCCTCACCGAGGTTGGCGCCCAGCTCGGAACGGTGCCGCCAGCGCGCGACCACCTCCTCGGTGGCGCGGTTGGCGGCGGCGACGATCACCGCCTCGAGCCCGGCCCGGATCGCCGCCTTGAACGCCAGCACCCGTTCCGGCGCGTGCTTGTCCGACCGGCCGCGTTTGCGCACCTGGAGCGAGCGCACGAGGTCGCCGGAGCCCGCGAAGTCCTGCCAGCGGGCCAGCACCTCACCGTGCAGCAGCGAGCCGTTCTTCGACGCCTTGTCGACCTCGCCGAGCGCGCCCCGGAAGGCCGCCTCCACGTCGCTGCGCAGCTCCGTCCTGAACGCGACCTGCCCCTCCAGGTGCCTGGCCAGCGCGGGTACGCGGGTGCGGAAGCTGTTGAGCACGCCGTTGAGCGTCTCGCGCACGGCCTGGGCCCTGCGCTCCTCGTCGACCGACAGCTCGGCCAACCAGAGCCGCAGGTCGGTGACCTCGCTGTCGGGCAGCCGGCCGTCGGTGACCTTCGCCTCGTTGATGACGAACCTGTCGATCTCGCCCAGGCCGTATTCGGTGAGCATCCGTACGAAATGCTTCAGAACCACCTCAGTCGACCGGGGCTGCACCCGCGACAGCACGATCGCGAGCCGGGCGCCGCGCTCCTTGGCCAGCTTCAGCAGGTTCCAGGCGGGAGCGTCGGCGTAGCGGGCCGCGGTGGTCACGAAGATCCACAGGTCGGCGGCGTCGAGCATGCGGTGGGCGACCTCGTGGTGCTCCTCGACGACCGAGTCGATGTCGGGGGTGTCGAGGAGCGCGACGCCCTGCGGGAGCTTCTCCGTCGCGACCACGACCATGCTCCGCACCCCGGCTTCCGGGGCGGGCTTGTCGAGCCGCTGGAGGCTGGCGAGCAGCTCCCCCTCCGCGAACCACTTCCGGTCCTCCGGGTGGCAGACCAGCACGGGGGTGCCGGTGGTCGGGCGGCGTACGCCGGTGCGCGAGACGTTCTTCTCGGCCAGCGTGTTGACCAGGGTGGACTTGCCTGCGCCGGTGGAGCCCGCGACCACGATCAGGGCCGGGGCGGCGGTGGTCCTGACCCGGGGGAGCACGTAGCCCTCCAGCTGGGCCAGCAGCTCGGCCTGCGTCTGCCTGGCCTCGTCCGCGCCGGGCAGGTCGAGGCTGAAGCGCAGGTCCGCGACGCTCTCCCTGAGCGTGCCGAGCGCCGCCGTGAGCGCCTTGGCGGCCTCGGCGGGCAGCGCCTCTCCGCGGCCCGACTTCTCCCCGGTCGCCGCGCCGCCTCCGGGCTTCTCGCCCCTCGCCGACTCCTGGCCCTCCTGCGGCTCCGCGCCGTCACGGGGTTCGTCGCCGTCCTGCGGCTCTTCGCGATCACGAAGCTCATCGCCGTCGCGGGGCTGCCGCTCGGCCTCCGGCTCGTCGCCATCCGCCGGCTCGGGCTGCGGTAGCTCGTCGCCGTCCGCCCCGTCGGCCTGAGAATGCTCGCCGGCCCGAGAAGGCTCGTCGATCGCCGGCTCGGCCTGCGACTCCTCACCGGCCGCCTGCGCGCCCTGAGGCTCCCCGGAGGCCGACTCCACGTCCTGGGGTTGCCCGGAGGCCGTCTCCACGCCGTGAGGCTGCTCATCGCCCGGCTCGGCGTCCTGAGGCTCGTCGTCCTCCGTCGCCACGTCGTCCTGAGTCTGCTCGTCGAGTGCCGCCGGCCCGTCCGGCGACGACGCCTCGGGCTCCTCGGACGGGTCCTCCGTGGCGAAGGCATCGAAGGACGGCTGCTCGCCGCGCGGCTCCTCCCCGTCAGACGGGGGTACGGGCGGCGCCTTGCGAGGCCCTGGACCGCCGAGCGCGGCGGGCTTCACGAAGAGGGAAGGCCGCTCCACGGGATCGCCGGCCTCCTCAGGCACGTCGTCGTCAGCCGTAACCGCGTCGGCGGGCTCCTCCGGCGCCGGTGGCCCCGTGGAAGCCGCGGCAGCCTCCCGCTCCCCCGGAGCCGATGGCTCGGGAGCCGCGGGCTTCTTCCGCGCCTTCTTCGTGCCGAAGGCATCGAAGGCGTCGTCGCCCTGGACCTCTGTCAGGTCCTCGTCACCCACCGGGCGAAAGCTCAACGTCTGCTCTCCCGGTGACTCCTGCCGCCCATCATCCATGGCCGTGTTCACGGCAAGCGCTCCGCTCGAACCATCTCGACCTCCTGGCCGACCCTCACGACGTCGCCGACGATGACGATCGCCGGCGGCCGGATCCCAGCCGCGGACACGCGGTCGGCCACGGTGGAAAGGGAAGCGGTGACCGCCCGCTGGGTCGGAAGGGTACCGTCCTGTACCACCATTGCGGGAGTCTCCGGGGGACGTCCGTCTCGGATGAGCGCTTCTGCCACCTTCGCCAGCCGCTCGACGGCCATCATCAGCACCAGCGTGCCCTGGGAACGGGCCAGGGCGGGCCAGTCGACGGTGGACTTGGGGTCGTCGGGCGCGACGTGCACGGAGATCACGTGGAACTCCTGGCTGACGCCCCGATGCGTCACCGGCACCCCGGCTGAGCCGGGCACCGCCACGGCGCTGGTGATGCCCGGGACCACCAGCACGGGAATGCCGGACCGGGCGCAGGCGATCATCTCCTCGCCGCCGCGCCCGAACACGAACGGGTCGCCGCCCTTGAGCCGGACCACGAACTTGCCCTGTCTGGCTCGATCCACGAGCAGCTCGTTGATGGTCTCCTGGGAGAGCGAGCGGCCGTAGGGGACCTTGGCGGCGTCGATCAGCTCGACGTCGGGGGCCAGCTCGTCGAGCAGGGCCCGGGGCGCGAGCCGGTCGGCCACCACCACGTCGGCCTGCGCGAGAAGCTGCCGCCCGCGCACGGTGATGAGGCCGGGATCGCCGGGGCCGCCGCCGACGAGCGCCACGCCGACCGGTTTGGTGCGGTTGCGCCGGGCATCGACCGTGCCGTCGCGCAGAGCTTCCACGACCGCGTCTCTGATGCCGGCGGCCCTGCGCGGGTCACCGCCCGCGGTGACGGCGACGTTGATCTCGTCGACGCGCCCGGTGGCGGGCGTCCAGGCGGCCGAGGCGTCCTTGTCGTCGGCCCGCACGCACCACACGCGTTTGGCCTCCGCCTCGGCGGCGATGGCCGTGTTGACGGATCTGTCGTCGGTGCAGGCCTGTACGAGCCAGGCACCGTCGCAGTCGCCGACCTCGTACGGCCGGTCGTGCCAGGTGACCCTGCCGGCGGCGATCAGGTCGTCGAGCGCCGGCGTCACACTCGGCGACACGATCGTGACCTCCGCACCGGCCTCTAGCAGCGCGGGAACCCGCCGCTGTGCGACGCGCCCGCCGCCCACGACGAGGACCCGGCGGCCGGAAAGCCGCAGGCCGAGGAGGTAGGGGCCCATGGGGGGAATCTCCCGTTCGCGATGGTTCTGTGTTAGGACGTAAACCTACCGGCTCCAGAAGCGTCATTTGCTGCGCACGGGTCAACGACCGTCGAGAAGGGGCTGCCGCGGGTCCCAGCGAGGCCCGCCCTGAGCGTCCTTCCGGCGTCTGGCCATCGCTGAAAGCGCTTCAAGGATAACCCGGTTTCCCAGGTAGGCGGTGATGTCCGCGTGGTCGTACGGCGGCGCCACCTCGACCACCTCCATTCCGGCCACGGGCAGTTCGTAACAGATGCGGCGAACGGCATCGAGCAACTGCCTGGCGGTCAGTCCCCCGGGCTCGGGCGTGCCGGTGCCGGGAGCGTGGCCGGGGTCGCAGACGTCGATGTCGACGGACAGGAAGATCTGGTCGCATTCGTCGAGCGCGATCGCGAACGACTCTGTCAGGCACTCTTCCAGCCCACGGGCCACGATCTCCGTCATCTCGTACGAACGCATGTTCTGAGCGGCCATCCAGCTCAGCGTCTCCGGCTCGGGCCAGTAGCCGCGCAGCCCGATCTGCAGGAACCTGTCGCCCCGGATGGCCTCAGACTCGATCAGCCGCCGCATCGGCTGGCCGTGCCCGTAGAGGTGGCCGAACTCGATGTTCCCGGTGTCGGCATGCGCGTCGAAGTGGACCATTGACGTACGGCCGGGCGCGTACGCCCTCGCGGTGCCCCGGGCGTCCGGCAGCGCCACCGTGTGGTCGCCCCCGAGCACCAGCGGGATCGCCCCGGAGGCGGCCACGCGGTGCACCGCCTCCTCGATCGCGGCCAGCGAGCCCTCGACGTCGCCCGAGTAGCACTCGACGTCACCGGCGTCCAGCACCCGCAGGTCGCGCAGGGCGTCCACGCGCAGCGCCAGGCTGGGCCTGGAGCCGTCGTGCGGCAGGTAGCAGGCCTGGCGCAGCGCCATCGGGCCGAACCTGGCGCCGGGGCGGTTGCTGGTGCCTCCGTCGAAGGGGGCGCCGACGATCACCACGTCGGCATCCTCGTAGGAGGCCGGATCGTTGACGTCGCACCGGTCCACGCCCAGGAACGTGATGTCAGGACCGTACATGGGGCCGTAACGGGACACCGCTCACCTCCAGTGCCTCCATCATCACACGGTCTTTTCGGTCACTCCCGCCGAATCGAACGTCGCCACGTCGTGCATCACCCGTACGGCCGCGCAGACCACCGGATACGCCAGCAGGCCGCCCGTGCCCTCCCCCAGCCGCAGTTCCAGGTCCACCAGCGGGCGCAGCCCGAGGTGGGCGAGCGCGGCGGCGTGGCCGGGCTCGGCCGAGCGGTGGCCGGCGATGCAGTGGTCGAGCGCGGCCGGGTCCAGCGCGGCGGCCACGAGGGCGGCGGCACCGGCGATCACGCCGTCGAGGATCACCGGCACGCGGGCGGCGGCGCCGCCCAGGATGAAGCCCACGATGGCCGCGTGCTCGAACCCGCCGACCGCCGCCAGGGCGCGCAGAGCATCGCTGGGCGTGGCCAGGGCCCCCGACAGGCCGTTCGTGCGCAGGGCCTCGCGGACGATGCCCACCTTGCGGTCGAACGTCTCGTCGTCGATCCCCGTGCCCCTGCCGGTCACCTCGGCCGGGTCACGGCCGGCGAAGACGGCGATCAGGGCGGCGGAGGCGGTGGTGTTCGCGATGCCCATGTCGCCGGTGATCAGGCACCGGGCTCCCGACGCCACCAGGTCGCGGGCCACGCCGATCCCGGCCTCCAGGGCCCTGACCGCCTGGTCGACGCTCATCGCGGGGCCCTCGGACAGGTCGGCGGTGCCGTACGCGATCTTGTGGTTGACCAGGTTGGGCGCGTCGGGCAGGTCGGCGGCGACGCCCACGTCCACGACCGTCACGGACACGCCTGCCTGGGCGGCGAAGGCGTTGGCGACCGCGCCGCCGGACAGGAAGTTGGCCACCATCTGCACCGTGACCTCCTGCGGCCACGGGGTGACGCCACGCGCGTGCACGCCGTGGTCGGCGGCGAAGATGGCCAGCGCCGCGGGCTCGGGCATGGGCGGCGGGGTGGCACCCGCGGCGCCCGCGAGGCGTACCGCGATCTCCTCGAGCGCGCCCAGCGAGCCGCGGGGCTTGGTGAGGCGGTCCTGGTACGCGCGGGCCTCGGCGATGGCTCGAGGATCCGCGGGACGGATCGCGGCGAGCGTCTCAGCGAGCACGGCAAACCTCCACTTACGGGACGAGTTGGAGCGCTTCCTCATATCGGTCGATCACGACGTCGGCCAGGGTCTCACAGTCGCCGATCACCTCGGCGCACCGGATGTCGAGATCGGGGTGTCCCGCGCCGTACGCCAGCGCCTGGGCCCACACGCGCTCCAGCATGCCGCCCGCGAACAGCAGGTACGGCACCACGATCACGCGCTTGGCCCCGAGGCGGCGGCAGCGCTCGAGCCCGCCGGGCACCCCGGGCGGGGTGACCGACACGAACGCGGTCTCGACGGTCATGAAGTCGTAGGCGTACGTCTCCCAGAACAGCCGGGAGACCCGGTGGATCTCGGCGTTGGCGGTCGCGTCCGTCGAGCCCTCGCCGACCAGCACGACCGCCGTCTCGCCGGGCTCGATGTGCACGGGGTGGTCCTCGACGGGCAGGGAGTCGACCGCGCGGAGCCGGGGCCTGGCTCCCACGAGCTCCAGGGCGCGCGGCTTGGAGATCTCGGCGGCGGCCTCGTTCAGCCGCTCGGCCAGCAGCCCCAGCACGCGCGGGTCGGGGCCGAGGGGACGGCCGTAGTCGTACATGAGCGTCGGATGCCGCTTCTGCTCCAGCTCCATCGCGGCCGGGAACTCCTCGCTCATCCTGCTGAGGCTCATCGGCAGCGCCACGAGCCGGTGGTGCCCCTTGGCGACGAGGGAGGCGACGGAGTCGCTCAGCCGCGGAGAGGCACGTTCCAGGTAGCCACCGGACACGTCGGCGCCCGTCTGGTCCAGCCGGCAACGCAGCCGGTGTACGAACCTGCCGAACTCCGCGGCGTAGGCGTCATCCTGTGAGCCCTGCCCGATCAGCAGGAGCGGCGGCTTCATTATGAGGGAATCTCCGGTGCGTTAGACAAAGACAGGCGAGGATAACCGATGCGCCCCGGTAGGGAACAGGTCACGCTGTGTGCGCGGGGGTCGCATGCACGACGAACACGGGGTCGGAGGCGGTCAGACGGTGGGAGCCGTCGGGGTCGAGCGTCAGTCTAGATGCCAGGATCTGGGTGCCCTCGCCACGGTAGCCGTGCTCGCGCAGCTGTTGGAGCACGGCCGTGACCTGCTCGACCTTCCTGAGCGAGCACACCAGCGTCCGCGGGCCGCGGGCGGCGCAGGCCACCACGACGTCGGGGCCGCCGCCGCCCACGTAGACGGCGTCGGGGTCGGGCAGCGGCTCCAGCGCCGGCGGCGCCTGGCCCCTGGTCAGAGCCACTTTGACGCCGTGCTTGAGCACGTTGGCGCGCAGCCGGGCGCAGGACTCCTCCGCGCGCTCCACGGCGACGACGGCGGCGCCCATCCGCGCGCACTCGACGGCGATCTCGCCCTCACCCGCGCCCACGTCCCAGACCAGGTCGCCGAGCCGCGGGCCCAGCTTGGCCAGGATGAACGCCCGTACCTCCGGCGGCAGCGCCCCCTCGAACGGCAGCGCCCACTCGGCCGGGCCCGGCTGCGCGCCCGCCAGCCAGCCCGGCTCCTTGGGCTGGTGCAGCGGATCGATGACGAGGACCACGTCGGGGTCCTTCCACGGCCTGGTGGTGGCCTCGCCCATGCGGCTGTGCGTGACCCGCTCGTCCGGACCGCCGAGGTCCTCGCAGACGATCAGCGCGCGGGGCGTGGTCGGCGCCAGCTCCCTGGCGATCTCGCCGGGGCCGACGCCGGGCGCGACCAGCAGCGCCACCTTGGGATGGGCCCGGCAGGCGTTCACGACCCGGTCGATCTGGCCCGGGCCGGACGGGGCCACGACCAGCGCGTCCTCCCAGTTGAGCCCGGCACGGGCGAAGGCACGGGTGATCAGCGAGATCGCCGGCACCACCTCCGGTTTGAGGCCATGGGCCCGCAACGTGCGGACGACACCGAAGAATCCGGGATCGCCCTCGGCGACCACGACCGCGGGACCTTCTCCGTGCTCGAGGTGATCGTCCAGAACTTCGAGCAGCGCGCCGTCGGCCGCGGTCGGCGCGGAGAGCCTGAGCTGCCCGAGCACGGCGTCGGGGCCCACGACGAGCTTCGCCTCGCGCAGCTTGTCCACCGCCTTGGCCGAGAACTCGTGCCCGTCCCACCCGACCACCGTGATCATCACGCCTCACCGTCCTCACCTCAAGGGTGACGGCTGCGATCGGGTTTCACAAAGGGTACGAAGGTCAGTCCGGTGTGCCCTCAGGCCAGGTCGGACGGGATGAGGCTGTAGACGATCACGTCCTGGCCGCCCAGCGAGGACCTGGCGACGCCCTCGCGGACGAAGCCCGCCTTCTCCGCCACCCGCTGGGAGGCCGTGTTCGTCGCGAGGGCGCGTAACTGCAGCCTTCTGAAGCCCTGCCGCTCGAACAGCCAGCGCGCGATCGCCACCACGGCCTCGCCCGCGTACCCGTTGCCGCGGGCCCACGGCGCGGTCATGTAGCCGATCTCGGCCGACCTGTGGGCCCAGTCGACGTCCCTCAGGTCCACGTTCACGGCGAACCGCCCGGTGTCCCGCTCCACGACCGTCCAGGTGATGCCCGCGCCCCTCATCCGTATTCGTTCGGCCGTGCCGACGGACGCCCGAGCGTGCTCCTGCGTGTAGTCGCGCGGATAGCCCGTCATGGCCTGGGTGACCGGGTCGGCGACGGTGGCCGCCAGTTCGGGCGCGTCCTCGGCGGCCGGCTGGCGCAGCAGCAGCCGCTGGGTACGCAACTCCGTCCTGGGCAGGGCGTCGGCCTGCCGGCGGCGGTCGTAGGCCAGCAGGCCGAAGATGACCAGGTCGTGCGGCCCGTCCTCGTCCAGCACCGCGTCGCGCAGCAGACCCTCCCAGGTGAAGCCGGATTTCAGCGCCACGCGGAGCGAGGCGAGGTTGTCCAGCTTGGCGGTCAGGTCGACCCGGCGCAGCCCGACGGTCCCGAACGCCCAGTTCACCAGCCCGCGCACGGCCTCGGTGGCGAAGCCGCGGCCTCGGTAGAGGGGGTGGACGCCGTACCCGACCTCGGTCGTCCCCGCCGTCCACGAGGTCTTGAACAGGCTGATCGCGCCCACGATGACGCCCTCGGCGTCGACCATGGCCAGATGCAGGCCCTGCCCCGAGCGGCGCAGCTCGTGGACCCCGATCGACAGCCACCGGGGGATGCCGGAGGTCTTCTCGGGGGCTCCGGGCGGAAGGAACCGGGCGCCGGACCGCACGATGGAGCGGATCCTGGCGGAGTCCTTGAGGCTGAACGGCCGCAGTGTCAGCCGTTCCGTGGCGATGCTCACGTCAGCGTCGAACACGTCGGCAGGGTACACACTCGCGATGTTTGCCCCTGAAAGCGGGGGTAGGGGCGCAATTGAGAGGAGTGTGGAGAAGCGGAGGTGGTGAACGGTGCGGCTCGACTTCATCCGCCCGCTGTACGAGCGGCAGGGCCCGTACGCGTCCGTCTATCTGGGCGCGTACACGGGGCAGGAACGTGAGGCCCACTGGCGCGGCGTACGGGACCCGCTCGAGAAGGACGGGGCCGACAAGGCCACCCTGGAGGCCCTGGACGAGGAGGTCCAGCGGCTGGTGACCGGGCAGGCGATGTTCGCCGCCCACGGCGACCTGGTGCTGACCGACTCGCTCCCGAAGTCACCGGGAGAACTGGGCCGGTGGTCCCCGCTGCCGCACGTCACGCCCATGCTCATGTACCGCGGCGAGAACGTCCCGCACATCCGGGTCATCGTGGACCACGCGGGGGCCGAGCTGACGGTGTTCGGCGGCGGGTCGCCGCGCAGGGCCGTCGTGGAGGCGGAGGACTGGCCGCTGCAGAAGACCGCGCAGGGCGGCTGGTCGCAGAAACGGTACGAGCGGTGGGTGGACGAGACCTGGGAGAAGAACGCCGTCGCCGTCGCGCACGAGATCGACGAGCAGGTACGCCGCATCGGCCCGGAGCTCATCCTGGTCGCCGGCGAGCCGAAGTCGCGCTCGTACCTGCTGCACCACCTCAACACCAGGTCCGCGGACCGGGTGGTGATGGTCGAGCACGGCAGCCGCGCCGACCACGGGCAGTTCGAGGAGGACGTGGAGCGGGCGCTCGACCAGTGGCTCGACCGCAAGCGCGCCGAGCTGCTGGGGCGGCACCAGGAGACGTCCGGGCCCACCGGGGTGGCCCGCGTGGCGCACGCGCTGCGTGAGGGCCGCGTACAGGCGATCCTCCTGCCCGGCGAGCTGCCGCGGGAGATCTGGATCGGCACGGGCGGCACCCAGCTGGCCACCGATCCGCAGGAGCTGCGGCGCTGGGGCGTCGGCGAGCCCGTCCAGGAACGCGCGGACTCCGCCCTGGCCAGGGCCGCCGCGATGACGGACGCGGAGCTGTGGTTCTGCGACGGCGTCTCCGACGTGGCGGCCGTGCTCAGGTACTGATGATCACCTCGAGGGTCCTGGGTCCGTGCACGCCCTCGACCCGGTTGAGCTCGATGTCGCTGGTGGCCGAGGGGCCGCTGATCCAGGTCAGCGGGCGCGCCGGGTCGAGCCTGGCGATCGCCTCGGGCACCCCGGCCACGATCTGGTCGGCCCGCACCACGCACAGGTGGTAGTCGGGGACCAGCGTCTGGGCGCGCGTGCCCTGGCCGGGGCCGTGGTCGAGCACGATGGTGCCGGTCTCGGCGATGGCCACGGCGCAGGACGTGATCACGCCGTCGGCCGTGTCGAGGTCGGCCCAGCCGCCTTCCCGGTCGAAGCCGTCGGGGACGATCATGCGGCGCCCCGCGACGGCTTCGTCGATCTTGGCGGGCACCTCGGCGGCGGGAAGCACGTGCACGATGGCCCGGTAGTCGTCCACTCGCTCGGCGAACAGCCCCACGATGTCCTCGACCTGCTGATCCGTGCGGTAGTGGCGGGGGATCTCGACGTCCGCCGCCCCGGCCACGGCCTTGCCGATCCTGGCGAGGATCTCCTCACGCGCGCTCATTCCGCTCCCACCAGTCTCTGAAGGATTCTTCCGGAATTTCGGGAATGTCCCTGGTGTCCGTCCAGGCCGCCATCGGCCCCGGCAGGCGCTTCGGTACGAGCCCGCGCAGGCGGCTCGCCGCCCTTTGCGCCTTGGCCAGGCGTTCGTGGTCGTTGAGGATCCAGCCCGCGACCTTCATCCCGGCCCGCTCGGCCGCCGCGTGCGGGGCCTTGGCGCGCAGGTCGACCAGGACCTCGGGGATGTCGATGGCGACCGGGCAGACCTCGTAGCAGGCACCGCACAGGCTGGAGGCGTACGGCAGGGAGGCGTCCAGGTCCGAGGACATGCCGCGCAGCTGCGGGGTGAGGATCGCGCCGATCGGGCCCGGGTAGACCGAGCCGTACGCGTGGCCGCCCGCGCGCTCGTACACCGGGCACACGTTCAGGCAGGCCGAGCAGCGGATGCAGCGCAGCGCCTGGCGGCCCACCTCGTCGGCGAGCACGTCCGTGCGGCCGTTGTCCAGCAGCACCAGGTGGAAGTCCTGGCCCTCGACGGCGCCCGTCCACATGCTCGTGTAGGGATTCATCCGCTCGCCTGTGGAGCTTCTCGGCAGGAGCTGGAGGAACACCTCCAGATCCCGCCAGGAGGGCAGGAGCTTCTCGATCCCGACGACGCTGATGAGCGTCTCCGGGAGCGTCAGGCACATCCGGCCGTTGCCCTCCGACTCCAGCACCACGAGCGTGCCGGTCTCGGCGATCATGAAGTTGGCGCCGGAGATCGCGACCTTGCTCTTGAGGAAGCGTTCGCGCAGGTGGAGCCGGGCCGCCTCGGCCAGCGCGGGCGGGTCGTCGGTCAGGTTCGGCGGGACCTTGGGCATCTTCTCCAGGAAGATCTCGCGGATCTCCGACCGGTTGCGGTGGATGGCCGGGACCAGGATGTGGCTGGGGAAGTCGTCGCCGAGCTGGACGATCAGCTCGGCCAGGTCCGTCTCGTACGCGGTGATGCCCTGCGCGGCCAGTGCCTGGTTGAGCTCGATCTCCTGGGTGGCCATCGACTTGACCTTGACCACCTCGGTCTCGCCGGTGGCCTTGACCAGGCTCGCGACGATGGCGTTGGCCTCGGCGCCGTCCCTGGCCCAGTGGACGGTGCCGCCCGCCCGGGTCACGGCCGCCTCGAGCTGGACCAGGTAGCGGTCGAGGTTGCGCAGGGCGTGGTCCTTGATCGCCTTGCCGGCCGCGCGGAGCTCCTGCCAGTCCGGGAGCTCGCCGACGACGCTCGCGCGCTTGCCGCGGATCGTGTGCGTGGCTTTGCGAAGGTTGTAGCGGAGCTGCGAGTCCTGTACGGCTTTGGCCGCATTTTTCGGGAAATCGCCGGGCATTCCGAGGAAAGTCGCGCTCACTGGTGCTCCTCCGTCGATGCGAGGATCTCGGCCAGGTGCATCGTCCTGACGCCGGTCTTCTGGCGGCTCAGCGTGCCGCCGATGTGCATCAGGCACGAGTTGTCCGCCGCGCAGAGCACCTCGGCGCCCGTGTCCAGGATGTTGCGGGTCTTGTCGGCGCCCATGGCCGCGGAGACGGCCGGGTTCTTGACCGCGAACGTGCCGCCGAAGCCGCAGCACTCCTCGGCTCCCGGCAGCGGGACCAGCTCCAGGCCGCGGACGTTCTGTAGCAGCCTGGTGGGCCGGTCGCCCAGATGGAGGCCGCGGAGCGAGTGGCACGTCGGGTGATATGTCACCCGGTGCGGGAAATATGCGCCTACGTCGTCGACCTTCAGGACGTCCAGCAGGAACTCGGACAGCTCGTACACCTTCGGCGCCACCTCCGCGATGGCCGCCGCCCCCTTGCTGCCCGGCCTGGCCAGCTTCGGGTACTGCTCGCGCACCATGGCCGCGCACGATCCCGACGGCACCACCACGGCGTCGTACCCGGCGAACACCTCGGTGAAGTGGCGGGCCAGCCGCACGCCCTCCTCGCGATAGCCGGTGTTGACGTGCATCTGGCCGCAGCACGTCTGGGCGGCGGGGAAGTCCACGTCGCACCCGAGCCTGCGCAGGAGCGACACGACGGCCTTGCCCGTGCCGGGGAAGAGCGTGTCGTTCACGCACGTGATGAACAGGGCGATTCGCACGGCTCTCCTTCCAGGTATGGTCTGACCACAGTATGGTCAGACCATACCTAACCACATCCTTTCCGGCCACCATGAGGGGGTCCCGTGGACGACAGCGGCTGGCGTCCCGTCAAGCGAACGCGGACGTTCGAGGACGTTCTCGCACAGATCGAGCGGCGTATCGCCGAGGACGGCCTCACCGTGGGCGACCGGCTGCCCGCCGAGCGCCACCTGGCCGAGCAGCTCGGCGTCAGCCGCTCGTCGGTACGCGAGGCCATGCGCGTGCTGGAGACCCTCGGCGTGGTGTCCTCGCAGGCGGGCCGGGGGCCGGACGCGGGGGCCGTGCTCACCTCACGTCCCGACACGGCGCTGACCGACCTGCTCAGGCTGCACCTCGGCCTGGCCAGCCTGGAGATGCGCGAGGTCATCGACACCCGGCACATGATCGAGCAGTGGGCCGCCGCCCACGCCGCCGCCGCGCGGGCCGACACCTCCGCGCTCGCCGCCGCCCTTTCCGGGATGGACCGGGCGAAGAGCGCCGAGGAGTTCGTGGAGCACGACACCGCCTTCCACTGCGCGATCGCGGACGCGTCGGGCAACCGGCTCATCGCCGCCATCATGCGCTCGCTACGCGACTCGATGCGGAGATACTCGGTCGAAGCGGTGCAGCGCCTGGGCGACACGTCGATCCTGCGCGCCGACCACGTACGCATCCTCGACGCCATCGACCGGGGCGACGCGGACGAGGCCACCCTCGCCGTCTCGGACCACCTCGCGCACGCCTACCCCTCGCTGTTCGATCCCTGAAGGAGGTCGGCCTGCCGGCACGTGGCGCCCGAGCAGACCGCCATCGCGTCCAGCCGTTGCCGCAATCCTTCGAGCAGCGCGGGATCGGCGGTCGCGGCCAGGTTGCGCAGCTCGTACGGGTCCGCGCGCAGGTCGTAGAGCTGGCTCTCCCCCGTCGCGTACCGCACGTACTTGTACTGATCCGTACGCAACGCGCGATACGGGGGCACCGGCGTCTGCGCGGCCGACGACGGGTCCAGCGGCCTGGCGAACTCGACCAGCACGTTCCGCCGCCACACCGCCGGCGGCTTGCCCTTCAGCAGCGGCACCAGCGACCGCCCCTCCGCGAACGGCGGCACCGCGGCCCCGCCCAGCTCGGCGAACGTCGGCGCCAGGTCGACCGACGAGCTCAGCTGGCTGACCGTGGCCCCCGCCTTGATGCCGGGGCCGCGCACGACGAGCGGGACCTTGATGGCCTCCTCGAACGGAGTGGTCTTGCCCTGCTTGAGCCGGTGCGTACCCAGGTGGAAGCCGTTGTCCGACGTGAAGAAGATGTAGGTGTTGTCCAGCTGACCGGTCCGCCGGAGCTCGTCCACCACGGCCCCGACGAGGTCGTCCACACCGAGCATGGACCGCATCCTGGCGCGGTAGCGCTCGTCGACCTGGTCGATGGTCGCCTGGTCGAGGCCGGGCCGTTCACGCAGCCACTCCGGCTCCGCGCTCACGTCCTCCTGGTTGAACGAGGGCGTACGCGGCGCGATCGCGCCCGGGAACGCGTTCGCGTGCCGGACGGCGGGGTTGGCCGGGTTGTGCGGGCCGATCGGCGTCAGGTACAGGAAGAACGGCTCGCCCTTGGAGCCGGCGATGAACTCCCGGGCCTTGCCGGCCAGCACGTCCGACAGGTAGGCCTGCTCGGAGAAGCCGTAGTCGTTCAGGGAGCCGTTCTCGTTGAGCCGGTAGTCGTACTCCTCGTAGAGGCGCCGGGTCGGCACGTCCCACTCGTCCCAGCCGGGCGGCACGAACGTCTCCTCGGCCGACCCGCCCGGGTAGTGGTTGAGGTATTTGCCCATCAGCGCCGTGCGGTATCCGGCCTGCTTCATCCAGGTTCCTACCGTGGAACGTTCCAGATCACTGGTATGAAAACGGTCGAACCCGCCCTCCGGCGGCGTGTTCGTCCACACGCCATGACTGTGGACGTACTGGGAACGCAAGATCGACGATCTCGACGGGCAGCACCAGGAGTTCGTCACGAAGTACCGGTCGAACGAGGTGCCCTGTTGTACGAGTTGCCGGGTGATATTGGGAAAGTACGGCAATGTCCCGGATTCGAGGTCGTCGGCCATCACGAACACGATGTTCGGCCGGGACTCGACCTCGGCC
Source organism: Nonomuraea sp. NPDC003709 (assembly GCF_040610775.1). Classification (NCBI taxonomy): domain Bacteria; kingdom Bacillati; phylum Actinomycetota; class Actinomycetes; order Streptosporangiales; family Streptosporangiaceae; genus Nonomuraea; species Nonomuraea sp. NPDC003709. The sequence continues at coordinate 270,516 of NZ_JBEXMW010000012.1, read as the reverse complement.
ATCGCGGGCCCTGCCGCCAGCAGTAGTAGCAGCAAGCACACGAGTCGACACAGAGCGTTGACCACAGGGTCTGAATACCCCGGAATATCCGCCATTGACACTCACGGCTGCCACAGCCGTAATAGAACTTAATTCCGGAGGTGTCATATGAAGCTCGGCCTGAACCTGGGCTACTGGCAGCGCAACGCCGACGACGCGACCGAATCCGTGCTGGCGGCCGAGCGGCTCGGCTACGACTCGGTGTGGACCGCCGAGGCGTACGGCAGCGACGTCTTCACGCCCCTGGCCTGGTACGGAGCGCGTACGAGCCGCATCAAGCTGGGCACCTCGATCGCCCAGATCTCCGCCAGACCGCCCGTCACGACGGCCATGACCGCCATGACCCTCGACCACCTCACCGGCGGCCGGCTGCTGCTCGGCGTGGGCGCCTCGGGCCCGCAGGTCGTCGAGGGCTGGTACGGCCAGCCGTTCGCCAGGCCCCTGGCCAGGACGCGCGAGTACGTCGAGATCATGCGCAAGGTGTGGCGCCGCGAGGAGCCGGTCACCAGCGACGGCCCGCACTACCCGCTCCCCCTGGCGGACGGCCTGGGCAAACCCCTCAAGCTCATCACGCATCCGCTCCGCGCGGACATCCCCGTCTATCTCGGGGCGGAGGGCCCCAAGAACGTCGCCCTGGCCGCCGAGGTGGCCCAGGGCTGGCTGCCGCTGTTCGCGTTCCCCTCCAAGATCGAGGAGATGTACGGCGAGTCGCTCGCCGGCGCTCCCCCGGGCTTCGACGTGGCCGCGATGGTGATGGTGGTCATCTCGGACGACGTGCGGGCGGCGCTGGACGGCGTGAAGATGATGCTCACGCTGTACATCGGCGGCATGGGCGCCCGGCAGCGCAACTTCCACGCCGACATCATCGGCCGCATGGGGTACGCCGAGGCCGCCGAGCACATCCAGGCGCTCTACCTGGCGGGCCGCAAGGACGAGGCGTTCCGGGCGATCCCGGACGAGCTGGCCGACGGCATCTCGCTCGTCGGGCCACCCGGACGGATCAAGGAACGTCTGGAGCTCTGGCACAAGAGCCCGGTCACGAGCCTCCTGGTCATGGGCCCGCGCGACGAGCCCTCGCTGAAGCTCATCCGCGACCTGGTGCTCGGCTGACCCCGCGCCCGGGCTAACCCGTACGGCCGATCGGAGTCGAACCCGGCGCCGGTTGGGGCTGCTGGGACGAGAACGCGTGAACCGTGCCGGGCTCGGCGGCACGGGGCACGCGGGCGGCCCGCTGGAGGCGCGTCAGCTCGCGTACGGTCCCCGCGCACAGCAGAGCGGCCAGCGCCGAGCAGGCCAGCTCCGGCAGGCCCACGCCCGTCAGGTCGCCGGCGGAGGAGTCGAGGGGAAGCCGGATCGTGATCAGCGCGAGCATGGCCAGCCAGCTCAGCCACCACCCGGTCAGCAGCGCCAGCCACCTCACCCGGTGGCCCGCGGGCGGCCTGGTGCCACGCCACACCTCGTCCACCAGCACGACGGGCGCCACCAGGTTGTAGCCGGGCATCAGCCAGGCGGCCGCCACGGGGCCGGAGACGGCCGAGCGGTCATTGGCCTGCCTGGCACGTACCAACCACGTCACGTAAGCGGCCGCCGCCGCGATCGAGGTGCCCGCCACCAGCATCATCAGCACCGCGAACGCCGTCACCGCGCCCACCACGGCCTCGGCGTCGGCTCCCTGCGGGCGGCCGCCGAACGCGGCGAGCTGGGCGGCGAGGTGGCGCCCGCGGGAGTGCTCGAAGATCACAAGGGCGCCGAGGGAGAGAACCTGGGCGGCAAGCGTCACATATACGGCAGAGGCGGCTCTCGTCGGTGTTGTCTGGTCATAGCGCACGTTGTTCTCCCCCCGGGCCATGCGCTGAGGTTCTGATTCACTTGTATCCCGGGAGCCCCGCTGTTAATCAGCTCACCACGCCGGATTCCCACGCCCAAGCTGCGATTTCGACTCGATTTCTGACACCGAGCTTGGCGAAGATGCTGCCCAGGTGCGTCTTGACCGTCGAGAGCGACACGAACAGCTCCGCGGCCACCTCCTGGTTGGTCCGGCCCCGGGCTATCAGGCGCACGACGTCCAGTTCCCGATCGGTCAGCGGGTCGTTCATGGGGGGCACGGTCCGCCTGGGCTGGGCCAGGTGCTGCAGCAGCCGTACCGTCACCGACGGCGACACCAGCGCGTCGCCCGCCGCGGCCGCCCTGACCGCCTCGATCAGCAGGGTGGGCCCGCTGTCCTTGAGCAGGAAGCCGGTCGCGCCGGAGCGGAGGGCTCCGTACACGTACTCGTCCAGGTCGAACGTGGTGACGATGACCACCCGCAGCGGGTTCTCCACGCCCGGCCCGGCCAGCGCCCGGGTCACCTCGATCCCGTCGAGCTTCGGCATCCGGATGTCGAGCAGGCACACGTCCGGCCTGAGCCGCCTGGCCTCCGACACCGCCTCCGCGCCGTCGGCCACGGCGGCGACGACCTCCATGTCCGGTTGAGCGTCCAAAATCATCTGGAAGCCGGTTCGTACCAGTTGTTGGTCGTCGGCGATGAGAACCCGAATAGTCACGGCCCCAACTCTAAGGATCGGCCGTTCGGCCGAGGCGGAAATGGTCGCACGGCCGATCCGCCGCACCCCCGCCCGCCGAGATTCTTTACGGCATGAACGACGTACTTGTTGGACGAACCCTGACCAAGAGGTTCGGGCAGACGGTCGCCCTGGGCGGCGTGGACATCACGGTACGGGCGGGCGAAGCCGTGGCGATCATGGGGCCGAGCGGTTCCGGCAAGTCGACGCTGCTGCACTGCCTGGCCGGGATCATGAAGCCGGACGCCGGAGAGGTGCACCTGCTCGGACAGCGCATCGACGCGATGGGCGAGCGGGAGCGCAGCGCGCTGCGCCGCACCCGCTTCGGCTTCGTCTTCCAGTTCGGCCAGCTCCTGCCCGAGCTGCCCGCCGAGGAGAACGTGGCCCTCCCGCTCATGCTGGGCGGGGTGCCGAGGGCCCAGGCGGTACGCCAGGCGCGCGAGTGGTTCGCGCCCCTCGGCCTGCACTCCCTGGAGGCCCGGCGGCCCGGTGAGCTGTCCGGCGGGCAGGCCCAGCGGGTGGCCATCGCCAGGGCGCTGGTCACCAAGCCGGCCGTGGTGTTCGCGGACGAGCCCACGGGGGCGCTCGACCAGCAGACCGGGCAGGACACGATGCGGCTGCTCGTCGAGGCGACCAGGCACAACGGCGCCTCGCTGATCGTCGTCACCCACGACCCGAACGTGGCCGGCTGGTGCGACCGCACGGTCGAGGTCCGCGACGGGCAGCTCCTCACGACGAGCGGGGCACGCGCGTGAACCTCGACCTGACCTGGCGGCTGCTCAAGGGCGGTGGCCGCAAGGGGATGCTGGGCACCTGGCTCACGCTGGGCGCCGTCGCCGTGTCCACGGCGCTGCTGCTGTTCGCCGTGGCCGCGAACTTCGCCTTCGAGGCCAGGAGCGACCGCGGCGCCTGGCGCAACCCGGTCCCGGCCAAGGAGAACGCTGTCGCGGTCGAGGCGGCCCGCTTCGACTTCGTCGGCGACCAGGCGATCACCGTCATCGACCTGGCCGCGCTCAAGGCCGGTGCCCCCGCGCCGCCCGGAATGCCACGCTTCCCCGCGCCGGGCGAGGTGTGGCTGTCCCCGGCGCTGGCCGAGCTGGCCAGGACGCTGCCGGCCGATCAGCTCGCCAGGCGTTACCCCGATCCGAAGGGCGTACTGGGCGACGAGGCGCTGGTCCACCCCGGCGAGCTGGTCGCGGTCGTCGGCCACGAGCCGGACGCGCCCGCGATGACGGCCGCGCGCAGCGACGACTGGATCATCGGCAAGGGCCCGGCCCGGGTGGCCGACCTCGCGGGCACGCCGTCGGAGGACTCCGAGGCCTACCGCGCGCTCACGCTCGTCGCGAGCGTGCTCATGGTGGTGCCGCTGCTGGTGTTCGGCGGCGCGGCGGCCAGGCTCACGGTCGCCCGGCGCGACCAGCGGCTGGCCGCGCTGAGGCTGGTGGGCGCGACGCCGGGCCAGGTGATCCGGATGACCGTGGCCGAGGCCGTGATCGTCGCGCTGGCGGGCGCGCTGCTCGGCGCCGTCGGCTACGCGGTCGCCGCACCGCTGCTGGCCCGCATCCCGATCGGGGGCGGTGCGTGGTTCGTCTCCGACCTGTTCCCCTCCCCGCTGATCCTGGCCGCGATGCTGGTCGCGGTGCCGCTGCTGGTGGGCCTGTCCGCGGTCGCGGGGCTGCGGCGGGTCGTGGTGAGCCCGCTCGGGGTGGCCAAGCGCGAGACGCCGCCCGGCATGAAGTTCGTCCGGGTCGTCGCCCTGCTGGCCGTGCTGGCCGTGTTCCCGCTGCTGACCAGGGGGACCAGCATCGCGATCGTGGCGGTGGCGCTCGGACTGGCGTTCCTGTGCATCAACCTGGCCGGCCCGTGGGTGGTCGGCGTCATCGGCCGCGTCACCGCCAAGAGCGCCCGGGCGCCCGCCCGGCTGCTGGCGGGCCGCCGGCTGGTCGACGATCCGCGCTCCGCCTGGCGTACGGTGAGCGGCGTCGCCCTGACCGGCTTCGTGGCGGGCTTCCTCGGGCTGCTCAGCCCGGGCGCGTTCGCCGGCGACCAGGAGCCCCCGCAGCTGCGGGTCTCCGCGCCCGCCGCCCAGGCGACGGCCGTCGCCGGCCAGGCCCGCGACCGGCTGCGGGCGGCCGGGATCACCGCGACGGTGAAGGTCACGGGGCGCTCCTCCGATCGGGTCGTGGCCGCCGCCCTGGGCAGCTCCGCCGACCCGGCCACGATCGACCGCGCCCGCACCGCGCTCGCCGGGCTCGTCCCCGGGCGCACCCCCACGACGGGGGACGACGACCGGCGGTTCGGCCTGCAGCTCCTGGCCGACGTCCGGGTGGGCACGATCGTGGTGCTGTCGGTGTCGTTCCTGGTCGCCATCGCCAGCTCGGGCATCACGGCGGCGTCGTCGGTGCTGGACCGGCGGCAGACGTACGGGCTGATGCGGCTGGCGGGGACGCCGCTGGAGGTCCTCGACCGGGCGCGGCGCGCGGAGACGCTCATCCCGCTGACCGTGATGGGCGGCGGGGCGATCCTGGTGGGGGCGTTCTGCGCGGTGCCGTTCATGATCGGTGCGATGAACGTGGTGGGCGTGGTCACGCTGGCGGGCTGCGTCGCCGTCGGCTTCGGCGGCGTGATCGCCGCGGGCGCCCTCAGCCGGCCCCTGCTCCGCTCGGTCACCGCCGACCCGGCCCCCCGCCCGGACTGACCCATCCGCGCCGCCGTACCCCGGTGGCGCGGCCGGTGGGTGGGGGGGTCAGGCCGCTGTGGGGCCGGAGCTGCCCGGGCTGGCGTGCCAGAGCTGCCGGGGCGGGTTGGCGACGGCCGGGCCGAGGTCGGAGTAGGGCGAGAGGCGGAAGCCGTTGGCGTACTCGATCTTGCGACCGCCGACCCCCGCGACCTGCTCCGGCGCCTGGGAGAGGAGGGCGCGGACCGCCTCGATGCCCTCCGCGCGCCAGAGCCGTTCGAGGTCGACGAGGTTCCAGCAGTCCACCGCGCGCATCGACACCGCCCGCGTCCCCGTGCGCCTGACCACCCCCCTGGCCAGCATGAGCCACGAGCCGAACACCGTGGCCGCGCACCGCCCCTGCACCGACTCGAAGAACGTCAGGTCGATCGGCCCCGTCGAGTCGTCGAGCGTGGTGAAGATGACCCGCTGCCCCGAGCGCACCGCCGGCGTCTGGGTCGCCACCTTGACCCCCGCGACCAGCACCTCCGCCCCGTTGCGCTGCTTCAGGAGATCTCTGGAACGTACCACTCCGAGCGCGTCGAGCAGCTCGTCGTGGAAGCTGATGACGTGGCGGCTGATGTCGATGCCCAGGATCTCCAGCTCGGCCTCGACCATCTCCGTCTCCGTCATCTCCGGCAGCTCCCCCGGCGGCAGGTGCTCGGTGAAGCCCAGCGGGAGCTGCACCGACGGCGGTTCCTCCACGCGGGCGGGTCGCGCGGTGTAACGCCGGGAGGCGCGCGGGCCCGACCGCACGCCGATCGACGAGGCCCGTTCGAGGGCCCCCACCTGGGCGATCAGGTCGCGCCGGGTCAGCACGCCCGGACGCCAGCGGGGCCCGCCCGGGTGCAGGTCGTGGAGCGCGTCCAGCCCGCCGACCTGGACGATCCGCTCGATGGTCGGCCGCGAGGGCCGGGCGCGGTCCCAGAAGTCGGCCAGCGACGTGTACGGCTGCCCGGCGACCATGCGTTCGACCTCGGCCTCGCTCACCCCCTTGACCGCCGAGAACGGCACCCGCAACGCGTACCCCTTGCCGATCTCCCCGACCTTGAACTCCCTGCGCACCGGGGAAGAAGCGCCCTCCAACGCGGCGGGCCGCACCCGAAGCCCCAGCCGCTCCACCCGCCAGTCCTTGCCCGACTTGTTGATGTCGAGCGCCAGGATCTTGACCCCGCACTGCCGGGCCTCGTCGATGATGACGCGCGGCGGGTACATGCCCGGCTCGTGCGTGAGCACCCCGGCGAAGAACGCCGCCGCGTGGTGCCGCTTGAGCCAGGCCGACTGGTACGTGGGCAGCGCGAACGCCGCCGCGTGCGCCTTGCAGAACCCGAAGGCCCCGAATGCGTCCAGCACCTGCCAGGCCCGCTCGACGGCCGTGTCGTCGAACCCGTTGGCCTTGGCCATGGGCACGAACGTCTTGCGCACCCGCTCCCGCCCCTCGGACGTGTCCAGCGTGCGCCGCAGCTTCTCGGCGAACGACAGGTCCCGCCCCGTCATCACCTCGATGATCCTGAGCACCTGCTCGTGGAACACCACGACGCCGTGCGTCTCCTTCAGCGCCTCCCGCAGCCTCTCGTGCGGGTAGTACGGCCGCCGCCACCCGTGCCTGGCCTCCAGATAGGGGGTGACCATGTCGGAGTTGACCGGGCCCGGCCTGAACAGCGAGATGTCCACGATCAGGTCGTGGAGGGTGCGCGGCTCCAGCTTGGCGACCAGCTCGCGCTGCCCCGGCGACTCGATCTGGAAGCAGCCGAGGGTGCGGCTGGCGCAGATCATGTCGTAGGTGTCCTGGTCGTCGTGCGGCACGTACTGGATGCCGGTGTCCTCGCCGCGCTGGGTGTCCAGCGCGACCACGACGTCGTCCACCCGCTTGATCTCGCTCAGCGCGTACGCCATCGCGGACTGCATCCGCACGCCCAGCACGTCGAGCTTGAGCAGCCCGGCCTCCTCCACGTCGTCCTTGTCGAACTGCGACATCGGGAAGTCCAGCAGGCTGCGCTCCACCGGCGTCCTGTCGTGCAGGCCCGCGTTGCCGATCAGCACGCCGCACGGGTGCATCGCGATGTGCCTGGGCAGGCCGTCGAGCCGCTCCGCCAGCCGGAACACCCGGTCGAGCCCCGCCTCGCCGAGCCGGCTGTCGCGCAGCTCGGGCAGGTCGTGCAGGGACGCGGTGATCTGCTTGGCCCTGATGTGCGGGAACGCCTTGGCGATGGCGTCGATCTCGTGCGGCGGCAGGCCCATCGCCCCGGCGACGTCGCGGATGGCGCTGCGCGCCCGGTAGGTCTCCATCATGGACACGCAGGCCACGCGGGCCTCGCCGTACCGCTCGAAGATGGCCTTGTAGCAGTCGAGGCGGCGGGCCGACTCCACGTCCACGTCGATGTCGGGCAGCCCGACGCGGCCCTCCGACAGGAAGCGCTCCATGAGCAGGGCATGGTCGAGGGGGTTCACCTCGCCGATGCCGATGAGGTAGTTGACCAGGCTGCCCGCGCCCGAACCGCGGATGGCGCAGCGGATGCCCATGCCGCGGATCATGTCCGTGATGCCGGCCACGGCGATGAAATATCCGGACAGGCGCTTGCGCTCGATGATGGCCATCTCGCCCCGGAGGCGCCGCCTGGCGTCGCCCGAGCGGTCGAGGCCGCGCGAGATCAGCCCGTCCTCCACCCGGTGGCGCAGCAGCGGCACCGGGTCGCGGCCGATCTCGGGCAGGTGCAGGTTGGGCGGGTCGCTGCGCAGCGCGAGCAGCTCCTCCGGATCCATCGAGCATGCCTCGGCCAGCCGCCTGGTCGTGATCAGCAGCCGCGACACCCGTTCCTGGTCCGCCCCGCAGACCTTGTTCGCCACCTGCCGCATCTCCTTGGTGCCCTTGAGGTAGGCGTGAGAGGTGGTGCGGTCGAGGTGGCGGGGGTGCAGCGGGACGAGCTGGCGGGCCGCGTCGAGCACGTCGCCGACCTGGTGGTCGACCGGGTCGAGGTAGCGCACCGCGTTGGTCAGCACGGCCGGCACGCCCATGGACTCGGCCAGCCCGAGCATGCGCACGGCCGTGGTGGCGTCGCGGTAGCCGTACTGGTCGACCAGCTCGATCACCACGCCCGGCACCGCGGCCCGCCAGAGGCCCAGCAGCATCCTGGCGTGCTCGTCGCGCCGCTCGGCCACCGCGCGGCCCACGTCGGACCTGGGGCCGAGCAGCACCACGAGGCCGTCCTCGGCGCCGAACCCGTGGTCGCCGCCGTGTCCGTCATCGCGCCCGCCGGCCCACTCCCCGATCAGCTCGCGGGTCACCTTGGGCGTGCCGCGCTCGCCCGCGTAATGCGCGGACGTGACCAGGCGGCACAGGCGGGACCAGCCCTTGGCGCGGGCCAGCACCGTGACGCGGTCCTCGGCGTCCGGCCCGGTCTTCGGCCCGGGCGCGCGGCGGCGGCCGGGCAGGTCCAGGCCGGGCACCCCGAACCCCGGCAGCGGGGGCAGGGCGTCGAGCGCCAGGTTGACGCCGAAGACCGCGGAGATCCGGGCCTCCGCGCACGCGTGGGCGTGCTTGATCGCGCCGTAGAGCCCGTCGCGGTCGGTCAGCGCGAGGATGTCCATCCCGTGCTCGACCGCCCGGCTCACCAGCGCCCGCGGAAAGGCCGTGCCGAAGCGCATGGAGTACGCGGAGCACACGCTGAGGTGCGGGAACGGCGCCGCCATCAGTCCCACGCCCTCAGCAGCAGCCAGGCGTTGCCGGCGGTGTCGTAACGCAACTCGTACGAGCCCACCTCGCGCCCCGGGCTGGCCTCCACCCGCCAGAACTTGCGTTCACCGGGATCACCCTCGCTGGTCTTCCACCACTCGCGCGCGACCACCCAGTGGTCGAGGACCCGGCGGACGAGATAGAGCCGGTCTCGCCAGACGAACTGGGTCGGCTCCCCGTCCCTGGTCCACACCTCTATCGGATCGCCATAGAGTCTGCTCAAGACGCTTCTCCCCGCGGCTCTGGTCGTTATGCTGAGCCACCCGGGGGAAGGCGGGCGCTTATATGTCGAACATATGTTCTCAGCGCCCCGAACGCAAGTCGCCGGCCTGTCTCACGAGAGGGTTGGCGCCGATCGAGTTGCGGATGCTGAAGGTCACGCTGCCCGGCCGGTAGCGGTCGTCCGAGGACTCCACCGGACGGCCCTCGTGCGTGGTCGTGACCCGGCGCTGGCGCAGGAGCGGGCTCCCCCGGCGCACCCCCAGCAAGCGGGCGTCCTCGGCGCCGGCGGACACCGCGTCGATGAGATGCTCGCCGTAGGCGAACACAAGGCCGATCGAGTCGTACAGAGCCTCGGTGACGGACTCGCAGTCGGCCGGGATCCGCTCGACGGCGGCGGCCACCCACTCGGCGTACACGGTGCGTTCGAGCAGGACGGGCTCACCCTCCAGCGAGCGCAGCCGCAGCACCTCCAGGACCTCGCCGGGGCCGAGCCTGGCGGACTCGGCGGCGCTCGCGGTCCGGCGGCGCTGGGTGATCACCTGGCCGCCGAAGCGGTAGCCGTTCGCGCGCGCCCACTGCGCGAAGCTGTGCAGCTCGGCGAAGCTCTGGCTGCGCGCCCTGCCGAGCACGATGCGCCTGGCCCCCTGCCGGGAGCCGAGCAGGCCTTCGGCGGCGAGCACGGCCACCGCCTGGCGCACGGTGCCGCGGGCCGCGCGGTAGCGTTCGGCCAGCTCAGCCTCGCTCGGGAGCTGCGAACCGACCGGGAGCGCACCGGAGACGATCTCGTTCCGAAGATCAGCGGCGATCAGTTCATAGCGCGCAACCATCAGCGACCCTTCCCATTCACGAAAGAGCAACATTCATGCGACTTACTGGTGCTCGCTTGTTTGTACAAGTTCCCTTAGGTTCCTTCCACATCCCCTGAAGTGGAGGCGTTGTGTTCACACCTCGCGCCCGTGCGGCCGGCGTTGCCGCAGCCCTTACCGTAGTCACCGCGGCGTGCGGCGCCGCGCCCGGCACCCAGCAGTCCACCGCGTCCTCCTCCTCCGCTCCGAACGCGGCCACCGCCACCTCGGCGGCGGACTTCGGCGGCCTCGACAAGCTCGTCGAGGCGGCCAAGAAGGAGGGAAATCTCCACGTCATCGCCCTTCCGCCCGACTGGGCGAACTACGGGGAGATCATCCAGAAGTTCCAGGCCAAGTACGGCATCAAGATCGAGAGCGAGACGCCCGACGCGGCCAGCGCCGACGAGATCAACGCGGTCAAGACGCGCAAGGGCCAGGACCGCGCCCCCGACGTGCTCGACCTCGGCCAGTCGTTCGCGATCAGCGGAGCCGGCGAGGGCCTGTTCGCTCCGTACAAGGTGCAGTCCTTCGACAAGATCCCCGAGGGGCAGAAGGAGAGCACCGGGCTCTGGGTCAACGACTACGGCGGCTACGTGTCCATCGGCTGCGACGCCAAGAAGATCGCCGCGTGCCCGACGAGCTTCGCCGACCTGCTCAAGCCCGAATACAAGGGCAAGGTCGCGATGAACGGCAACCCGACCAAGGCGGGCTCGGCCTTCGCCGGCGTGTACGCCGCCGCCCTCGCCAACGGCGGCTCGTTCGACGACATCCAGCCCGGCATCGACTTCTTCAAGAAGCTGAAGGACGCGGGCAACTACAACCCGGTGGAGACCACGCCCGCGACCATCGAGAAGGGCGAGACCCAGATCAGCATCGACTGGGACTACAACAACTCCGCCTACGCGCCCCAGATGGCCGCCAAGGGCCTCGACTGGAAGGTGAACATCCCCTCCGACGGCAAGTACTTCCAGATGTACGCCCAGGCCATCAACAAGGACGCCCCGCACCCGGCGGCCGCCAGGCTGTGGCAGGAGTACCTCTACAGCGCCGAGGGCCAGAACCTCTTCCTCAAGGGCTTCGCCCGCCCCGTCCTGCTGCCCTCGATGACCACCGACGGCACCGTGGACAAGGCCCTGGCGGAGAAGCTGCCGTCGGTGGAGGGCAACCCCACCTTCCCGACGAGCCAGCAGGTGGACGCGGCCAAGGCCAAGCTGGCCAGCGGCTGGGACGCCGCGATCTCGGGATGAACCGCTCCGGTTCGAAGGGCTGGCTGGGGGCGCTGCCGCTGCTGGCCTTCTTCGCGCTCGTCTTCGGCGTCCCCGCCATCGCGCTGGTGGCGGGGGCGTTCACGGCGCAGGGGCGGCCGAGCCTGGCGAACCTGTCGCAGAGCCTGCAGGGCGGCTACCTCGTCGCGATGCTCGGCAGCGTGAAGCTGTCCGCCGTGGTCGCCCTGCTGGGGGCCGTGCTGGGGACGTTCCTCGCGTACGCCGTCGTGACCTCACGCCTCACGTTCCTGCGCGAGGCCGTGCTGACGGCCTCCGGCGTGCTGGCCAACTTCGGCGGGGTGCCGCTGGCGTTCTTCTGGATCGCCACGCTCGGCAACTCCGGCGTGGTCAGCGGCCTGGTCGGGCTGCCGTCCGGCTCGCTCTACACGTTCTGGGGCCTGGTGGTGACCTACCTGTACTTCTCGATCCCGCTGATGGTGCTGGTCATGGCGCCGGCGCTGGACGGGCTGCGGCCGCAGTGGCGCGAGGCGGCGGCCAACAACGGGGCCACCGCCTGGCACTACTGGCGCTTCGTCGCGCTGCCGGTGCTGGCGCCGTCGATGCTGGGCGGGGTGGTGCTGCTCTTCGGGTCGGCCTTCTCCGCGTACGCCACCGCCAACGCCATGGTCGGGACCGTCGTCCCGCTCGTCACGTTGAAGATCGCCAGCGCGCTCACCGGCGACGTGCTGATCGGCTACGAGAACATCGCGCTGGCCCTCAGCCTCGACATGGTCGTGGTGGCCGGGCTCGTGATGGCGATCTACCTGCCTCTGCAGAAGAGGAGCTCCCGATGGCTGCACTGACCGGCCTGGAGCGCATCTCGGGTGGCTCCTCGCGCCCTCGCGTGTGGCGCGGCGCGGTGTTCCTGCTGGCGGCGGCCTACTTCCTGATCCCGCTCGGGGCCTCGCTCTGGTACACGATCTACACCCCGACCACGGGCGTGTCGTTCGCGGCCTACGGCGAGCTGCTGACGGCCGACGGGTTCGTGCGCTCGCTGCTGCTGTCGCTGTCCCTGGCCGTCGCCACGATCGTGCTGGTGCTGCTGCTGGCGTTGCCCGCGATGCTGGCCGTACGGCTCTTCGCGCCGCGGCTGCGCCCGCTGATGGAGGTGCTGTGCACGCTGCCCCTGGTGGTGCCGCCCATCACCTTCGTGGCCGGGATCGGCACGTCGCTGCGCACCGGGACGGACGTGCTGGCTCCGACGCCGTTCTGGGCCACGCTGATCGCGGTCCAGGACCCGGCGTTCCCCGTGGTGCTGGTGCTGGCGTACGTGGTGCTGGTGCTGCCGTTCGTGTACCGGTCGCTGGACGCGGGGCTGCGCGCGATGGACGTGCGGACGCTGGTGGAGGCGGCCCGCAACCTGGGCGCCTCGTGGCCGTACGTGCTGGTCAGGGTGGTCGTGCCGAACCTGCGCTCGGCCCTGGCCAGCGCGTCGTTCCTGACGCTGGCCCTCGTGCTGGGCGAGTACACCGTGGCCAGCCTGCTGGGGTACGAGCCGTTCGCGGTGTGGATCGTGACCGTCGCCGGCTCCAAGGGGCAGCTCTCGGTCGCGGTGTCCATCCTCAGCCTCCTGCTCATCTGGCTGCTGCTGCTCGCCGTGTCCTCGGCATTTGGTAAGGAGAAGGGGAAATGACCGCATCGGTGGAGTTCCGCGCGCTGCGAAGGGTGTTCGGTAAGACGGTCGCGCTGGACGGCTTCGACCTCATCGTCGCGCCCGGCGAGTTCGTCGCGCTGCTGGGGCCCTCGGGCTGCGGGAAGACGACCGCGCTGCGGTGCGTGGCCGGGTTCGAGCGGCCGGACTCGGGCGCGGTGCTCGTGGACGGCCGGGACATCACGGACGTACCGGCCAACAAGCGGGACGCGGGCATGGTCTTCCAGTCCTACTCCCTCTTCCCCAACCTGAACGCCCGCGACAACGTGGCCTTCGGCCTGCGCGTCCGCAAGGTGCCCGTGGCCACCAGGCGGAAGAAGGCGGACGAACTACTCGAACTGGTCGGCCTCCCCTCGCACGCCGACCGCTACCCGCACCAGCTCTCCGGCGGCCAGCAGCAACGCGTCGCCCTGGCCCGCGCGCTCGCCCTGGAACCGCGCGTCCTGCTGCTGGACGAGCCGCTGTCGGCGCTGGACGCGAAAGTACGCGTGTCGCTGCGCGAGGAGATCCGCCGTCTCCAGCTCGACCTGGGCATCACGACCATCTTCGTGACCCATGACCAGGAGGAGGCCCTGTCGATCGCGGACCAGGTGGCGGTGCTGCGCGACGGGCGGCTCGAACAGGTCGGCTCGCCCGCCGAGATCTACGACCGCCCGGCCACCGCCTTCGTGGCGGAGTTCGTCGGCACCATGAACCACCTCGCCGGCCAGGTCTCCGGTGACCAGGTCACGGTGCTCGGCCAGCTCCTGCCGGTCGACGGCGAGGTGCCCGCGGATCCGTCCGTGGACGTCCTGATCCGTCCGGAGGCCGTCAAGGTCGTCCCGGTCGAGGACGGTCCCGCCCACGTGCTCGCCGCCTCCTTCCGCGGCGCCTCGGTCCGCCTCCGGGTGGCGGTGGAGGGCGGGGAGGTCCTGGCCGACGTCCCCGGCCACGAGGCGGCCCGCCTCGCACCCGGAACGCGCGTCACCGTCCGCCTGGTGGACCGGCCCGTCCTGGTGGCGCCCCGCACGGTGACCGTCCCGGCCCCGGTCGTGGCGGCCGATGCGATCTGAGCACGCCGGCCCGGATGCCGTCCTGTTCGACATGGACGGCACCCTGGTCGACACCGAAGGGCTGTGGTGGCAGGCCACCGTCTCCATCGCCGCCTCCCTCGGCCGGCCGTTGGGGCCGGAGGACGTGCCGTACGTACTCGGCCGCACGGTCGAGGACGTGGCCGCCCACCTCCTCACCCCCGCTTCGGACACGCCACTCATGACCGAGGTGGCCGGACAGCCCACAGACGCCCCACTCACGACCGAGGCGGCCAAACAGCCCACAGACGCCCCGCCCACGACCGAGGCGGCCAGACAGCCCACAGACACCTCACTCACGACCGAGGCGGTCAGGCAGCCCACGGACGCCTCACTCACGACCGAGGTGGTCAGGCAGCTCACGGACGCCTTCGCCGACCTCATCGGGCAGGGCGTGAAGGTCACGCCGGGGGCGTCGGAGCTCCTGGCCGAGCTGGCCGCCACCGCCATCCCGACGGCCCTGGTCAGCGCCTCTCCCCGGACCATCGTGGAGCTGGTGCTGCCATGGCTCGGGCACACGTTCGACCTGGTGATCGCGAACGAGGACACGGCCCGCGGCAAGCCGTACCCGGACCCGTACCTGGAGGCGGCCCGCCGGCTCGGCACGACCCCCTCCCGCTGCGTCGCCGTCGAGGACAGCCCCACGGGCGTCGCCGCCGCCACGGCCGCGGGGTGCCGCGTCCTGGTGACGTCCCCGGAGAAGGGCCTGCCGTCGCTCACCCACCTCATGACCAACGCCCACCCACCAGAGGGCTGAGTGCTGGGCCTGAGGGTTGCCGATGAGGGGTGAGCGCTGAGGGCGGGCGCTGAGGGGCGGGTCGTGGGAGCCGAGGGCTTGGGGTGACGGGCCGGGTTGTGACGGGCCGGGTTGTGAAGCGCTGAGTGGCGAGGTGCTGAATGGTGACGGGCTGGGTTGTGACGGACCCCGGCCGGTGACGGGCCCGGCGAGGACACCGAGCCGGGGCGCTGGGCGCGAACCCCAGGCACGGACCCTGGACGCAGACCCTGGACGCCGAGCCGGGGCGCTGGGTCGGGGTGGGGGGTCGGGGCGCTGGGTCGGGGTGGGGGGTCGGGGTGGGGGGTCGGGGCGCTGGGTCGGGGTGGGGGGTGGCTGGTTGGTAGGTGAGGTTACTGAGGTGGTCGTGGTTCGTTAGTCGGTGCTGAAGCGGGCCAAAGCGCCCGCCTCCAGGGCCACCCAGATCGCCCCGTCCGGCCCGACCGTCAGCCCGTGCGGCTCGGCCTTTCGCGCGCCTTCGTCCCCCGCCTGCGGTCCGGTTGGGAGCGGGTACGAGTCGATGGTGCCGTCGGTGGTGATGCGGCCGAGGCGGTCGGCGGCCCACTCGGTGAACCAGAGGGCACCGTCGGGGCCGGTGACGATCGCGTGCGGCCGTGCGACCCGGTCGGGCAATGGGTACTCGGTGATCTTGCCGGCGGTGTCGATCCGCCCGACCTGACCAGCGCCGATCTCCACGAACCAGAGCGCGTCATCCGGCCCCAGCGTGATGCCCACCGGGGCGGCACCCTCCGTGGGGAGCGGGTGAACGGTCACCTCGCCTGCCAGCGAGATCCGCCCGATGGCGTTGCCCTGATTGATCGTGAACCAGAGCGCGTCATCCGGCCCCACCGTGATGAAGGCGGGCATACCGCCTTCCACCGGCACCTCGAACTCCGTCCGCTCCCCGCCGGGCCCGATGCGCCCGATCCGGCCGGTCTGCATCTGGGTGAACCACATGGCCCCGTCGGGCCCGGCGACGAGCCCGTACGGCGAGTCCGCCTCATGGGAGGTCACCTGCCCGTCGGCGGCGATCCGGGAGACCCGGCCGCCCTTGCCCTCCGCGAACCACATCGCCCCGTCCGGCCCCGGGGTGATAACCATCGGCTGCCCGTCGGCCGGATCGAGCTGATGAATCACCGGCTTCTGGCCCGGCACCATCCTGCCGACACGCCCTTCGTGGACGAGCGTGAACCAGAGCGCCCCATCCGGCCCGGTCGCGATGCCGTACGGCGCGCCCTCATCAATCCTGGTCAACATCTGCGGTCCTTCACTGGTCGATCCTGCACTGCTCAACATATGCGTCCTCCTGCCAGCGTGATCTCGGTCCCCCGGAAGCGCCGGATGAGGGCGCGGTCGTGCGACACCACGACGAGCCCGCCGCGGTAGTCGTCGAGTGCCTGCTCGATCTCCTCGGCCAGGACCGGCGAGAGGTGGTTGGTCGGCTCGTCGAGCAGGAGGAGGTCGTACTCCTGCGCCAGCAGCCGGGCCAGCGCCAGTCTGCGCTGCTGCCCGACCGACAGCGTGCCCACCTTCTGGTCGAGGGCTTGGGGCTTGAAGAGGCCGGTGCTCAGCAGAGCCGCACGCCGCTCGTCCGCATAGCTGTGGTCGTGGCCGTAGGCGTCCAGGACGGTCAGGTCGGGGTCGAACGTCACCTCCTGCGGCAGGTGGCCGACCCTTACCCGGGCGTGCTCGGCCAGGGTCTGGAGCAGCGTCGACTTGCCCGCGCCGTTGGCCCCGCGGACCAGCAGCCGGTCACCGGCTTCGACGGTCAGGGAGGGGACGTGCAACCGATCGCCGACCCGGACATCGCGCAGCTCCACAAGCACGCGAGCTTGGGCCCAGTCGTGCCCGACCGCATACCCGTGCCCAGCCGCATACCCGTGTCCGACGGCATGCTCGTCTCCGGCCGCCCGCTCGTCTCCGGCACGCTGGTGTCGGAGGCCGAGCTCACGTCCCGTATCAGGGGCGCATCGCACGCCGGCCACGCGTCCCGTAGCGGGCTCATGGATTGGAGCGGGTGCGTGTCCCAAAGCGGACGCACGGCTCGGAGCGGGCGCACGTCCCGGAGCGGACGCACGGCTCGGGGTGGGCGCATGGCTTGGAGCAGGCGCGCGTCCCGAAGCGGGCGCATGTCCCAGAGCCGGCGCATGGCTTGGGGTGGGCTCGTGGGTCGTATCAGGGGTGCGTTGTGTGCCGGGCCGGCGTTTCGGGGTGGGCTCCGGTGCTGCGTTGGGTGCAGGGCGGCCTGGGGCGGGGGTGCTGGGACTCGTTTCGTCGGTTTCCAGCGGGTCGGGGAGGGCCGGGGTGGGGGTGAAGGTGCCGTGGAAGCGGAGGGGGGCGGGTGGCCGAGGGACCGGGTCGGCCTCCAGTCGGCGCAGGCGCTCGTGTGCGTTGCGGACCCGGCTGGCCACCGAGCTCTGCACCCGCCCGGCGTTGCGGTCGTAGGCCATCTTGTTGTTGTCGCGCATCTGCCGCCCCGTGGCCACCCGGTGGGCGGTCGTGGCCGCGTAGTCGCGCACCTGCCGCACCTCCTCGCACCACGCCGCGTACGACTGCTCCCAACGGGCCCTGGCGGCGGCCTTGGCGGCCAGGAAGCCGGTGTAGCCACCGCCGAAGCGGGTGATCGCCCCGTGCTCGACCTCGAGCACGGCCGTGGCCACCCGGTCGAGGAAGACGCGGTCGTGGGAGACCACGACGACCGTGCCCCGGTGCTCGCGCAGCCGGGCTTCGAGCCAGGTCAGGGCCGACTCGTCGAGGTGGTTGGTCGGCTCGTCGAGCAGCAGGGCCCTGGGGGCGGCGGCCAGCACGCAGGCCAGGCCGAGGCGGGCGCGCTCCCCGCCCGACAGGCTGGACAGCGGCCGGTCGCGGCCCACGCGCGACAGCCCCAGCCCGTGGAACGCCTTGTCGACCCGCGCGTCGGCCTCGTAGCCGCCGCGCAGCTCGTACGCCGTCAGCAGCTCCCCGTACTCCGCCATGACGTCATCGGTGAGCGCCGACTCCAGCTCGCGGATCCGGCGCTCCATGGCGCGCAGGCCGGCCAGCGCGGCGTCGACGGCCTGCTGGACCGTGTGGCCGGGCGGCAGGTCGAGCGTCTGCCGGAGGTAGCCGGTGTCGTCGGCCAGCGTCACCTCGCCATCGTCGGGCCGCTCGACCCCGGCCAGCAGCCGCAGCAGCGTGGACTTGCCCGAGCCGTTCTCGCCGACGATGCCCACGCGCTCGCCGGGCTTCACGGACATGGACGCCTCAGCGAGGACGGCCCGCTCGCCGT
Source organism: Nonomuraea sp. NPDC003709 (assembly GCF_040610775.1). Lineage (NCBI taxonomy): Bacteria > Bacillati > Actinomycetota > Actinomycetes > Streptosporangiales > Streptosporangiaceae > Nonomuraea > Nonomuraea sp. NPDC003709. Next base: position 252,371 of record NZ_JBEXMW010000012.1, on the reverse strand, counting down.
ATGACTTGGAAACCCCTCGAAGACTGATCAGGATGGAACTCCAATCGCAACCGTTGTAGCGTTAGTGTGCCATGCGGGAGACGCTAATGCAACTGGAGTAGTTTTTGGAGTCGAACAAGCGGCCGGGCGGGCGAAGCGCCCGGGTTCGGGACGCCGTACGGGAGGCCACCCTCGCCGAGCTGGCCGAGCACGGATACCGGGGCCTGACGGTGGAGAACGTGGCCGAGCGGTCAGGAGTGCACAAGACGACCGTCTACCGGCGCTGGGGCAGCGTCGCGGGGCTGATCTCCGACGCCCTGGAGCTGGCCAGGGACGAGCCGTGGCCCATTCCCGACACGGGCTCGATCGAGGGCGATCTGAGGGGCATCGTCCAGCTGGTGCGCAGCGGCTTCGACGACCCGGAGCTGGGGCCGGTGTCGTCGGCGTTCGTGGCGGCGGCCGTACAGGATCCCGACGCGGCGCGGGCGCTGCACGAGTTCTTCATGGCCCGGCACGAACAGTCGGCCGAGGTGGTGCGGCGGGCGGTCGCACGCGGCGAGTTGCCTGACGTCGTGGATGTCAGGGAAGTGATCAGGGTGGCCGTCGCGCCTGTTTACTACCGGTTGTTCGTGGCGCATGAGCCGGTCACCGAGCGGGACGCCGATCGTGCCGCCGACGCGGCGCTCGCCGCCGCCCGCGCCGGTGTTCTGTGAACTGCCACCCGTGCCGGTGCTCTATGAACCGCCGCCCGTGCTGCCGCCCGCGCCGGTGTGCGGCACTCGCCGCCGGCCATGCCGGTGCGCTGTGAGCCGCCGGCCATGCCGGTGCGCTGCGAACCGCCGCCCGCGCCGGCAAGAGCAGCCCGCGCCGGTGCCCCGGGAGGGTCAGGGGGTCTTCTGGCCGCGTAGTTCGAAGTCGTCGAACGTCGTCTTCAGCAGCGACGTCTCGTCCTTGGGCGTACGCGCGAACAACCCCACATACCCGTTCCCGAGCCCGTTCGGATCCTCCACCTGGTGCACCCGCCGATCGTTCACCCACATCGTCAGCCGCACCGCCGACCCGGTCTGCTCGCACGCCGCCACCACCCGGGCCTTGCCGGGCAGGCCGTCCACCTGCACCGGCTGAGCCAGCGTCCCGCCCGATCCGTCCACGATCCGCCGGATCCTGGCCTTCCCGGTCGTGTCGAGCGCGAACTCGTAGTACGTGTCGTCATCGTCCATGTTGTGGCAGTACACGCCGTACTCGCCGCTCCCGACCGACTTCTTGACCTCGGCGGTGACGGCGACGACGACGGACGAGGGCAACATCGGCGTGGGCGTGGCCGACGGGTCGGGCGTGTTGGTCGGCGTGGCGATGAGGAAGGGTATGGGCGCCTTCGCCCACCGCTCCTCGGACCCCTTCTCCACGTCCAGCCCGTACGTCCCGTCCGTCCGGTAGCCGTAGCTGGCCGTCTCGTCCGGGTCGTAGACGCCGTTCCAGCCGCCGGAGGTCTGCGTGAAGTCCTCGCGGTAGAGAACGCTCATGTCGGGCGGCCCGCTGGGGCTGAACACCGCCCACGCGGCCACCGAGCCCGCCACGAGCACCGCCGCGGCCGCCGCCGCGACGCCCGCGATCAGCTTGGCGCGGTTGCCCTTGGGCTTCTGCTGGACGGACGTGTACGGCACCGTGGCCTGCTGCCAGGCCACCTGTACGGTATGCGCCGCCTGTTCGGGCCCGGCCGACCGCCCGACGAGCTGGTCGAGCAGCTGCTGCGCGCTGGGCCGCGCGGCCGGGTCCTTCCGCAGCGCGGCCCCGACCAGCTCGCGCAGGCCGGGCTCGACCTCGCTGAGATCCGGCTCGGTGTTGAGCACCTGGTAGACGATCGAGGGCAGCGTGTCGCCGCCGAAGGGCGCCCTGCCGCTGGCGGCGAACGCGACCAGGCATCCCCACGAGAAGACGTCGCAGGCCGGGGACACAGGTTCGCCCCGCAGCACCTCGGGAGCCATGTAGCGGGGCGTGCCCACCAGCTCGCCGGTGCCCGTGACGCCTCCGAGCGTGTCGAGCGCCCGCGCGATGCCGAAGTCGATCACGCGCGGGCCGACGGGCGACAGCAGCACGTTCGACGGCTTGAGGTCCCTGTGCACCACACCGGCACCGTGGATGGCGGTCAGCGCGGTGGCCACGCCGACGGCCAGCGCGTCGAGGCTGGAGCCGCGCAGGGGGCCCGACTGGCGTACGGCGGCCTCGAGGTTCGGGCCGGGCACGTATTCGGTGACGACATAGAGCTGGTCGCCGTCGAGCGCGGCCTCGATCACCGCGGCCGTGCAGAACCTGCGCACCCTCTGGGCGGCGTCCGCCTCCCTGCGGAACCGCATGCGGAACTGCTCGTGCTGGGTCAGCTCCGGGTTGATCACTTTGACGGCGACCCGCTGCCCAGCCGGATCCTCGGCGAGATGGACCGTGCCCATGCCGCCCCGACCCAGCACGCTAAGCAACCTGTAGCGCCCGATGTGGGAGGTTTCACCGCTCACGGCGCGCTAGCTTACCGACACGCCGCACACCGCGCAGGGCCGAGCACGCCACGTATTCGCCACCTGGGGGAAAGCCGGACCCGGGTGGCATTCCCCCGCACGTACGGAGTTGACTAGGCGTCATGCATGCCATCATCGTCTCCGCCCCTGGCGGTCCTGAGGTTCTCGAATACGTGGAGCGGCCCGATCCCGTCCCCGGCGAGGGGGAGATCGTGGTCGACGTCGCGGCCAGCGGGGTCAACTTCATCGACATCTACCACCGCTCCGGCGCGTACCCGCTCGACCTGCCCACTCCCATCGGCTCCGAGGGCGCGGGCACGGTCTCGGCCGTCGGGCCCGGGGTGCAAGGGGTGGCCGTGGGCGACACCGTGGCCTGGGCCAACGTCCTGGGCAGCTACGCCGAGAAGGCGGTGGTCCCGGCCGACCGGGCCGTGCCCGTGCCCGACGGCGTCCCGGCCGACGTGGCCGCGGCGGCGATGCTCCAGGGGATGACCGCCCACTACCTCACCCACTCCACCCACGAGGTGCGGGAGGGCGACGAGGTGCTCGTCCACGCCGGAGCCGGCGGCATGGGGCAGCTGCTCATCCAGCTGGCCAAGCTCAGGGGCGCCAAGGTCCACACCACCGTCTCCACCAGCGAGAAGGAGAAGCTGGCCAGGGAGGCCGGCGCCGACGAGGTGCTGCGGTACGACGACTTCGCCGAGGCGCTGCGGGACAGGATCGACGTGGTGTACGACGGCGTCGGCAAGGCCACGTTCGAGGGCGGGCTCGACGCGCTGCGGCCGCGCGGCCTCATGGCCCTGTACGGCGCCGCCAGTGGCCCGGTGCCGCCGATCGACCCCCAGATCCTCAACCGCAAGGGCTCGCTCTTCCTGACCAGGCCCACGCTCGTCCACTACATAGCCGAGCGCGAGGAGCTGCTGCGGCGCGCCTCCGACCTGTTCGGCTGGATCAAGTCGGGACAGCTCACCATCAACATCTCGCACCGCTACCCGCTGTCCGAGGCGCACCAGGCGCACGAGGACCTGGCGGCCCGCCGGACGACAGGAAAACTGCTCCTCATACCCTGACGCCATGGACATCGCAGGATCAATCTGGTCGTTCGCCGCCGTAGTGGCACTGCTCACGCTCACCCCCGGCCTCGACACGGCTCTGATCCTGCGTACGTCCTTGCTGGCGAGCAGGCGAGCGGCCTGGGGCGTGACGCTCGGCATCCAGCTCGGCACGCTCACGTGGGGCGTGCTCACCGCGGCCGGGCTGTCGGCGCTGCTGGCCGCCTCGCGGCTCGGCTACGAGATCCTGCGCTGGGCCGGCGTGGCGTACCTGGTGTGGATGGGCCTGCGCATGCTCCTGGCCAAGACCGCGCCCCACGACGAGCCGGAGCAGGCGGTGCGGTTCGGGGGCGGGTTCCGGCGCGGGCTGGTCACGAACCTGCTCAACCCCAAGGTCGGGGCGTTCTACGTGGCCATGCTGCCGCATTTCATCCCGGACGGGGCGCCGCACGCGGTCATGGGGTTGGTGCTGGCCGGCGTGCACGTGGCCGAGGGGCTGCTGTGGAGCGCGGCGCTGATCGGGTTCGCTTCGCTGGTGGGCGGCTTCCTGCGGACGCCCGCCGTACGCCGCTTCCTCGACCGCCTGACCGGCGTGGTCATCGTCGGCTTCGGCATCCGCCTCGCCGTCACCGACTGAGGCCGAAGCCGGGGCTCGTGGGCCAGCCCAGCAGACGGGCCCCGAGCACGGCGGTCTCCAGGGTGAAGCGCTGCGTCGGGTCGTCCGGCGAGAAGCCGGTCAGACGGCGGATGCGCTCCAGCCGGTACGTGACCGCCCGCGGGCTCAGCCCCAGCCGCCGGGCCGCGGCCGTCTGGTTGCCGTGCGAGGCGAAGACGGCCTCCAGCGTCTCCAGCAGCGGCTCGTGCCCGCCCCGCGCCCCCAGCAGCGGGCTCAGCACGCTGGTCACGAGGTCCTCGATCGCGCCCCTGTCGCGCAGCAGCACGGGGAAGACGAGCAGGTCGGCCGCCTTGACCACGTCGGCCCTGAGCCCCAGCCCGTCGGCCAGCTCCAGGGCCTGCGCCGCCTCCCGGTAGGAGGCCACCACGCCGCCGGGGCCGCGCTGCGGCCGTCCCACCGCGACCCGCCACCCGGCCGGGAAGCGGGCGCGTACGTGATGGGTGAACTCTCCCACCGCGGCCGGCAGCGTCGCCGGGGCCACGCACACCAGCAGCCCGTCGCGCACGGCCACGAGCACGTTGTGCGAGCCGAACCGGGCGATCAGGTCCCGTTCGATGCGGTCCTGGTCGCCGTCGCGCATGCCGCGGGCCACGGCCACCACGTACGACCCCGCCAGCCGCAGCCCGAAGTGCTCGGCCCGCTCCGCCAGCCGCTCGGCCCGCCCCTGGAGCAGGTCGTCCACGAACTCCCGCCAGGCCTGCTCCTCCTCGCGGATGGCGGCGAGCTGCGCCCTCTCGTACCCCTCCATCAGCGCGGAGACCGCCTTGCGCAGCGCGGGCAGCGCTTCCGGCAGCCCCTCGCCGGCGGCGAGCGCGCCGTCCACCAGCACCCGCAGCGGCACCCCCAGCGTGGCGGCGCGCCTGCCCGCCGCGCGGTAGGCGTCGAGCGCCTCGCGGGAGGGTAAGCGGCCGGTCGCGGCGTGCTCGGCCAGCACCCGCCGATGCCCGCCGAGCAGGTCGGCGAGCAGGTCGGCGGGCAGCTCGGAGATCGCCATCACACTCCTACGTCACGCCTGTCGAAGGAGAGCACCGCGGTGAGCGCGAGCACGGCCGTCGCCCCCGCCAGCACAAGGTAGTCCCCGACCGGCAGCCCCTCATAGAGCGGCCGGCCCTCGGCGTAGTAGTGGAACGGCGAGACCCACTTCAGCCAGGAGATGGCGTCGATGTTCCGGCCGATCGTGACCACGACGTAGCCGGCCACCACCCACACCCCGACCACGGCGGAGGCGATCGACCTGCGCCCGGTGGCCGCGCCGACCGCCAGCCCCATCGTCCCGAACAGCAGCCCGACCAGGAGCACCCCGAGGTGCGCGGCCAGGATCCGGTCGAACGGCACCCCCATCTCCACGACCTCGCTCATCGCCCACATGGCGAGCAGCGTCACGACGGCCAGCACGAGCATCGCGACCGCCAGCGCGGCGAACCTGTCCAGCACCAGCCGCCGCCGGTCCACCGGCAGCGTGACGACCAGCTCCAGCGTGCCCGACTCCTCCGGCTGCGCGATCGCCCGGTTGGCCAGGAGCGTCGCGAACACGATGAACAGCATGGGGACGAAGAGCTGGTAGACGACCGTCTGCAGGTAGCCGGCGCTGGAGGCGAAGTCCCCGAGCCCGCCCATCAGGTCCTTGAGCGGCCCGGGGAACTTGGCCATGGCCATGGAGTCGTAGGTCTCGGGGTTCAGCTTGACGTTGGCGTACGCGCCCAGATAGACGCCCATGAAAGCGCTGATGCCCAGGCACCACCAGATGAGCGACCGCCGGTTGTCGCGCAGGCTCTTAGCGATCATGGTGCCGCTCCTCGTCGCTGTAGTAGGTCAGGAAGATCTCCTCCAGGTCCGGTTCCGCGCTCACCATGTGCACCACGGTGAAGGCGGCCGCCGCCTTGATCAGCGCGTCCGGGCGGCCGTCGATCGTGCAGCGCACGCCGGCACCCTCCACGCGCAGATCGCGCACGCCGGGCAGGTTCTCGAACGCCGCTCGCGGCACGGGCGCGTCGAAGTGCAGCTCGACCCGGCGCACCGCCTTCTCGCGCAGCGCCGCCACGTCCTCCACGGCCACCAGGCGCCCGTCCCGTACGATTCCGACCCGGTCCGAGACGTTCTCGACCTCGGCGAGCACGTGCGAGGACATCAGCACGGTTCGCCCGGACTGGCGCACCTCCCTGACCATGGCCAGGAACTCGTGCTGCACCAGCGGATCCAACCCGCCCGTCGGCTCGTCCAGGATGAGGAACTCCGGCTCGTGCATGAACGCCTGGATCAGCCCGACCTTCTGCTTGTTGCCCTTGGAGAGCTTGCGCATCTGCACCGACAGGTCGGCCTCGAGGCGCTCGGCCAGGGCTTCGATGCGCGTGTCCGGCACGCCGCCGCGCATCCTGCCGAGGAAGCGCAGGTAGTCCCTGGCCCGTTCGCGGCCCTCCAGCGCCAGCTCGCCCGGCAGGTAGCCGATCCTGGAGCGGGTCGCGGCCTCGCGCGGGTCGGCGCCGAGGACGCGTACCGTGCCCCGGGTGGGCCTGATCACGTCGAGCAGTAACCGGAGCGTGGTCGTCTTGCCTGCGCCGTTCGGCCCGAGATACCCGAAGATCTCCCCCGGCTGGATCTCCAGCGTGAGATCTTCCAGGCCGCGGCGCCTGCCGTAATACTTGGTCAGCCCTTCGGCCTGCACCACTGCTGTCATGGCCGAATCGTCCCGCCGCGCGGGACCTCCGTCACCGGACGGGTCCGGCAGCGTGCGGATGGCTTTGCTTCCGGGACGCGGCAACGAGAGGGTGGGTGGCGTGGAAACGGCGTTCGTGCTCGGTGGCGGGGGCGTGCTCGGCGCGCACGAGGTGGGCATGCTGCAGGCGCTCGACGAGGCGGGCATCAGCCCCGACCTCGTCGTGGGCACATCCGTGGGCGCCCTGAACGGGGTGGTCATCGCCGCCGCCCCGTCCGAGGCGGTGGAGCGGCTGACCACTCTGTGGCGCTCCGACGTCGTACGTACGGCCTTCGCCGGTTCGTGGGTGGCCCGGTTGTCCACGCTGGCCAGGACCGGCACTCATCTGCACCCGATCGGGCCGTTGCGCGAGGTTCTGAGCGGGACCGTGGGGGTTTCGCGGATCGAGGAGCTGGAGGTCCCCTTCCAGTGCGTGGCGGCCTCGGTCGAGCGGGCGGCGGCTCACTGGTTCACCGGCGGGCCGCTGGTCGATGCGGTGCTGGCGTCGTGCGCGGTGCCCGGGCTGCTGCCGCCCGTCGTGATCGGCGGCGAGCACTTCTACGACGGGGGGCTGGTGCACAGCATCCCCGTGGGGCGGGCCGTGCAGCTCGGCGCCAAGCGCGTCTACGTCCTGCACGTCGGGCGGATCGAACGGCCGCTGGCGCCGCCCAGGAGGTTCTGGGAGGTGGGCATGGTGGCGTTCGAGATCGCGCGCAGGCACCGGTTCGCCGAGGACATGGCCAGCCTGCCGCCCGGCGTGGAGGTGCACGTGCTGCCCGCCGGGATGACCGAGGCGCTCTCCCCGCTGCGCTACCGCGACATCTCGCAGATCTCCGCCTGCATCGAGCGGGCGTACAGCGCTTCTTCCCGCTATTTGCGTAACAGAGGAGGATGAGGGTTAGACCGTTGCAGGGAGGCCGCCGTTGCTTCCACCGCGTATTCTCCGCCGGCTGGTGCTGGCTCCGCTGGTCATCGTGGTGACCGTGTTCATGGTGGTGACGCTGCCGTTCTGGCTCCTGGTCACGGCCGCGGCCTCGCTGCGCCTGCCGCCGCCGCGGCGCAGAGGGGCGAGGTTCGTCTGGTTCGCCACGGTGTGGCTGACGCTGGAGTCGGGCGTGCTGATCGCGTGCCTGTGGCTGTGGGTGGCGGGCGGGGCCCGGCGCCAGGAGCGGCATTACGCCCTGATCAGGTGGTTCCTGGCCAAGGTGCACGCGGCCGCCGTCCGGATCTTCCGGCTGACGCTGGAGATCCGGGAGCCCGACCTGACGACCGAGGAGCAGTCCGCCAGGCTGACGCGACCGGTCATCGTGCTGTCCCGGCACGCGGGCCCGGGCGACTCCTTTTTGCTGATTTATTACCTTTTGGCGATCTATCACCGGCAGCCGCGCATCGTCATGAAGGCCGCACTCCAATACGACCCCTCGCTGGACGTCGTGATCAACCGGCTGCCGAACGCGTTCGTGCCCCGCAAGTCCGGGCAGAAGCGGGTCATCGAGGAGATCCACCGCCTCGCCGCCACGATGGGCGACCAGGACGCTCTCGTGATCTTCCCCGAGGGCGGCAACTTCACCCCGCGCCGCCGCCGGCTCGCCATCCGGCGACTGGAGGAGAAGGGCCTGACCGAGGAGGCGGAGCGGGCGCGCGGCATGGACCACCTGCTCCCGCCCCGCCCGAACGGCGCCATCACGGCCATCGAGGCGTGCCCGGCGGCGGACGTCATCTTCGTCGCGCACACCGGGCTCGACGACCTCATCACGCTGGGGGACGTCTGGCGCAAGCTGCCCTTCAACGCTCAGATCACCGCGAAGTGGTGGCGGGTGCCCGCGGCCGAGATCCCGGCGGAGCGGGAGGACCGGATCCGGTGGTTGTACGACCATTGGGAGCAGATCGACGCCTGGATCGACGCCCAGCGCACAGCCCGGGCAGACGGAGCCCAGACAAAATGAGCCCAGACGCGATGAGCGCGGGCTAGCCGAGCGGCGGCGCGCCCGGGGGCAGGACCGGGACGTCCGGCGGGCCGTGCTCGATGAGGCGGAGCAGCGCGTCCGTGTCGAGGTGCCGTTCCACCAGGTCGCCGAGCGCGTCGAGCCGCTCCTCCCGGAGCGCGGCGAAGTCCGTGCCGGGAGCCGGCGCGAAGTCGCGTCCCGCCCGCGCGGCCACGTCGGCCAGGAAGGCCCGGCGGAAACCGTCGTTCTCCAGGGCGCCGTGCCAGGTGGTGCCCCAGACGTTGCCGGCCCGGCAGCCGTCGAGGAACGGCTCGCCTCCGTCGACCGAAGCCAGCCCGTGGTGGATCTCGTACGCGCGGACCGGCTGCCCGTACGCCGTGCCCTCCGGCCGCCCGAGCCGCTTCTCCTTCGCGAACTCGACGCGTACCGGCAGCCGCCCGAGCCCTTCGACCTTGCCCGCCCCCGACTCCACCTCGTCCACGATCTCCCGCCCGAGCATCTGGAACCCGCCACAGATCCCCAGCACGGGCCCCGCGCGGTCGATGATCGCCGCCGCCAGCCCGCGCTCCCGCAGCCACGCCAGGTCGCTCACCGTGGCTCTGGAGCCCGGCAGCACCACCAGGTCGGCGTCGTCCAGCTCGACCGGATCGGTCACGAAACGCACCACGACCCCCGGCTCGGCGGCCAGGGCGTCCAGATCGGTGAAGTTCGAGATCCTCGGCAGCCGCACGACGGCCACCCGGAGGGTCTGCCTGCCGTACGGGGCGCCCACCGCGACCTTCCGGCTGTCCAGGGCCAACGAGTCCTCGACGTCCAGCCAGAGCCCGTCGAGCCAGGGCAGGACGCCGTACACCTCGCGCCCGGTCAGCCGCCTGAGCATGTCGAGGCCGGGCTCCAGGAGCTCCCGCGCGCCGCGGAACTTGTTCACGACAAATCCGGAAATATGCGATTGGTCGTCGGCGTCTAAGAGGCCCACCGTGCCGTAGAACGCGGCGAACACCCCTCCCCTGTCGATGTCGCCGACCACGATCACGGGCAGGTTCGCGGCCCTGGCCAGGCCCATGTTGGCGATGTCGCCGCGGCGCAGGTTGATCTCGGCGGGGCTGCCCGCGCCCTCGCACACGACCACGTCGTACTGACCCCTGAGCCTTTCGAGCGCCTCCAGCGCGGTGGCGCGCAGGAGGTCCTTGAGCGCGCCGTACTCCATGGCGTCCACGTCCGCCACCGGGTTGCCCATGAGGACGACCTGGCTGCGGCGGTCGGTGCCCGGTTTGAGGAGGATGGGGTTCATGTCCACCGTCGGCTCCAGGTAGGCGGCCTGCGCCTGCGTCGCCTGGGCCCGGCCGATCTCGGCGCCTTGAGCGGTGACGTACGAGTTGAGCGACATGTTCTGCGCCTTGAAGGGCGCGACGCGCACGCCCCTGCGGGCCAGCCACCGGCAGATCCCCGCCGTCAGCACGCTCTTGCCCGCGTCGGACGTGGTCCCCGCGACCAGCAACCCCCCTCTGACCATGCGATCACCGTACAGGCCCGCGCTAGGCTGGCCGCATGCCACCGGCCGACCTGCCCATTTGCCGCACCTGCGGCGTCCAGTACGCCGAGCCGCGCCCCGACTGCCCGATCTGCGAGGACGAGCGCCAGTACGTCGGCTGGGACGGCCAGCGGTGGACCACGCTGGCGGGCCTGGCGGCCGAGGGCCATCGCGGCCGGGTGGAGGAGGAGGGCCCGCGCGTGTTGGGCATCGGCACCGCCCCGCCCACGGCGATCGGGCAGCGCGCGCTCCTGCTGCGCACGCCGGAGGGCAACGTGCTCTGGGACATGGTCTCCTACCTCGACGACGACCTGATCGCCGAGGTCGAGGAGCTGGGCGGGGTGTCGGCCATCGCCATCAGCCACCCCCACTTCTACGGCTCCATGATCGAATGGTCCCGGGCCTTCGACGCCCCGGTATACATCCACGCCGCCGACAGGCGGTGGGTGGCCAGACCGGACGACTCGGTCATCTTCTGGGAAGGCGACACCCACCGGCTGTCGGAGGACCTCACCCTGATCAACGCGGGCGTGCACTTCGAGGGCGGCCAGGTGCTGCACTGGTCGTCCGAGCGTGCCCTGTTCTCGGGTGACATCCTCCAGGTCGTCCAGGACCGGCGCTGGGTGAGCTTCATGTACAGCTACCCCAACTACATCCCGGAACGTCCGCACGTCGTGCGCCGTGCCCTGGACCTGCTGGAGCCGTACGCGTTCGAGAGGGTTTACGGGGGTTGGTGGAAGCGCGTCGTGCACGGGGACGGCACGGAGGCCGTCCGCCGCTCAGCCGACCGCTACCTCTCCTTCGTCGAGGACAGGTAGCCGGCCGTTCAGCCCTCGCGCCTCTGGTCCCTGGTCTCCTCGTCCCGAACGGGCGGCTGCTTCTGACCGCCGCCGCCGTAACGCTCCTGCACCGCGTCCGCGCCCTTCGAGATCTGGTCGTCGTACTTGTGGCCGGTCCGCTCCTTCGCGTAGCGCTCGGCCCGGTCCAGCAACTGGTCGGCCTGCTTGGAATGCCCTCTGGCCAGGTTCTCCGCCTTCTTCAGCCATTCCCCGATGCGGCTCATACACGTTCCCCATTTCTTCGGACTACGGGCGCCCCCTACCCCCGCATCCTGCACATTCACTCCCGCCGCCCGGCGGCGAGCAGCGGAACCACCGCCCACCCGGCGAGCACCGTGAAAGCCGCCCAGGTCGGCGGCAGCACGAGGACGATCGTCACCAGCGCCGCGGTCGCCACGGCCCCGTTGCGCAGGATCACGCCGAGCGACAGCCCGAGCAGCGTGGCCACCAGCCCGGCGCCACCGGTCCGCGGCCTGGACGTCACCGAACGCGAGCGCGAGGTCCTCGTCCTGGTGGCCCGGGGCCTGTCCGACGCGGAGATCGCGCAGAGCCTGTACGTCAGCCTCAGCACGATCAAGACGCACGTCAGCAGCCTGCTGACCAAGCTCGGTGCGCGCAGCCGCGTCCACCTGGTCATCGCCGCCTACGAGGCCCGGCTGGTCTGAGACGTGGACTCCCGGCGGTCTCGTATGGCCTAGACTCCGGCAGATGTTCAGGGCCCCCGCCCGGCTGGCCTGGCTGGACGCCCTGCGGGGGCCGGCCGCGCTGGCCGTCACCATGCACCACGCCGGCTGGACCTTCGTCCCGGACCTCTGGGTGGAGGTGGACCGGAGGATCGACCTCGGCAGCTGGGGCGTGTTCGTGTTCTTCCTGGTCAGCGGGTACATCATCCCCGCCTCCCTGGAACGGCGCGGCGACGTGCGCGCCTTCTGGACCGGGCGGGCCTTCCGCCTCCTCCCCCTGCTGATCAGCGCCTGCGGCCTGGTGCTGCTCCTGGCCCTGGCAGGCGTGCTCCCCCTCGAACCCCAGCTCGCCGAGCGTCCTCTCCCCGTGGTCGCGCTCGGCAATCTGACCATGTTGCAGGAGCTGCTCAACCTGCCGGCCGTCATCACCGTGACGTGGACGCTCTCGTACGAGATGGCGTTCTACCTGATCAGCGTCGCGCTGTTCCAGGTGCGGCAGGCCGGCAGATCGGCGGAGATCGCCGTCGTCCTGGCGCTGGTGGCCGTGGGCCTGGGCCTGCTGGTGCCGCAGACGATGATCGGCGGCCGGGACGACGTGGCCGCCGTGCTGCTCCCCGTCGCGGTCGTGGCGGCCATCGCGGTGACCGCCCTCGGGCACGGCAGGGTACGTACGGCCGCCGCCGTCGCGGGCGGTCTCCTCGGGCTCGGGCTGGTGATCCTGGGCAGCCGGGCCGGCACCTGGCAGGGCGTGATCATTTTGGCGACGATGTTCGCGGGGACGGCGGTGTACCGGGCCGAGCAGGGAGCCGTCCGCTGGCGTACGGCGGCCGTCGCGGTGGCGGTGGTGCTGGGCTGCGGGCTCTTCGCCAAGGACGAGCCCAGCTGGGCGCCCGCGATCGCGCTCGCGTACGGCGCCTTCGGGCTGGCGTTCGCGCTGCGCCGGCGGGCGTTCCCGCGCTGGCTGGCGCGGCTCGGCGTGATCAGCTTCTCCCTCTACCTGCTGCACCCGATCCTGCTGCACGTGATCCCGAACCCGGTGCTGTACTTCCTGGCCCTGATCCCGCTCAGCGCCATGACCTACCGGCTGATCGAGGCCCCGGCCCAGCGCCTCGGCAAACGCCTGGTCGCCGGCGGCGCGGAGCCTCGATGAGGCGGCTCACGGCTTGCGGCCGACTCCTCCGTACAGCCATCGCGTGGCGGCGGGAGCCGGGTCGGCCGGGTCAGGGTGCCAGGCGTCGATGGTGACCAGACCGGGATCCACCAGGTCGAACCCGTCGAAGAAGCTCGCCACGTCGGCGTGCTCGCGGAAGTAGATCGGCGTCGGCGTGGCCGCGTACACCGTCTCGATCTGGGCGACCGCGTCCGCCGGGTGGCCGTCGACGGTGACGTGGGTGGCCGTCAGGTGGCTGCCGGACACCAGGGCGTGGCGGAGCTGGCCCATGACCGAGGCGCGCTCCTCCAGGGTGAGGAAGTGCACCATGGCGATCATCAGGACGCCGACCGGCTCGTTGAAGTCGATGAGCTTGACGGTCTCCGGGTGCCCGAGCACGTCGGCCGGGCGGCGCATGTCGGCGGCGGCCACGGTGGTGTTGTGGTCGGTCGCCAGGAGCGCGCGGCCGTGTTGCAGCACGACCGGGTCGTTGTCGACGTACACCACCCGGGCGTCCGGGATGATCTGCTGGGCGATCTCGTGCGTGTTGCCCACGGTGGGCAGGCCGGAGCCGATGTCGATGAACTGCCGGATCCCCTGCCGGGCCATGTGCCGCACCGCGCGGCGCAGGAACGCCCGGTTTTCCTGGGCCAGCTGACGGATCTCGGGCATCGCCTTCTCGACCCGCCCTACGGCGTCGCGGTCGACCTCGAAGTTGTCCTTGCCTCCGAGGTAGTAGTCGTACATACGGGCGACGCTTGGCCTGGTGACGTCGATCCCCATAGCTCCGCCACCGCCTTGCTCCGGCATGTCACGGCCTCCATTCGTGATCATTCCGTACACAAGCTATCGCAATCCGCGAAGGAGACTGTCAGGTTTTGGTGTCAAACGTGGCGTTCTGCTCCCATCGTCGAGCCGGCCGGGGCCGCCTACAGGAGGTCGTTGATCAGGTCCCGGAAGTCCTTGCGGTAGTCGAAGTTCTGCATGTCCTGCAGCCACACCGTGCGGATGAAGGGGATCTTGAGGTCCTTCCTGATCCTGCGCAGCCAGATCTCCCAGTCGTCGTCCTTGATGACGCCCAGCCGGTAGCCGGTGTGGGCGGCCTCGTAGCGATTGAATATGGACCAGGCGAGGGCGATGTTCTGCACGGAAATTTCCGGATTTCGCCGGACACTGTCGCCGATGAAATCGATGTCCGCGAATATCTCGCGAACGCGGTCATTATCGATGATCATGGTGTTGATCTCGTTGAGATAATCGATGAGCCGCTGATGGGTGCCGTACTCGAGATTGGCCGCCACCAGCCTGGTCTGCCTCGTCAGCGCCCTCGTCTGGAGCCCGACGAAGAGCAGCGTGACGAGGTTCATCGCCGCGGTCAGCAAGGCCACGCCCTGCGCATTCATGAGACGAGTATCCGGAAGACCACCATTCCATAATACGCGGACCCGATATTCATCGCATCGCGCAAAGTTATTCAGCCGGAATTGCTCCTATTACGACCGAATGGCGTGATGGTGGATATCCGCGTGGCGAGTTCGGTCAAGTGGGTCAGCCACGAATCGGCGGCGGGGTCGGGCACGGCGACGATGACGTGGTCGATGCCGAGGGCGGCGAGTTCGGCGCAGCGCCGGACGCTCTGCTCGACGCTCTCGCCCTCGGGGATGCGCATGTGGAGGGTCTTCTCGATGTCCTCGTAGGGCCGGCCCAGGCGTTCGCAGTGGGCGCGCAGGACGCCGAGCTTGTGCCGGACGTCGGCGCCGTACAGGAAGTTGCAGGCGTCGGCGTACTGGGCGACGAGGCGGAGGGTCTTCTTCTCCCCGCTGCCGCCGATGAGGATGGGCGGGTCGGCCTGCGGCGCGTTGAGCGTACGTTCCAGGCTATAGTGCCGGCCCCGGTACGGCCCGTCCTGGTCGCTCCACATCTGCCTGGCGATCTGGAGGGTCTCCTCGAGCCGCTCGAACCGTTCGGCCAGCGGCGGGAAGGGCAGCCCGAGGCCGCGGGCCTCGGGCTCGTACCAGCCGGCGCCGATGCCGAGGACGGCACGACCGCCGGAGAGCGCGTCCAGGGTGCTGACCTGCTTGATCAGCAGGCCGGGCGCGCGGTAGACGGCGCCGGTCACGAGCGCGCCCAGGCTCACCCGGCTGGTGAGGGCGGCGGCGTACGACAGCGCGCCGTACGCCTCCAGCATCGGGTCCTCCGCGGAGCCGAAGTTGGGGATCTGGAAGAAGTGGTCCATCACCCAGAGGCTGCGCAGCCCCGCCTGGTCGGCGCCGCGGGCGACGGCGGCGAACTTGTCGGCGATCGCGGCGTCGCCACCGGACCAGAGGAAACGCGGGCAGGTCAGACCGAGGTCCATAGGGGCACTCCTTGATGGGGTGGAGGGGGAGACGCCCGCCGCGGGTCACGTGGTGAGGGCGGGCATGAAAAAACCCTCCCGCCCGGGCTGCGCCCGGGGCCGAGAGGGCTCCGATAAGAGCATTATCTCACGGATGCGGCACACGTCCGGCTTCCGACCCATGTGACCTGCGGAGATTTCCAGATAACGGAATCACCTCATTCCTACTTATCCTCCGCATAACCTCCTAGCCTGTTCCTCGCACTCAAAGGGGATCTTGTTCGACACCGGCAGCTGGCTGAGCACTCGATGCTGTCCCGCTCCCCTTACGCAGCCCCGTCCGGACGAGACGGGCCCGTTCCTCCGGAGGATCAGTGAGACTACGGTCTCTGCTGGCGAGCGTTTCCATGCTCGCCACCACGATGACGGGCGCCCTGGCCGCCGCGTCGCCCGCGCAGGCGGCCGCGGACGATCCCGCCGTCGCGAAGAGCCTCGCCGCCGAGGTGAAGAGCGGCCACAAGGTCCGCGCGATCATCGAGATCAAGGGCGGCGAGAGCCTGGCGGCCGTGGCCGACAAGACGGAGAAGGCCTCGAAAGAGACCAAGGTCATCGACCGGACGAGCTCCAAGGAGTTCCTGGTCGCCTCCCTGGACCAGGCCACGCTCGACAAGCTCAAGACCGACGACCGGATCAAGTCCATCTACGAGGACGAGCTGAGCGCGCCCTCGCTCGACGTCAGCACCAAGCTGATCGGCTCCGACTGGGCCAACAAGACGGGCTGGACCGGCAAGGGCTCCACCGTCGCCATCGTCGACACCGGCATCGACCGCGACCACCCGTTCTTCGCCGGGCGGATCGTGAACGAGGCCTGCTTCTCCACCGTCGACAACGACCCCGCCATCCAGGCCGAGTCGCTGTGCCCGAACGGCCTGCCGGTCCAGACCGGCCCCGGCTCGGCCGACGCCAAGACCCCCAAGTGCCTGGTCCAGGGGGCGAACAAGTGCGCCCACGGCACCCACGTGGCCGGCATCGCGGCGGGCAAGAAGGCCGGGAACGCTCCATCCGACGGCGTCGCCCCCGAAGCGGGCATCCTGCCCGTCCAGGTCTTCACCCGCTTCAACGGCCCCATCTGCGGTGAGCTGGGCACCAGCGCCCCGTGCTTCCTCAGCTACACCTCCGACCAGAAGCTGGCCCTGCAGTACGTGGACAGCGTCCACGCCGCCTACAAGGTCGTGGCGGCCAACCTGAGCCTGGGCGGCGGCCCGAAGCAGACCAAGCCCTGCGACGACGACCCCGAATTCGGCGGCCTGCGGGACGAGATCGTCTGGCTGCAGCAGTTCGGCGTGGCCACGGTCGTCGCCTCCGGCAACAACGGCTTCACCGACGGCGTCTCCAGCCCGGCCTGCATCTCCCGGGCGGTCGCGGTCGGCGCCACCGACGACAACGACGCGGTGGCCTCGTTCGGCAACCGCGGCCCGCTGCTGGACTTCTTCGCGCCCGGCGTGGGCATCAACTCCTCGGTGCCCGGCAACGGGTTCGGCTCCATGAACGGCACCTCGATGGCGGCCCCGCACGTCGCCGGGGCGCTGGCCGTGATGCGCCAGGCGTACCCGAACCTGTCCATGGACCAGCTCCTCGACAAGCTGAAGGCCACCGGCAAGAACATCACCTACACCAGCGGCGGCACCTCGGTCACCACCAAGCGGATCGACGTCGCCAGGGCGATGCCGTGGACCCCGGACGCCACCCCGACCCCCACGCCGACCCCGACCGCGACTCCCACCGTGACGCCCACGGTGACCCCCACGGGGACGCCCACCGCGACGAAGTCGCCGAGCCCGACCGCGGCGCCGACCCCGTCGAACCGCCCGACCGACCCCGGCACGGACGCCGAGCCGGTGCCGGTGCCCACCCCCGACGACTGCGCGCGGGGCAAGGGCACCAAGCCGCTGAGCGCCAAGGCGTGGGCCAAGGAGATGCTGCGCGGGAAGGGCTCGCTGAGCGACCAGACGCTGTCGTGCTACCTCGCGATCGCGCAGAACGGCAGCAAGGTCTTCCCCGAGCTGACCGACGCCACCACGCTGTCCACCGCGTACAAGGCCCTCGCCACCAAGAGCAAGGCCGCCAAGGCGCTGCTGGACCGTGAGCTGCTGGCCGCGTGGCTGAACTACGCGCACGGCGTCTACAACGGCTCGGCCAAGGTGTCCGGGAAGACGACGCTGAAGCAGGCGATCGCCGCCGCGGAGCGGCACCGCACCGGCCGGGCGAGCGCCGCCCAGCTGAAGAAGGCCGCCGTGTTCCTGTACGGACACGTCAACAAGTAACGGCCTGCGAGCAACGGGGCGGCGGGGTGAACCCGCCGCCCCGTTGTCGTTTCAGGACGGTGCAAACGGTTGCCTCTATTTGTTTCATGGGTTGACGTAACCCGAAATGCCGACGTAACGTGACCTTCCCCCTACCCCCCAGGACGTCTCGTCGCCGGCTCGCCGGCGCCCTCTCGAAGGGACCGCGCCCAGATGACCCCTCGATCCGCTCGAATGGCCCCGATGTCGTTAAGCCGAAGGAATCTGGTGAAGTTGGCCGGTCTGTCCGGCCTCGGTCTCGGCCTGGCGGCGTGCGGCCGGGGCTTCGGCGGAGGCGGCGACGGATCCGGTGGCGGCGGCGTCCAGCTGAACATGGTCTGGTGGGGCGACGCCTCCCGGGCGCAGAAGACGCAGGCCGCGCTGGAGGTGTTCAAGAAGAAGAACCCCGGCGTCACGGTGAAGACCGAGTATCAGGACAGCGGCCCGTACAAGGACAAGCTGGCCACGCGTTTCGCCGCCGGAAACCCGCCGGACCTGATGATGATGCGCATGGACAGCCTGCGCGAGTACGCCGACCGGGGCGCGCTGCTCGACCTCAACCAGCACGCCGGCGCGGTCGACCTGTCCGGGCTGAGCGAGAGCGTACGGGCGCTCGCGGCCGTCGGCGACAAGAACTTCGGCGTCGCCTCCGGCCTGAACAGCATCGGTTTCGTCGTCAACAAGGCGCTGACCGAGAAGTACGGCGTGAAGATCCCGGACGGGAACACCTGGAGCTGGCAGGACCTGGCCACCTTCGCCCGCGAGATCAGCAAGGCCAGCGGCAAGAAGGTGTACGGCACCGGGTTCGAGGCGTACACGCTGGCCAACCTCATCGTGTTCACCCGCCAGCGCGGCGAGGACTTCTACACCGCCGACGGCAAGCTCGGCATCAGCGAGGCCACCCTCGTCGCCTGGTTCGAGATGTTCCAGTCCATGCGGGCCGACGGCGGGTTCCCGCCGGCCGGGTTCTTCGAGAACGTGGGAGGCGGCGCCGAGCAGTCGTACCTGGCCAAGGGCGCGATCGCGTCGCAGATCATCCCCACCAACAACTTCCTGGGCTACAACGCCGCCGCCGGAGGCAATCTCGTCCTGCTCCGCATGCCCGGCGAGACCACCGAGAAGCGGCGCGGCCAGTCGATCGACACCCCGGCCCTGTGGTCGGTCGCCGCGAAGTCCAAGCACCCGGCCGAGACGCTGAAGCTGCTCAACTTCCTCATCAACGACCCGGACGCCTCCAGAGCGACCGGCACGACCCGCGGCGTGCCCGCCAACACCAAGGTGGCCACCGAGGTCAGGCCGAGCCTCGCGGCCGACGACCAGGTCGCCACCGACTACCTGATCGGGCTGCAGAAGGAGGAGCTGCCG
The DNA here is from genome assembly GCF_040610775.1 of Nonomuraea sp. NPDC003709. Classification (NCBI taxonomy): domain Bacteria; kingdom Bacillati; phylum Actinomycetota; class Actinomycetes; order Streptosporangiales; family Streptosporangiaceae; genus Nonomuraea; species Nonomuraea sp. NPDC003709. The sequence goes on along the minus strand of NZ_JBEXMW010000012.1, from coordinate 233,271 downwards.
CGCTCCTACACGTACCCGCCGGGGTCGAGCAGCATCGCCTCCAGCCTGCAGTCGATCGCCGCCGAAGTGGAGTTCAAGCGGCAGACGCCGCAGCAGGGCGCCGCGGCGTTCCTCGACGCGGGCGGGAAGGCGCTCGGCGGGTGAGCGGGTCGAAGGCCGCGCCGGTGCTGGACCGGCCCGTCACCGGAGCGGAGGCGTCCGCCGGGCCGCGGCGCGGGCGCCCCGCCAGGCCGCCCCAGGACCGGGCCGGGTACCTCTTCCTGCTGCCGTGGTTCATCGGGATGCTCTTCACGGTCATCCCGTTCTTCGCCTCGCTGTATCTGGCGTTCACCGACTACAACCTGCTCAACGCGCCGAAGTGGATCGGGCTGGACAACTTCGCGGAGATGCTCCGCGACCCCGTGCTGCACCAGTCGCTGAAGGTCACCTTCGTCTACACGTTCGTGTCGGTGCCGCTGTCGCTGGCGGCGGCGCTGGGCGTGGCCATGCTGCTCAACCGCGGCATCCGGGGCCTGTCCGTCTACCGGGCGGTCTTCTACCTGCCCTCCCTGCTCGGCGGGAGCGTCGCGATCGTCCTGCTGTGGCGCTACATCTTCGGCCTCGACGGCATCGTGAACGCGTTCCTCAGCTGGTTCGGCATCGACGGGCCGGGCTGGACGACCGACCCCGACTACGCCCTCACCACGCTCATCGTCCTGCACATCTGGACGTTCGGCTCCCCCATGGTGATCTTCCTGGCCGGGCTGCGGCAGATCCCGGGCATGTACTACGAGGCCGCCGCCATCGACGGGGCCTCGCGGTGGCGGCAGTTCCGCTCGATCACGCTGCCGCTGCTGAGCCCGATCATCTTCTTCAACCTGATCCAGTCCCTGATCTCGTCGTTCCAGACCTTCACCCAGGGATTCGTCATGAGCGGCGGCACCGGCGGGCCGGCCAACTCCACGCTCTTCTACAACCTGTACCTGTACCAGCAGGGCTTCTCGCAGTTCAACATGGGCTACGCCTCGGCCATGGCCTGGATGCTGCTGGTGATCATCGCCGCGTTCACCGCGGTCAACTTCCTGGCCGCGAAGTATTGGGTCTTCTATGACAACTGAGGAAAGTTTCGTCGAGCGCGTGGGCCGGACCCGCCGTTCCCGGTACGCCAAGCACGTGCTGCTCTGCGTGGTGGGCGCGGTCATGATGTACCCGCTGGCGTGGCTGATCTCCAGCTCGCTCAAACCGGACCGGCTGATCTTCACCGACCTGTCGCTGTGGCCCTCCGAGTGGAACCCGGCCAACTACCTGGACGGGTGGACCGCGCTGGAGCAGCCGTTCAGCGTCTACCTCGCCAACTCGTTCGTGATCGTCGTGCTGAGCATCATCGGCAACCTGGTGTCCTGCTCGCTGGCGGCGTACGGCTTCGCCCGGCTGAAGTTCACCGGCCGCAAGCTGTTCTTCACGCTGATGCTCGGCACCATGATGCTGCCCGGCCACGTGCTCCTGGTGCCGCAGTACATCGTCTTCGCCAAGCTGGGCTGGCTCAACACCTACTACCCGCTGCTCGTGCCCAACTTCCTGGCCACCAACGCGTTCTACATCTTCCTGATGGTGCAGTTCATGCGCGCGCTGCCCAAGGAGCTGGATGACGCCGCCCGCATCGACGGCTGCGGGCCGTTCCGCACCTTCTGGAAGGTGATCATGCCGCTGTGCATGCCGGCGTTCGCCACCACGGCGATCTTCACGTTCATCTCGGTGTGGAACGAGTTCTTCGGCCCGCTGATCTACCTGACCGACTCCGAGCTGTACACCGTGCCGCTGGCCCTGCGGCAGTTCATCGACTCCGAGGGGCAGTCGCAGTGGGGGCAGATGTTCGCCATGTCGTTCCTGTCGCTCGCGCCCGTGATCGGGTTCTTCATCGCAGGCCAGAAGTACCTGGTCAAGGGCATCGCCACCACCGGCCTGAAATAGGGGATCGAAACGCATGGCCCGACCTCGCCGCTACGCCTTCGTCGGCACCGGTTCACGTGCCCGCATGTACCTGGGGGCGCTGCTCGGCCCGTACTCCGACGTCGGTCACCCGGTGGCGTTCTGCGACACCAATGAGGTGCGCATGGCGTACTACGACCGTCTCGTCGGCGAGACCAGGCCCGACCTGCGGATGGCGCACTACGACCCCGGCGACTTCGGCCGCCTGCTCGACCGGGAGCGGCCGGACGTCGTGGTCGTCACCTCGCCCGACGCCACCCACGCCGCCTACATCGGCCAGGCGCTGCGCGAGGGCGCGGACGTGGTGTCGGAGAAGCCGCTGACCGTGGACGTCGCCGGTCTGCGGCAGATCCGCGACGCGCTCGCCGCCGGCACCGCGGGCCTGATCCTCACCCACAACTACCGGTACTCGCCCCGGAACGCGCTGGTGCGCCGGCTCATCGCCGAGGGCGCCATCGGCGAGATCACCTCCCTGACGTTCGAGTGGTGCCTGGACACCGTGCACGGCGCCGACTACTTCCGCCGCTGGCACCGCGACAAGGCCGTCTCCGGCGGCCTGCTGGTGCACAAGGCGAGCCACCACTTCGACCTGGTCAACTGGTGGCTCGCCGACCTGCCGGAGACCGTGTACGCCCGCGGCGGCCTGCGGTTCTACGGCTCGGACAACGCCCGCAGGCGGGGGCTCGGGCCGCGCCCGGAGCGCAGCAGGGACGCCGCCGGGCCGAGCGACCCCTTCGCGCTCGACATCGCCGCCGACGACCGGCTGCGGCTGCTCTACCAGGACGGCGAGCATCTGGACGGCTACATCCGCGACCGCGACGTGTTCTCCGACGGCATCACGATCGAGGACAACCTCAACGTCGTCGTCGGCTACCGCCGCGGCGCGTCGATGTCGTACACGCTGCACGCGCACTGCCCCTGGGAGGGATATCGCGTGGCGATCAACGGCACCGGCGGGCGCATCGAGCTCGACGTCGTCGAGCGCACCCACGTCGAGCCCGTCGCCACCAGCGCGGCCATCGCCGCCGCCACCGCCGTGGACGCCCGCGCCGCGGACGGCGGCCAGGACGGCGAGCCGGAGCAGCCGCGCCGCCGGGGCGCGCGGCTCCTCCTGCAGCGGCACTGGGAGCCCGCCCGTCAGGTGCCGATCCCCGAGGGCGGCGGCGGGCCCAGTGGCGGGCCCAGTGGCGGGCCCAGCGGCGGGCATGGTGGCGGCGACACGATGCTGCTCGACGAGGTGTTCCGCGGCGCCTCCGGCGACCCGCTGCGCCGGCAGGCCGGGTTCCTCGACGGCGCCGCGAGCGTCCTGACCGGGGTCGCGGGCAACGAGTCGTTACGCACCGGGAAGGCCGTCCGCCTCGACGACCTCGGGCTGCCGCTGACCTCGGCGTCCCGTCCCACGTGACCCCACCGGGGCACGCCCTGCACACCCGCCGATCTCGAAACTGGGGGAACCGGGAAGTGTCGTACGCTCAACCCTGGGGAAAGACCCTCGGCCTCGTCGAGGCCCAGAGAGGCGGCGATACGACCATGCACGCTCCCGGCGTACCTCCCGCGCGCACCGACCGCCCGCGCGGAGTCGCCGTGCTGAGGCTGCGCGGGCAGGACGTCGCCGAGTACGTCTGGGAGCCCGACCTGCCGCTGTCGGCGTCCCCGCGCCCCTACCTCCATCCCGTGCGCACGCTCGCCGGCGTCACCGTCACCGACGCGGCGCCCGACTCGCACCCCCACCAGTTCGGCATCAGCGTGGCCGCCCCCGACCTCGACGGGTGCAACTTCTGGGGCGGGCGCACCTTCGTCGCCGGCCACGGCCCGGCCTGGCTGGACAACCACGGCACCCAGCGCCACCAGCGCTGGCTGCGCCGCACGAACACCGAGCTGCACCACACCCTCGAATGGGCCGACCCGCGCCAGGCGACGCTGCTGCGGGAGCAGCGTTCGATCGCCTGCCGGCCGGTGGACGAGACCGCCTGGTCCCTGAGCGTGCACACCCGGCTCACCAACGCCACCGACCGGCCGCTGCCGTGGCGCACCCCGGCGGCGCTGGGCCGGGTCGGCGCCGGCTACGGCGGCGTCTTCTGGCGCGGCCCCGCCTTCGACGGCGCCGCGCAGGTGCTCAGCCCGGACGGCGCCGACGTCCGGCGCGTCCACGGGCAGGACGCCGACTGGGTCGCCGTCACCGGCCGCGACCGCGACGGCCGCCCCTGGACGACGCTCTTCACCCACGCCGACGAGGCCGGCGCGCGGGACAGGTGGTTCGTCCGCGCCCGCGACTACCTCGGGGTCTGCTCGTCTCCGGCCTGGGACGAGCCGCTCGTGCTGGCGCCCGGCGAGAGCATCGACCGGCACGTCGTCACCGTGGTGATCGACGGTGCCGTCACCGCCGCCACGGCCGCCGAGCTCGCCGGCACCGCCCGGTCGGCCGCATGACCGCGCGCGTCCGGCCGAGCAGGCCCCGCCAGTCCGAAGAACCCGTAAGGCAGGAAAACCTGCGCACCCTCAACCTCGAGCTGGTCTTCCGCCACATCCTCGCCGCCGACGGCCCCATCTCCCGCACCGAGCTCGCCTCGGCCACCGGGCTGACCCGCCCCACCATCACCCGCATCGCCGAGGAGCTCCTGGCCGGCAAGCTCATCACCGAGGCCGGCCTGTCGCACAACGGACGCGCGGGGCGGCCCCGCGTCGGCCTGACGCTGTCCGAGAAGGGGCCGGCCGGGCTCGGGCTCGACATCCGCGCGGACGGCCTGGCGGCCTGCGTGGTCGACCTCACCGGCACCGTCCGCCATCTGGCCTTCACCCCCGCGACGTACTCCGGCTGGAGCGCTCCCGACGTGCTCGGGCGGCTGGCCCACATGGCCCGGGCCGCCATCGACGCCACCGCCGCCGAAGACCTGACCGTCCTGACCGCCACGCTCGCCGTCCCCGGCCCCGTGCAGGCGGGCACCGTGCAGTCCGCGCCCGAGCTCGGCTGGCGCGACGTCGACGCCCAGGCGTTGCTGCGCGACGCCCTCCATCCCCTCGACCTGCCGATCACTGTGGACAACGAGGCCAATCTGGCGGCCCTCGGCGAGCTCTACGCCAGCGACAACACCCTCGACAGCTTCGTGTACGTCTCCGGCGGGCTCGGCATCGGCGCCGGCATCGTCCTGGACGGGCAGCTCATGCGCGGCGCCCGGGGCTGGAGCGGCGAGCTCGGGCACGTGACGGTCTATCCCGACGGCAACGCCTGCCCGTGCGGCTCGCGCGGCTGCCTGCAGACGTACGCCAGCCTGTCCGCCGTCCTCGGCGACGAGCCCGCGCCGGCCGGCACCACCCCCGACGCCGCCGCCACCGGCCGGGCCGAGGCGGGCCACCCCGCCACCATCGCCGCCCTCGACGCGGCCGGCACCGCGCTGGGCATCGCGCTGGCCGACATGCTCAACATCCTCGACATCGACACCGTGCTGCTGGGCGGCAGCTTCTCCCTGCTGGCGTCCTGGCTCACCGCGAACGCCAGAGCCGAGATCGACCGGCGCGTGCTGACCGCCGCCTGGGCGCCCATCACGCTCCGGCCCGCCCTGCTGGGCCCGGACGCCGCCGTCATCGGCGCCGCGCTGACCTCCATCGACCAGATCCGCCGGCACCCGACCACCTGGCTCGCCCGCCAGTCAAACCACATGACCTCGGCCTGAGGGTCTTCCCGGCGGGCCGCCGGGAAGACCCCCGCCCGTCAGCGGGCGTGCAGGCGCCAGGGCAGGCGGACGGTGATGAACTCGTCGTTGTCCGGCTGGCCCGGCGTGCGTCCCGACGAGAACGGGAAGTTGTTGTCGTTGAGGATCCCGAGCGTGCGGTCGTCCAGGATGACGACGTCCTCGATGGTCTGGAACGGGAAGCGGAACGTCTCGCCGAACCCGCCGAGCCCCTTGGGGTTGGCCAGGTCCAGCAGGTCGGCGGCCAGGGTCTTGTCCATGGCGCCGTCGTGGTCGCGGTCGCGGCTGTCGGCCAGGTAGACGCGCTTGAGCGCGGCCGCGTCGCCCTGGTTGTTGTCCCGCTCGATGATCAGGAAGCGGTGCTGGTCCACCGCGATGGCGTCGCCGATCGCGTTGGCGGGGCTGTCCAGCCGGTACGTCCACCGCTTGCCGGTGTAGGCGCGCTTGCGCACATCGAACTCGTTCATCCGCAGCGTGCCCGCCGGGTCACCGTTGACCGTGCCCTCCAGCAGCGGATACAGCCACCGCCCGTCCGCGGAGCGGGCCATGCCCTCGAAGCCCTTGCTGCCGGCCAGGTTGGAGGTCGCGCCGTTCAGCGTGGGGTTCTCGGGCGCCTTGACGCCCGGCAGCTCGATCGGCGCCTCCAGCAGCGTGCCCCGCGCGGAGAAGTGCAGCAGGAACGGGCCGAACTCGTCGCCGATCCAGTACGTGCCGTCATCGGCCCGCACGATCGACTCCACGTCGAAGTCCGCGCCGGTGAGCTTGCGGTCGGCCCTGGTCAGCGGCCAGGACACCCGGCCTTGCGGGTCGGACAGGTTGAACCCGCCGAGCACGTTCACGGTGCCCGCGCGGAAGTCCGGCTTGATGCGGTGGACGCGCAGGAGGAAGTCGGCGCTGTTGGCCTTGTTCCCGTACCCGTTGTCGGACAGCACGTCGAACGTGCCGTCGCCGCGCCGGACGATGCCGCTGAACCCCTGGACCGGCTGGCCGGAGAAGGGCGGGGTCACCCCGTTGATCGGAGCCGTACCGATTTGGGAGCCGGACGGCTCGCTGCCGGGCACGAAGGTCTGCGCGGGGAGCGAGGCGAACCCGGTCAGCGTGGCCCGGCCCGCGCCGTCCGGCGTGGCGGCAGCGGTGGCGTAGGACGCGGGACCGGTCGCGGCGATGCCCACGGCCAGCGCGGCGGCGCCTACCGCCAGGGAGATGCGTTTCATGCCCGGCACGGTAGAGGGTGCAAATGACGCGTTTCCTAACAAAACGTGCATGCCGCGTTCACCTTTGGCGGGACCTCAGCGGTTCGCCGCGGCCCGCATCGCGGCCGCCATCGCCGCCGAGTCGTGGTCCGGCTCCGCGCCGTCCACCAGCACCAGGTCACCGGGGATGTGGTCGGCACGCAGGTGCAGGATCTCCTGGTAGGCAGGCGAGTCGTACCACTCGCGGGCCTCCTCGATCGACGGGAACTCGATGATCACCAGCCCGCCGGGCCACTCTCCCTCACGCACCTCCACCGGCGCCCCGTGCACCACGAACCTGCCGCCGAACGGATCCAGGGTGGCCTGGATGCGCTCCATGTACTGGAACACCTCCTCGTGCGGCTCCGCAACGGGACGCAGGTGGGCGAGGGCGTACGCGCTCATGGCTTGCTCCTTCGTCAGCGGGCCGCCGCCCCGGCGGCCTCATGGGAACCATCCTGCCGGGGTGCACGTAAGGGCGTCGATTACCTCATAGGTAGGCGGAACCGTCAGAGCGGCAGCGGGATGCGGTCGAAGAACCAGTACAGGCTGACCGCCACGATGGGGACCGAGATCGCGGCCACCGCCCAGCGGGCCGCGGACGTGCGGCGCAGCAGCGCCAGCAGGGGGAAGAGCACGGCGATGAGCACGAGCTGCGTCACCTCGATGCCGAGGTTGAAGCTCAGGAGCGACAGGAGCAGCCCCCAGGACCCGCTCTCCTTGATGTCGAGCGCGCCCGCGAAGCCCAGCCCGTGGATCAGGCCGAAGGCGAAGACGATCGGCAGCCGCCACTTGCCCAGCTTGTCCTCGTCGCGGCCCAGGAGGTTGGCGACCGCCACGACGATGATCGACACCGCGATGACCGGCTCGACGATCGCTCCCGGAACGTCCACGACCCCCATCGCCGCCAGCAGGAACGTGATGCTGTGGGCGACGGTGAAGGCGGAGGCCGTGACGACGACGTCGCGCAGGCGGCGGGCCCCGATGACCAGGGCCAGCAGGAAGAAGATGTGGTCGAGGCCGAACAGCAGGTGCTCGGCGCCGAGCACGAAGAACTCCCCTATCTGGCTCGACGCCTGGTGCTCGCCGACCTTCACCGTCGGCGCCGTGGCCTCCAGGACGGCCGAGCCCGTCTCGCCGTCGAGCTCGTAGCGGACCATCGTCTTCGTGCTGTGGACGAAGCTCTCGGCGTCGGGGAACAGCGCGCTGGAGATCTCGTGCGTCCCCCCGCTCTCGCCCTGGCAGGCGAAGGCGTAGGTGAGCACGGCGAAGGCCGCCTTGCCGCGCACGCGGATGTCCGCGTCGCCGACCTGGGCAGGCGTGCAGGGCTTGCCGGCGTACGCCACGGCGAAGCGGCGCGAGACATAGTCGGTCACGGCATCGCGGTTGATCTTGAGCTGGCGGAGCTGCTCGGTCCGCTCCTTCGCGTCGTAGGCCTCGGCGTAGAGCCAGGCCGACTTCATGAGGAGGTCGTACTCGAGGTCGAGCACGGCCTTGACGTTCAGGCCCGAGCCGGTCACCTCGGCGTGGGCGGTCGTGGTCGCGTCATGCGCCGCCGCCGGGGCGGGACGCGCCAGGTCGGCCAGCACACCGCCGAGGACCAGGGCGAGGACGACGGCGGGCAACCAGCGCATGCGGCGCATGTCTCGTCTCTCCATGTAGGGGATGAAGGGCCGCCCCCGGACCGGGGTCCGGGGGCGGCGGGGATTGAGTTAGCGGTTGAACCAGTGGTACATGGGCGAGTCCGGTCCCCACGTGCCGGGGCGGCCGTGCTCGTCCTTGGTGACGAAGACGCTCGGCTCGGAGGCGGTCACGCCGCCGCCGGTGGAGCGCGCGGTGACGAACCAGGCGTAGGCCGTGTCGTCCTTGAGTCGCTTCCAGGTAACCGAGGCGACCTGGCCCGAGGTGACCGTGCTCTTACCGATGACCCGCGTGGGCTTGTAGATCGCCAGCGAGTCGGTCTGGAAGGTGGTCGTACGGGAGGTGAGGTCGACCGGCAGCACCATGTTGTCCTCGAGCCCGTTGTAGCGGCGCAGCGGGTCGTACTCGTTGGCGCCGAACTCGTTGAGCAGCGGGGAGTAGGTGTCCACGCTCAGCTCCGACCGCTTGACGTTGAACTGCAGCATGCGGAAGAAGCTCGCGCCGAACTGGAGCTGGTCCTGCGGGTTGTAGCCGCCGATCGCGGTCAGCCCGAGCCGGTCGGCCGAGACCGTGTAGAACTGGTAGTCCGCCAGGAGCTCGACGACGCCGTTGCCGACCTGGCCCACCTTCGGCTTCACGTTGGTGCCCACGCCGTGCTCGTGACCGGCGAGGATGAGGAAGACGTTGGCGTTCTTCTCGACCACCGTCTTGTACAGCATCGAGCCGTCGGGAGCCGAGAAGCCGGCGCCGCGGCCGTCCGGGTTGGTGCTCGGCACGAGGTAGTCGTGCGAGAGCAGGATGCCGTTGCGGTTGGGGAACTTCTTGAAGACGGAGTCGGCCCACTCGGCCTCCTCCCTCGTCACGCCGTACGACAGGCCGACCACGACGAAGTCGAGCCCGCCCGCGGAGAACAGGTCGTAGTGGTTCTGGTTGTCGCCTTCCTTCCACGGACCGCCGTACTTGGCGTGCTGCCAGCCCTGCGACGCACCCTGGTACCGGCCGGGACCGTAGTACTTGTTGTAGATCGCCTCCGGCCCGTTCTCGGTGCCGGACTGGTTGTCGTGGTTGCCGGCGATCACGCCGTTCGGGATGCCCGCGTCGTCCAGCACCTTCTGCTGCTTCGAGGACACCTCCATCTCGCCGACGACCTGCTGCTGCGTGGCCTCGTCGGCGGGCTTGCGGATGTTGTTCTCGATGATGTCGCCGGTGTGCGCGACGTACGAGATCTTGCGCTGGTCCTTGTTGTCCTTGATCCAGTTGACGACGCCGGCGTAGGCGGACTCCCACACCGCGCGCTCCTCGGCCGTCTCCTGCTCCACCGCGCCCTCGGAGATGTACTGCGTGTCGGTGTAGTGGACGATCGAGAAGTCGTAGGAGGAGGGGTCGGCGAAGCCGTTCGGGTCGCCGGGGTCGATGTCGTCGGCGAACGGGTCCTCACCCGTCACCATGACGTGGACCTGCTGCCTGTCGATGTAGTCGTCGTCGACGACCGCCGTGAGCACGGTCTTGCCCTCGGCGGCGCCGCGGGCGCTCGTCAGCAGTTCCCACGCCTTGGACTTGGTGTTCCACGCCCGCAGCCCCGCCAGGCGCTCGGGGTCGATGGCGCCCTCCCAGCGCAGGACCGGGGAGTCCACGTGACCCTGCACCTCGACGTCGTACCGCTGGTAGACGAGGTCCTGCCCGGAGGGCGCGTCCAGCGTCTTGCCGTCGGCCGGCTCGAGCCCGTCGGTCTTGACGCGCTTCTCGCCCGGCACCCGCAGGGTCGTCGGGAGAGACTGGGCCGTGCCCTGGTAGGCCTGCTCCGGGGTGAGGATCTTCGCCTCGTTGAACGTGGCCGTCACCTGGCCGCCGTCGGGCTCGGCCACCTTCGCCGAGAGCGTGACGGGGTCCGACACATCGGTGGCCCCCCGCGCCGGGCTCAGCTCGGCCGGCGCGTCCGGGATGCCCGCGGACTCGAACACGACCTCGCGGGCCGTGGTGTTGCCGAGCCCGTCGGCGCCGGTCACGGCCAGGGTGTGCTTGCCGGCGCGCAGCCCCGGGCCCACCTGGGCGCCCAGCTCGATCGGCTGGCCGTCGAGCTTGACGTCCGGCCCGGACACGACGCCGGAGGCGTCCTCCAGCTTGACGTCCAGCACGACCGAGGCGGTGATCTTCTCACCCTCGGCCGGGACGCTCTTGGCGACCTTCGGCGCCGAGTTGTCGGTGATCAGGGTGCGGGTGGCGACCTCGCCGGTGGCCGACTCGGCGGCGAGCTTGTGCTTGCCGTCCTTGATGGCGGTGGTGTCGAGGTCCGCGCGCAGGCCGCGGGCCGGGGCGTCCACCAGGAACTCGAGGTCGATCTCGGTGAGCGGGTTCACGTTGTCGCCGCAGTTGCCGTCGCCCAGGCTGTACGAGGTCTTCAGCAGCTGTCCGGTCGCCGTGCCCTGCGCCGGGGTGAGCGCGATGTTCGAGATCGCGAAGTCGTCGCGGTTGTTGCCGCACGAGGTCGGGAAGGTGCCGGCCACGAAGTCGATCGTGTTCCAGCCGGGCACCAGGAACTCGTTCGGGATCGTGAAGTCGACGCGCTTGCTGACGAAGTCTCCGTCGAGCACGATCTTCTGGCCGTTGACGAGCAGGAAGTTCTGGTAGCGCGCCTCGATCGAGTTGCTGCCCACGTTGAAGCTGAAGGTCGCCTGGCCCGAGCCGAGCGTCTCGATGACCGGCGCCGCCGGAGCGTCGATCTTGTAGCGCAGCTCGGCCTCGCGCAGGAGGGTCTGGCTGCTGCCGCAGGTGCCGTCGCCCATCTCGTACGACGGCTTGAGGTCCTGGCCGGTCACGGTGGCGCCGTCGAGGGTGAGCTCGAGGTTGGTGATCGTGAAGTCGTCGCGGTTGTTGCCGCAGGTCTCCTTGGCGTCGCCGGTGACGACCTTGATCGTGTTGTCGCCGGGCACCAGGAACTTGGCCGGCACCGCGATGGTCACGCGCCGGCTCGCCCAGGTGCCGCCCAGGTCGATGCGCTTGCCGTTGACGAGGAGGAAGTTGTCGTACTTGTCCTCGATCCCGTCCGCGCCCACGTCGAAGCTGAGCATCGCGGCGCCGTTGCCCAGGGTGGGCTTCGTGACGGGCTTCTCGCCGTCCACGGTGAGGGACTTGACGCCGCCCGCGCTGTTCGCCGGGACATTCGCGAAGACCGGCTTGGTGCCCGCCACGAGCGTGCCGTCCGTCGGCAGCAGGCGCGGCGCCCCGGCCGGGGCGTTGTTCACGGTCACGGTGTTCTTGACGGTCACGCCCGCCGCGGTCGTGGCGGTGATGGTGTGCTCGCCGTTGGACAGCGTCGCGGTGTCCAGGTCCGCGGCGAGGCCCGTGGTGCCCTGCGGGTCGCCCTGGACGAAGAACTTGAGCGTGGCCCGCTTGAGCAGCGTGGTGTTCGTGCCGCAGCTGCCGTCGCCGAAGGAGAGCGTGTACGGGTTGTCCTCGCCGTCCGCGACCTCGCCGAGGAGTTCGAGGCCCACGTCGGACAGGACGAAGTCGTCGTAGTTCGTGCCGCACGAGGACGGGATCGCGCCCACGACGATCTCGACGGTGTTCTCTCCCTTGACGAGGCGCTCGTTCGGGATGTCGATGCTCGCGCGCTCGTTGACGAAGTTGCCGATTTCGCTGCGGTACTCGCCGTTGACGAGCACGTAGCTGTGGTACTGCGCCTCCGTCGAGTTCGAGCCCACGTCGAAGCGGAGCTTGGAGACGCCCACCGTACGGGTGGCGTTGAGCGCGGTGTCGTCGACCGCGAGCTTCGTGACGCTGTCACCGGCCGCGGTCGGGACCGCCGCGACCTTGGCCGTCCCCTCCAGGTACGAGCCGCCGGCGGGGGTGAGCGTCGGAGGGCTCGGGACGGCGGTGGTCGTCGGCGTGGGGCTGGGCCGGCCCTTGTCCTGTTCCGCCGCCCCCGGGTCGGCGTACGCGGCCGTGACGAAGCTGCTCACCAGCAGCGTCGCGATCGAGGCGGCCAGGGCGAAACGCGCCCGGCCCCCTAAACCGCCCAGTGACTTTCGTGCTGCCATTGGCAGTCCCTTCTTATGTGCATAAGGAGCCCATAAAGCGGCATGCTCCCGGGCGGACACATTGGAGCGCACGAGTGAACGTTGTGCATAGAGGGGCTGAAGGGACGATAAACGATTGCGTGATTCTGGTCATCCGTTACAAATAGGTCTCAATGGGCGCGTACCGGAACATTGGGATGTCACACGACAGCCCTCTCAGGGGCTCTAAGAGCAGTAGTCACACGCATAGGGGGTCCGTGATGTCCGATGTCACCCAGGTGTTCGCCGCCCATCGCGAACTGCTGTTCTCCATCGTCTACAACATGCTGGGCAGCGTCACCGACGCCGAGGACGTGCTGCAGGAGACCTGGCTGGCGTGGTCGTCCAAGGATCCGGACGAGATCGACCATCCGCGCGCCTACCTCGTACGCGTCGCGGTGAACCAGGCGCTCGCCCACCAGAGCGCGCTGCGCCGGCGCCGCGAGACCTACGTCGGGCCCTGGCTGCCCGAACCCCTCGTCACCTCCCCCGACGCCGCCGACCACGCCGTACGGACCGACACGCTCTCGCTCGCGCTGCTGGTGGTGCTGGAGACGCTCACCCCGCTGGAGCGGGCGGTGTTCATCCTGCACGAGGTCTTCGCCTACGCCCACACCGAGATCGCCGCCATGATCGGCCGCAACCCCGCCGCGGTGCGGCAGCTCGCCCACCGTGCCCGTGAGCACGTCCAGGCCCGCCGCCCCCGCACCCAGGTCGCCCCGGGCCTCCAGCGGCAGGTGACCGAGCGGTTCGTGGCCGCGGCCTTCGGCGGCGACCTGGAAGGGCTGATGGAGCTCCTGGCGCCGGACGTGACGCTGTGGGCCGACGGCGGCGGCAAGTCGAACGCCGGCGGCCCGCGCCCCATCCGCGGCCGCGACAACGTCTCCCGCGTGCTCGTCTCCCGCGCCGCCCAGCCCCTCGACGGGCTGGACATCCAGTACCGCCAGGTCAACGGCGATCCCTGCGCGGTGCTGTTCGTGGAGAACGCCCCGTACGCCGTCATGGTCGTGGACATGACCCCCGACGGCTCCCAGATCCAGGACGTCTACACCGTCAGCAACCCCGACAAGCTCGCCCACGTCCCCCGGCCCTCACGGGCTTCCCTGGTGACGGACGGCGAGGACGCGGCGGGGCAGCGGGCCGAGGTGATGGGGGAAGCGGTGGCGCAGCACGCCGGTCGCGGCGGCGGCCAGCACGACGAGGGCGGCGCCGACGAGCAGCGCCGGATGGTAGCCCCGGTGCAGGAGCGGGGTCACGACCAGGGGGCCGAGGATCTGTCCGATGCTGTAGCCGGTGGTGAGGATGGCGACGGCGCGCGGGATCCGCAGGTGGGAGCCGATGGCCAGGGTGAGGGTGGCGACGCCGAGGAACGTGGCGCCGAACAGGATGGCCGAGACCAGGGCGGGGACGATCCCGCCGGCCAGGGCGGGCAGCGCGATGCCGACGGCCTGCACGACGAGCGCGGCGAGGACCAGCGCCGGGCGGGACCAGATCTGGCTGAGCCATGCCCACAGGGCCGTTGAGGGCAGCGCGGCGAGCCCGACCAGGATCCAGGCGCCACTGCCGGCCCAGCCGGGCGCGCTCTGGTCGATCGCGGCGACCAGGAACGTGCCGGCGATGATGTAACCGGTCCCTTCGAGGGTGTAGCCGGCCAGCAGCGCCCCGAACCAGCGCAGCCCGGACCCGGCTCGGGGACCGGACGGGGCGGGCGGCGGCGCCTCCGGGGATGCCGGGCCGGTGCGCAGGCCCCAGGCCGGGATCGCGAGCACGGCGGTCAGCGCGGCCGCCGTCCACCAGGCCTGCTGCCAGGTGCCGGCGGTACGCAGGACCAGCACGGCGACGCCCGACAGGGCGATCCCCGCGCCGATGCCGCCGAAGGCCCAGCCGACGAGGTGGTGCGCGTGGCCGCGCAGACCGGTGAGCATGGCGTCGGCGGCGATGACGAAGATCAGCGCGCTCGCGATCCCGGCGACCAGCCGGAGCGACGACCAGAGCGCGCCGGCGTGCATGACCGGCATCAGGGCCAGCGTGACGATCAGGATCGCCAGGGACGGGCGCAGCGCCCGCCGGGAGGCGAAGATCCGAGGCGCGACGATCGCGGCGACCGCGCCGAGGAGGTACCCGACGTAGTTGGCCGTGGCCAGCTCCGCCCCCAGCCGCGGGGACAGCCCGGCCTGCGCGTGCATCATCGGCAGGATCGGGGTGTAGGCGAACCGGCCGACACCCATGCCCGCCGCGAGCGCCGCCGCGCCCTGCCCGACGATCCGCCAGGGCCGATCCGCCCGGGTCTCCTCGCCGCCGTCCGTGCCGTGCTCTCGTACGGAGGTCAAACTTCGCCTTTCGTTCGGCCGGCGGGAGCGGACGCACCCGGTGGCGGGGGACTCAGTGACCGGCGTTCTGGCCGCCGTCGACGTGCAGGATCTCGCCGGTGACGAACGGGGCCGTCTCGAGATAGACGATCGCGTCGACGATGTCGCTTATCTCGCCCATCCGGCCCACGGGGTGCAGGCCGGCGAGGAGGTCGTAGGTCTCGGCCGGGTGCATCGGCGTACGGATGACGCCGGGCGCGACCGCGTTGACCCGGATGCCCCGGGAGGCGTACTCGATGGCCAGCGACTTGGTGACCGAGTTGAGGCCGCCCTTGGTCAGCGCCGCCAGCGCGGACGGCACGCGGGTGTCCGCCTGGTCGGCCAGGCTGGTCGTGATGTTGACCACGTGCCCGCCGCCCTGGGCGAGCATGACGTCGATGGCCCGCTGGGAGATCTCGAAGAACCCGCGCAGGTTGACCCTCGTCACCAGCTCGTAGTCCTCGTCGGTGTAGTCGGTGAACGGCTTGGACACGAAGACGCCGGCGTTGTTGATCAGCGTGTCGACCCGGCCGTACGCCTCCAGCGCCTGCTCGATGACGCGCCGGCCGACGGACGGGGCGGCGATGTCACCGGCGATGGTCCGCACCAGGGGGTCGTCGGAGGGCTCGATCGATCGGGAGTTCGCGACGACCGCGTAGCCGAGCTTGCGGTAGGCGGCCACCAGCCCCGAGCCGATACCCTGGGACGCGCCGGTGATCACCGCGACTTTGTACATGCTCATGGGTTGCTCTTCTCATATGGATCGAGGCCATACGTCCCGGGCCTCGATCAGCGCGGCCGGCCGGCGAACGGGCGGACCGGCACCGCGCGGTCATGGTTCAAGCTTGCGCCAGTCGGGCGCGATCCCGCCACGACCGGTTCACTCTCTGCTGTGAGGCTGTGCCTCCCAGCGCACTACCCTGGGCGGATGGAGCTACGCCAGCTGCGATATTTCGTCGCGGTGGCCGAGGAGCTGCACTTCGGCCGTGCCGCGGTCCGGCTGCGCATCGCCGGCCCGTCGCTCTCCCAGCAGATCAAGGCCCTGGAGCGGGATCTGGGCGTACGCCTGTTCGACCGGGACCGCCGTTCGGTCGCGCTCACCCCCTCGGGGCAGGCGCTGCTCCCCCAGGTCAGGGCGCTGCTCGAGCAGGCCGACGAGCTGCGCCGCTCCGCGGCCGGCATGGCCGCCACCGAGCCGGTCCGGCTCGGCTACGTCAGCTGGCGCCCGCCCGACCTGACCGCCCGCGTGTCCGGCGTCGCCCAGCTGCACGTCGACGCGTGGGTCATGCCGTCACACACCCAGGCGGGACGGGTCGCCGACGGCAGCATCGACCTGGCCATCTGCTGGGTGCGGGCCGACGACCTGGCCGCCCACGCCCTGGAGGCCCGGCTGATCGGCGCCGACCGGCTCTTCGCGATCTCCACGGGCACCGGCACGTCGGCGGTCCCGGCCAAGGACACGTCGGTGCTGGTGGACTCCGACACCGCCACCTGGGACTCCTGGAACCGCTATGCCGAGGAGTTCGCCCGCGACACCGGTGCCCGCGTCGTGCGCATCGACGACGGCGGCATCACGGGGCCGGCCTTCTTCGACCACGTACGGCGGCTCCGCCGCCCCGTCGTCAACTCGCCGAAGGGCCAGACCGCGCCGGTGCCGCCGGACCTCGTCCAGCGCCCGGTGGTCGATCCGGCGCCGTACTGGACCTGGGCCCTGGTGTGCCGGCGCGACGAGACCCGCAAGGCCGTACGGGCCGCCGTCGAGGCGCTGACCCGGGACGTCGGCGGGCTCGGCCTGGACGCCGACACGGCCTGGCTACCGGCCGACGACCCGTTCCGCACCACCGGATGACACGGCGCCGGTCGGCGTGACGCCGGTCGGCGTGGCGCCGACCGGCCTGGTGATCGTGGTCAGCGTGGTGATCGTGGTCGGCGCGGTCGGCGCGGTCGGCGTGGTCGGCGTGGTGATCGTGGTCGGCGCGGTCGGCGTGGTCAGCGTGGTCAGCGGGCTTCGAGGGTCGCGAGGTCGCGCAGCGTGTAGCGGCGGTGCTCGCACTCCTCCTCCATCACCACCCGCAGGCAACCGCCGACCGTGCGCGGCTCCTCCGGGTAGCCGGGCGCGGGTGCGCGGGTGCAGGCCCGTTCGAGCCCGGCGTCGGTGAGGCCGTCGAGGATGCCGCGCACCAGCGCCACCCGCCCGGCGCGCACCTGCGCCACCTCCGCGTACGACGGGCGGGCGTCGAGGTCGATGCCGAGCGCCGCCGCGTCCTCGGCAGGGTAGCCGGAGTGGGTGAGGCCGAGCCGGTGGAACGGGTCCGGCGCGTCGAGGATCGCCCGGCCCGCCCAGGCGTCGGTGGCGAAGACGAGGTGGCGCAGCGTCTCGACGAGGGACCATTCGTCGTCGACCCGTTCGTGGCGCACCGCTTCGGGCAGCCGTTCGGCGCGGGCGAGCGTTTCGGACCAGAGCCGCTCGATGGTCTCCCACATCGCGCGGAAGTCGTCGGCCGCGCTCATCTCCCGTAGCCGCACCCGTTCGGGATGGCGCCGGTCGAGCTCGGCCTCGACGTAGGGGGTGACGTCCACGTCGTTGACGCGGAAATTTCGTATTTCTCCGGACACGTTGACGTCCATGAGCCAGGAGTCGACGATCTTGATCCGGCGCAGATCGCAGCTGCGGAACGTCGCGGCGGAGAGGTCGGCCATCGTGAAGCTCGCGCCTTGGAACGCGTCGGTGTTGTCGTACTGCGCTGCCATCGCGCCATTGTGCCCCGGCTACCCGCGACCGTACAGCGGCGTCACCCCGCGCACGACGGGCAGTCCCGTGCCCGAGTCGAGCACGAGGCGGTCGCCGAGCGGACGTGACAGCGTGACGGTGGTCGTGTCCATGTGGAGCGCCAAGTCGCAGATCTCGCCGGAGCCGGAGCTCTCCTCGTCCACGTCCACCACCACGAGCTTGCCGGTCTCGTACGCCCGCGCCCCGTGAACGCGGTCACAGGAGCCGTAGCCGTACTCCAGGAGCAGGTCGTGCGGCTTGCCCGCGATGAGGTCGAACCCTTTCACCTCTTCGAACTCCCTCTCCGCGGCCTGCGGCCGGGCGGTGATGGCCGAGGGGGTGACCGCCACGTACACGAACTTCGACTCGACCCCCTTGACGGTGAACAGCCACGCGGGCACCCGGATCGTGCCGCGGCTGGTCTCCAGCGTCGTCTCGCCCAACTCGGCCCCGGTCACCCGGAGCGGGCGGCAGCCCTTGGCCGGGCACTCCTCCTCGATGAAGTCGGCGGGCTTGCTGAGCTCCGCGTACGCGTGGGCCGCCGTGACGAGCGGCACCTCCGAGACCGAGCCGTCCGGCCACCGCAGGCGCGCTTCGGCCAGGGGGTCCGCGGGCAACTCGGCCGCGAGCTTCCACACGCCGTTGTGCGCGCTCAGGGCGGCCCAGGCGGGAGGGTCGGTCCAGCCGCCTCGATCCTGGAGCCCTCCGAGCGGGACGAAGCCGGAACGCCAGGCGCGGTCGCCGGCCGAGCCGTCCCAGCGCGCCACCACCTCCCGGGCACGTGCCTCGAACCGGCCCGGTGAGACCCGATTGGACCAGTTGCAGGAGGCCAGGAGCAGCATCAGGCACAGGCCCGCGATCGTCCTACGCACGACTTCGTGATCACCCCCGGACGCCTAACGTAGCCGCCCACACACCGGCCAAGTGCCCCTCTTATCGGATTTGCGGGGGAATCTCCCTGAATTAGGGGCGAACGCACTCCATGTGGTCTTCTGACTACCGGGGTGTGGAGTGATCAGACGGCTGGGCCGGTCGCTGCGGATGCGGTTGGCGCTGCTCGCCAGCTTGGCCATGTTGCTGCTGAACGTCGTCGTCAGCGCGTTCGTGCTGTACGCCATCCGGAACGAGGCCGCCGACATCCGGGCGTACGACGTGGCCAGCCAGGCCCTGCGCGTGCTGCTCATGGTCAAGCGGAACGCGTTGCCCCCGACGGTGAACACCGACGGGCTCGACGGCATCCAGGTGATCAACTCGGCGGGCCGCGTGGTCTCCTCGACGCCGAACCTGACCGGCCTGCCCCGGGTCACCACGGCGATCCCCCATCGCAACACGGCCAACGACGTCGCCGAGTTCTGCGACCTGCCCGCGTTTCCCGGACGGTGCGAGCTGGTGGTCGCCATGCACGCGTTCCAGCCGGACGGCGCCTGGGTCATCTACGCCTTCGCCCCGGCCGTGCCCTGGTACGTCAGCCTGAAAGTGGTCCTCTTCCAGATCTGCGTGGCGGCCCTGCTGCTACTCCTGAGCTGGTTCGGGGTGTCGCGCGTGGTGGCCCGGACGCTCGCACCCGTCCACAACATCACGAAGAGGCTGGCCGAGATCACCGCGGGCGGAGGCGGGATGCGGCTCCCCGTACCGGAGAACGTGGACGACGAGATCAGGACGCTCGCCTGGACCGGCAACCAGATGCTGGAGCGGCTGGAAGCCGCGATGAAGAAGCAGCAGGAGGCGGTGGAGCAGCAGCGCAGGTTCGCCGGGGACGCCTCGCACGACCTGCGCAGCCCGATCACGGCGATGCGCACCCAGGTCGAGGACGCGCTGCTCAACCCCGAGGAGGCCGACTGGCGGGCGACGGGCGAGGCGCTGCTGGCCAGCCTGGACCGGCTCCAGGCCATCGTCACCGACCTGCTCACGCTGACCAAGCTGGACGCGGGCGCGCCGAGCTCCCGGGAGCCGGTGGACCTGGGCGAGCTGGTCGCCGCCGAGACCGGCAGGCCGCGTACGAAGAACGTCGTCACCACCCTGCAGCCGGGCGTGACCGTCACGGGCGACCGACTGCAGCTGGCCCGCCTCCTGACGAACCTGCTGGACAACGCCGAGCGGCACGCCGAGTCCCAGATCCTCGTCACCGCACGGCGGCAGGGCCGGCAGGCCGTGCTGGAGGTGCTCGACGACGGCGCCGGCATCGAGCCCGGGAAGCGCGAGACGGTCTTCCAGCGCTTCACCCGCCTGGACGCCGCGCGCAACCGCGACGCCGGCGGGACCGGGCTCGGCCTGCCCATCGCCCGCGAGATCGCGCAGGCCCACGGTGGCACGCTCACGATCGAGGACTCCGAGCGCGGCGCCCGCTTCGTCTTGCGCATCCCGGCCTGAGAGGACTGAGCATCCGGTCCGCGAGGACCGAGCATCCCAGCCCGCGAGGACCGAGCAAACCGGTCCGCGAGGGCTGCCCCACACCCCCCAAGTCGGCTCCAAGCCACGCACAAGAGCCGGACCTCACCATTTCCGGATGTGAGAGGAAATTTCAGGACAAGATTGATGAAGATCGCCGCAGGTGCGGCGGTCGCCATGGCGGTCGCGCTGCCCGCGTTACCGGCGGCGGCCGACACGCCCGATGAGCGGCCCGACGTGCCCGTCGGCACCTGGCTGGCCGCGCGTACCCAGCCCGCGGTCCAGCTGACGAGCTTCACCTACACCGGCACCGTCGCCGTACCGACCAGCACGATCAACCAGGCCGCGTTCAACCGGCTCGTGGAGCAGGCCACCGCCACCGTGGCGTCCGGCAAGATCTCCTCGGACGAGCGCAGCATCGCCAAGTGGCTGTTCCAGCAGATCGCGGCCGACGTGGACACCTACCTCGCCTCGACCACCCCGGAGCGTACGGTCGAAGCCGAGGTCGGCGGCCTGTGCACCGGCTGGTGGGTCACCCCCGACGGGTACATGGTCACCGGGGCGCACTGCGTCCAGGTCGGCGAGACCGAGCTGAGCCAGCTGTTCGCGCGGCAGGCGCTGGCGAAGTTCAACCAGCAGGACGCCAAGGAGATCATCAGCGGGCTGCGGGGCCTGGAGGCCGACGAGGAGATCGTCAAGCTCGCGCAGCAGATCTACGTCACCTTCAACACCAACCACATGCAGCTCCGCAACCTGAAGCAGAGCCTGTCGGTGGTCCAGAGCCTGCCCGGCGGCGGCGTGGACAAGACGGCCAAGCCGGTCCCGGCCGAGCTGGTGTCGGTGGGCGAGAGCTACCCGGGCAAGGACTTCGCGCTGCTCAAGGTCAACGGCCAGCAGAACCTGCCGACCGTGCCGCTCGGCGACGACTCCGACGTGCGTACCGGTGACACGCTCTATATCAGCGGCTTCCCCGGCCTGGTCACCAATACGCCATTCTTCAGCCTGGAGTCCAAGCTGGAGCCGGCGCTGACCGAGGGCCCGTACAACGCCAAGCGCACCACCCAGACCGGCGTGCCGTACATCCAGACCCAGGCGCCCTCCTACCACGGCAACTCCGGCGGCCCGGTGTTCAGCAAGGACGGCAAGGTCATCGGCATGCTGATCGCCGGCACGGTGAGCGAGAACGGCGAGGCGTCGGAGAGCGAGAGCTTCGTCCTGCCGGTGGGCATCATCAAGGAGAAGCTCGGCGAGAAGAACATCAAGCCCGCCCAGACCACCACGACGACCCGCTACAACGAGGCGCTCAACGACTTCTTCCGGCACTACTACTCGGACTCGCTGCCGAAGTTCCGCGAGGTCCAGGCGCTGTTCCCGAACCACCCGTACGTGGCCAAGTACATCAGCGACGCGCAGCAGGCGATCTCCGCGGGCAAGGACGAGTCGCCCAAGCCGATCCTGCTGTGGGTGCTGATCGGGGCCGGCGTGCTGGTCGCCGCCATAATCGTCGCGGTCCTGGCCAAGGTCCTCCGCGGCCGCGGGCGGCGGCGCCGCCACCCCGAGCCGTCCTTCGTCCAGCCCCCGCCCGGCGCGGTGCAGCCTCCGTCGTGGCGGCAGCTCCCCGCGGGCCAGGTGCCGCCCCCGGCGCAGGGTGCCTATGGGCAGACGGCGTACGGGCAAGCGGCGTACGGGCAGGGCGCCGACGGGTACGGCCCCGTCGCGTACAACGCCGGCGGCTACGGCGCCGCACCGTACGGTTCGGCCCCTGACCACGCCAACCCCCACTACGGGTCGGCCCCTGACCACGCCAACCCCCAGTACGGGTCGGCTCCAGACCACGCCAACCCCCACTACGGACCGGGCCCAGACCACGCCAACCCCCACTACGGACCGGGCCCGTACGGGTACCCCGCGCCCCCGCACGGCCAGGCCCAGCCGCACTCGGGTGAGCAGACCCGCGCCGTCCGCTACGGCCAGTTCACACCGCCTCCGAACGACCGGCCCTCCTAGTCCTGGATTCGCCTTGCCCGCCCTTTCATACTGAAGGCGACGCCCGGAGACATGACTGCCGTCGATGCCGGGCGGGATCCCGCTCGTGCCCGTGAACGCGAAACCCCCGATTCCGTCGTCGGCCAAGAGGGAGACAGGAGATGCGCACGTCGTACAGACTCGTCCCGCCCGCTGTCCTGGCGATCGGCCTGCTCCTCTGCCCGGTCGCACCCGCGTCGGCCGCCGTCGCCACAACGGCCGGCCCGGCGACGGCCATGGCCCTGACCCTGGACGAGGGCAGCTGCGAACCGCTCGCACGGCGCTTCCTCTGCTCCGTCTCCTACAGCGGGGCGATCGCACCGGTCGCCATCCGCTGGTTCGTCGACGGCGGCTACATCCCCGCGTACGACAACAGGAGTTTCGTGGGGATCGGCTGCCAGCCCACGGTGCGGTACGACATCCGGGCGGTGATCTCCGACGCCACCGGCGCGTCCGTCGAGTACCACACCACGCCCGTCTGCCGATCGGGCAATCCCTGACGTGTCCCGACTGCCCGTCTTCGGTTGATCTTTCCCTTTAGGGTGGTTGCCTGAGGGAGGTATCGATGCCGAGCAACCCTGGGCGTTCCACGCTGGCCACCATCGCCGCCTCGGCCGGCGTGTCCGTGGCCACCGTGTCGAAGGTCCTCAACGGCCGCACCGACGTCGCACCCGCCACCCGCTCGATGGTGCAGTCCCTGCTGCAGGAGCACGGTTACGTCGCCCGCCGGTCACGCCGGACGCGGACGGCGGCTCCGGCCACCCTCCAGGTGGAGGTGGCCTCGGATCTGTGTACCTACTCCGCCCAGATCATCCAGGGCATGATCGAGGCCGGAGCCGGTTCGGGCGCGGCCGTCATCGTCACCAGCACGGCGGTCATGACCGGCGGCGGGACCTCCTGGGTCCGCGGCCTGGTCGACGCGGGGCGGCGAGCGGTGATCACGATCGGCGGCGAGCCGGCCCCGGCCCAGCTCGCCGCGCTGTCCCGGGCCCGCCTGCCGGTGGTCGTCGTCGACCCGCTGAACCTGCCGGACACCCCTGTGACCAGCGTCGGCGCCACCAACTTCGCCGGCGGCATGTCCGCCACCCGCCATCTGCTGGACCTCGGGCACCGTCGCATCGCCTACCTCGGCGGCATCGCCGACGCGGCCTGCAACCAGGCGCGCATGCACGGCTACCGCGCCGCGATGGAAGCCGCGGGCGTGCCCGTGCCCGCCGAATACGTCCGTACGTCGGGCTTCCGCTATCCCGACGGGGAGACGGGCGGAGCCGCACTGCTCGACCTGCGGCTCCCGCCGACGGCCATCTTCGCCGCCAGCGACGGGAGCGCCCTCGGCGCCATGCAGGCCGCCAGGGCTCGGGGCCTGCGCGTCCCGGAGGACCTCAGCGTGGTCGGCTTCGACGACACCGAGGTCGCGGTCATGACCTCGCCGCAGCTGACCACCGTACGCCAGCCGCTGCGCGAGATGGGCGGCATCGCCCTGCGCACGGCCCTGCGCCTGGCCGCCGGCGAGAAGATCGAGTCCCGCCACATCGAGCTCGCCACCGAGCTGATCATCCGCGGATCGAGCCGGGCGGCCGGCCCATGAGGTGGCGCGGCGGCTCTGGACAATGCGCCGCATACGTGATCTGACGGAGTAAGAGCGCCGACGATCGCGAACAGGAGCACCTGGACATGAGCGACACGCCGCGACTGCACACCGCGGGCAACACCCTGCTGGAGCGAGCCCGCGCGCTGCGCCCGCAGATCGAGCGCGACGCGGACCGGGCCGAGGAGCAGGGCAGACTCTCCACCTCCGTCGTGGACGCCCTACACGAGGCAGGACTTTTCGGGATATGGGTGCCAGTGCCGCTCGGCGGCGCCGAGCTGTCGCCCAGCGAGCTGATGGCCGTCCTCGGAGAGCTCTCCTACGCCGACCCTTCGACGGGCTGGGTGGTCATGGCCACCTGCCTGGAGAACGGCACGGCCGGCGCCTACCTGGGCGACGAGGCCGTCGAACACATCTTCAAGGGCCCCCGGATGCCGCTCTTCGCGGGCCAGGGCACCCGTCCGGGCATCGCCGTCCCCGAGGACGGGGGCTTCCGCCTCAGCGGGCAGTGGAGCTTCGCCTCCGCCATGCTGCACTCCCAGTACGTCCACAGCCTGGGCGCCATCGAGGGCACCGACGAGGTCCGGATCTTCATCACGCCGATCGAGGACGTCAAGCCGCTCGGCAACTGGGACGTCCTGGGCCTGCGCGCGACCGGCAGCATCGACTACTCCATGGACGACGTCTTCGTACCGGAGTCGCAGTCGCACGTCTTCGACACGAACGAGCCCCTGCGCGGCGGCGCCATCTACCGGCTCGGCCTGGTCGACCAGGCGCTGATCTGCCACTCCGCCTGGGCGCTCGGCGTCGGCCGCCGGCTGTTGGACGAGCTGAGCCGCTACGCCGTGGCACGGGCCGGGCGGACCGGGCAGATCGCCGGCAGCGACGCCTTCCACACCGACTTCGCCCGTGCCGAGGCGAAGTTCCGCGCCGCGGCGGCCCTGGTGCGCGAGACGTGGGACGACGTGGAACGCACCCTCGACTCGGGCCGGACGCTCGACGTACGGCAGGAGACGATGGTGCGGCTCGCGCTCAACCACATCACGTCGACGATCACCGAGGTCTCCCACTTCGTCTACGCGTCGGGCGGCACCTCGGCGCTGCGCGACGGGCTGATCCAGCGGCTGTTCAGGGACGTCCACGCCGGCGCCGCGCACATCACCTCGGGCCCGCAACTGCTCCGGGAGTGCGGCCGCGAACTGGCCGGCCTGGCCGCGGGCGAGTCCTGGGCACTGTTCGGCCTGGAGCCGTGAGGGTGCGCTGACCCGCGCGCTCGGGGCCGGGGCGGCGCGGTGAGACTCCGGTGAAATGTCCGTGGAACGCCGCGCTCCCAGGCTGGTCCGCATGCCAATGACTGACATGACCAGGAGCGCGGCCTGCGGGGCGGCGCTCGTGCTCGCCCTTTCCGCCTGCGGTGCGCTGGGGCGGCCGGCTCAGCCCTCGGCCTCGGTGAAGGCTCCCGACGCCCCGGCGCAGGACCAGCCCGAGGACCCGCCGGAGGAGACGCCCTCTCCGGAGGACTCTCCCGCGCGGCCGGAGTCGCCCTCGGAAGGCGTGGTCGCCGGTCCCACCTCGTCCGCCCTGCCGGTCGAGGGCCGGAACCTGCGCCTGGTCAGGTCCGGCGAGAACGAGCTGGCGCTGCAGTTCGAGCTCTTCAACGGCACGGACGACGAGATCTCGCTCGGCACGCTCGGCCTCGACAGCCGCGAGCAGCTGATCACGCTGGTGGACCTGCCCCGCGGCACCGCCTACGGCCTGATCGGCAGCTCGGGCCCGGACGGGCGGATCAGCGCGGACGTCGACATCGAACCGGGCCGGTCGGCCCCGGTGACGGCGGTCTTCGCGGCGCCGCCCAAGGAGGCCACCGAGATGCTCGTCGTGCTCAACGGCCTGCTCCCGGTGACCGTGCCGATCACGGACGCCGAACCGGCCGACGACCCCGCCCTGCGCGGCCCGCACAACGAGCTCCAGGTCGGTCCGCTGGTGTGCAAGACGACTGGCGGCACGCGTGAGGCGTTCCGGTTGCCCAGCGACGTGCTGTTCGAGTTCGGCAGCTCCAAGCTGTCACCGTCGGCCAAGTCCGCCATCGAGGCGCTGCGCGGCCGGGTCTCCGCCTCGTCCGGATCGGTGACCGTGGACGGGCACACCGACGCGATCGGGGGCACCTCCGACAACCAGACGCTGTCGCAGGAACGCGCCGCGGCCGTCAGCCAGGTGCTGCGTCCTTCTCTCGGCGACAGCTTCGCGTACCGGACGAAGGGGCACGGCGAGGGCGAGCCCGTGGCGCCCAACACCAAGCCCGACGGCAGCGACGACCCGGACGGGCGGGCACAGAACCGGCGGGTCGAGGTGCAGATCGACAGCGACACCACCGTGCGGGCCCCGGAGACGGGCAGCGATCTGACCGACGCGGGACTCCAGGTGCGGGTGGAGAGCGTACGGCGGCTGTCGGGCTACCTCCTGGCGAGCGTCAAGGTCACCAACCCCGGGTCGGAGGCCGCGTCCCTGGAGTACGAGAACCACTTCACGCCCAAGGAGCTCACCTCGGGCCAGCTGTCGATCGCGGCTCAGAACGGCCGGCAGGAGCTGTGCGGCTTCGCCGAGCCCACGTACTTCGACTTCGTCGGCACGATGAGCGCCTCCTTCGCGCCGGGCAAGCTCGACACGGTGCCCGCGGGCGCCGAGGTGACGCTGTGGGGGCTCTTCCCGGCGCCGAGCACGAACGTTACGTCGGTGAAGGTCCAGGTCGGCGGCTACGACCAGGCACTCCCGGCCGACGTGGCGAGCTGACTCCGCACGCTTTCTGGCCGAGGTCGCGAGCTGACCCCGCACGCGTCCCGAACCGAGGTCGCGGCGAGCTGAGTCCGGGTGTTGCGCGGGCCGGTCATGGGGTGGCGAGCGCGGCTCTGACCTCCTCCAGGCGGGCGGCGTAGCGGGGCCAGCCGAAGCCCGAGGCGGTGTAGGCGGCGGCCGTCGCCTCCGCCAGCTCCCCGGCCCGCCGCCGGTCCCGGCCCGCGAGCGCCAGCGCCGCCGACACGGCCCGGGCCGCGAGCCAGGGCGTGCTGTGTTCGGCCGACTCGGCGTAGACCTCGTCCAGCAGCGCCGCCGCCTCGCCGAGCTCCTCGCGCCGGATGAGCACGTCGGCCAGGTCGATGTGCGCCATGCTCGCCCCGGAGCCGTCGGTGACCGCGTAGCCGACGGCCGTACGCATATGGGCTTCCGCCCGGCCCAGCTCCCCCTCGGCCATGGCGACGGCGCCCCTGACCAGCTCGTTGAGCGGGAGGATCTGGCGGTCGTCCAGCCGCGCGGCGTAGTGGTCGGACTCGGTGGCGCACGCCAGCGCCTCCTTGAGGTGGCCCATGCCCAGCAGCGCCTGCGCCTGGTTGCTGAGACCGCGCGCCAGCCCGTGCTCGTCGCCGGTCTCCAGGTCGAAGGCGTTGGCGGTGACGTAGCGCTGGAGCGCATGCTCGGCATCGCCCGAGTAGAGGTGGAGCGTGCCGAGCGCGTCGGCGAAGGCGGACACCCGCTGCGTGTGGGAGACGCTCTCGGCCAGCTCCAGGCCCTGGAGCAGCGGCGGGAGCGCCTCGCGCAGGCGGCCGCGTTCGATCTCCACGATGCCGCGGTAGTAGAGGACGTTCATGGTCACCATGTCGTCCGACGCGATCTCGGCCAGCTCGGCGGCCCTGGTCAGCAGCTCGGCCGCGGCGCCGAACTTGCCGACCATGGTGGAGACGAAGGCGTGGTCGCTCAGCGCGGTCGCCTGCTCGGTCGGCGTACTGCCCGGCGCGTCGGCCAGGGCCGAGAAATGGCGCTCGGCCTCGCCGTACCAGCCGCGGATCAGCCACGGCGTGTGCAGTTCGAGCGCCAGCCGCAGGCCGTCGGCCGCCCGCTCGGTGCCGGGGGCGCGCTCCAGCGCGTCGAGCAGGTTGGGCCACTCCGCGAACACGGCCGACACCTCCTCCGCCGCGAGGAAGTCGGTCGGCGCGCCGAGCCGGCGGACGAACGCCACGCACCAGCCCAGATGGGCGGCCAGCGCGCCCTCCGTCTCCCCTGCGGCGAGCAGCTTCGCCCGCGCGTAGTCGCGTACGGTCTCCAGCAGCCCGAACCGCCGCCCGCCCCCGGACGTCTCCACGGTGACCAGGCTCCGGTCCGCCAGCTCGGCCAGCGCGGGCGCGACGTCCCCGACGGTCACACCCTCTCCCACGGCGTCACCCGGGCCGGGACCGCCCGTGCCGAGGTCACCCGTGCCGGGGCCGCTCGTACCGGGACCGCCTGGGCCGGCGTCGCCCGGCACGGCCGGCACGAGGTGTTCGGCGGCCTCCAGGTCGAAGCCGCCGCTGAACACCGACACCCGCCGCAGCACCAGCCGCTCCCGATCGGCCAGCAGGTCGTGGCTCCAGTCGAGGGCGGCGCGCAGGCTCGTGTGCCGGCCGCCCGCGGTGCGTCCGCCGCCCACCAGCAGGCGCAGCCGGTCCTCGACCCGTGCGGCCAGCTGCGCCACGGTGAGCGTACGGGTCAGACCGGCGGCCAGCTCGATCCCCAGCGGCAGCCGGTCCACGGCGGCGCAGATCGCCGCGACGGCGGCGAGTTCGGCGCCGACCTGGTCGGGGGCGCATCGCTGGGTGAACAGCGTCGCCGCCGCGTGCGCGGGCAGCGGTCCGACCCGGTTGAGCTCCTCCCCCGCCGCCAGCAGCGGGAGCTGCGAGGTGACCAGCACGGCCAGCCCGTCGGTACGGCCCAGCAGCCCCATGACCAGCTCGGCCACCTGGTCCACGAGGTGCTCGGCGTTGTCGAGCACCAGCAGCCCGCCGTCCAGGCGCGCGGCCAGCTCCGGCAGGGGATCGTCGGACTCCGACTCCAGCCCCACGGCCGCCGTCACCGCCGCGCGCACCGCCCCTTCCCGGTGTAACGGCGCCAGCTCCACCAGGGTCACCGCCCTGGGCTCCGCGGCCGGGGCCTGGGCC
This sequence comes from Nonomuraea sp. NPDC003709, assembly GCF_040610775.1. NCBI lineage: Bacteria > Bacillati > Actinomycetota > Actinomycetes > Streptosporangiales > Streptosporangiaceae > Nonomuraea > Nonomuraea sp. NPDC003709. Next base: position 204,603 of record NZ_JBEXMW010000012.1, on the reverse strand, counting down.
ACGGCCTTGGCCGCCTCGATGGCGAGCCGCGACTTGCCGCTGCCCGGCCCGCCTGTGAGCGTGACGAGCCCCGGCCGCGCGAGCCGTCTCACCAGCGCCGCCAGCTCGCCGTCCCGGCCGACGAAGCTCGTCGCGGGGCCCGGCAGGCGTACCCGGGAGCGAGCCTGATCCGGAGCGGGCGACTCGACAGGGGGCGGCCCCGGCGACCCGGCCGAGAGCAGGGACGGCTCCGCGACGGAGAGCGGGGACGGCTCCTGCCCGGGTGCGATCACGCCTTGCGCCGGGGCGGTGTTCGTGAGCTGCAGGGACGGATCCTGGCGGAGGATCCGCAGCTCCAGCGCCGCCGTCTCCGGGACCGGGTCGACGCCGAGCGCGTCGGCCAGCCTGCGGCGGAGCCTGGCCAGCCGGTCGAGCGCGTCGGCCTGCCTGCCGGTGCGATAGAGGGCCAGCGCGAGCAGGCAGGACACCCGCTCGTGCAGCGGATGCTCGTCCGCCAGCCGCTCCAGCTCCGCGCTCACCTCGGCCGCCGCGCCGAGGGCGAGGTCGGCGGTGAGCCGCTGCACCATCAGGTCCAGCCGCCACGCCTCCAGCCGCTCCCCCTCCAGCTCGGCATAGGGGATCGCCCGCAGATCCGCCAGCGCGCTGCCGCGCCAGAGCCCGAGCGCCTGCGCCGCCGAGCCCCGGGCGCCCGCGTGGTCGCCGGACCTGGCCGCCGCGTGCGCACGTTCGGCGGCGGACCGGGCCTTGACCAGGTCGGCGGCGTGGGCGTCGAGCGCGTAGCCGCCGGGCGTCCTGACCAGGGATGAGGCCTGCCGCGACCGGCCCGCGCCCTGCCCGGGGCCGGCGGGGAGGGCGGGGAGGGCGGCGCGCAGGCGGGAGACGAGGACCCGCAGGCGTTCGGTGGGACGGGCCAGCTCCGCCTCCCCCCACAGGTCGGCGGCCAGCCGCGCGTCGGGAACCGGAGACCCGCCCGCGAGCGCGAGCCGGGTCAGCAGCGCGCGCTCAAGGAGGCGATCCACCACGATCGTCGCGTCTCCGGCACGGACGGTGACCGGTCCGAGCACGAGGACGTCCAGGCCGGGGAGGGAGGGCATGGGGGAATTATCTCAGCGAATTCCGTGAGACGTCCGTGAAACGGGGGTGCAAGGTCATCCGCTCAGGCTGGCCTCATGACACACGACATCACGGACCTGCGAGCCACCGTACAAGGAGAGGTCCTCACCCCGCGGGACGCCGGCTACGAGGACGCCCGGGCCCTGCACAACAGCATGATCAGCCGCAGGCCGGCCGCGATCGTGCGGGTCAGCGGCACCGCCGACGTCGTCAGGACGCTGTCCTACGCACGCGAGCACGCCCTGGAGGTCAGCGTGCGCGGCGGCGGGCACGGGGTGGCCGGGCACGCGCTCGGCGGCGACCTCGTGATCGACCTGTCGGCGCTGCGCGGCGTCACCGTGGACGCGGCCGCCCGGACGGCCGTCGTTCAGGCGGGCGCGATCTGGGGCGAGGTCGACCAGGCCACGCAGGCGCACGGCCTGGCCGTGCCCGGCGGCCGGATCAGCCACACCGGCGTCGCCGGGCTCACCCTCGGGGGCGGCGAGGGCTGGCTGTCTGCGAAGTACGGGCTGAGCTGCGACAACCTGATCGCCGTCGAGCTCGTCACGGCCGACGGCCGGGTGGTCGTCGCCGACGACGAGAGCGAGCCCGAGCTGATGTGGGCGCTGCGCGGCGGGGGCGGCAACTTCGGCGTGGTCACGTCGTTCACCTTCCGCCTGCACCCGCTGGGCCCGCTGGTGCTCGGCGGCATGCTCGGTTACCGGGTGTCCGACGCGCCCGCCGTACTGGAGGCCCTGGACCGGCTGCACTCGGCCGGGCACGACGACTTCGCCCCCGCGGCGGTCTTCCTGACGGCGCCACCGGCGCCGTTCGTGCCCGGGCACGTGGTGGGGCGGCCGATCCTGGCGATCGCGCCCGTCTGGCTCGGCGACCCGGAGGCGGGGGCCGAGGTGATCCGGCCGCTGTTCGAGGCGGCGACGCCGCTGTTCGACGCGGTCCAGCCGATGCCGTACCTGGCGTTGCAGTCGATGCTGGACGACGGCTCGCAGCCGGGGCGGCGCAACAGGTGGTCGGCGGAGTTCGTGCCCGGCCTGGAGCCGAGCCTGATCTCCGACCTGCAGGACGCCGCGATCGCCGCGCCGAGCCCGCTGTCGCAGCTGATCGTCTCGCCGCTGCCGGAGGCGGTCAGGACGGCGCCGGACTCCGCCTTCCCCAGCCGCCACGGCGGGCGCTGGCTGGTGCACCCCGTCGGCGTGTGGGTGGATCCCGGCGACGACCCCGCCAACCTCGCCTGGGTGGAGGAGGTGACCTCGGCGATCAGGAAGCACGGGGTCACCGGCTCCTACCTGAACCTGGAGCAGGCCGACGACGACCGGGTGCGCTGGGCGATGGGTGTGCGCAGGTATCGCCGGCTGCAGCAGGTGAAGGCGGCCTGGGACCCCGGGGACGTGTTCCGCCACTGCGCCCACGTCAGTCCGTGAGGAGCCCGGCACCCGCCCGGACGGCGGGCGGGTGCCGGTCGCGCTAGGACGGTTGCCTGGCCGCGCGCCACTCCGGCGCGAGCACCGACCAGACCTCCATGTCGTGCCGCTTGCCCCGGTACGGGTAGCTCTCCCGCAGCACGCCGTCCTTGGTCATCCCCAGCCGCCGGGCCACGGCGATGCTGGCCGCGTTCTCCGACGCGACCACCCACTCGATGCGGTGGATGCCCCGTTCCTCGACGGCCCAATCGATGATCACCCGTGCGGCCCTGGACACCAGGCCCTTGCCCGCCGCCGACGGCTCCAGCCAGCAGCCCACCTCCGCGACGCCCGTCAGGACGTCCATCGTGCGGAAGAGCACCCCGCCGACCAGCGTGCCGTCCAACCAGATGCCGTAGATCCGCCCGGTGTCGGTGGCGGCCTTCTCCGCGTATCTCTGGAGCAGGGACCGGCTCGACTCCAGGTCCGTGGCCCTGTCCGCGAACGCGATGAACTGCCCGACGAACTCCCGCGCCCGGTCCATGTGGGCCAGGAACTCCTCTGCCGACCACGGCTCCAGCGGCCGCAGCTCCGCGCCGTCCTCGCCCAGGGATATTGCGAACATCGTTTCCCCCAACGATCGAAAACCAGGCCATATCGCCAGCAGATCCTCTCACGCGGCGCGGCGGGGGCAGGTTGGCGATCTTCCCGAACAGCCCAAAACTGTGCATCGTCCCGCACGCCGACCGGCCGGGCCCGGCGGGTGCCCGACGACACTGCTGCCATGGACACGCATGACGCCGAGGGCGGCCAGGAGCGGACCGAGTTCGCGGGGGCCGTGTACGGCTCGCTGCTGGCGGCCTCGGTCGTGGCCGGCAGCGCGGTGGACGGCACGCCGGTGTCCGCGGGCGACCTCGTGGTCGTGTTGATCTGCACGGGCGTGGTGTTCTGGCTCGCCCACGTCTACGCCTGGGTGGTGTCCAGCAGAACCCAGCCCCTGACCTGGGAGCGGCTGCGCACGGCCGGCCGGCACGACTGGCCGGTGGCGCAGGCCTCGTTCCCCCCTGCCATCGGCGCCGCCTTCGCCTCGTCGCTGGGCCTGTCCGACAAGGCGTCGACCTGGGTGGCGCTGGTCGTCGCCGTGGCGAGCCAGACGGCCTGGGCTGTCGCGGCGGCCGTCACGGCCCGGGCCTCCGCGCGGGTGGTGGCCCTCTCCGGGGCCGCCAACCTCGCGATGGGGCTGGCCATCATCGCGCTCAAGACCCTGGTCGGCTCCCACTGAGGTCTTGACACGGCGCCGCCGATTTGAAAACTTCCTTAACAGATCGGGGTTGACAACGTTGTCATCACTCCTCCTGGGAGACCGCTGTGAGCACCCTCTGGCCTTCCCCGTCCCGTCGTAAACGATCTCTTATGATGGCGGTCTTATGCGCCGTGACCACCCTCGCCCTCGCCGCACCCGCCGCCGCGCTGACCGGCCCGGCCGGACCTGAGCCCGTGCCCAATCCCGGCCCTTCGGGCACTCCGACCCCCAACCCCTCCTACAGCCCGCCCCCCGGCCCGCAGGCCGCCGAGCCGGCTCCGCCCGCGGCGGAGACGCAGCGGGCGGCGCGGGACGGGCAGGCCCTGGCCCGGGCCGAGGGCGCGGCCTTCGCCTCCTCCTTCGAGCCCGGCGACCCGCAGCCGACGTGGGCCGACACGACAGAGACCGACGCCCGCGGCGTCAAGAAGGCCGCGAACGTCATCGGCACCCTGCCCGGACGCATCGAGGGCAGCATCTCGGACCGGATCGCCCGGTTCAGCGTCAGCGGCGAGAACGCCTCCGGCGGCGAGGGGAAGGAGAACCTGGCCGACGATGACGCGAACACCAAGTGGCTGGTGTTCGCCGGCACCGGCTGGGCGCAGTACGGCCTGTCCGCCCCGGTCGCGGTCGTGCACTACGCGCTGACCTCCGCCAACGACGCGCCCGAACGCGACCCGCGCGACTGGCAGCTGCAGGGCTCCCAGGACGGGCAGAGCTGGACCACCTTGGACACCCGGACCGGCGAGACGTTCACGGCGCGCTTCCAGCGCAAGGAGTACCGCTTCGCCAACCCGACCGCCTACGCCCACTACCGGCTGAACGTCGCCCGGATCGGCGGCGGCTCGACCCTGCAGCTGGCCGAGTGGGAGCTGTCGGACGGCCGGACCGGCCCCACGCCGCCCAGCGACATGCGCAGCCAGATCGGCGCGGGGCCGAACGGCGGGTTCGTGTCCAAGCCGCGCGCCGGCTTCTCCGGCCTGCGGGCGTTCCAGTACGCGGGCAGCACCACCGCCGAGACCGGCGGCCACTCCACCAACAAGGTGTTCGAGGTGGACATCCCGGTCACGGCCACGACGGAGCTGTCCTACGTGGTCTTCCCCGAGTTCACCGCGGCCGACCTGCGCTACCCCAGCACGTACGTCTCGGTGGACCTGGCCTTCCGCGACGGCACGTACCTCAGCGACCTCAAGGCCGTCGACCAGCACGGCGTCCGGCTGGCGCCGCGCGCGCAGGGCGAGTCCAAGACCCTGTACGCCGACCAGTGGAACTACAAGCGCGCCCAGATCGGCGAGGTCGCCAAGGGCAAGCGGATCAGCCGCATCCTGGTGGCCTACGACAGCCCGGCAGGGCCCGCCGGGTTCCGCGGGTGGGTGGACGACATCAAGATCGTCTCGGAGCGGAAGCGGCAGCCGTACGAGGGCCGCCCGGCACACGACGATCGCAGCCCTACCCAGTACGTGATGACCACCCGGGGGACGCACTCCACCGGCGGCTTCTCGCGGGGGAACAACTTCCCGGCCACCGCGGTGCCGCACGGGTTCAACTTCTGGACGCCGATGACCAACGCCGGCTCGACGAGCTGGCTGTACGAGTACCACCGGGCCGGCAACGCCGCCAACCTGCCCGAGATCCAGGCGTTCAGCGCCAGTCACGAGCCCAGCCCGTGGATGGGTGACCGGCAGACGTTCCAGTTCATGCCCTCGGCGGCCGAGGGGGTGCCCAACCCGTCCCGTACCGCCCGCGCGCTGGCCTTCCGCCACGAGCGGGAGGTCGCGCAGCCGCACCTGTACGCGGTCACGTTCGACAACGGGCTCAAGACCGAGATCGCCCCGGCCGACCACGCGGCGCTGGCCCGCTTCACCTTCCCCGGCACCGAGGCCAAGCTGATCTTCGACAACGTGAACAACAGCGGCGGCCTGACCCTGGATCCGGCCGGCGGTGTGGTGACCGGCTACTCCGACGTGCGCAGCGACCTGTCCACCGGGGCCACGCGGATGTTCTACTACGCCGTCTTCGACCGCCCGGTCACCGGCGGCGGCAAGCTGACCGGCCAGGGCCGCGACAACGTGCTCGGTTACCTGTCCTTCGACGCGGGCACGACGAGGACGGTCACCATGCGCATCGCGTCCTCGCTGATCAGCATCGACCAGGCCAGGCACAACCTGGAGCTGGAGATCGCCGCCTCGGACACCCTGGAGACGGTCAGCGAGCGCGCCCGCCGGGCGTGGGACGCCAAGCTGGGCGTCATCGAGGTCGAAGGAGCCGGCCGGGACCAGCTGGTCACGCTGTACTCCAACCTGTACCGGTTGTTCCTCTATCCCAACTCCGGCTTCGAGAACACCGGCACCGCGGCCGCGCCCGTCCACAAGCACGCCGTGCAGTCGGCGACCGGCACCCCGCCCAGCACGCCCACCCAGACCGGGGCGCCGGTGGCGGACGGGAAGGTGTACGTCAACAACGGCTTCTGGGACACCTACCGCACCACCTGGCCCGCGTACGCGCTGCTCACGCCGAAGGCGGCCGGGGAGATGATCGACGGGTTCGTGCGGCAGTACCTGGACGGCGGCTGGATCTCCCGGTGGTCCTCGCCCGGGTACGCCGATCTGATGGTCGGCACCAGCTCCGACGTCGCCTTCGCCGACGCGTACCTGAAGGGGGTGACCGGTTTCGACGCCGTGGCCGCCTACCAGGCCGCGGTCAAGAACGCCACCGTCGCCCCGCCCACCCGGCAGGTGGGCCGCAAGGGCCTGAACACCTCCGTCTTCCTCGGGTACACGAGCGTCCAGTCGACCGGCGAGGCGATGTCGTGGGCGATGGACGGCTACATCAACGACTTCGGGATCGCGAACATGGCCAAGGCGCTGGCCGAGCGGTCCACGGGAGCGGAGCGTGCCCGCTACCTGGAGGAGTACGAATATTTCCAGAACAGGGCGCGTAACTACGTCCACCTGTTCGACCCGGCGGTGCGCTTCTTCCAGGGACGGAACGCCGACGGCTCCTTCCGGCTCAAGCCGAGCGCCTACGATCCGCGTACGTGGGGCTTCGACTACACCGAGACCGACGGCTGGAACATGGCCTTCCACGTCCCGCAGGACGGCCGCGGCCTGGCCAACCTGTACGGCGGCGCGGACAAGCTGGCCGCCAAGCTGGACGCGTTCTTCGCCACCCAGGAGACGGCGGCGTTCCCCGGCTCGTACCGGGGGATCATCCACGAGATGCGCGAGGCCCGGGACATCCGGATGGGCCAGTACGGGCACAGCAACCAACCCTCGCACCACATCGCCTACATGTACGACTACGCGGGACAACCGTGGAAGACCCAGGCCAAGGTGCGCGAGGCGCTCTCGCGGCTCTACCTGGGCAGCGAGATCGGCCAGGGCTACCCCGGTGACGAGGACAACGGGGAGATGTCGGCCTGGCAGGTCTTCGGGGCGCTGGGGTTCTACCCGCTGCAGATGGGCAGCCCCTACTACGCGATCGGCTCGCCGCTGTTCAAGAAGGCGACGGTGCACCTGGAGGGCGGCAGGAAGCTGGTGATCAAGGCGCCGGGCAACAGCCCGCGCAACGTCTACGTGCAGGGGCTGACGGTCAACGGCAGGCCGTACGACAAGACGTACCTTCCGCACGAGCTGATCGCCAAGGGCGGCGAGCTGGTGTTCGAGATGGGGCCGAAGCCGTCGCGCTGGGGCACGGGCAGGAACGCCGCCCCGCCCTCGATCACCGACGACGACCGGATCCCCGCCCCGCTGCACGACCTCACGGGGCCGGGACGCGGCACGGCGTCGGCGGCCGGCGGCGCGGACGTGAGCGCGCTGTTCGACGACGACTCGGCCACCCGGGCGACGCTGCCCGAATGGGTGCGATACACCTTCGACGGCGACCGGGAGGCGCGTTACTACACGCTCACCTCCGGCGCCGGACAGCCTTCCGAGGATCCGTCCGGATGGGTCCTGGAGGGCTCCGCCGACGGCACGTCGTGGAAGGTGCTCGACGAGCGGGCCGGCGAGAGCTTCCCGTGGCGGCTGCAGACCCGTCCGTTCAAGATCGCGCATCCTGGCGCGTACGCCCACTACCGGATCAGGTTCACCGGCGGCACGTCGCTCGCGGAGATCGAGCTGCTCGCCCCCGCGCCGCCCGCCACGTCACCGCTGGTCATCGAGGCCGCCGGGGTCTTCGCCGCTCCTGGGGAGACCGTGACAGTCCCGGTGACCGTGTCCGACCACGCCGACCGGCCCGCCGCCGGACGTCTGACCGCGACCGGCCCCGAGGGCTGGACCCTCCAGCCCTCGGGAGGGGTCGCCTTCGGTCCCGTCGCGCCGGGCGCGTCCCAGACCGTGACGTTCCAGGTGACGGTGCCGGCGACGGCGGGTCCCGGCAGCCATCCGATCCGGCTCGCCGCGACCTCCGACCAGGGGCCGGCCTCCGAGCAGGTGACGGTCACGGTGGTCGGCGACACCGTGGAGTTCACGCCCGGCACGGCGGCCGAGGAGCCGTGGCTGCTGGAGGCCGACGGGTCCCAGCTCGACGGCGAGGTGTTCGACGGGCGCGCCCGTTTCACCGATGGCGACGGCCACGCCACCTACCGGTTCGAGCTGCCGGCCCAGGTGAGCGGGGGTTCGGTGACGCTGGACATCGGCAACCAGTTCCTGGTGCAGGTCTCGGCCGACAACCGGAGCTGGCGGACCGTGCTGCAGGAGAGCGCCGACGTGCGCGATCTGTCCAACCGCTCGGCGCGCACGCTCGACCTCGACGAACTGCGGGGCGAGGCCCGTACGTTCTACCTGCGCATCGGGGACAGCCGGCCGGAGAACGGCTGGGGGTCCTGGCTGGCCAGGGTGCGGCTGGACCTGCGGCGCTAGGAGTTGCGGAAGATCACGTCTCCCTGAGGAGGTTTCCAGGCGAAGCCCGCGGCCAGCGCCGAGCCCGTACGCGGCACGGCGACGAGGTCCGTCCATTCGAATCCGGTCGCCGGCGGAGTGACGCTCTGCCGGGTCAGCACGCCGCCGGCGTACCGGAGCGCGTCGATGGACAGGGTGGTGTAGGCGTAGGGGTCCTGGCCGTCCGGGGTCGCGGTGATCGACTGCCGGGTCGTCGCCGCGTAGACGCCGCCCGAGCCGTCGCCGGACAGGGTGGTGACGTGGTCGTCGGGCAGCCGGAGCTGCTCCCACGTCCCGCCGCGCCGGTGCAGCAGGACGGCCCCCGGCTGCGTCCAGTCGCCCTGCTGGAACCCGGCGGCGATCCAGACGTCCCCGTTCGCGGCGGCGAGCACCGCGTCGTAGCGGACCCGTACCGGTCCGTACGCGGGCACGGCCGCCGCGGGCACCGCGACGGCGGGCAGCGCCACCGGGTGCCACGCCGTGCCGTCCCAGCGCATGACGGCGGAGGGACCCCAGCCCCAGATCTCTCCGGGCGTGCGGACGCTGATCTCCCTCAGGGACGCCGGCGCGGGCAGGCTCGTCCAGCGGCCGCCGTGATAGCGCTTGAAGAACACTCCCCGTGTACGGTCGTCGCGGCCCACGACCCAGGCGTGCTCGCCGTCCGGGACGTCCAGATCGGTGATCGTGGTCCGGCCCGACCCCATGAGCCGCCAGCGCCTGCCGTCCCAGCGCGACAGCACCGAACGGGCGCCGGTGTTCCCCGCGATCCACACGTCGGCCGGGGAGGACGCCTCGATCAGGGAGATATCGCGCAGGGACCCGCCCGGGCCGGCGAACTCCGTCCACTCCCTGCCGTTCCAGTGCCTGATCAGGGGCGCGGTGACGGGCGAGCCGGTCCGCGGATCGAGCTGCTCGGTCTCGCGCCGGCCCGCGGCCCAGGCGTCCGCCGGCCCGGTCGCGGCGAGATCCGCGATGTACGTACGGGCTCCGCCGCGGAAGCTGACCTGCCAGCCGACGGCAGCCTCGACCGGCGTGACCATGGTGAGCGCCGCCAGCACGACGGCCACCGGAATGCGGTACACAGAGGCATGATGGCGCCTGCCCGGGATCCGGCCGGCTGCGCCGAGCTGAACGATTGACGAACTTCACCCCATCCGGGCGGTCAGCGCGCGCAGGCCCGCCAGGACCTCCGCCCCCGTCGGAGCCTGGTCCGGGTCGTTGAGCCACTGCATCATCACGCCCAGCAGCAGCGCGAGGTGCACCGAGCCGACGGTGCGCACCTCGCGCTCGGCGAGGTCCGCCTCGTCGCCGTCCACCAGGTGCGCGGCCATGCCGCGGCGGCCCTCGCGCTGACCGGCCACGAGCTCGTCGCGCAGCTCCGGCGAGTGCTCGGCCTGCACCATGGCCTCCAGATTGGCCAGCCACAGCGTGCGGTGCTCGCCGATCGACGCGATGAGCCGCTCCCAGAGCGCCTCGAAGCGCTCGCCGGGCGCGGCCGCCTCGTCCACGGCGGCCATCGCGGCGCCGATCTGCTCGCCCCACTCCCGCATGGCCTCCACCAGCGCCGCGTTGAGCAGCGCCTCGCGCGAGCCGAAGTGGTAGCCGATCGCGGCCATGCTGACGCCGGCCGCCGCCGAGATGTCGCGGACGGTCGTGCGCGCCCACCCCTTCTCCTCCAGGCAGCGCCGCGCCCCGGCCAGCAAATCCTCCCGGTTTCCCATGGCAGGCAGCCTAGCACGCACGCATGAGACGTCCGTCTTGCGCATTTGCCCAAACTCCGCGTACGGTTGCCCCACACCAACCGAGAAGGGAAGTCCCCATGCGGATCCTGATCTCCGGCGGCAGCGTCGCCGGTCCCGCCCTGGCCTACTGGCTGCACCGGCACGGCCACGCGCCCACGATCGTGGAGCGGGCCCCGGTCGTCCGCGGCGGCGGCGCGGCCATCGACTTCCGCGGCAGCGCGCTGGATGTGCTGGAGCGGATGGGCCTGCTGGAGGAGATGCGCCGGCACGAGACGGGGATGACCGGGATGACGCTGGTCGACGACGCCGGCGCGCCCCTGGCCGAGCTGCCCGCCAGCGCCATCTCCGGAGACCTGGAGGTGCTCAAGTCCGACGTGACGGCCATCCTGTACGAGGCCACCCGCGACACCACCGACTACCTCTTCGACGACACGATCACGGGGCTCGACCAGGACGGCTCCGGCGTCCACGTGACCTTCGAGCGCGCCGGGTCCCGTACGTTCGACCTGGTGATCGGCGCGGACGGGATGCACTCGACCGTGCGCCGGCTCGCCTTCGGCCCCGAGTCCCGCTACGTCCGCCACCTGGGCATCTACGGCGCGCTGTTCACCACGCCCAACCTGTTCGGCCTCGACCGCACGGGCCTGATGCACAACACCACCGGCCGCAACGCGCTGGCCTTCGCCGCCCGCGGCAACAGCGAGCTCCGCGTCGGCCTGTCGTTCGGGGCCGACCACCTGGACTACGACCGGCGCGACCGCCGGCAGCAGGAGAAGCTGGTGGCCGAGCACTTCGACGGCGCGGGCTGGGAGGTGCCCCGGCTGCTGGAGGCCATGAGCGAGGCCGAGGAGTTCTTCTTCGACTCCTCCGGCCAGGTCGTGATGGACTCGTGGTCGGCCGGCCGGGTGGCGCTGGTGGGCGACGCCGCCCACTGCGCCGCGCCCACCTCCGGCCGCGGCACCTCGCAGGCGTTGATCGGCGCGTACGTGCTGGCCGGCGAGCTGGCGGAGGCCCCGGACCACGCCACCGCCTTCGCCGCGTACGAGGGCCGGCTGCGCGACTACGTCGAGCGCAACCAGCTGCACGGCCGGGCCGCGGCCCGCTGGTTCCTCCAGCCGCCCACCGAGCCCCCGGTCGAGGTGGCCGAGGACGTCGTGCCGCTCAAGGACTACACCGTGGGATGAAGGTCCCGCTCAGTCCATGTCGATGTCGTCAAGATGCCCGAGCAGGCGCGAGAGGACCCGGAGGCAGGCGGTGACCTCGGCGTCGGTGAGGTCACCGCCGATCCGGCGCAGCTCGGCGCGCTGCTGCGCCACCTGGACACGGGGCCGGCGGTCCTGGCGGGCGTGTCCATGGGGGCGAGCATCGCGGTCGACACCGCGCTGGAGCATCCGGACCTGGTCGCCGCCGTGGTCGTCAGCGGCGCCGGCACCGGCGAGCCGTACTTCACCGACCCCTGGACCACCCGGGCCCTGGCCACCTGGCACGCGGCGATGGCCGCCGGCGATCTGGAGGGCTCCGTCGAGGGGTTCATGCTGTTCGCCGCGGGCCCGCACCGCGCTCTCGACGACCTCGACCCCGGCGTCGCCGGCCGCCTGCGCCGGATGGCCAGGGCCACCATGTCCAAGCACACCGCCGGCGAGCCCGACCTGCTCGTCCCGGTCCGCGACACCTGGGAGCGCGTCGCCGGGATCGGCGTTCCCGTGCTGGCCGTCAACGGCGCTCTCGACTCGCCCGACCACATCGGCATGGCCGAACGCCTCGCCCGCACCGTGGCCGACGGGCGGGCGATCTCGATCGACGGTGCCGCCCACTACCCCAACATGGAGCGCCCGGACCTCTTCAACGGCATCCTCGAGGGCTTCACGTCCGCTGCGGCATCGTGAGATGCCGTTCGGCGCGGGCCGCGGTCAGAGCCAGCCGGCCTCGGAGGCGATGCGGATGGCGTCGATCCGGTTGCGGGCGCCCAGTTTGGCGACCGCCGAGGTCAGGTAGTTGCGGACCGTGCCGTAGGTGAGGAAGAGCCGCTCGGCGATCTCCAAGGGCTGGGCGCCGGTCGCCGACATCCGCAGCACCTCCGTCTCGCGCTGGGTGAGCGGGCTCTCCGGCGCCCGCAACGCGGTCATGGCCAGGGCCGGGTCCACCACCTCGCCTCCGGCGGCGACCGTCCGGATGGCGGCGACGAGGTCGCCGGGCCTGATGTCCTTGGGGACGAACCCGGCGACCCTCGCATCGAGCGCACGGCGCAGCTCTCCCGGCTTGCTCAGCGCGGTCAGGATGAGCACCCGGCAGGCGGGCAGGCGGTCGTTCAGCTCGGCGGCGGCCGTGATGCCGTCCATGCCCGGCAGGTCGATGTCGATCACCGCGACGTCCGGCCGGTGACGCTCCGCCGCCGCCACGATCTCCGCCCCGCTGGACACCTGGGCCACCACGTCGATGCCGTCGTGGAGGTGGAGCAGCTCCACGAGCGCCTCGCGCAGGAGGAGCATGTCCTCCGCGAGGAGAACGCGGACCACGCTCATGTGCGCAATTCGGCTCGCCGCGTCGTCACGATCACTCAGCTTAGAGGCCCCGCTTCACAGTGTCTCCTCCTCGGCCTCGCCCGCGGCGGCGACCAGGTGGACGAGCCGCTCCACCTCGGCAGCGGTCGTGTGCGGGTTGAGCAGGGTGAGCTTGAGCCGCACGCGGCCCGGCCCCGCTCCCGGGAGCTCGGTACGGCCGACGACGGCGCGTCCCTCGTGGAGCAGGCGGCGGCGCAGCCCGGCGTTCACCCGATCCGCCAGGGCGGAGTCCGCCGGGAGATACCGGAAGAGGAACGCCGTCAGCACCGGGTCGGCGTGCAGTTCCAGCCGGGGATGGACGCGGACGGCCGCCGCTCCGGCCCGCGCCAGATCGTGGCAGGCGTCCACGAGGCGGCCCAGGCCGTCCCTGCCGAAGGTGGCCAGCGTGACGGCGATCTTGAAGCCGTCGGGGCGGCGGGTGGTGCGCAGCGAATGCCCGAGCAGGCTGGTGTAGCCGGCCTCCTCGTCGTCGGCCGGGTTGAGATAGGCCGCGCGCCGCTTCAGCGACTCGTACGTCTCGGCCCGCCGTACCAGGAAGACGCCCGCGGCGACGGGCTGCCAGCCCAGCTTGTGCCAGTCCAGGGACACCGAGTCGGCCCGCTCGATGCCCGCCAGCAGCGGAGCCAGCCGGTCGGACAGCAGGGCGCCACCGCCGTAGGCGGCGTCCACGTGCAGCCAGGCCCCGTGCTCGGCGGCCAGCGCCGCGCAGGTTCCCAGCGGGTCGATCGCGCCCGTGTCGGTGGTGCCGGCCGTGGCGACCACGGCCATCGGCAGCTCGCCCCGCCGCACGCACTCCCGCAGCGCGGCGGCCAGCTCCTCCGGCCGCATCCGCAGCTCGCCGTCCACAGGGATGGTCACGACCGCGTCCTCGCCCAGGCCCAGCAGCGCCGCGGCGCGCCGAATCGAGAAGTGGGCGGCGGCGGAGGCGAAGATCCGCGCCTGCGGCGCGTTCGCCGGCAGGCCGCTCCGCTCGATCCGGTGGCCGGTCGCGTGACCCAGCACCCGGTCCCTGGCCAGCATCAGGCCCATGAAGTTGGACTCGGTGCCGCCGGAGGTGAGCACACCCGCGGCCGAGTCCGGGTAGCCCACCGATCCGGCCAGCTCACCCAGCAGGAGGGTCTCCAGGGCGGTGGTCGCGGGGGCCTGGTCCCAGGAGTCCTGCGACGGGTTGAGCGCGGAGATCGCCAGGTCGGCGGCCACGGCGACGGCGAGCGGCGGGCAGTGCAGGTGCGCGGCGCAGGCCGGGTCGGCCGGGTCAGCGCTGCCGGCGGCCACCAGCTCGGTGAACCGGCGCAGGGCGTCACCGCCCGGCCCGGCGAAGCCCTGGGCGACTCCCGCGAAGAGCTCGCCGGGCGTACCGGCGGGGATCGGCCCGCCGCGCCGTGCCGCGCCTTCCGAGAGGGCGGTCAGCACCGTGCGCAGCAGAGGTTCCAGGGCGGCGGCGCCGGAGACGCCGCCGGACAGGTCGGGCACGACGGTCGGATGCGAAGACATGCGGGCTCCGGACGGGATGGACAAATGGACCGCGGTCGTACGGTTTCACCTCCTCGAACGCTACTGGGACGGGCGGCTCGCCTCCTGGGCGGCCTGGGTGGTGTCGGCCGGATCCGTGCGGAACTCGGCGAGCACCTCGAACCTGCCACCGGGGCGATGCCCCGCCGTCAGCCGCCCGCCGGTCCGCGACGCGATGCTGTCGAGCCCGGTCCCCCGCTTCCCCGGCCGTTCGGTGGCGCCGTCGTTGACCAGCCGCAGCCGTACGGACCCCGCCGCCTCCGACACGGTGATCTCGCAGGTGTGGGCCCGGCTGTGGCGCAGGACGTTGGTGACGCCCTCACGGAGCACGGCGGCCAGCGCGGTGTCGGCCTCCGCCGCCAGCGGGCCCGTCCCGACGCTCGCCACCACCTCGATGCCGGCGCTCGCCAGCACCTCGCGGGCCGCGTCGACCTCGGTACGGAGCCGCAGCTCGACCCGGTCCCCGGTGATGGAGCCGAGCTCCGCCACCGCTCGTTCGACCAGCGACCCGAGCGCGGCGATCTCGGCCCTGGCCCGGGAGGGGTCGGTGTCCAGCAGGCGTTCGGCCACCTCGCCCTTCAACGCGACCGCCGACAGGCTGAAGCCCAGCACGTCGTGCAGGTCACCGGCGACGCGCGCCCGTTCGCGGCGGACCGCCGCCTCGGCGAGCTCGTGCCGCATCCTTTCAAGCACGGTGAGGAGCCCGCTCAGCCGTCCGAGGCAGTACACCAGCCACATGATCATGATGTGGCCGCCGAACTGGGAGAGCGCCGCGGCGACGTCGTCGACGAACAGGGCGCCGCTGTCCACGGAGTGGAGGAGCCAGGTGAGGTGCCCGGCCAGGACGAGCCCGGTCATCGCCCAGGAGAGCGGCGGCCGTACGTTGAGCAGCAGCCTGCCCGTGAAGACGCTCAGCAAGCGGTCCCAGGCCTCGGGGAAGACGGCCAGCGGCAGCAGGATCAGCAGGCTCTGCGCGATCAGCGCCGCCCGCGACGGCGGGAGCACCTGGAGGATGACGACGGCGGCCAGCAGGGCCGCCGCGAGGGCGAAGGCCGGCCAGTCGTAGGGGTGGGAGGGCGCCATGACCCTCAGGACGAGCACGCACTGGATGAGCAGGACCGCGAGCAGCACGTGCCGGGCCAGGCGCGGCGACTCGATCGGCGGCGGGGCCTCCTGAGGAGCGGCGGCACGGTAGGCGCCGGCCGTGGCCCGCACCTCCGCCAACGTGCGCCGCGCGAGCTCGACCCCTTCCCGGAGGTCGCGCCGGGCGAGTTCGGCATCTCCCCCGGGGTCGCGCCGGGCGGGTTCGACGCCTTCCCGGAGGTCGCTCCGAGCGTCCCCGGGCTCCTCCTGGGCCGCCTTCCGCATCCGGAACGCGATCGCCCGCAGCTTTCCGCCGAGGACGCCGCGTAACTCTCCGTCCAGCCGCAGGCGCTCCTTGGCCAGGGCCACCCGGGCCAGCTCCTCCCGGGTGCCGTGCACCTGCTCGACGGCCCGGACGAGCGCGGACAGGCCGAACACGATGAGACCGTCGTCCGCCGTGATGATCATGTACCCGAGGAGGGCCTGGATCTCCTCCCCGGGATAGGCGTCGTACCCGAGCACGAGGACGGACGCGCCGGCCGCGGCCACGACGAGGACGAACAGCGGCCAGGCGGCCCGCCGGGGAAGAGCGCACAGGACGGCGGCGGCCACGGTCCACGGCACCCAGTCCCAGGACTCGCCGACGACCGGGAACGGCAGGAAGTAGAGCAGCACCACGGCCGCGAGGAGCGCGTACCGGCCGGCCAGGCTCCAGCGCCGCACCGCCAGCGCGACCAGCGGCGGGTACGACGCCATCGGGAGCAGCACCCCGAGCGGTCCGGCGCCGCTGTCCAGCCCGGCGAGCGCGCGGATGGCGAACAGGATGCCGAACGAGGCCCACAGCATGGCTCGGGCCAGCCGGAGCGGAAGATCGTCCGCGGTCCGCGCCACCCGGCCCCTCCTCGTGAACCGTGCAAAATGCATACCCGGCCGAGTACAGCGACACTATCAGCGGCTATGCCCCCGATGTCACGATCCCTCTGCGCCGAGATCACTCCGGCGGCCGGGTTCGTCCGAGCCCTCCGAGCACTGTGGAGACATCATGCTGAACCGACTGGCACCGGCCGTGGTCTCGGCCGTGGCCGTACTGGGCCTGGCCGGCGCGCCGAGCGCGTCCGCCGCGGCACCGACCACCGCGCGGGTCGCCGCCCAGCTCCAGAGCGCGCGCGCCGCGGCACCGATCACCGCGCGGACCGCCGTCCAGGTGCGGAGCGCGCCCGCCGACGTCCTCGCGCCCGGCCCCTTCCACCGGCAGCTCGACCCGCTGGTCGGCACCTGGAAAGCCGTCAAGACCAACTACCTCCTCGGCGGCGGCAAGCCGATCGTCTCCCGCGACATCACGGTCACGACGCGGTGGATCGCCAGGACCGGCGGCCGCTTCCTGGAGGAGCGGACCGAGGGGACCCTGGGCGGCAACCCCTACTACCGCCTGGGCGTCCTCGGCTTCTCCACCATCGACCGGCGCTACGAGTGGACGACCTTCGACAGCGCCACCCCCACCGCGATGACCTACCGCGGGCCCGCGCTCGCCAAGCGCACCAACAAGCTGTCGCTGCCCGGCACGTTCACCGACCCCGGGGTGCTCGGCCCCGAGTACGTCGGGAAGACCATCCCGATGCGGACCGTGATCACCATCAGGTCGAACGACAAGCACACCTTCGACCTGTACTTCACGCCTCCCGGCCAGTCCGAACGGCTGGTGGACCGCGTCGTCTACACCCGCAGGGCCGGCTAGGGGGATCCCAGCGCGACGGGCCAGATCACCAGAAGGTATGACTCGCCGGGGCGGTTGGACAGCCGTTCCCCCCGCCGGGCGCGGCCGTGGACCTGCAGGCCGTAGCGACCCGTGCCCTGGAACGTCAGGTTGGGCGGGCGCTCGCCGTCGGTGTGCATCCCCTCGATCTGCATGATCCCCGTCGTCGTGACGAACTCGATCTCCTCCACCTGCTCCCACCGGCTCACCGGCAGGCGGGGCGCCGCGGCATCCCATCGCACGTGCACGCCCACCCGGCCCTGGCGCTTGAGCGTGCGGATGACCAGCAGGTCGGGCACGGCCGCCACCAGGCCGCCGGGCAGCTCAGGCTCGGCGGCCGGCTCCCGGTAGGGGTTGCCGATGCGTAAGCCGTGCTCCGAGGCGAGGGCCGTCCCGCGCACGGGGGTGGGCGGCGGGGCGGGCCTGGCACGAGCGACTCGCCCCGGCACGGACGACGGCACCCGGGCGACGTCCCCCCACTCACCCTCCGCCCGCGCAGCGCGCCCAGGCTCCCGCTCCGCCCGTGCGACGCGACCGGGCTCCTGCGCCGGGAGGCCGAGATGCCGGGCCCGCTCCCGGAGATCGCGGGACTTGCCGGGCAGTCCCAGCTCCTCGGCCACCCCCACCCCGAGCCGGCGCCGGGCCTCGGGCCCGACGTCGATGGGCCACACGGTCACCAGGTAGAACTCGAACGGCACCCGCGCCACGCCGTCGTAGTCGATGTCGCGCCCCCGGGCGTGCACCCGCATGCCGTAGCGGCCGGGGCCGTGCGGAGTGAGCACGGGAAGCTCCTCGGGCGGGTCGCCCAGGAGGCCCGCCAGCCGCATCCCGCCCTCGAAGCTGATGAGCTCCACCTCCTCCACCTCGTCCCACCCCTCGGCGGCGGCGCCGGCGGGCGGGGCGTCGGCGAGCCGCACGGTGACGTCCACGACGCCGGTGTGGATGCCGGTGCGGATCACCGCCGCGCCCGGCACCGAGGCGGTCAGGCCGTTGGGCACGCCGTCCACGACGGGCACGTCCCCCTCTTCTTCCCGCACCTGGATCTGGTGGTAGCTCACGTGCACATCGGCCCGGGCTGTCGTGCTCATGCGTCACCCCTTCGACGGTCGGCTGTACCGACGCTGCCAGGCGGGTCCGACAGAATCCGGAAAGGCATCAAGATTACGACTTGTTGCAGTGCTCTACAATGGTGAGAAGTTTCCGCAAGGTAACGCCTCCTTGAAGCGCGACA
Organism: Nonomuraea sp. NPDC003709; assembly: GCF_040610775.1. Classification (NCBI taxonomy): domain Bacteria; kingdom Bacillati; phylum Actinomycetota; class Actinomycetes; order Streptosporangiales; family Streptosporangiaceae; genus Nonomuraea; species Nonomuraea sp. NPDC003709. Next base: position 186,028 of record NZ_JBEXMW010000012.1, on the reverse strand, counting down.
CGCGGCAGCGCTCCTTCGACATGCTGTTGATCTTCTGACAGCCACGAGACAGGTGCCGGTCATGACATCCACATCCGAGGACGACGAGCTGACGTTCACCACGGGAGAGCGGGCGCACGCCGCGCTGGTGGTCGAGATCCTGGGGCCGGTCGTCCCGATGCTCGCCCAGGCCATGGGCCCCAAGACCGAGGTCGTCCTGCACAACCTGACCACGATGCCCAACACGATCGCCGCCATCGGCGGCACGCTGACCGGCAGGGACATCGGCGGGCCGGCCACCGACCTGGGGTTGCGCACGTTCAAGGCGGGCTGGACCGAGCACCTGATCGGCTACCGGTCCGAGACGGCCGACGGGCTGGTGATGCGCTCGTCGAGCGTCTTCTTCCACGCCCCCTCGGGCCGGTCGGTGGCGTGCCTGTGCATCAACACCGACATCGGCGACCTGAAGCGGGCCGAGGAGATCCTGCGGGCGCTGACCTCGACCGACCCGGGCGCGGGCCCGCTGCTGAGCGGGCCGCCCGGAGGGCCGGCCGAGACGTTCCCGCAGACGCTGGAGAGCCTGGGCGACGGCATCCTGGCCGACGCCGTCGGCGGCGTGGGGGTGCCGGTCGAGCTGATGAAGAAGTCCCACAAGATCGCGGTGGTCGAGGATCTCAACAAGCGCGGCTTCTTCACCCTGCGCGGCGCCGTGGACCTGGCCGCGCAGCGGCTCCAGGTCAGCCGCTTCACGATCTACAACTACCTCAACGAACTCCAGGCCGAACCTCTTGACTAGATATTGAATTCCTCTACTGTGTGTTGAACATTGGAGGTGGGCATGGAGTCGGGAGGGTATTTCGACACGGCGTCCATCGGGCTGGTGCCCGAGGCCGTCCGTGCCGCGGTCGGCGCCTGCTACGACGCGTTGGGGCGCGGCACCCGGGGCTCGCGCGAGTGGCGGCCGGTCGTCGAACGGGCTCACCGGCGCTACGCGGCCGAGCTGGGCGTGGCCGAGGACGAGGTCGCCTTCATGGCCACCACCGGCGAGGCGGTCAACGCGATCGCGCACGCGGTGCCGTGGCGGCCGGGTGACGAGGTGCTGGTGCTGCGCGACGAGTTCCCGACCGTGGTCTACCCATGGCGGGGGCTCGGCGACGCCGTACGCGTGGTGGAGGTGGACGCGCTGCCCGGCGACGACCGGCTCGGCGCGCTGCTCACGGCCATCGGCCCGCGCACGCGGGTGGTGGCCGTCTCCCACGTCAGCTCCTTCACCGGCACGCTGGTGGACCTGGACGTGCTGGGCGCGGCGTGCGCGCGGGCGGGCGCGACGCTGGTGGTGGACGGCGCGCAGGCCGCGGGCGCGATCCCCATCGGCCTGGACCACGTGGACTTCTACGTGGCCACCGGCTACAAGTGGCTCCTGGCCGGGTTCGGCGTGGCGGTGGTCGCCGCCCGGCGCGCCGCGCTCGACTCGCTGCGGCCCACGCTGCTCGGGCATGGCAATCCCCCGCCGACGCCGCGCCTGACGTACGGGCATCTGAACCTGCCCGGCGTCTACGCGCTGGAGGCCGCCGCGGCCTTCCGCGAGACGGTCGGGCACGAGGAGATCCACGCCCGCGTGGCCCGGCTGGCGCGCCGCCTCCACGAGGAGGCGGCGGCGCTGGGCCTCGTCCCCGTCGCCCACCCCGAGCGCATGGGCGGGATCGTCAGCGTCGCCGGGCACGCCGACGCCGTCGACCGGCTCGCCGCGCGGGGGCTGGCGGTGGCCCACCGCGGCGGCCACCTGCGCATGTCCCCGCACTTCTACGCCTCGGACGCCGACGTCGACCGGCTGCTCGCCGAGCTGAAAACCCTCTGACGGGAGAGCACATGCCGAAGAGCTACACAACCCGCTGGGAGTCGTCGGTGCTCGCCGGAGCCGACGGCGTCCCCGACGCGCTCATCTCCGGTACGAGCTACGTCGTCCCCGGCTCGGGGCGGCGGCCCGTGGTGTTCCTGTTCAACGGCGGTCCCGGCGCTTCGTCGTCGCCGCTGCACATGTCGGCGTTCGGCCCCCAGCGCTTCGAGACGGTCCCGGCGGAGACCGGGCGGCGGCGGATCGTCGTGCCCAATCCCCTGTCGATCATCGACGTCGCCGACCTGGTCTTCGTCGATCCCGTCGGCACCGGGTTCAGCCGGGTGCTGCGGGAGGGCGGCGCGTCGCCGTACATGACCGTGCACGGCGACGTGGCGGCGATGCGGCACTTCATCCGCGACTGGCTGGCCCGCCACGACCGCCGGGACTGCCCCGTCTACCTCGTCGGCGAGAGCTACGGCGGCCACCGGCTGGCCACGCTCTGCGCGGAGGTCGGCGACATCGACGTGGCGGGGCTCGTCTTCGTCTCGCCGCTGCTGGACGCGACGGCGTCCACGCCCGCGCCCGGCAACGACCTGCCGCACGTGCTCGAACTGCCCACGATGGCGGTCGCCGCCTGGGCGCACGGCCGCGCGTCGGCCGGTGCGCCGGACGCCGCGACGGTGTTCGACCGGGCCCAGGAGTTCGCGCAGTCGCGCTTCCTGACGGCGCTGCACCTCGGCTCGGCGCTCCCCCAGGACGAACGCGCCGCCGTCGCCGAGCGGGTCGCCGAGCTCATCGGGCTGCCCGTCGGGCAGGTGCTGGCCGCGGACCTGCGCGTCGGCAGCGAGGACTTCCTGCGTACGCTGCTCGCCGACCGGGACGAGCTGGTCGGCCGGCTCGACACGAGGGTGACCGGCCCGATGCCGCCCCCGCCCGAGGACGACCGGCCGCTCGCGGCCGACGACCCGGCGTTCGGCATCGGCAGGTCCAACGTCATCCTCTCCGAGGAGCTGGCCGACTATCTCAGGCGCGAGGCCGGGGCGACCGACGAGGGCACCTACGTCTCGCTCTCCCTGGAGCTCAACTTCGCCTTCGACTGGCGCGGCGAGCACCCCAAAGCCGACTTCTACCGCAACCCCACCAAGCACGTCGCGCAGCTCCTGCGCGAGCGCCCCGGCATCCGCGTGCTCGTGACCGGCGGCTATTTCGACCTGGCCACGCCCCTGGCCGCGAGCACGCACGCGATCCGGCACGCCGGGGTGCCGGCGTCGAACGTCCACGTGCTGCCGCTCGTGGCGGGGCACTCCCTCGGCGACGGCGAGTCGCTGGAAACCGCCGTCTCCGCCGTACGCGCGCTCCTCGCCCCTCAAGGACAGGCCCGATGACCCTCCCCACGCTCTCCCTCACCCTGTCGCCGCGCCCCGAAGGCATCGACGTCGAATACGTCCTGCAGTCGCCGTCCGTCCCGGCGGGCCAGGCGGTCTGCCGCCTGCCGGGTGTCGTCGTCGGCATCCCCGGCGTCACCCTGCGCACCGCCGACCTGCGCGTCACCGACGACCTCGGCGAGCTCCCGATCAGTGAGGAGGCCGAGCCGCCCACGTCGAGCTGGGCGTATCGCCGGTAGTGCGCCACGCGTGACAGCGTCGGCGATGTCAAGGTGGCCTACTTCGCACCGGTACGCGCCGTGGACTCCGCCACCAGGAACGGCCCGCTGTTCGACCTGCGCGCCGAGGCGGGTGGGGTGCATGGGGCGGGCATCTCGTTCCTGGCGCTGCCCGACACCACCCACGACTACGCCATCACCCTGCGCTGGGCCGGCCAGGGCGTCTCCAGCTTCGGCGAGGGCGACGTCGAGCTGACGGGCACCGCCGAGAAGCTGGCGTTCAGCTACTATTTCGCCGGACCAATAACGAAATATCCGGACTCGGGGCCGTTCGCGATGTACTGGCTGAGCGAGCCCTCCTTCGACACCGTCGCCGTGGCCACCCAGGTCGAGCGCATCTACCGGGCGATGTGCGACTTCTTCCGCGAACCCGAGCCCGGGCACCGGGTCTTCATCCGCAAGCACCCCTACCGGGGCAACGGCGGCACCGCGCTGCACCGCTCGTTCATGTTCGGCTGGAGCGAGGCCGAGTCACCGGCCCCCGAAGACCTCACCTCGCTGCTCGCGCACGAGACCGCGCACAACTGGCCGCACCTCGACGGCGAGCACGGTGACGTCAGCTGGTACACCGAGGGCACCGCCGAGTACTACTCGATCGTGCTGCCCCACCGCGCCGGGCTCATCGACGACGACGCGTTCCTCCGCCTGATCAACGACCGCGCCCGGAGCTACTACACCAATCCCCTCCAGACGCTGAGCAACCGGGCGGCCGCCGAGCTGTTCTGGAAGGACCAGCGGGCGCAGCGGGTCCCGTACGGGCGCGGCCTGTTCTACTTCCTCGGCCTCGACGCCAAGCTCCGCGCGGCCGGCCGCCGCCCCCTCGACGAGCTCGTGCTCACCGTGCTCGACCGGAAGCGGGCCGGGGAGAAGGTCGGCGTGCCCGAGTGGATCGACCTGGTGGTCGCCGAGCTGGGCGAGCAGGCCAGGCGCGACTTCGCCGCGCTGGAGGCGGGCGAGTGGATGGTCCCCGCCTCCGACGCCCTCGGGCCTCCTTTCCGGCGCGAGGACCTCCGCGACCGCGTCGCGGAGGCCGGGTTCGACCTCGGCAGCATGGAGACCGGCGTCGTCGCGGGGCTGGTGGCCGGATCGGCCGCCGACCGGGCGGGCATGCGTGAAGGTGACCGCATCCTGGCCGGCCCCAGCGGCTCCGAGCTGGCCAAGGGCTCGCCCGCCGAGGTCACGTTCACGCTCGAGCGCGGCTCGCGGCGGTTGGAGGTGTCGTACGAGCCGCGCGGCGCCGAGGTCGCCTCCTACCGCTGGGTGCCGGCGTAGCCGTCGTGGAGGTACCGGCCGCGGAGCTCTGAGATCAGCTCCTCGTCCACGCCGAGCCGGTCGGTGACATAACGCCGAACGGAGCCGTGAGCCGCCGCCAGGTCGGCCAGGAAGAGCCGCATGATCTCGGCGGGGGCTCTGCCGTACCCGGGCCACTTCAGCTCGCGGCCCGGGTGGGCCGCCCGCCAGTCGGCGATCAGCCGGTCGGTGGCCAGCTCGGTCAGCGCGAAATCCCGCACGATGTCGTCTTCCGGCACCTCCAGCAGGGCCAGCACCAGCGCGGCCACCAGCCCGGTCCTGTCCTTGCCCGAGGCGCAGTGGAACACCACCGGCTCGTCCGCCGAGGCGATGACCTCCAGGGCCTGCCGCAGCTCCGCGACCCCGTCGAGGGCGACCTCGGCGTAGCGGTCGGCCAGGAAGCGCCACGGGTCGGCGTCCGGGTCGATCTCCGCCTGGTCGTAGGGCCGGTGCTCGATGCTGAGGTTGTGATAGGCGACCCCGTCGTGGTGCGGCACCCGCCCCCTGGCCTCGATCTCCCAGGGGTAGCGCAGGTCGATCACCGTACGGACGCCCAAGCCCAGGAAGCGGTCCCAGTCCTCGCCGCGCAGCTTGGCCAGCGAATCGGATCTGAACAGCCGCCCCCACCGCACCACGCTCCCGTCGGCGGCCCGGTAGCCGCCGAGATCCCGGAAGTTGTGCAGCCGCTCGAACGCGATATGTCTTCTCACGCGGTCACTCTACGACCGCCCCAGGCCCGCGTAGTGCTCGGCGATCTCGTCGCTGGTCGTCAGCCATACGCCGTCGTGGCCGGCGACGTACTCCAGCGCCTGGTCCAGGTACTTCGCCCGGAACGCCTGGCCGATGACGAACGGGTGCAGCGCCAGCGCCATGACCCGCCCGCTCTCGGCGGACTCCGCGTAGAGCTGGTCGAACTGGTCCTTGACCAGTTGCACGAAATCGCCGCCACTCCTGCCGTGCATCGTGAAGATGCCCAGGTCGTTGAGTTCGAGCGAGTACGGCACGCTCAGCATCCCCGGGACGTTCAGCCGGTACGGCTGATCGTCGTTCGTCCAGTCGAGCACGTAACCCAGGCCGAGCTCGGCGAGCAGGGACGGCGTCCGGAACGTCTCGGTGAGCGCGGGGCCCAGCCAGCCGCGCGGCCGCCGCCCGGTGGCCTTCTCGATGGTCTCGACCACCTCGGTCAGGTAGGCGCGCTCGTCGCCGACGTCGACCTGGAGCGTGGAGTTGTTCTTGCCATGGGCCAGCCACGCCCAGTCGCGGGCGTTGCCCGCCTCGACGATCTGGGGGTACCGCTCGCACACGTCGGCGTTGAGCAGCACGCTCGCCCGGATCCCGTGCCGGTCGAGGACCTCCATCACGCGCCAGATCGCCACCCGCGGCCCGTAGTCGCGCCAGCCGTAGTTCAGCGGGTCCGGCACGAGTGCCGCGGTCGCCTCGTTGATGCTGGTGGAGGGGCGGTCGACGGTGAAGTGCTCCACGTTCAGGCCGACGTAGAAGGCGACGCGGGCACCGCCCGGCCAGCGGATCGGCTCGCGCCCGACGATCGGGCTGTAGTCGAACAGCGTGTTCTCCATCATGTTCCTCCCGCAAGGGCCCCTGAAGGGGCTGTCTGCCCATGAAGGTAGAAATTGCGGGAGTCCGTCAGGAGGGCCGAAGGCGTCATCGGGTGGGCCGAAGGCGCCACTTCCGCTGGGAGTTCATGGTGAGCAGCACGACGGGGGACGACACCGCGAAGGGCACCGTCTCGCCCCATCTGACCCGCTTGCTGGTCAGGGCGGGCATCGCGGCGGGGCTGGACCGGTCGCGCCTCGCCGGCGTGCCCGGCCTCTCCGTCCTGGACGAGGACGGGATCCGCATCCCCACCGCCACCATCCTGCGGGTCTGGGAGCTGATCTCCGGCCCGGCGTGGCAGACGGGCGGCAGCAACCGGGTCATGGAGCTGTGGCGGCCGGGTGGCCTGGGCGTGTGGGACTACCTGTTCGCCGTCTCCGGCACACTCGGCGACGCGTTCCAGGTGGCCTCCCGCCGCCTCACGGCCATCGCCGACCCCGCCGACCGGCTCGTCGTCACCCGCGACGACGACGGCGGGGTGACGGTCAGCTGGCAGGGGCCCTACCGCGACCACCCGGACTACCCGATGATCGCGGAGTTCGCGACGTACATGATGCTCGTCATGGCGAGCTCGGGCGCCGGACGGTGGATCACGCCCGTACGCGTACACCTGCCGCACCGCTCGCCCGCCGCGCCCAGGCAGCTGATGGAGCTCTTCGGCACCAGGCGCGTCGAGTTCGAGACCGGCGAGCCGTCGATCACGTTCGCCCGGGCCGACATGGAGGCCTCGCTGCCGCGTGCCGACCCCGCGCTCGCCGCGATCCTGGACGACCACGCGCGGCTGTCCGTCGTCACCGCCCGGCCGGTGCTGGGCTGGCTCGACCGCTTCCACGCCGTGCTCGAGTCCGCGGTCGCCGGCAGCCCGCCGGGCCTCGACCAGGTGGCCGCGCGACTGGCCATGAGCCCCCGGACCCTCCAGCGCCGCCTGCACGACGAGGGCACCAGCTGGCGGGAGGAGCTGGAGAGGCTGCGCCGGCGGCGGGTGGACCGCCTGCTGCGGGAGACCACGCTCAGCGTGGAGTCCATCGCCGCGCGGGTCGGCTTCACCGACTCCCGGGCGCTGCGGCGGGCCATCCACCGCTGGTACGGCCACGGCCCCGCCGTCATCCGGGCCGGCGGCCCCACGTAGCCCGCTCCGCGCCGACTGCCGGAGATGACCGGCGTCCCTGATCAACGGCCCGGGCCAATGGACAACGTCACCGTCTGGCTGGTCATCGACGGGCCCCGTAGTCAGGGATCGCTGGCAGACGTCCAGCAGCGCGAGAGGAGAGCGAACGTGAGATCACCTTCGAGGCTGCGCCGTGCGGCGGTCGTCCTGGCCGTGAGCGGCGCGGTCGTCACGAGCGGGTTGACCGCCGGCGCGGCCCGCGCCGACATCGACCCGTTCGGAGGGTTCGACCCCGGCTCCGGATTCCTGCCGTCGGACGACTCGGGCGGCCTCAACATTCCCGGCCTCCCCGGCATCCCGAGCATTCCCGGCATCGGGGACATCGGATCCGGGCCCGCCCGTAGCTCTGGCGAGGACAGCCCGTCCTTGTCCTTGGAGGAGCCCGAGAGCGGCGGGGACACGCCCACCGGCACGGGCGACCAGCCGGGTCCGGCCACTCCGAAGACGTTCCCGAAGACCAGCGGGGGTTCCAAGCTTCCCGCCTGGCTCGAACGGGTTCTGGAGCGTGGCGCGAACGCCGCCATCGACCGGTACATCGTCGGCCGGCCGGGAAGCGGCCAGCCGCAGCGTCCCTCCCAGGGCTCCCCGGCACCGGCGCAGCGCGGCACACCGGGCCAACCGGCCCAGCAGGCTCCCCAGGCCCGGCAGGACTCGTACGGCCGCCAAGGCTCGTACGGCCAGGAGGGCTCGTACGGCCAGGAGGGCTCGTACGGCCAGGAGGGCTCGTACGGCCAGGACGGTTCATACGGACGGCAGGGCTCGTACGGGCGGCAGGTCATGCGGTTGCGGCCGAGCCTGCAGCGGCAGACCTGCCGCGTCCCCGCCTACGTCCGCCTGTACGGGACGACGGCCCGCACGGGCAAGTTCACCCCGAGGTTCTACATCGGCGGCGACAACCTCGGCAAAACACTCGTCCTCGGCGGCAACACCTATCTGGCACCCTTCGGCGACAAGCTCGCGAAGAGCAGCACGGCCGAGTACGCCTTCCTGTCCGAGTCGGGCGACGAGCTCCTCAACCGGCAGCCCACGGTCGCCAGGAACACCGTCCTGGAGGACCGCACCAGGTACGCCGCCTCCTTCCTGACCAGGGGCGTCCGGTACATCGTGATCGTCCGGTACGTGAACACGTGCGGCGAGCCGGTCGTCGACATCCTCGGCAAGGTCAAGGTGGGCTGACGATGAGACTCAAAAGCCCGCGCCGCCTGCTGCCCGTCCTCGCCGCGCTCGCGGTGATCACCGGAAGCGGAGCCGTGGCGACCGGCCCGGCCCGCGCCGACGTCATCGACCTGTGGTCGGACCCGGAGGAGCCCAGCTGGTACGAGGACCTCTATGACGATGGCACGGAGGACGAGCCCGTGATCGAGGAGGAGGAAGAGAGCCAGCGGCCCTCCCCCGGACCGACCCCCCTGAGGCCGCCCGACCCCGCGACGGCCGACAAGGAGTTTCACCTGGCCGTGGACACCGCGCTGTACCTGCTGGAGCGCCGCCCCCGCTGCAACAGCTTCGTCACCGGTCTGGACAGCCCCGGCGGCGAGAGCGCCCTGTCGATCCTGCGGGCGATCTGGAAGGCGCCCAGGCTGTTCGACCTGTACTCCAAGCACGGCACGCCCGCGCCGGACGGGCGCCTGCCGTACGCGGAGTCGACGACGGGCCGCGGCTCGGCCGGAACGATCTACCTCTACCAGGAGTGGCACCAGTCGAAGCCGCAGCCGGTGCAGTACAACAACGATGACGGCGGCAGGCCGCTCGACCCCGACGAGTGGCGCACGCTGATCCTGCTCCACGAGCTCGCGCACCTCACCGGCGCCATGGCGAGCCACCGGACCGAGGCGGGGAACACGAAGAACACCTACACGATGAACGAAGGCATCGTCCTGACCTGCCTGCGGGGCAAGGGCAGAGGGTAGGAAGCCGGACGCCTGGCGGGGAGCGGACGCGCCCCCGCCAGGCGCTTCGCCGTACGTGCAGTCCGCCGGCCGTGTGCCCACGAATAGGGGGCGACACTTCACGGCAGGGGGCACGATGACACACGACGGCACCACGACACCTGGGCGGCGGGAGCGGCCGGTGCCGCCCGGCCCGCTCCAGGACTTCGCCCAAGGGTTGCGCGACCTCCGGGGGGCGGCGGGCAATCCGAGTTACCGGGCGATGGAGCGCAAAGCGGGTTACTCGGCCTCCGCACTGTCCGCGGCGGCGGCGGGCGACCGGCTGCCGAGCCTGGCGGTCACGCAGGCGTACGTCGGCGCGTGCGGCGGCGATCAGGACGAATGGACCCGTACCTGGTACGCGATCAAAGCGAGGCTGGACACCACGACGTCGCCGCCGCCGGCCCGTCCGCGCCGCCGCTCGGCGCTGCTCTGGCTGGCCCTGGTGGCGCTCGGGCTGATCGCCCTGGTCACGGCCGGCACGCTCCCCAAGAACCTCATGGCGGCGACCGGGCCCGACCTCGCCTTCACGGCGGTCGCCGCCCCCAGCTGCCCGCGCGACGACATCCGCGGCACACCGGGCACGGGCTGCGGGAACACCTTCCAATGGCGGTTCACCACCGGCCTGCGCGGCCGGCACCAATGCTTCGTGGACGTCTCCGTGGGCAGCCCTCCCCTCCCCACCCGGCAGGTCCGGTACACGGTCAAGGACGGCTTCGGCGACGACGCTCGCACCGTCGCCGAATTCACCCTCGACCAGCACACCCACCAAGGCACCTGGGTCCCCGTCGACACCTCGGACGGCCTGGTCACGGTGGAGATCGCGGACCCGGCAGGCGCGCAGTCCACGGCGGCCGGCCCGGTCCGCCTCTCGTGCCGGTGAGCCTGACGAATAATTCGGTGCGTCGTCGGTAATCCAGAGGCGTCCGGAGGGACTACTGGGTGTGGATGATCCCGAGGAACGATTCACAGACCTCTACGACCGGCACTACCGCAGCGTCCTGGGCTACGCCCTGCTGCGGGCCGAGCGCGACCTGGCCGAGGACGTCTCCAGCGAGACGTTCCTGGTGGCGTGGCGGCGGCTCGACGACCTGCCGGAGCCGCCGCTGCCGTGGCTGCTCGGAGTGGCGCGCAACCTGCTGGCCAAGCAGCGCGACTCGCGCCACCGGCGGCAGGCCCTGGTCGACCGGATCGTGGCCCTGACCACCCCGCGCGACCAGGTGGCCTGGGACGTGGCCGAGCACGTCATCGACAGGGAGACCGCGCTGGCCGCGCTGTCGGCCCTGCCGGAGCACGACGTGGAGGCCATGATCTTCGCCACCTGGTACGGCCTGCCGCCCGAGCAGGCGGCCTCCGTCGTGGGCTGCTCGGTCCGTACGTACAACGTCCGGCTCCACCGTGCGCGCAAGCGCCTCACCCTGGCCCTCCGCCTGGGCGGCGCGAGCCCGGCCCGCAGCCTCGACTCCTGACCACACCCTTGGAGGACCCCTCATGACCGACCGAATCTTCGCCGAGCTCAAGCCCGACGGGCTGGACGAGCTGGCCGAGGACGGCTACCGGCGGCGCCGCTCGGCCGACCTGGCCCGTGCCTTCGCCACGCCGCGCGTCAAGCGGCGCTCGCGGTGGCCGCTCCTGCTGGTGGCGAGTACGGCGGCGGCCGGGCTCGCGGCCGCCACCGTGGTCGTCGCCTCCGGCGGGACCCCGACCCCCAAGACGCCAAGCCCGGCGGTCGCGGCCAAGCCGCTGACCGCCCGCTCCTTCCTGCTCGCGGCGGCCTCGACGGCGATGCGAGAGCCGGCCGAGTCCGGCCGCTACTGGTACCTCCGGGAGCGCACGTTCGCGAAGGTGCACAACGTGCCGGGCGACTACGAGGCCAAGCTCAATGCCCTGCTCAAGGCGCAGAAGGACAAGGAGGCGGGGCTCAAGGGCGCCCCGGAGCGGCTGGCCGCCGCAAAAAAGGAGTTCGACCGCAAGGTCGTGGAGCTGAAGACCAACGGGGTCGCCGAGCTGCCGTACACGGCCTTCACCGCCGACACCCGTGAGACCTGGCGGCCGATGAAGGCGGGCGAGACCGGCCGCAGCGTGAGCAACCAGGACGTCGAGGTCACCTTCGGCTCCCCGCAGGACGAGGCCGACTGGCGGGCGGCCGGCTCCCCCGAGCTGGCCGAGAAGAAGCCCAAGACCTACGACGACGCCACCGAGCGGATCCTGTCGATCGACAACCCGAGCCTGAACCTGCGCAACCTCGCGAACCTGCCCACCGGCGAGGACGCGCTGCGCCGCCGCCTGGACGACCTCTGGAAGCGCAGCCCGAACAGCGCGGACATCGGCAAGGCCGGCTACCTCTGGCAGACCGCCGTGGACCTGATGACCGCGCCGCTCCAGCCGGGCACCCGCTCGGCCCTGTTCCGCGTGCTGGCCGACCAGCCGTCCGTGACGCTGGAGGGCAAGACCTCGGACGCGCTGGGGCGTACCGGGGTCGCCCTCTCGACGCCGACGGCGCGCGAGCTCACGGTGCGGCTGGTCGTGGACGAGCAGTCGGCGGAGCTGCTGCAGTACGAGCTGGCCGAGAAGGGCAAGCTCCTGCTGCGGGTGGCGCTGGAGGACATGGGCTGGTCCGACGAGCTCGGCAGGCGTCCGGCCGGCTGAGGCCCCGGCCGGACGCCTGCCGCTGCCCCGGGGGCTCAGCGGCGCCAGATCACCGCGGAGGGGGTCCCGGCGTCGACGGTGACGTCACCGTTCCAGGTGAGGAAGGACGGCTGCGGCAGGTAGTCCTGCCCCAGGAAGAAGCCGCGCTTGATACCGGTGACGTGCACGACGGCGCCGTTGTCGGTGCCGACCACGACGCGGTTGGCGGTGATCTCCTGGATGTCGTCGGCCGTCGTGCCGGGCGGCAGCTCCACCGTGGTCGCGGCCGGGTCGTCCCGCTGGATGGACCAGGTCGGCTCCACGTGGTTCGACAGGTAGACGGTGGCGCCGCTCTTGAGGCGTACGCCGAGCGAGACGCCGACCCAGGACGAGCCGGTGTTGGGCCGGTCGGTCGTCTTCTTGAGCACCGCGTACAGGTAGTTGCGCTGGTCGCTGACCTCCGGCGTGGCAGGCGTCGTGCCGGAGGCGGCCTCGATCTTGCCCTCCCGGATCATCTCCTTGGACATGATCTGGTAGGTCCAGGAGTTGGTGTCCATCATGTACTCGCGGGCCTCGGCGGCCGGCCGGGTCTGCAGCGCCGACAGGAAGAACCGCATCGGGTCGGTGACCTTGTCGCACATGTTGTTGTTGTTCGTGCAGGTCTCCAGCTGGGCGTGGTCGCCCTCGTACGTGCCGGCGAACTGCAGCGTCTGGTGGTTGGCGGCCTGGTAGGTGTCGCTGCCCGCGACCCGGTTGCCGCGCTCGTCGACCTCCACCGCGTAGACCCACTCGATGTCGGTGGTCCGGCCCCAGCGCGCCATCAGCGCCGGCGTGTTGGTCCCGCCGTCCTCGTTGCTCCACACGACCGAGTACGTCAGCTTCGTCCGGCCCGGCGCCGACCCGGGGCCGACCTCGTGCCAGGCGATGAGCGGCGTGTCGGTCGTCGCGTTCTGGTACGGGGTGCCGAGCTCGGAGAGGTTGCGGCCGTAGACGATCGGGGCGTAGCGCAGCGCCAGGTACTCGGCGCTGCCCGGCGCGTACGTCGTCACCTTCACCCGGTCGAGCAGGACGGACGTGCTCCCCCCGGCGGATCGGTCACCGGCGAAGCGCAGCCGCAGCACGTGCGCCCCCGGCCGCACCGAGCCCAGCGCGAGCTGCCGGGGCAGCCGCTGGTCTCCGGAGACGACGAGGTCGGTGGCGTAGCGGTTGTCGACGTAGACCGACACGACGGCCGACTCGCCGCCCTTCACGGCCCAGTCCGTGCCGGGCGCGGCGGCGTTCAGGTCGACGACCGCCTCGCCGGCCCGCTTCACGAGGAACGGGACCCGTACGTCGGAGTGGTCGCGGCGAACCTGGATCGGGCGGTCGTGATCGGCCTGCGCCACGGCGGGTGCGGCGAGCGTGACCGCCGTGGCGAAGGCCGCGGCCGCGGCGGTGAGCAATGGGACGACTCGCATCAGAGTTTCCTCCGTGGGGGATTGCACCGCGAACCCGCGGTCAAAGAGATTGTCAGACCTGTCGGCCAACGCCGAGAGAGCAATCGCTGAAAATCAGGACAACGCCCCAGATCTCCGGCATATCCGACCCCGAGGCGGATGTCGACGAACGCGAAGGCGGCTCCGGGCAGGGCTGACCGGACGAAAATCCAGCACGAAACTCGTGCTCCCGCACAATCCGCCCCACCGCCCCGGCCGGGTACGGTGCGCCCATGGACACCCATGACCTCGTGCTGAGCGGCGCCCGGGTCCTCGACCCGGAGACCGGCCTCGACGCCGTCGCCCACGTAGGCGTGACCGGCGGCGCGATCTCGGCCGTCTCGACGCGGCCACTGTCCGGCCGCGAGCACCTCGACGTCTCCGGGCTGGCGATCGCGCCCGGCTGGATCGACCTGCACAGTCACTCCCACACCGTCGCCGGGCACCGGCTGCAGGCGCTCGACGGCGTCACCACCGTGCTCGACCTGGAGGCGGGGATCAGCCCCGTGGCGGAGGCGTACGACACGGCCGCGGCGGAAGGGCGCCCGCTCAACTACGGCTTCTCCGCCTCCTGGGGCATGGCCAGGATGGCCGCGGTCGGCGGGATGCCGCACGGCGGAGGGCTGGCCGCCGCGCTCGGCGCCATCGGCAGCCCGGCCTGGCAGGCGGAGGCGAGCCGGGAGCGGCTCCAGGCGCTGCTCGGGCTGATCGAGGCCGACCTCGCCGACGGGGCCCTCGGGATCGGCCTGCTGATCGGGTACGCGCCCAGGGTGGACCCCCAGGAGTACGTCGCGGTCGCCGGGCTCGCCGCCAAGGCGGGCACGCCCACCTACACCCACGCCCGCGACCTGGTCGAGCAGACTCCTGACCTGCCGATCGACGGCGCCGAGGAGATCGTCATGGCGGCCGTCGAAACGGGCGCCCACATGCACTACTGCCACGTCAACAGCACGTCGCTGCGCCAGCTCGACCGGGTGCTGGCGCTGGTGGAGCGGGTGCGGGCCGAGGGCGCGCGGGTGACCACCGAGGCGTACCCCTACGGCGCCGGGATGACCGGCATCGGCGCCGCCTTCCTCGCCCCCGAGGCGCTGCCCGCCTCCGGCATCGGGCCTGAGTCCATCGTCTACGTCCCCACGGGCGAGCGGGTCGCCGACGCCGACATGCTCCGCCGGCTGCGTGCCGCCGACCCGGGCGGGCTCGCGGTCATCCACTTCTTCGACGAGGACGACCCCGCCGACCTGGCCTTCGTCGACCGGGCGCTGCTCAGCCCCGGCACCGTCGTGGGCTCCGACGCCATGCCGCTGACCTGGGTGGGCGGGCCGCCCGAGCCGCTGGCCTGGCCGCTGCCGCCGTCCGCCGTCACGCATCCCCGTACGGCGGGGACCTTCTCGCGCGTGCTGCGCCGCCACGTCAGGGAGACGGGCCGCCTCACGCTGCTGGAGGCGGTGGCCCGTTGCAGCCTGCTGCCCGCCCGAGTGCTGGAGGACGCCGTGCCCGCCATGCGGCGCAAGGGCAGGATCCAGCCGGGCTGCGACGCCGACCTGGTCGTCTTCGACCCGGAGACGGTCGGGGACCGGGCCACCTACGCCCGCAGCACCACGCCTTCGGCCGGTTACGCGCACGTGCTGGTCGGCGGCCGGTTCGTGGTGCGGTCGGGAGAGCTCCTCCTCGACGCGCTGCCCGGCCGTCCCATCAGGCGCTGAGCCCTCAGCCGACCTCCCCCGGCAGCAATGCGAATGAATTCCGATTAAACAAAAAATGTTCCAACGGTGAACAGACGATTCCCGACCTCGTTTTAATAACCGATTGACTCGGGTTATCTTCTCGACCGAAACCCCTATAAGGTTGGCCCCGCGCGCGGGCGGACGCGGCAGTCCGCGGCGATATATGAGGTCGAGGGGACACTGGTGGGCGACGATACTCTCCGTGAAGAACAGGCGATAAGCCGGGCCACCGACCACCTGGTTCAGGTTTACGCGGGCACTCACTCAACGGAGCACGTCAGAGCCGTTATGGAGGCCGCCCGTAAGCGTTTCGACGGCTTTCCCATCAGGGATTTCGTCCCCATTCTGGTGGAACGCATCGCGCACGGAGAGTTGGCGGCGGAGGCGCGGGCCGACGAGGTCGTGGACATTGAAGTTCCGGAGACGGCCGACGATGTCCCCGATTCACCGGAAATTCACTCGCCGGAAAACGATCGGCCATCCCCGCAGTCGTCCTCCCTCATTCGCAGTAAGGGATTTCTTTCACTCGTCGCGGCGGCGGTCGTCGTGGCCGCCGCCGTCGTCGTGGTGGTGAACGTCAGCCAGGACGACCCCCCGCCACCTCCCCCGCTCACGATCGTGCGCGGCGTGATCGGCTCCGAGAAGAAGGCGTTCTTCGAGGATCCGCGCGTGCAGCAGGCCCTCGCCGGCCAGGGCCTGAAGGTCGAGGTCGAGTCGGCGGGCTCGCGCCAGATCGCCACCTCGATCAACCTCGATCGGTACGACTTCGCGTTCCCGTCGAGCGCGCCCGCGGGCGAGTCGATCCAGCGCACGCGTCACGTCAGCACGAAATACACGCCGTTCTCCTCGCCGATGGCGATCGCGACGTTCCAGCCGATCATGGACGTGCTGACCAAGGCGGGCGTGGTGAAGAAGGGGCCCGTCCCGACCTTCAGCGTCGACCGCTACCTCGGGCTCGTCACGTCGGGCACGAAGTGGGCCCAGCTCTCGCGCAACTCCGCCTATCCCGTCGACAAGAACGTCCTGGTCTCCACGACGGACCCGCGCACGTCGAATTCCGCGGCCATGTACCTGGCGACGGCCAGCTATGTCGCGAACGGCAACGCGGTCGTGCACGGCACCACCGCCGAGAAGAGCGTGCTGCCCCTGATGACCCGGCTCTTCACCAGCCAGGGCTACACCGACAACACCTCCGAGGGCCCGTTCAACGAATACCTGACGGTGGGCATGGGCCCGACCCCGATGGTCTGGATCTACGAGGCTCAGTACGTGGACGCCGCCGCGCGGGGCCGGCTCAAGCCCGGGATGGTGCTGATGTACCCGTCGCCGACCGTGCTGTCCCAGCACACGCTGGTGCCGCTCACCCCGACGGGCGACCGGATCGGACGCCTGCTGAGCACCGATCCGGAGCTGCAGGGGCTCGCCGCCGAGCACGGGCTCCGCTCGGGCGACGCCACCCGGTTCGCCAAGGTCGCCGCCGATCACAACGTGCCCGTCCCGAAGGACCTCATCGACGTGGTCGACATCCCTTCGTACGACACGCTTGAGCACCTGCTCGACGGCGTCGCCAAGTCGTACGGCTAGAGCCGTTCGTCCGCAGCGGGGCGCGGAACCTTCCGGATCGTGGGCCGGGCAGAGCATAATCGTCCATGCCTAGATGGTGGCCATGGGCGGTCGCGGTCAGCTGTTCCGTCGTCCTGCTGACGGCGATCACCGTGGCCATCGTGCGGGAAGGGCTGGAGTACGCTGGATGGCTGGCCGCTGTGCTCGCCCTGTTGGTCGTGCCTCCCGCGCTGGTCGGATGGGCGAGAAGGCGAAGCGCCCAAAGGGGACGGCTCGGCGACAGGTTCGTGGTCGGCCCGCGTGACCGGCTGCCCCGAGTCCGCGATCTCATACGGGTGGCCGCGCTCGACCATCGCTTCGGACGTGCGGACGCCCGGGCGGACGAGGTGCCGTTCATCAGGCGGGATGCCAGTCGCGAGGTCGAGGAGGCGCTGAAGGCGGGCGGATTCGTCCTCGTCACCGGTGAGTCCACCTCGGGGAAGACGAGGGCGGCATTCGAGGCGATGCGCGCGTGCCTGGACGGCCATGTCGTGGTCGCGCCCTATCTGTCGGAGGACGTGCGTCAGGCGGTCGAGCTGGCTCGCCGGCACCGGCCGAGCGTGTTGTGGCTGGACGACGTCGAGCGCTATCTGGGCGGTGCCAAACTGACCGTGGGCATGGTGGACGACCTGCTCCAGGGCGGGGAGATCGTCATCCTGGCGACGATCCGCACTGTCGAGCTGGAGGCGTTCGGTTCGCGTGCGGACGCTACGGACCCGGACGAGCGGGAGACCGAATACCGTCGGGTGGGCCGTCAGCTTCTGGGCCGTGCCACGTGGGTTCCCCTCCCTCTCCAATGGAGCGAACACGAAGTGGGCAGGGCGAATGCGGTCGCGGGTGACGACAGGGTCGCGGACGCGCTGGCGCACGCCGACGAGTTCGGAGTGGCGGAATACCTCGCCGCCGGTCCCCAGCTGCTGGAGGACTGGCGCGCCGCGCGCTCTCCCTCCAGCGCCCATTTACGCGGCTGGGCGTTGGTGGCCGCGGCCGTGGACGTTCGACGCGCCGGCTACACCTCGGGCGTGACACTCGACTTCCTGCGCCCGCTCCATGATCATTACCTGCGCGACACTCCCTACCACGCGATATCACGGTCGGAGTCATGGGAGGAGGCCGTGGCGTGGGCCGTGCATCGCCCCTACGCCACCACCAGCATGCTCATCCCGCAGGGAGACGGCCTCTACCGGACCTTCGACTACCTGATGGACGCCATGCAGGAGGATCCGCGCAAGGAGGTGTGGGATGCCCTGATCGGCTTTCTCGACGGCTCGGACCTCCCCGCATTGTTGGACGTGGGCAGCACCGCCTACGACTACGGCATGCTGGACGCCGCCGAGCAAGCGGTACGCCTGGTCGCGGACAAGGACGGAGGCCAACTGGGAGCGGTGGCGCGGACCACACTCGGGCTGGTCCTCGAGACCAGAGCCGACGCGGGCGAAGGCTCCTACGCGGCGGCACGCCGCGAATACCGGCGTGCCGTGGACTCGGGTTGGCCAGAGGCCGCCGCACAGGCCCAAATGCGGTTGGGCATCCTGCTGGCCAAGCTGGACGAACGAGAGGAGTCGGTCAAGTGGCTCAAGCTCGCCCGAGACTCCGGCCACCCTTGGTACGGCGGTAGAGCCAGTCGTCACCTGGGCTATTGGCTGGAATGGTGGGGTGAGGTGGCGCAGGCTCAGGAGGCGTTCGAGCACACCATCGACCACGGCCATCCCCGGCAGGCGATCAAGGCGATGATCGCGATGGGTGACCTGCTCGCCGGTCACGATTCCCAGGCGGCCGCCGACGCCTACCGCCGCGCGATGAATGCCGGCGACCCGGAACTCGCCACGGCCGCGGCCCTCAACCTCGGAGTCCTGCTGAATGGGGAATCCCGCCGGCAGGCCTATGAGGCGGTGGAGCGGGCCGCGGACTTCAGCGACGAGCACGGCGATCCCTGGCTGGTGGCAGCCTTCGAGTTCATGCTGAACGACTACGCCGGCGCGGGCGAACACACGCGACTGGCGCATCGGGCGGCGAGGTCGTTACGGCGCCTGGAGCAGATCGCCGCGGTGGGCCATCCGCGGGTTGCCCCGCTCGCCCTCGTCTACCTGGGAATCCTCCGCCGTGCGGAGGGGGACGAGGTCGGTGCGCGCGCCGCGTGGACACAGGCGCTGGCGAGCGGTCACCAGCCGGCACACGAGCTGGCCGGAGAGCTGCTCGCCGAGTCCGGCTCCGCCGACGCCTGACTGGCCGGCGATTCGGCGCGCGGTCAGCGCTCGCGCGGGGCGTCGTTCAGGATGTCGAACGCCTGGCGGGCCAGGCCCCGCGCTGGACGACATGGTGGCCGGCATCGTCAGACCGGCGAGTACGACAACACGTACCTGATCTTCGCCAGCGACAACGGCTACAACCTGGGCGCCCACCGGCTGGTCCAGAAGATGGCGCCGTACGAGGAGTCCACCCGGGTGCCGCTGGTCGTGTCCGGCCCCCGCGTCAAGCGCGGCGCCACCACCGCGATGGCCACCTCCATCGACTACGAGCCCACCATCCTCGACCTGGCCGGGGCCCCGCTCGTCCCGCTGTTCGGCGGCCGCACCCCCGGCGGCCGGCGCACCGACTTCTTCGGCCAGTACGCCGGCGACGGCGTCACCGGCCGGGACGGGATCTTCCAGGAGTACACGCCGGGCGACACCAAGGAGGTCTACCTGATCGACGTACCGTCCTGGAGCTCGCTCCGCACCGAGCGCTACGTCTACACCCCGCGGTACGACTTGGAACGTTCCGCGGCCAAGCGTGAATACGAGCTCTACGACCTGGCCACGGACCCGTACGAGCTGCACAACCTGCTGGCCACGGCGAAAGGCCGCGAGCGGCACGCCGGCCTCGTGGCCCGCCTGAACAAGCGCATGGCCGAACTGAGCTCCTGCCAGGGTGCCACCTGCCGCACCTCCGGCTGACCTCACGCCTCCGCTTCACCTTCCCCCGGGGAGGTGGAGCGGAGCTGTTTCACCGTACGCAGCCGGTCCGGTGGGCCGACTCCGCGCGGAAGCCGAGGGCATGTGAGGTCTCCCTTGTCGGTGGCAGAGGCCCTGCTCACACCCCACCACCAATAACAGCGCGTATGCGGTGTCGCGCCGGCACACCGCTCACGACCGGAGGCCGTTGAGCGCGATCTCGGTGAACCTCCGCCGGTCACCGGCGGAGTGCCGGATGACGGCCGCCAGCCCGCACACGATCATGTTGACGTCCGCCGCCGTCACGTCCGCCCGGACCGTGCCGCCGGCTCGCGCCGCATCGATCAGCTCCCCGACGACGGCGTGGAGTTTCGCGCGCGGCTCTCCTTGCGGCTCGGTCGAGCCCATGGCCTGCTCGATCACCTCCGACATGCCGCGATCGCCCGCCAGCACCTCGCCGACGTGCCCCAGGAATCGGGCCAGCGCCTGGGACGGGTCGCCCTCGGCCAGGCATCGCTCCCGCGCGAAGGCGACCATCTCGGCGGAGCGGTGCGCGGCGACGGCCTCGATCAGGGCCTCACGGGTCGGGAACTTGCGGTAGAGGGTGCCGACGCCGACCCCGGCCACGCGGGCGACCTCCGACATCTGCACGTCATAGCCATGCTCGGCGAACAGCGCGCGGGCCGCTTCCAGGACGCGGTCACGGTTGCGCTCGGCGTCGGTACGCGGCTTGCGGCGGGTTGGCGGAGTTGACATGCCTGGCGATCCTCTGTCTAGACTCAATTACGGAATCAGGATTCCGCATTCCATTATGCCACGTCCGAAAGGGCCGCCATCATGTCGAAGGATCGTTTCATCCTGCTCAACCCCGGCGAGGTGCGGCCGAGCCGGGTCCCCATGCCGCCCGTGTTCGGCCTCAAGGCCAGGACGGAGGACACCGAGGGCAGGCTCTCCCTCCTGGAGGTGACCCTGGCCCGCGACATCCCCCGGCACGTCCACCACGTGGCCGACGAATGCGTCTACGTGCTGGACGGCGTGCTGGAGGTCGAGTTCGACGACCGGGTCGAGCACGTGGCGGCGGGCGGGTTCGTGCTGTTGCCGCACGGCGTCCCGCACGCCCTGCGCAGGGGATCCACCCCGCCTCCGCGGGTGATCCAGATCTCCACGCCGGGCGGATGGGAGTGCTACCTCGAGGACGCCGCCGAGGCCGGACCGGACGCCACCACCACTGACGGACGGTTCGACGCCAAGAAGCTCAACCTCATCGCCGCCAAGCACCAGATCACCTACGAAGAGCGGTAACCCGAGCCGGAGCCTCCAGACCCGAGCCTGGGCCCTCCAGACCCGAGCCGGGCCATCCACTTCCCGGCCCAGCCCGCCCATCCGAGACCAAGCCACCCACCGGCCCGCGCGGCGAGCACGTCGAAGGTCGCGGCCGGCTCGGGGGTACGGCGACCGGCATGAAGCGGGCCAGGGCGGCGAGCCGGGCTCAGGCCTTGACGACCTCCACCCGGTAGCGGCCGTCGCTGTCGCGGTGAGCGCCGTGGATCTCGGTGGCCAGGTCGGGGAAGGCCCGGTCGAAGTCCTCCAGAGCCCGCAGATAGGCCATCAGCGGACCGTCGGCCGGGCCGGTCGCCTCGCCGGGCATCAGCATGGGGATGCCGGGCGGGGTGACCACCACCGTGGCCGCGGCGACCCGGCCCGGCAGGTCGGCCAGCCGGACGCGTTCGGTGCGGGCCCGGATCATGGCCTGGTAGCAGTCGGCGGGGGTGGACACCGGCTCGGGCAGGGTGGTGAAGACCTGGTCGAGCAGCTTCCCGAGCTCGGAGTCACGCAGCTTCTCGTGGACCAGCGTGCAGAACTTCTGCAGCGAGACCGCCGGCGGCCCGAAGCCGGGCAGCACCTCCGCCAGGGGCAGGTCGTCGTCGTAGGCGTTCTTGAAGTCGGTGAGCGCGTCGATCAGCGTGCCCCATTTGCCCTTGGTGATCCCCATGGAGAACAGCACCAGCAGCGTGTGGTCGCCGGTCTTCTCCACCACGATGCCGCGCCGCTGCAGGTAGGCGGCCACGATGCGGGCCGGGATGCCCCAGTCGAGCGTGCCGGTGACGGCGTCGGCCCCCGGGCAGGTGATCGTCACCTTGACCGGGTCGAGCAGGCCGTAGCCCTCGGACATCCCGTCGAACCCGTGCCACGCCGCCCCCGCCTCCAGGGTCCAGCACCGGGGCTCGGCGCACAGCAGCGCCGGGTCGGCCTCGGCGAACGAGACGCTCTGCCCGGTGCGCGGGTCGGTGACCGTACGGGGCTGCCAGACGCCGAAGAACCAGTCGGGCCGCCGGCCGTCCTCACGGATGCGCGCGGCCAGCCGCACCATCGCCTGCCGGAACCGGACCGCCTCGACGATCGCCTCCCCGGTGAGGAACGGCCCCGACGGGCCGTCCATCATCGCCGCCGCGACGTCCAGCGAGGCGATCATCGGGTAGAGCGGCGAGGTGGAGGCGTGCATGAGGTACGTCTCGTTGAACGCGTCGTAGTCGACCGGCGCCCGCTCCGCTGGGCGGACGTGCAGCATCGCCGCCTGCGACAGCGCGGCCAGCAGCTTGTGCGTCGACTGGGTGGCGAACACGGTGGGGCGGCCGGGACCGGGCAGCGTGCGCTCGTCGATCGCCATGCCGTACCGGCCGGCGTAGAGCGGGTTGAACCGGGCGTAGGCGAACCACGCCTCGTCGAAGTGCAGCCGTGGCACGCCGGCGCCCAGCAGCTCGCCGACCCGCACCGCGTCGTAGCACACCCCGTCGTACGTGGAGTTGGTGATCACCGCGTACGCCGGCGCTCCGGCGGCCAGGGGGTGAGCGGCCACCAGCGCACGGACGGCGTCCGCCTCCAGCGCGGCGGGCGGGATCGGGCCCGCCAGCCCGAGCCCGTTGCGCTCGGGCACGAGGTAGACCGGGCGGGCCCCGCTGATGGCCAGCGCGTGCTGGACCGACTTGTGGCAGTTGCGGTCGACCAGGACGGTGTCGTCGCGGGCGATCGCGTGGTGACCGACGATGCGGTTGGCGGTGGAGTTTCCGTTGACCACGAAGAACGTGCGGTCGGCGCCGAAGATGCGGGCGGCGTTGCGCTCGGCCTCGCCGATCGGGCCGGTGTGGTCGAGCGGCGACCCCAGCTCGGTGACGGAGATGGACAGATCGGTGCGCAACAGCCGCTCCCCGTAGAAGTCGAAGAACGCCCGCCCCACCGGCGACTTGAGGAACGCCACGCCGCCGGCGTGCGCCGGGGTGTGCCAGGAGTAGCGATGGTGATCCTCAAGGCGCCGCAGCGCGCCGAAGAACGGCGGCAGGATGTTCTCGGCGTACTGTTCGGCCGCGTAGGCGATGCGCCCGGCGATGAAGCGCGGGGTGTCCTCCAGCGGGAAGACGTAGCCCTGGATGACCTCGTACACCCACAGCGGAAGCTCCTGCTCCTGCGTCATCAGGAAGACGGGCAGGCCGCGGAACCGCCTGGAGACCGCGCCCAGCAGCTCTTCGGCGCCCGGCGCCTCCCACGCCACCAGCACCGCCGACAGCGACGCGTCGGACCCGACCACCGCCAGGGCATCTTCGGCCCGGTGGGTCCAGCGCACCTGGAGCCCGAGCTCGTCCATCGCCGCGCACACGCGGCGGAGCTGCTCGGCGAGTGCCGAGTCGGCGTCGGGACGTTCGGTGACGGCGGCCAGAACCGTTCGCTCCATGCGGCACTCCGTGGTCAGGGGAAGGGGCGGGAAGGCCCTGCGGGGCCCCACACAATAGTAACCCTTCGGAGTCGTACGGCAACTTCGCGTAGCGGTTGCGGCAGGTGACCGTCAAGTACGTGAGAGTAAAGTGCAGCCTGTGACTGGACGATGGCAGATGATGGTCGCCCTGAGCTTGTGCGTGGCACTTTTCTGCGCGAACTGGACCGCGCTGTACGTGGCTCAGCAGGCGATCTCCAGAGACCTCCACCTCACCTCGGCCGCCGGCGTATGGCTGATCTACCTTTATCCCGCCGCCCTGTTAGGGGTGTTGATCCCCGTGAAGGGCCGGCTCAGCGTGCTCCTCCTGGGGCTCGGCGCGTTCTGCCTGGCCTCGGCGGTGGCCGCGCTCGCCCCGAACGGCGCCATACTGATCGGCGGCCGGGCCGGGCAGGGGCTGGCGGCCGCGATCGTGCTGCGGGCGGGCTTCGAGCTCGCCCGGGAGCACTTCCGCGGCACCGAGTGGGGGCCGGCGCTGGTGATCCCGGTGGCGCTCGCCGTCCCGGCCCTGATCGCGGGGCCCGTGATCGGCGGCGTCATCACCGATTTCCTGTCCTTCCGGTGGGTCTTCCTGATCAATGTGCCGCTGACCGTCGTGGCCTTGGTGCTGGTCGCGCTCTTCACGCCCCGCACGGCCTCGCACGCGCACGCGCGCGCCTGACCAGCGTCGATATCGACTTTCCTATCGAAGCGCGGGCGTTGCCAATATTGGACACCGCATGATCGACTCTGGTCTGCTGGGGCGCATGTCGTTCGAGCAGACCAGTCTGTCCCGCCGCACCCTGCTGATCGCCTCGGCCGTCCTGCCGCTGGCAGGAGGCGCGGCCGAGGCGTCAGCCGCCGTGTCGGCCCGGCGCGCGAAGGACTACTACGACCGCGCGGCCGGGCTGGCCGGCGACGACCCGGTCCTGCGGCAACTCGTCAAGGCGCTCTCCCCCGGCGCCGTGATCCCGGACGTGAAGGCCCCCAAGCCGCTGCGGATCTTCGACAACGTCGCCGTGGTGAGCACCGGCCTGGTCTCGGCCACGGCGCTCCTCACGTCCGGGGGCGTCATCCTCATCGACGCGCTGGGGTCGCCGGACGACGCCAAGAAGATCATCGTTCCGGAGCTGCGTTCGCTGGGGGTGGACCCCTCGACGATCAAGTACGTGGTGGCCGCCCACGGCCACAGCGACCACTTCGGCGGCGCCCAGTACCTCGCCGACCGGTACGGGGCCCGCGTCATGATGGCCCCGGCTGACTGGAAGCTCGTCGCCGCCGACCGTCCGGCCAACGCTCCGAAACGGGACCTGGACATCGCCGACGGTCAGCGGCTGACCCTCGGCGACACCACGGTCACCTTTCACCACACGCCCGGGCACACGCCGGGCACCGTCTCGCCGATCTTCCCGGTGCGGTGGAAGGGACAGCGGCACACCGCGATGTTGTGGGGTGGCACCAACCCGCCCACCGCCACCAAGGACAAGCGGACCTACCTCGCCTCCGTGCTCGCCTTCGCCGCCCGGATGCGGCAGGCGGGCGTGGACGTCGAGCTGAACAACCACGGGCTCTGCGACAACGGCCTGGCGCGCATGGAGGAGCTGCGTGGCGGGTCGTCCGGGGCCGCGAACCCGTTCGTCATCGGCGCTCCCCGGGCGCAGCGCTTCATGAAGGTCATGGAGACCATGCTGCGCGGCCGGATCGCCTCCGACCGGGAGGCGAGCGCCGGCACCCGCGCGGTCAGTCCCTGACCGTTGCTGACGGAGCGTGGCCGGCGACCGAGACGCTGAGCTGCGCCGAGGAGGTCAGCACCGTGCCCACCGGCGCCCCGGCCCGCGCGGCGTCGGTGACGACGCTGCGCTCGCCCAGGTAGAGGTACGTCTCGCGGTCGAAGATGTACTCCTGTCGCTGCCCGAGCACGGGATCGACCCTGGCCGCGGCGATGCCCGCGCGCCCGGCGGCGTCCACGGCGTGCTCGACGGTGACGACGCCGGGGATGGCCGCCGCCGCGCGGAACAGGGCGGCGCGCTGGGCCGCGGGCAGGTACGCCTCCGTGAGCAGGCCGCGGACCCGGTCCCAGGCCTCGGTGTCGTCCTGCCGGGTGTTGCCGAGCTGGGTGTAGAGGTGCTCGTACATCTGGTGCGGGTCGGTGGGCAGGCGGCTCACGTAGGCGTAGTCGTTGCGCAGGAACTCGGCGCGGTCGTCGAAGTCGGCGAGCTTGGCAGGCCCGCCGCCAGGGCCGACGTTCTCGCGGGCCTCGGGCGGGATCGGCCAGCCGGGCCACGGCTCGGGCTCCAGCACCTCCTCGTCGATGAACCCGCCCGTCGCGTCGCCCGCCACGGGCAGCCAGACCTTGCGCACGGCGCGGGACAGGTAGCGCATGGGGCGCCCGTCGCGGCCCTGCCCTTCGGCGGGGTTCATGGTCCGCGACTCGTAGACGAGGAACTGGCCGGGCTCGGGGTGGAGCTCGGGCGTCTTGGTCACGTTCTGCGCCGCCCGGGTGAGGACTTCGGACGCCGCCGCGGGCATCGTGCGGATGACCGCAGGAGGGTTCCGGTGGGTCGTGACGACCACGACTCCGGCCGCCAGCGCGGCGGCCAGGCCGGTCGCCAGGCCGAGCCTGCGCAGGCGGGAGGTGGTGCGGCGCGGGCGGCGTCGAGCATCCTGGGCGATGGCGGCCAGCAGCCGATCCTCGTGGGCGCGCAGGCGGTCCGGGTCGGGCTGGGGGACCTCCGAGCGGAACCGCTCGACCCTGGTCATCTCATTCACAGACGGACTCCTCGCTGACGGTGGCCGAAGGGTTGATCCCGCCGAGCTCGGCCCGGAGCCGACCCCGAGCCCGGTTGATGCGCGACTGCACGGTCCCCAGGCGTACGCCCAGCGCCTCGGCGGCCTCCGCGTAGCTGAGCCCGCCCCAGGCGACCAGCAGCAACGCGTCACGGTGGCCCTTGGGCAGCGCCGCCAGCGCGCCCGCCAGCCGCCGCCTGGAAGCCTCGGCGCTCAGCCGCTCGTCGCTGCGCTCGGCGAACGACGCCGTGACGGGGTCGGCACCGGTGCGTTCCACGACGCGCAACTGCCGGACCTCGGTCCGGACGTGGCGGCGCATCAGGTTGGTGGCGATGCCGTACAGCCAGGGGCGCGCGCTCGGGCGGGACAGGTCGTAGCCGTCGCGCTGCCGGAACGCCGCCAGGAACGTCTCGGCCACCACGTCGTCGGCGGCGTCCTCGCCCAGCCTGCGCGTGACGTAGCGGGTGATGTCCGCGGCGTGCCGGCGGAAGACCTCGGCGAACACCTCGGGGTCGCGCCGGGACCGTTGGATGCAGGCGGCGTCATCCACCTCGGCCCGGCTCGTCCCGCTCATTCTGTGGCCTCACGGCTCTGAAATAGCACACCTGTTGTTGCCGAGCGGGCCGCGGCTTGTTCCCACCACGGTGTCACCGGAAATTTCGCCAATATTGGCCCATAAGCGCATTTCGGTCCTTACCATAATCGCCGCGGCGATCACCGGTGAGAGTCTCCGGTGCCGATGCCGCAGGGAGTTTCACGTGCGAAAGATCGCGGCCACCACGCTCGCCATCATCACCCCCCTCGCCGGAGCGAGCGCCGCTCCGGCAGCCGCCGAGGCCACGCCCGACCGGTCCCAGGTCGTCGTCATCGGCCACCGCGGCGCGGCGGGCCACCGCCCCGAGCACACGCAGGGCGGCTACGAGCTCGCCGTGGCCATGGGCGCCGACTGGATCGAGCCCGACCTGGTGCCGACCAAGGACCACGTGCTGGTCGTCCGGCACGAGAACGAGATCTCCGGCACCACCGACGTGTCGCTCCACCCCGAGTTCGCCACGCGCAGGACCACCAAGGTCGTCGACGGGCGCAACGTGACCGGGTGGTTCACCGAGGACTTCACGCTGGCCGAGCTGAAGACGCTGCGCGCGGTCGAGCGGCTGCCCGCGATCCGCCAGCGCAACACCGTCTACGACGGCTACTACCAGGTGCTCACCTTCCAGGAGGTGCTCGACCTGGCCAAGCGGCTCTCCCGCCAGTACGGCAGGCAGGTCGGCGTCTTCCCCGAGACCAAGCACCCGACGTACTTCAGGTCGATCGGGCTGCCGCTGGAGGAGCCGCTGATCGAGACCGTCAAGCGCAACGGCCTCAACCAGCCGGGCGGCCCGGTGGTGGTGCAGTCGTTCGAGCCGTCCAGCCTCAAGCGGGTGGCCAAGGACCTGCGCGTGCCGCTGTGGCAGGCACTGGGCACCACCGGCCGGCCGTACGACCTGACCGCGGCCGGAGACCCGACGACCTACGCGGACATGATGAAGCCCCAGGGACTGGCGAATATCGCGCAGTACGCGCAGTGGATCGGGCCGGACAAGTCCTCGGCGATCCCGCTCAACCCGGACGGCAGCTCGGGCACCCCGACGACGCTGGTCTCCGACGCGCACAAGGCGGGACTGAAGATCGGCGTGTACACCTTCCGCAGCGAGAACCAGTACCTGCCGCTGCAGCTGCGCCGCGGCCAGGTCGCGACCGACCACGGTGACGCGCTGTCGGAGTACCGCGCGCACCTGGACCTGGGCGTGGACGCGTTCGTCACCGACTACCCGGACGCCGCCGTCCTGGCGCGGGGCGAGCGGGGCAAGCCGCACAAGCAGGTGCAACCCCAGCAGCAGTTCGACAACGGGCTGCCGGAAGAGGGCCAGCAGTAGGCAGTTGACCGGGGCCGCCTCCGTGCGGAGGCGGCCCCGGAAGCCCGAAGCGGCGCCGGCTCCGGCGAGCAGGCCCTGGAGCGCGTCGCCGAGCTCCACCCCGACCTGGTGCTGCTCGACCTGTACCTGCCCGACGTCTTCGGTCTGGACGTCATCACCCGGATGCGCGCCGCCGGGCACGACTGCGACGTCATCGTGATCAGCGCGGCCCGCGAGCTCGACGCGGTACGCGGGGCCGCCCGCCCGGGTGTCAGCGACTACTTGCTCAAGCCGTTCGACGTCGACGACCTGCGCGTCCGGCTGAAGCCCTACGCCGCCCGGCGCGCCGGCCTGGGCAGCACGGTCATCACCAGCCAGGCCGACGTCGACCGGCTCCTGTCCGGGACCGGCTCCGCGATGCCCGCCACGCTGCCCAAGGGCATGAGCGTGGAGACGGCCGAGCTGGTCAAACGCGCGCTCCGGGAAAGCGGCGGCACCCTGTCGGCCACCGAGTGCGCCGCCCAGGTGGGCGTCTCCCGGGTCAGCGCCCGCCGCTATCTCAAGTACCTGGCCGCGATCGGCCAGGTCGAGGTCTCCCTGCGCTACGGCGGCACCGGCCGCCCGGAACGCCGCTACCGGTGGCACCGCCCCGCGTGATTCCCCGGGCCGGCGGGCACGCGGGCGGCCGCATCGGCATTAGGGTCTACTACCAGGTCACAGGCCGCGACAACTGGAGCGACACCCTTGCCGACGACACCGACAAGGCCGGATCCCCACTACCGGATGCGCACTGGCTCGGACAACCCCACACTAATCAGGACATCTCATTTGGGTAGAGCTCTCCAATGACCTGGTCGGCCAGCCGGTGAGGACGTAAGTGATCGCAATGCCCCGCATCCGCACATCGCGAAGGGAAAGCATGACCTCCAGCACCACTCGCGCCACAGGCGAACCGGACCGCCACCACACCGAGGCGGCCCCGGCCCGGCTCGCGCCGAACGACCTCACGTTGTTCCTGGGACAGTGGCTGCGATCCCCGCTGCGGATGGGCGCCGTCGCGCCCAGCTCGCGGCACCTCGCGCGCGCGGTCTCCTGCCCTCTCCCGGAGCGCGGAGAGCCCGTCGTGGTCGAGCTGGGCCCGGGCACGGGGCCGTTCACCGCGGAGATCCAGCGCCGGCTCGACGGCCGCGGCCGCCACCTGGCCATCGAGCTCAACCCGCGCCTGGCCGACCTGCTCCGCCACCGCTATCCGGGAGCCGAGGTGATCCAGGAGGACGCCAAGCATCTGCGGCGGCTCCTGGACGAGCGCGGGATCGAGCGCGCCGACGTCGTGGTGAGCGGCCTGCCCTGGACCCTCTTCCCGGCCGCCGATCAGCAGCAGCTCATGGACGCGACGACCGCGATCCTCGGGCCGTACAGCGCCTTCACCGCCTTCACCTACCTCCACGCCGTCCCGCTGAGCTCCGCGCGCCGCTTCCGCGACCTGCTGGCGGACCGCTTCGAGGAGGTCGTCCCCAGCCGCACCGTCTGGCGCAACTGGCCCCCGGCCTTCGTCCTGCACGCCCGCCGGCCCCGTTCCTGACGGGAAAGCGAGACGCCGCCCATGGCCACGTACCCGGGCCATGGGCGGCGTCAGCGGTGGCTGGCTCAGCCGGCCGTCTTGAAGGACGGCGTCACGAACGAGCCGCCCCAGTTGAGCCGGTCGGTCGGCCACAGCCGCCCGGGCTGCCGCTTGGCCATGATCTCGGCCTTGCCGCCCACCTCGCAGCGGTAGCCCTTCGGGGGCACCGTCAGCGAGATCAGGAAGTTGTCGATGGGCACCGTGCTGCACTCGTCCTTGCCGTAGATGCGGTGGCCCCAGCCCTCGTAGGTGAGCAGCGTCGCCTTCGAGCCGAGCTGGCGGCCCACGTTGGCGGACCACATGTACGGAGTGGCGGGATCGTGCAGCGAGTTCCCGAGCAGGATCGGGGCGTCACCCGTGTACCGCAGCGTGTGCGGCGGGTTCGTCGGGGTCGAGTTGAGGCAGATCGGCAGGTCGTCGTACGGGAACGGGTGGTACCGCACGTCGGGCGCCAGGCTGTTGGAGACCTTCATGAGAGCCGCGTACTCCGCGTAGTTCCGCACCCGGAGGTTGTAGTCCTGGCACAGGATCCGGGTCGGCAGCTCGGCAACGTCGCCCTCGACGGGGCCCCGCCCCGGCAGCGGCGGCACCCACGACGGCTCGGCGCCGCCGCTCAGCCAGTTGATGACCTCGCTCAGCGTGCGCCAGTCGGGCCCCTCGGTGCCGAGCGCGGCGTTGTAGATGACCTGCAGCTCCGTCATCGGCTTGTCCGGGGCGGTCGGGTAGTACAGCTCCCCGCGCCGCGCCTTGGCCAGCAGGTCCCGCCACATCGCGCGGACGTCACGCCCGTGCAGGATGCAGCTCTCGTCGGCCTCGCACCAGCCCACGAACTCGTCGAACGCGTCCTCGACCGCGACCGCCTCGGTGGCGAGGAAGCCCGCGACGCCGAGGCTGTGGTCCATGTTGCTGTCCAGCGCGAGCGCCCGGATCCGGTTCGGGAACATCTCGGCGTACATCTGGCCGATCAGCGTCCCGTACGAGATGCCGTAGTAGGTCAGCTTCTCCTCGCCGAGGGCGGCGCGCAGGGCGTCCATGTCGCGGGCCACGTTGCGCGAGTCGACGTGGTCGTACAGAGGGCCGGTGCGCTCCCGGCAGTCCTTGTGCAGCTTCTTGGTGAAGGCGTCCCAGGCGTCGAACTGGGCCTGGGAGGAGATGACGGTGTGCGGCATCTGGTTGTACACCGACGCCGAGCAGATCACCGGGTGGCTGCGGCCCACGCCTCTGGGGTCGAAGCCGACGATGTCGAAGCGCCTCTGGAGCTCATCGGTGAACCAG
The DNA here is from genome assembly GCF_040610775.1 of Nonomuraea sp. NPDC003709. NCBI lineage: Bacteria > Bacillati > Actinomycetota > Actinomycetes > Streptosporangiales > Streptosporangiaceae > Nonomuraea > Nonomuraea sp. NPDC003709. Next base: position 154,867 of record NZ_JBEXMW010000012.1, on the reverse strand, counting down.
GTGGCGCCGTACACGGACTCCACGCCGGACCCGCCGGGACCGCCCGGGTTGATCACCAGGGAGCCGACCCGGGCCGCGGGGTCCGTGGCCTTGCGCCGGGCGATGGCCAGGTCGATCTTCTCGCCGTTCGGGTTGGACCAGTCGACCGGGACGGCCAGCTTGCCGCACTCGGCGGTGGGCTCCTCCTCGCAGGGTGCCCAGGCGATGCTGCCTGTCGTGGTCTCCCCCGAGGCTCCGTCCCGCGTGGCCGCGCCTGCGGCCGGCGAGACGGGCAAAAGCGCCGCTAACGCCACGAAGGCGGCAGCCAGCACAGAGTACTTTCGTCGCACATTGCTCCAATCGTCGTCGGCTGGCCCCCGCGCGGCACGCGGCCGACTCTGATCATCCCCGTCGACGGCCCCGTAGCCCGGCGGCGCGCGGCGAGCGCGCGCTCCATGGGCGGGCCGAGCGCAACATCCAGCCGATCCCTACGTTCGCTCGTACGTCCTACCACGAAACATATGGACGTGTTCGGGACTTATTCAGACACGTCCAAAATCAGCAAGAAGCGACGGCAGGCGTCCCCTGTGGGAACAAGCTGTCGAACACCGCGACCCGGTCGAAGGACATCGCGCGGGCGCGGGCGCGAAGCTCCAGGTCCTGCCGTTCGGCGGCGGGCATGTCGAGGACCACCCGGTCCACGGCCGCGACCAGCCCGGCGACGTCCCCGGGTTCGATGACGACGGCGGTGTCGCCGACCGCCTCGAGGGTCCCGCCCGTCGTGGTGGTGACGATCGGCCCGCCGCCGGAGAGCATCTTCTCGGCCAGGGCGATGCCGAACGTCTCCACGAACTCGGGCTCGGGCTTGGTGGGCAGGACGTAGGCCGCGCAGCCGCGCATGAGCAGCGGCTTCTCCTGGTCATCGACGTCGGTGAAGAGGACCACCCGGTCGTCGCCCTCGGCCGCCGCCCGCACCTGCTCCAGCGCCGGGCCGGTGCCGACGACGGCCAGTTTCACCCGCGACCGGCAGCGCATCCGGCCGAAGGCGGCCAGCAGGTCGTGGATCCCCTTGGCCCGGGTCACGCGGGACAGGAACAGGATGTATCCGTCGCGCTCCAGGCCGCGTCGCGCGAGCGCGGCGTCCACCTGGGCCGGGTCCGGGTCGAGGAAGGCGGCGGAGTCGATGGGCGGGTAGCTGACGGTGACGCGGCGCCGGCACTGTTCGGCGAACGTGGTGCCGCAGTGGGCGTCCACCTGCTCGGCCGAGGCGACGATCTCCTCCCGGGTGTACTCGGAGACCGCGACGACCTCGTCGTTGGCCAGGAAGGTGGTGAACAGCACGGTCGCCGCGCCGAACCGGCCTTCCCGCAGGCACGAGCGGATCACGTTGGTCACGTCGGAGCCGACGGCCTTCGCGATGGTGTGGACGTCCGGCGCGAACCCGGCCGCCCGCGCGGCCGCGACCGCGTCCACGACCACCGCGGTGTGCGGGGCGAGGTACATGGACAGGCAGGTCGTGCGTAACGGCTCGGCGAGCAGCTCGACGAGGCGGCCGGTGAGCCCGGCCTGGTGGCGTCCGTCGGGCACCCGGTAGTCGCCGACCGGTTCCGGTCGCTCCACGGTGATCCCGGCGCTGTACGGCAGCAGCCGGTCCAGCGGCTTGAGCGGCAGCCCGGCCGCCTGCAGCGTCGGGATCGGCCAGGTCAGCAGCCGTACGTCGTCGAACCCGCGGGTCAGCGCCACCTCGGCGAGATTGCGGGCCTCGCCGGAGTGACCGCAGATGACCGGGTCGGCCCTGACCACGATGACGAGACGGCGACGGGGGTGGGTCATCACGGTTCCTCCGGTGTCGCGGGCGGATCGGACAGGGACGGCGGGCGGAACCCTCGGCCCCACGCCGACGGCTCCGGCCCCAGCCGCAGGTGCAACCGGCCGCCCCGGTGCACGGTGGCGGCGCTCAGGTGTGTCGCGTGCAGGGGCTCGCCGTTGAGGGTCGCCGACTGTACGTACTGCGCGGGCGGGTCGCGATCGATGCCGTCGACGCCGATCGGTGTCTCGCGGAGCCCGCTGGTCTCGATGACGAACTCGTTGCCGCCGGCCCGGACCACGGCCCGTTCGAAGGCGGGCGCGTTGACCAGGAACAGGTTCTGCCCGGCGACCGGGAACAGCCCCAGCGACGCCCAGACGTACCACGAGCTCAGGCCGCCGGAGTCGTCGTTACCGGGCAGCCCGCCGGGACCGGTGCCGAACTGCCAGGTCAGCGCCGCCTGCACCACCTGGGCCGTGCGGTCGGGCCGGCCCGCGTAGTGGTAGGCCCACGGCGCCTCCATGTCGGGCTCGTTGTTCAGCCCCTCGAACCGGTTGAGGGCGTAACCGGCCGCCATCTCCGCCGTGCGCGGGCGGCGGCCGGGCTGCGTCACCGGTGCGGCGCCGAAGCCGAAGAACCTGTCCAGCTTGTCGATGAAGGCCGCGTCGCCGCCGGCCAGGGCGATCCTCGCGGCCATGTCGTGCAGCAGCCTGAACGAGTAGTTCCACTTGCCGCCCTCGTAGAACTCCGAGTCGCGCAGCAGCCCCGTGCCCGGGTCGAAGGCGTTGGACCAGTGACGGCTGCGGTCCTCGAGGTCGGCGGCGAGGTGCCGGTCGTTCAGCGCCCGGGCGACCTGCGCCGTGCAGTGGTGGGCGTAGGCGAGGTCGAGGGTGTGGGTGATCGGGTGCACCACTCCGTGCTCGAAGAAGTCCTCGCCGTACATCCGGCGCAGGTCGTCGACCATGTGCACGAGCGCCCAGTTCCAGTCCAGGCCCGCCCAGCCGAGCGCGTGGGCGTCCGCCAGCGCGGTGTGCGCGAGCGCGCTGGCCTGGCGGAAGAACCGGTCGGCGCCGCGGGACATCCGGTAGCCGATCGGGAAGTTGCCCTCTTCCTCGCAGACCCGGATCAGCGACTCCAGCAGGTCCGCGGCCCGGTCGGGGGCGATGGCCGCGAGCAGCGGCAGCTGGGTCTTGTAGATGTCCCACATGGTGCACACGTCGAACGCGAACGGCCCGGGAGTGGGCCAGAACGGGCTCTCGTCGTCGGCGACACACGGCTTGATCAGCGAGTGGTAGAGCGCCGTCGCGAACACGGTCCTGCGGGCCGGCGTGCCACCCTCGACCTGGACCCGGTCGAGGTGATCGCCCCAGCGGGCGCGGGTCCCGGCGCGTACCGCGTCGAAAGCCGGCTGCCCCTGCCCGCACTCGCGTTCCAGGTTCTCGCGCGCCTGGTCGCACCCGCGCAGCGAGAAGCCCAGCCGTACCTCGATGGTCTGCCCCGGCGCGGCCGGGCCCATGTAGAGCATGCCGAAAGGGCGCAGCGTGGTGTGCCGGATGCTGTCGAAGTCGAGGCGCGTGCCGCCGTCGATGAGCCGCCGGTCGTACCAGAGCATCTGCCGCCAGCCCGGGCTGTCGACGTCCACGACGACCGACAGCGGGACGCCCTCCATCACGACCGTGCCCTGGGTCCGCCCGTGCCCCATGCTCTCCACCTGGGCCCGCAGCGGCACCGTACGGCCGAGCTCGATGTCCAGCCCGCCGCAGGACAGATCGATCACCACACGGGCGCTGCTGTGCTGCGGGAACGTGTACCGGTGCACGGCGACCTTGGCGCCCACGGTGAGCTCGCAGCGGACCCCGGTGTCCAGGGTGGCCGCGTAGTAGCCCGCCTCCGCCACCTCGTCGTGCAGCGGCCAGGCCTCCCCCAGCGCGTCCAGCGGCTGCACCATCGGCGTGACCCGGACGTAGTTGTAGTACTTGCGGATCGCGCCGGTGCCGGACTGCTGGAAATGGGTGAACCCGGACGCCTGCAGCCGCTCCAGCATCTCCTCGGGCACACCTTCGGTGTTCTTCGTGTACCTCCCGTACCCCGTCGGGTACGCGCCGGAGTAGGCACAGGCCGACACCATGCCGAGCGGCGAGGTGGCCCCCGGGTGCGTGTTGCCCACCTGCGGTTTCGGCCACCACCAAGTGGCGGCCAGACCACGTGCCCGGGGCAGGTCGGTCGCCGAGGTGCCGATGAAAGGATCAACGTTGTCGAGGATGGCGGGACTCTATCCGGCGCGATCCCGCCTTGGGTTTCGGCGAGATGAACTTCTTGGCCTGCGGCACGTCAATGAAGATTTGATCCGACCCGGCACCGCCGAAACGTCACTTAGCCCACCTTCTCCAGGAAGTCCCTGGTGGAGGTGGTGTAGGCGGAGCAGAGCAGACTGCCCAGCCGCGTCGCCCCGCCATCGCCGAAGCGCCGGGTCGCGACGCCCATGGCGTTCACGCTGCGCTCCACCGCCACGCTGGAGACCGCGACCACCGTGTCACCGCACCGGTCGACCCAGCGGAACGCCTCCCGCAGCAGCGCGCGGGCGAGCGGCCCGAAACCCACCGTCGCCTTGTGGGACCAGGCGCCCGCGGTGGCCAGCCGGCTGAGCTCCCAGACGGCCGGATCGCACGGTGCCCGGCCACCGCGTAACGCCTCGGAGAAGACGTCGCGGAGCATGTAGGGACCGACGGTCGGGAGCAGCCGGCAGCACCCCGTGACCTCCTGGCGGTCCTCCGCGTAGCCGATCACGTAGACCGGATCGCAGTCGTCGTAGGAGTCGCGTTCCCTGCCCTGGACGCTGTCGACGTCCCAGTGCAGGCGTTCGTAGAACACTGTGTGGCGCAGGCGGAACATGCCGTCGACCAGCCACTCCGGCAGGTCCCTCGCCCCGCCGACCACGATCCGTTGCGCGCATCTCTCCCCCGGCGAACCGCCCACGAGCGCCTCCGCGAATGATCAGGATCCCCTTTTGTGTGTTGTTCGCGGGAGCGGGGTCTCTGGATTCAGCGTACGGAGCAGATCGCGTCCTCGATCACCCGCGTCACGGCGTCCGGGTGCGAGATGAGCGTGAGGTGGGAGCCGCCGGGGAACTCGGTGACCTTCGAGCCCGCCCGCTTGGCCATCGCCCGCTGCGAGGCCGGCACGATGATCCGGTCGCCGGTGGCGATGAAGTACCAGGACGGGATCGTCCTCCACGCCGCGGCCTTCGACGGCGTCGTGAACGCGACCGTCGAGGCGGCCCGCTGGGAAGCCCACAGCCGGTCGGCCGTCTCTCGGGGCAGGTCGGAGGCGAAGGAGCGGAGGAACACCTCCCGCTTCAGGTACAGGTCGGCCGCGCCGCCGCTCGACCCGGGGTAGGCCGAGCGGTCGTAAAGGGTGGCCGGGTCCCCGCCGAGCGCCGAGCCGGAGCCGCTGAGCTGCCCCGTGGTCTCGCCGACGTCCGGCGCCGCGGCGCTGACGTACACCAGCGCCTTGACGCGCGGGTCGCCGGCGGCGGCATTCGTGATCACCGAGCCGCCGTAGGAGTGCCCGACCAGCACGACCGGCCCCGGGAGGGTCCGCAGGAAGTCCCGTACGGTCTGCGCGTCACCGGTCAGGCCGCGCAGCGGATTGGCCACGGCCCGCACGGCGTGACCCGCCCGCTGCAGAGCTTGCACCTCCCCGCTCCAACTGGAGGTGTCGGCCCACGCCCCGTGCACCAGCACGGCCGTCACCCTGCCCGCGCCCGGCGACGGACACGACCCATGCCACGCCGCCGCCGCACCGGGCACCGGCACGACGGCCACGGCCGACAGGAGAAGGACACACGAAACCCGGCATCTCATCATGTCGTACCCCTCTCCTGCTGGACCTCGAAAAGGGCCCTATTCATTCACGCTGACATCCGCACCACCCGAACAAGGTCATGAAAGCGACAAACAGCGCCTAAATCATCCGAGCCGGCTTCTGCTTCACCATGGAGAACCTGCCACACCTTGACCTCGCCGAGGTGGCGCAGCGCCGACGCCTGGAGTAAGCGGTCGCCATACGGCATAAGCTCCACGAAGCAAACAATGGGCGGTTACGCCATTCCCTATTCGAAGGAGTGCGGGTGAAAGTTGGACGCGTGGCCGCGGCGCTGGCCTTACTGTCCTTCGTACACTTAGGCAGCGGCTGTGCCGCATGCACCGTCTCACAGGGCCCACCGGTTACCATGCCCAAATCCGACGCGGCGGCCGACGTGGTGGTCCGCGCATATCTCGCCGCCGTTGGGGCGCGTGACGCCGACGCGGCCCGCGCTCTGTCAGCGCCCTCTTATTACGAACGCGTCCACAGCTGGTCGAACGATCCGATCGATACATGGACCAGCCTGAAGGTCTCCGAGGTCGACAAGCCAAAGCCCGACACGTATGGGCCTGGCGGCTACCGGCAAGTGCGGCGGGTCTTCGTTGATATCGAGGTTCACCGGTGCAACGAAGAGCCTCCGGACGACGACCCGCATTATCCCTACACCTTTCTGGTGGGGAGGCAGTCGGACGACGATCCTTGGAAGGTCATCGATTTTGGTGGATTGGGGTGAACGGTCGCGGTGGCCCTCAGGGGCTACGGCTGGTCGTCGAAGGTCACCACTACCTTCTCCTACCTTCTCCGCCGCACCGGGCGTCAGCGTGAGGTCGAAGGCGCGCCCGACCTCCGAGAAGGGGACGGTGTGGCTGATCAGCCGGGCGAAGCGCTCCTGGTGTGCCACGAACTGCGCCGCCGGGACCAGTTCGGCGCCCCACTTCGCCTTCGACAGCGCCGTGTTGACGACGGCGGCCACGCCCGCGGTGTCGATGTAGATGTCCGTGCCGGGGCGGGGCCGGCCCAGGGAGTCGGCGCCCTGGCCGTGCAGTTCCGTCAGGCGCGCGGCCACGTCCTCCCGTGCGGAGTCGAACGGCGTCCGCCCCACGGCCAGGGCGGTCTCCAGGAGCTGCGGGATGACGTCGGCGACGGTCACGTGCTCGACCCCGCGCAGCTTCAGCCAGATCGCGCCGGACACCCGGCAGCGCCTCATCGACGTCGCGGTTCGCCTGTTCGCCCGGCACAGCTTCGCGGGCACGTCGCTCCAGATGATCGCCGACGAGATGGGCATCACCAAGGCCGCCGTCTACCACCACTTCCGCACCCGCGAGGAGCTGCTCAGCGCGGTGGTCGAACCCGCGCTGCGCCAGCTGCGGGCGGGCATCGAATCGGCCGAGACGAAACGTACGCCCCACGCGCGGGCCGAGCACCTGCTCACCGCCTACGCCACCCTCGCCGTGGAGCACCGGGCCGTGGTCGCCGTCCTCGCCACCGATCCCGGAGCGATCGACCTGCTGCGCGGCCAGCCGGAGTCCAGCGACCTGCTCAACCGCCAGCTGGCCATCCTCGCCGACATCACGCCCGGCCCGGCCGGCTACGTCAACGCCACCATCGTGCTGGCCGGCATCGCCTCCGCGGCCAGGCCGACCATCGTCCACGTCGACGACGACGTCCTGCTCCGGCAGCTCGTCGAGGCCGGCCGGCGCGCGCTCGGGCTGCGGGCACCACGCCGCCCGGCTCCCGCCACGTCGCAACCCGAGCCGGACTCGACGGCCTGACCGTCAGGGGCGCGCTCCTGCGCTACGGTGCCTGGTGCTCACGCCGGCCGGGATCTCAAGGCGATCGCGTGAACGCCTGCTCAGAGAGCGAGCGCGCGGACGACCTCCTCGTCCACTCCGATCCCCAGGCCCGGGCCGGTGGGGACCTGGGCGACGCCGTCGGTGACCGTGATGACCGGATCCGTGGCGTAGGGGCTGGTGATGAACTGCCGGCCGTTGAGGTCCACCGGCGTGTCCACGCCGAACGCCGCGAACAGGTGGAGCGAGGCCGCCAGCCCGATGTCGGACTCGGTAAGACCGGAGCCCATGATCGCCAGGCCGCAGTCCTCGGCGAGCTGGCACTGCCGCAGCGCCAGGGTCAGCCCGCCGCAGCGCTGCACCTTGGCGACCGCGACGTCGATGGCGTCGAGCCGGACGAACGTCGCCAGGTCGCTCGGATGGCGCAGGCTCTCGTCCACGGCCACCGGGATGGGACTGGCGTCACGCAGGCGGCGCAGGCCGGCCACGTCGTTGGAGGGCAGCGGCTGCTCGAAGACGGCCACGTCCAGGTCGGTCAGGCGACGGGCCACCCGCAGCGCGACGGCGGCCGTGTAGCCCTGGTTGGCGTCCACCCAGAGCACAGCGTCGGGAGCCGCGGCGCGCACGGCCTCCACGATGGCCACGTCCTCGTCCTCGGTGTGCAGGCCGACCTTGACCTTGACGTGGCGGTAGCCCAGCGCGCGGCCCTCGGCCACCGAGTCCGCGGCCACGGCGGCCGACTCGGTGGCCACGATCCAGGCCAGCTCGATGGTGTCGCGCCTGCGCCGGCCCCACAGCTCGCCGAGGGACAGGCCGAGGCTGCGGGCGTAGGCGTCGTGGCAGGCCACGTCGACCGCCGCGCGCGCCAGCGGCATGCCGATCGAGAAGCCCTTGCTGATCGTACGGTCGAAGGTGCGGCAGAGCCCGTCCAGGTCCCACAGCGGGCGGCCGACGGCCGCCGGGGCCAGGTAGTTCTCGATGGTGGAGACGATGGACTCGGTGGTCTCGTACGTCCAGGAGGGGATCGGGGTGGCCTCGCCCCACCCGATGGCCCCGTCGTCGGCGGTGACTTTCACCAGGACTCTGACGGCCGGGCGGCCGCCCTGGACGACGGACCCGCCCGCCACGGCGAAGTCGCGCAGCGAGGGCAGGCCCACGGTGAAGGTCTCGACGCGTGCTATCCGGTTCACGGGATTCAGTACCATTCGGACTTGTCGACCAGATTGATCAGTTCGCGCCCGGCCACGAAGCGCCGGGCGTTCTCCAGCAGTACGGCGAAGCGCCGCTCGTCGCCGTGCGGCCCCACGCCTCCCACGTGCGGGGTGATGAGCACGTCCGGACGCCGCCAGAGCGGGTGATCGGCGGGCAGCGGTTCGGTCTCGAAGACGTCCAGGGCCGCGCCGGCCAGGCGCCCTTCGGCCAGGGCGGCCGTCAGGTCGTCGAGCCGCACGATGGGCCCGCGGCCGATGTTGACGACGTACGACCCGGGCTTGGCCAGCGCCAGCCGCCGCGCGTCCAGCAGGCCCTCGGTGGCCGGGGTGTGCGGAACGGTCAGGATGACCAGGTCCGCCTCGGGAAGCAGCCGGTCGAGCGCGTCGGCCGGCAGCACCTCGGCGAAGCCCGGCACGGGGCCGCCGCGCCGGGCGTCCACGCCCACCACCCTGGTGCCGAACGCCGCCAGCAACCTGCCGACCTCGGCCCCGACCGCGCCCACCCCCACCACCAGGGCGGTGGCCTCGCCCATGGACAGCACGGCGCCGGGCTCCCAGTCGGGCGCCCAGCGCGCGCGGGCCTGTTCGCGGGCGTACCTGGGCAGGCCCCTGGCCAGCGCGAGCACGAGCGCCAGCGCGTGCGCGGCCACGTGGTCGGTGTAGGTGTCACGCATGTTGGTGACCTGCACAGGGTGCGCGACCAGGGCCGGATGGTAGAAGCCCGGAGGCGGCCCGGCCTGTGGGGCCTGCAGCCAGCGCAGCCGTCCGGCGTGCGCCAGCAGGTCCGCGGGCAGCGTGCCGTAGGCGGCGTCGGCCTCCGCCAGCGCCCGCGCCGCCTCCTCCTGGGTCTCCGGCTGGAGCACGACGAGCTCCGGGACCGCCTGCTCCAGCCGGGCCCGCCAGCCCGCGGTGGCCGGATCGTGCGGCGGCAGCAGCACCAGGGTGGCTGGGCTCACGCCCTCCTCGCCAGCCCGGACTCGGTGATCTCGTACAGCAGCGGCTCTCCCGCGAGGTAGCGGGCCAGCTCCTCGGCCATCGCCTGTCCGTGGCGGCGCCGCTCGAAGCCCAGGCTGCCCGCCACGTGCGGGGTGACGACGATGTTGGGCATGGTGAACAGCGGCGACCCGGCGACGGGCGGCTCCGGTTCGGTGACGTCGAGGACGGCGAACAGGTCGGTCCGCCGGCTCAGCACGTCCACGAGCGCGGCCTCGTCGACGAGGCCGCCGCGCGCCGTGTTGATCAGGGTGGCGTCGGGCTTCATCGACTCCAGCAGCTCGGTGCCGACCAGGCGCTGCGTCTCGGGGGTGAGCGGCGAGTGCAGGCTGACCACGTCGGAGGTGGCGAACAGCTCCTTCAGGCCGACGAGACGCACGCCGAGCTCCGCCGCCTGCGCCGGGTCGGCGTACGGGTCGTAGGCCTGCACGTCGAGGTGGTGATGGGCGAGCAGCCGCGCCGTGGCCCGGCCCGTGGCGCCGAGCGAGACCAGCCCGACCACCGCGTCGTAGGCCCCGATCTCGGGCCCGCGCGGGGCGCTGGCCGCGGCGGCGCGCGCGGCCAGCACGTAGCGCCAGCCGTGCTTGAGCGCGTACAGGATCTGCGAGAGCGCGAACTCGGCGACCGGCTCGGCGTTGGCCGTGGCCGCCGAGGTGACCCGCACTCCCCTGGCCCACATCTCCGGGGTGACCATCCCCTTGATGGAGCCCGCGCCGTACAACACCAGCGAGAGCTTGGGCGCGGCGGCGAGCAGGTCGGCGTCCAGCTTGGGCGCCCCCCACCCGGTCACCAGCACGTCAAGGTCGGCGAGCACGTCCGGGGTGACCCGGTCGGCGGTGAGCAGGGGCGAGGCGATGGCCAGGTGCCGCTCGATCGCCTCCCTGGCCTGAGGGCCGTAGACGTCGTCGAAGCGGTTCGGGTCCATCACGTACAGCCCGTTCAGCATTGCCTCTCCTTCACGCGAGCCGCCGCCCGCACGCTGGCCAGGCGGGCAGGCGAGCCCAACCCGGCGTGGTAGTAACGTAGCTGCCGCGCTCCCCCTGCGATGAGGTCGGCGGCAAGTGCCGGGATCCGGGCGTGCCCGTCCTCCAGCACGGTCAGGTTGGCGACGAGGGGGATCTCGGTGCGGCTCGCCGCGGCCTTCACCTGGGACAGCGCCGCCTCCTCCGGGCCCCAGCACTTGAGCACGTACGCGTCGACAGGCGCGTCGAAGGAGGCCAGGTCGATCCCCACGTCGGGGCCGGTGACCTGCGGGTCGTCGGTGGCCATGAGCAGCAGCTCGCGGCCGCCGGCCGGCACTGCCACGTCCCGGACCAGGTCGGCGATGACCCGGCCGCGGTGGTCGTAGACGGCCTGGGCGCGCTCGTGGCCGAGCGCGTCGCCCAGGCTCTCCCCGGCGGGGACGCCCTGCTGGAGCTCCCCGTCCACGGCGGCGCGCACGTCGCGCGCCAGCTCCTCGACGTCCAGGCCGCGCTCCGCCAGCCCGTTCCGGCAGACCGGGCAGAGGCAGAGCGACAGCAGGGCCCTGCCGCAGGCGGACAGGTGGGCGCCGGAGGTCTTCTCGTGGTGGCCGGCGTGCTCGGCGCCCAGCCAGCCGCACGCCTCCAGCATCAGCGCGGGCACGTCGTACTGGTCGCAGACCTCGCTCACGAGGGTGAGCGCGTAGTCGTGGACGGCGGGCTGGGCGGGGCAGAGCGCGTAAGGATAGGACTCGCCGTACGCGTTCCTGACCGTCAGGTCGGGCGCCTCTCGGCCCAGCACCGAAGAGTGCGTGAGCACCATCCAGGCCTCGGCCCGCAGCCCGGCCCCCGCCAGCGCGGCCAGCGCCGTCCCGAACCGGTCCTCGTCCGGCACCCCCCAGCTCGGCGGGTACGGCTTGAGCCGCCCCCGCCAGCGGTCGGGACGCAGCCGGAAGTAGGCCGCCGCGTGATCGGCCTGCACGATGCGGTGGCGCGGATGCCACGCGGTGGTGGCCCGGACCGAGTGATAGGCCGCCTGCAGGGTCACCGTGCTCACACCGAGCCCGGCGATGCGCTCGGCCGCCGCGGGGTCGCCCACGAGGTCCCAGGTGTAGGCGAACGCGCCGTGCCTCGTCTTCAAGCGGACTGTCACCCCTTCGTGGCGCCGGCCAGGCCGCGCGTGAAGTAGTTCTGGAAGAACAGGAAGATCGCCAGCATCGGCAGGAACGAGATCGTCATCCCGGCGGCGAACCCGGTCCAGTCGGTGGCGTGCTCGCCCTGGAAGGAGAGCATCCCGACGGCGAGGTTCTGCAGGTCGGGCTGGCCGAGCGTGAACACCAGAGGGATGTTGAACTCGTTCCAGCTGCTGATGAACTGGAAGATGACCACCACCGCGATGACCGGTTTGGCCAGCGGCAGGATGAGGCCGAACGTCTTGATGAAGCCGGCGCCGTCGAGCTTGGCCGCCTCGAACAGGTCGCTCGGGACGCTGGAGAAGAACCCGACGAACAGCAGGACGTAGAGCGCGCCCGCGCCGCCGGACATGGCCAGGATGACGCCGGCCCGCGTGTTCAGCAGGCCGAGGTTCTCGATCAGCACGAACTGCGGGACGATGATCGAGGCGACCGGGATGAACAGGGTCCCCACGATCATCCGGTAGAGCAGGGTGCGGCCGGGGAACTCGTACCTGGCCAGCACGTAGCCGCACAGAGCCGCCTTGACCAGCTCGACGAGGGTCGAGGCGACCGAGTAGAGCACCGTGTTGAAGAAGTATCCGGAGAACCCGGCGTTGACCCAGGCGCGTACGAAGTTGTCGAAGTTCAGCTGGTCGGGCACGAGGCTCGCGCCGCTGGTGAACATCCCGGCCTGGGTCTTGAACGCGGCCGAGATCGTCCACAGGAACGGATAGACCCACACGAGCCCGATGACCACCAGGATCGGCAGGGCGATGAGGTTGGCCCGGGTCCTGTGGCTGCGCCGGGCGGCCTGGCTGATCGTGGTCATCAGACGCCGTACTCCTTCCTGAGCCGCTGGGCCCGGCGGACCGCGACGCCCTGGGCGGAGACCAGGACGAAGGCGATGACGGAGAACAGCAGCGCCGCGGCCGAGGCGTAGCCGTAGGCGAACGGCACCGAGCCGAAGGCGTTCTGGTAGATGAAGTAGGACACCACGTACGTGCTGGTGCCCGGGCCGCCCGCGGTGAGGGTGACGACCAGCCCGAAGACGTGCATGGCGTTCACGATGCCGAGCAGGGTGATGATCACGGCGACCGGCCTGATCATCGGCAGCGTGATGCGGGTGAGCTTCTTCCACTCGCCCGCGCCGTCGATGTCGGCCGCCTCGTAGACCTCCTCCGGCACGTTCTGCAGCGCCGCGATCCAATAGATCATGTACTGGCCGAAGATCTGCCAGACGGAGACGAGCACGAGCACGAGCAGCGCGCTCCACCGGTTGGCGAACACGTCGAACCCCTGGTCGACCAGGCCGAGGTCGCGCAGGATCGCGTTCAGCGCGCCGTTGGACGGGTTGAGCAGGTAGGTGAAGACCAGGCCCGCCATGGCGACGGGGATGATCAGCGGCGCGAAGAACAGGGTCCGGAAGAACCGCTTGCCGCGCAGCCACTTGCGGGTGAGCACGATCGCCGCCAGGAGCGAGATCGGGAGCTTGATGACGGTGGTCAGCACGGCGAAGATCAGCGTGTTGACCACCGAGAGCCAGAACAGCGGGTCGACCAGGATCGAACCGTAGTTGTCGGCCCCGACGAACTGGTCGATCGGGCCGATGCCCGACCAGTCGAAGAAGGAGTAGTAGATCGTCGCGGCCAGCGGCCAGAGGGTGAAGCCGAGGTAGAGCAGGAGGAAGGGGGCCAGGAAGACGACCAGCCAGACCCTGTCGAAGCCGCGGGCGCGCTCGCGGGAGTGATCGACGCGTTCGGGCACACGCTCGGCGGGCGGCCGGTCCCTGTCCGGCACCCTCTCCCTACCGGGGGCGGGGGCGGTGGTTGTCATGGATGTCCTCACGAGGGAGAAGGGGGCACCGGCCGGTCAGTTCTTGTACATGTCCTTCGTGTAGTCCTTGGTGTAGTCCCAGTCGGGGAAGGTGTAGCAGTCCATCGACACCTTCAGACCGGCGGCGGCCTCCTGCTTGAGCCCTTCCTCCAGGGCGGTCTGCCGCTGCTTGACGATGGCGGCGCCCACCGACTCCAGCGACTGGCCGCTGACCAGCGCCTCGCCCATGGCCTCCCACTCCCCGTCGGGGCTCTTCGCCAGCGCGTTGACGTACGCCTTGGACTTGGCGATGTCGGGGCACTTGAGCAGCGGCACGGGAAGCTGGACGCGGTAGCCCGGCTGCGCGGCGATCTGCATGATCTGCTTGAGCGCCGGGTCGCTGACCATCTTCTCGTTGTCGACGTAGGCCAGCGTGCCGAAGGCGCTCTTGTAGTACTGCTTGACGAAGTAGCCGTTGGGGTCGGTCATCCACTGGATGAACGTCCACAGGGCGTCGGCGTTCTTGGTCTGCGAGCTGACCCAGTACTTGTTGCTGTCGTACTTGCGGCCGGCCGCGCCGGTCTGCCCGTCGTCCGGGTTGAGGCGCGGCGCCACCACGTACTTGTCGCTGCCGAAGCCCTGGCTGGCCCACACGCTCGGCAGCCAGGTGCCGTCGAAGAAGATGCCGGCCTGGTCGGCGGCGAACTGCTGGCGGGAGAAGTTCTTGTCGTTGGTGCCCGGCGCCAGGTACCCGGCCTTCTTGAGCTCCTGGATGAAGGCGAAGGCCTTCAGCTGCCCGGGCTCGGTCAGGTCGAACTTGCCGGTCTTGTAGTCGAAGAACTCGTCCGTCGAGATGCTGCTGATCGTCGCGTACCAGATCCGCTGCATGTCCGGGCCCTTGGTGGGGGCGGCGATGCACTCGGCCTTGGTCTTGGCCTTGATCTGCGCGCAGGCGTTCTTGAGGTCGGTCCAGGTCTTGGGCGGGCTGTTGACGTCCAGCCCGGCCTGCTGGAAGACCTGCTTGTTGAGGAACATGTAGCCGGAGCCCCAGTAGAGGTTCTCCGAGAACGGGAAACCGTACGTCTTCCCGTCCTGCACGTTGATGCCCTCCAGGAAGGACCCGTCCGGCCAGCGCTTGGTGAAGTCGGCGGGGACGGTGCCGCTCGGGCTGAGCGGGCTGATCCACTTCTGGTCCAGCAGCTGGGAGAGCCCGGACGCGTTCCAGTAGAACATGTCCGGCGCCTGGTTGCTCTGGAAGGCCAGGGGCAGGGTCTTCATGTAGTCGGCCTGGGTGATCGAGCGCCACTCGATCTTGATGTTGGGATGTTCCTTGGTGAACTGCGCGCCGATGTCCTTGTGGAAGTTCACCTGTTCGGCGGAGAAGTCCCAGATCTGCAGCGTGGTCTGCGATCCGCTGCCGCCGTCGCGGCCGGTGCTCGACGTGCCGCACGCCGCCACGAGCAGCGAGGTCAGGATCGCGGTGATCATCGCGGGCCGATGGAGTTTCATGAAGCCCTCCCGAGAGACGGAGGTCAGAGGGGTGTCGGGCATCGGGTAAGCGCTTGCCCGAGAGGTGGGTCCGAGAGTAACCCCGGTCACAGGCCGATTCAAGACTTGTGAGAAAGCGGTTTCAGATCGATGCTCGGTCATGACACCTGTCCGTCGACGACCCCTACCGCCAGACATATGCTGGTCTGCCTGGCACTTCTCGGCGGAGCGCGCCGATAAGATCATCAGCTCGGCGCGCCGGAAAAATCTCTACAAGCGCTTTCAGAACTTCGGGAGTACGTGTGCGCCTGCTCGCCTTCACCAAGCCCTTCGGCCCGATCGACCCCGCCCGGCTGGCCGAGACCGTGGCCTCGGTGGGCGCCGACGGGGTCGACCTCGTCGTGCGCGAGGGGCAGACGGTCAGCCCCGCCGACCCGGGCGGCATCGCCGTCGTCGCCGCCGAGCTCGAACGCCGCGGGCTCACCCTCGACGTCGTCACCACCGACCTGCTCGACGCCGACGCGGAGGCCGAACGGATCATCGCGGCCTGCGGCGAGAGCGGCGTCCCCCTCATGCGGGTGGGCTTCTTCCGCTACGACCCCGCCGCCGGATACCGCCGTCAGCTGGATGAGTCCAGGGCCGCGCTGTCCCGCCTGGCCGCCGTCGCGGCCCGGCACGGCGTGCGGCTGGCGGTCCAGTTGCATCACGGTACGATCCATCCATCCGCCTCGCTCGCCCTCGCACTCGCCGGCGACCTGGACGACGTGCGCTTCTACGCCGACCCCGGCAACCAGGCCAAGGAGGGCAGCGAGGCATGGGCGCTCAACGTCGACCTGCTGGGCGATCGGATGGCCTGCATGGGAGTGAAGAACGCCGTCTGGCGGTCCACCGCGGACGGCTGGGTGTGCGAGTGGCAACCGTTCGCGGACGGAGGCGTGGTCCCCTGGCCGGAGATCGTCCCCGGGCTGCGCGCACGCGGCTACACCGGAGTGCTGTCGCTGCACGTCCACTACCCGGCGGCCGACCCGGCGGCGGCCGTACGGCGGGATCTTGATCATCTACGCGGGCTGCTCGGCTGACGGGCGCTCCACGGGGGCAGGAGGAGCGGGTGCGTAATCTGCGGCAGGGCCGCTCGGCCCGGGTGACGATCAGTGACGTCGGGGCGGCGGCGGGGGTGTCGGCCTCGACGGTCTCCCGCGTGCTCAACGGCACGGCCAAGGTCGCCCCCTCGCTGGCGGCGCGCGTCCACGAAGCGGTCAGGCAGCTGGGCTACCGGCCCAACGCCGCGGCGCAGGGGCTGGCCCGCGGGGAGTGGGGCACCATCGGCGTGCTGGTCCCCAACCTGGCCAACCCCTACTTCCCCGACGTGCTCAAGGCGGTCTCGGCCGTCGCCCGCTCCCACGGGCGGCGCGTCATGGTCATGGAGTCGGACGACGACCCCTCGATCGAGCACGACCTGGTCGCGGACCTGATGCGCAGCTGCGACGGGGTGCTGCTCTGCTCCTCCCGCCTGGAGCGCTCGGACCTGGTCGTGCTGACCGCCCGGGACCACCCGCTCGTCCTGCTCGACCGGATCGTCCCCGGCATCGCCGCGCCCGCGGTCTCCGCCGACTTCTTCGGCGGGATGATGCTGATCTGCGGCCACCTGGCGCAGCTGGGCCACCGCCGGGTCGCCTACCTGAGCGGGCCCGAGGTGTCCTGGGCCAACGCCGAGCGGATCAGGGCGTTGGAGGCGGCCAAGGCGTTCGGCATCTCCGTCACGATCCTGCCGTGCGGGTCCACCAGCCGCTCCGGGTACGACGCCGCCGCCGAGGTGGCCGGCACCGGCGCCACCGCGCTCACCACCTACAACGACCTGGTGGCGCTGGGGGCGGTGACCCGGATGCGCGAGCTCGGGGTACGGGTTCCCGAGGACCTGTCGGTGGTCGGGTTCGACGACATCGCGCTGGACCACGTGGCGCACACGAGCCTGACCACGGTGTCGGTGCCGCGCGGTCAGCTCGGCAGGCAGGCGGCCGAGATGCTGGAGGCCCTCATGACCGAGGGGCACGACGGGGAGCCGGTGTACCTGCCGATGGAGTTGCACGTCCGCGACAGCACGGCGCCGCCCCACTGTTGACAAGTGCGGCCGGCGGCGGGAACCCTGTCTTTCTGAAAGCGCTTTCCCAGCGGAGGAGAGAGAACCCGTGGACACCGACGACCGCGCAGGGCGGCCTGGCAGCGACCGAGACGACCTGCAGCGGCAGGTCCTGGACCTGGTCGCACCACTGACCACCAGATTCAGCGCGGGCGGGGGGCGGCTGCGGCTGGGGTTCAACACGGCGCACTACGACCAGGCAGCCTCCGAGCTGGAAGCGTTCGCCCGGCCGCTGTGGGGGCTGGCGCCCCTGGCGGCCGGCGGCGGGGCGTTCGACCACTGGGAGCTCTGGCGCGCCGGGCTGGCCGCCGGGACCGACCCCGAGCACCCCGACTACTGGGGCGCCGCCTTCGACCGCAACCAGCGGCTGGTCGAGACCGCCGCCATCGGCCTGGCGCTCGCCCTGGCCCCCGAGCAGGTCTGGGACCCGCTGACCGGCCCGCAGCGCGACACGGTGGCCGCCTGGCTGCGGCACGCGGTCACCGTGGAGCCCAACGACAACAACTGGCTGTTCTTCCCGGTCATGGTGGGGCTCGGGCTCGACCGCGTCGGGGTCGCCCACGACCGCGACGCCAACACGGCCAGGCTCGACCGGCTGGAGGAGTTCGACCTCGGGCGCGGGTGGTACACCGACGGGCCCAAGTGGCAGCGCGACTACTACATCCCGTTCGCCATGCACTACTACGGCCTCATCTACGCGGCGCTCGGCGACGACCCGGCCAGGGCCGGGCGCTTCCGCGAGCGGGCCGCGGCGTTCGCCCATGACTTCCAGCACTGGTTCACCAGCGAGGGGGTCGCGGTCCCGTTCGGCAGGAGCCTGACCTACCGCTTCGCGCAGTCGGCGTTCTGGGGGGCGCTGGCCTTCGCCGGGGTCGAGGCGCTCCCGTGGGAGGTGACCAAGGGCCACCTGCTGCGGAACGTGCGCTGGTGGGGCGGCCGGCCCATCCGCGACACCGCCGGGCTGCTCACCATCGGCTACGGCTATCCCCAGCCGCACCTGGCCGAGCAGTACAACGCGCCCGGCTCGCCGTACTGGGCCATGAAGGCGTTCCTGCCGCTCGCCCTGCCCGCGGAGCACCCGTTCTGGGCCGCGAAGGAGGCCGACGCGCCGCCGTTGCCCGAGGTCAGCACCCAGCCGGAGGCGGGCGTGGCGCTGCTGCGCTGCGAGGAGGGACGGCACGTGGTGCTGCTGAGCGCGGGGCAGCACGCCCCGTGGATGCGGCACGGCGCGGCCAAGTACGCCAAGTTCGCCTACTCCACGCGTTTCGGCTTCAGCGTGCCGGCCGGGACGCTGGGGCTCGAACAGGGCGCCTTCGACAGCACGCTGGCGCTCAGCGAGGACGGCGAGCACTGGCGGCCGTGCGAGCTGCCGTACGACGTCTCCGCCTCCGACGGCGTGCTGCACGCGCACTGGAAGCCCTGGGACGACGTGGAGATCGAGACCTGGCTGGTGGCGCTGCCCCCGTGGCACGTACGGGTGCACCGGATCAGGACCGGACGGGCGCTGCGCACGGCCGAGGGCGCCTTCGCGGTCGACCGGGACCGGCCGCCTACCCGGGTGGAGACCGGTAGTGGGTGGGCCCGGCTCGACTCGCCGAACGGCCTGTGCGTGATCGAGGACCTGTCCGGCGGGCGGGAGGGAGCCCTGGTCACGCCCCTGCCCGGCACCAACGTGTTCGCCCCGCGCACCACGATCCCCACGCTGACGGGCGAGCTGCCGCCCGGCGAACACCTGCTGGCCTGCGCGGTCATCGGCCTGGAGGCGGCGGAGGGGAGCGAGTGGCCGGCGCCTCCCGCGTGGGACGCCGTCGAGCCGCTGCTCGGCCCGGCGCCACGGCCGTGATCTTGATGCCGGACAGCGGGCGGCCCGCCAGGTCGCCCGCTGTCCGGCGGCTCACCGGCAGAGGCACGCCGGGTTTGCCGTACCGCTTCCTGATCGCGTCACAAGACCACCCTCGCGTAACCGATCCGCCAGCCTCTCTCCTTCACGTCGGAGACTCTCTTGTCTAGCTTCTTGGTGCTGTGCGCGGTGTAGAAGATCCCTCTTTCGCTGGAGGACGTCTTCTTCGTGACGATCGACATATGGTCGACCCCGTTGTGGTTCTGCGGATCGAAGTCCCAGTACATGATGTCGCCGACGCGCACGTCCGAGAATGTGGAGCGCCATTGGATCCGGTGGCGGTTGGCCATGTGGCTCATGCTCTTCGTGACGATGACGAAGGTGTTCGAGTCCTTGCCGACGGGGGCTGCCCAGAACCAGTTGTTCGGGTTCTCGCGTTTCTGCTTCGCCGTTGACCCGTAGTTCCGGATCTCCAGGACGCCTCCGCCGAATCGCAGCGCCTTGGAGGCGAAATTGGTGCAGTCGCCGCCGCGGTGCCAGAAGTTGTCGTACTCCTGGTGGCTGTTCCAGTTCCTCCTGGCCCAGCTGGCGATGCCGGACGGGTTCACGTAGTCGGCCGAGACGGTGTCCGCCGGAGCATCGCCGGGTTCGGGCACGGTCGCGTCTTCGTTCATGTCCGCCGTGGCGGACCCGTCGGGGTAGACCTGGGAGTCGACCGAATCGCCGTCCGCCCGACCGGTGAGACCGTCGGAGGAGCCGTCCGGATGCTGGCTCTGGCCTGCCACGACGACATTGAAGGAATAGTCCGCGTCGTTCTCCTCTTCTTCCGTGGTCTTCTCCCCGGTCGGGTCACGCCGGAGCCGGGACTGGTGCACGGTCGCGCGGACGGTCGCGGTCCTGCCGTCGGCCGACAAAGAGACAAGGGTGTTGCTCAGTGTGGTCGTCGAGCTTTCCTGAGCCCCGCCGTCGGCGTCAGCCTCGGATTTCGCGGCCACGAGCGCTTGCTCGTCTGCCTGGAGCAGCGACTCGAACCGATTGCCCTGATCATGTTTGCCGATCGCGTCGGAGGCGCCCGCGAAACGTCCCTCGACGATGCCCTCCCGGCTGTCCAGATATTGCGTGACAGCGTCGAGGTATTCCTGCCCATCGGGAACGGCCTGCGGTTTCACGGCCGCGGTGGTGCTCCAGACGCCGCTGCCTTGTTCGTTCTCGGCGCGTACCCGGAAGACGTACGCCGATCCGTTGGCCAGCCCGGTGACGACGGCCCTCGGCTCGGACGGCGTCAGTGTCTTGACGACGGTTCCCGCGCTGTCGAGAACGTCCAGGTCGAACCCTGTGATGCGCGTGTCACCGGTCGAGTCGGACGGCGGCCCCCAGGTGACGAGCGCTCCGCCGTCACCTGGCCGCACGCTGACGTTCTGCAGGGTTCCCGGCGCGCCCGGCGGGACGTAGGTGACGGTGATGGTCAAGGGGACGCTCACGCCGGCGGAGCCGAAGGTCACCTCCGGTGCCGCGGGATCGGTGGTTCGCAGCGCGAGCTCCGCGAAGCCCTGACCGTCCTGACGGTCTCCCTGTACGGACCCGGAGATGTCGATCTTCGGGTTGGCCAGGTCCACCTCGGCGAACGGCTCGTCCAGCAGCTTGGCGGAGACCTCTGCCCCCGACGCGTCGGCGGCGAGGCCGTCGGCCAGCTCGTACGCCGACACCTTGAGGGCGGCGGGGCACGTGGCAGCACATGTGGGGGTTCCGAGATCGAGCGTTGCCGAGGCGATCTCCGCACCCGCCGGGATCGTGGTGAGGTCCGCCTTGAACGTGGAGATCAGGCCGCCTCCCACGTGGAACACGGCGGCCTTCTCGAGCGGGCAGGCGTGCCCGTCACAGGCGTCGGAAGACGTCTTGGCACCCCGTATGGCGAGTACTCCGGCGCCGAGGGTGGTGGATCGAGTGGGTTTGTCTGCCGTCGGTCGCGGAGCTGTGAAGGTGACGGGGGCAGTACGGGCGCTGCAGGCGGAGCCGACACACGCTTCCATCTGCCACTTGTAGACGGCGCCGGGCGTGATGAGGTCGGAGGAGACCTTCAGGGCGGCGCGCTGCCCGCCCTGAACGGTGCTGGACCCCGCCGGGCTCGGTCCCACGACGGCGCCGGCACTGTCGTAGAGGTAGAACCTGGCGGTGAGCGGCTCTCCCGAGGGCCGCAGGAGCACGCCCGAGAGCACGACGGCTGACGGGTCGCTCACGCCGGTGGCAAGGCCGGTGGGCACCTTGGGCACGTCCGTCGCGAACGGTGTCCACGACGACCAGCCGCTCGCTCCGGTCGGGCTCGTCACCCTGACACGGAACCGGTACGACCCGGGGTTCAGCAGGGCACCCGCCGGCGGCGTCCAGGTCGCGGTGGCACCGGAGGCCACCGCCTTGGGGCCTCCCGTGGCGACCACGTCACTGCTGCCGGCCTTGGTGACTTCGAACGTGTAGTTCAGCTGCGCTCCGGCGGGATCGGTCGCCTTGGCCGACAGCGTGGGCGTGAGGCTCGCGACGGTGTTGACCGCCGGGTCGGAGGAGGCTCTGGGCGCGATGTCGAGCCCTGAAGGGGTGCCGATCTTGTAGGTGAAGGTGACGCTGAGCGCGGGTTCCTTCTCCCCTTGGGCGCCGGAGACGTAGTTCGAGGAGTAGTACCGGCGCCAGGTCGAGGCGTCCTTCTCGTCCGCGCCGCGCAACTGGATGCCGTAGTCCGGCTGGCCGTCGGCCCATGCCTGCACGATGGCGTCGGTGTCCCAATGCATGAAGTCCTGAGGGCAACTCGCCGCCCCGTGCGCGGTCTTCGTGATCACCGCGCCGCTGGTCGTCGTGGCCGGCTCCGAGCCGTACTTGATGGTGTCCGGATCCCAGGCCGCCGTGATCCGGCGTGCCTGCACCCCCGCGCTGGGGTCCACGCACACCGATGACCAGAACGTCCACAGCCGCAGGTCCGTGTCCACGATCTGGGTGCCGCGCAGGTCCTCGATGTGCCGGAACTTCAGGTACGAGCGGGCGATGTGGGAGCCGTCGTACGTGCCCGCCTTCAGCTCGGTCGAGCCGCGCTGCGAATCGGGGATGTCGCTCTGCACCCAGGTGTCGGTCTCCACGGTGAGCGTGCTCGTGGGGTCCACGGTGACGGGGTACTTCACCGCCGGGTCCGAAAGAAACCTCGGGTCCGGCTTCAGCACCAGCACCGCACCGTCGCCGCTCTGCCGCACCGTCGTCTCGATGGCGGCCTGATGAACGGGCTCGCCGGAGCGCTCGTCGGTCGTGGAGTCCCACATTCGCGGGGCCGGAGCCGACGCCAGCACCTTGCCGGCACCATCCTGAAGGTTCAGGCCGTGATCGGCGGCCTTGGAAAGCCTCAGGCCCTTCGTGACCATCGGCAGCGTGAACTCCAGCGGTCCCGTCGGACGCCGGTGCAAGACGATCGAATGGCTGAATCCGTTCGGCAATGCCCTCAGGGTGAGGTCACCGCCGGGCACCACGTTCTCGTAGGTCGCCGTGTCCCCCTTGATCTGCGGCGACGGCAGAGCCTTGCCCCACGAGACCGCGAACGAGCGATCCGCGCCCCGCACCTCGGCAAAGGGCTCCAGACCGCCGTCGGACAGGCGGACGTCCGATGCCACGGCCTTCGGCCGCAGTCCCGCCTCGCCGTCACGCACCAGGGACGTGTCGATGGGGCGCCACTCGCCGCCGTCCTTCACCCGTACCGGGCCGGGGAAGGTTTCCAGCGTGAACGTGCCGTCAGGGTTGGCCCAGAGCGAGGAGCTGTCACTCTTCTCGCTCTCCACCTCCACCCGCGTGCCCTGTGTCTTCGCCGATCGCGCGGCGGCCACCCGGTCGGCCGGAGGGCTCCCGTCGTCGGCCACCGCGGCCGAGCCCCCGGAAACCGGTCCGGCCAAGGATGCGGCGACCATCAAGGCCACCAGGCCGCCGAGCGCGCCCCCGCGCCGCTCACCCACCGCGCGGTGACCGGCTAAGAGACCGCCTGTCCCCCGTGATCGTTTCACCGTGTTACCTCCTCGTCGCAGCCGTCACAGGCTGTCGTCGCCGGCCGCCGCCCCGTCCGTCACCGGCACGCCTCTGGGCCGGAAAGCCGGACATTCGCGCCCCGGAGAAGGGCGGCGGTCACAGACCAGCCATCATTTTCAGCGCGGCTCCGGCCGAGGCGAAGATCGTTCCATCACAGCGCAAATGTCCTGGAAGAGGCCCTGCGAGAGGGACCGGACACCGCGCGGCCGGGGCGCCGGCGAACTTGACCGCGCTGATCGCCGTCGAAGTAGGTGCTTCCGTCGGAGTGCACATGCCGAACGGGGCACGTCGATCGGAGGATCCATGGCGCTGAGAATCCATTTCACGGGCGAGGATCTCGCGCGAACGCGCATCGCCCCCGGGTGCGACGCCATGTGGGAGGTGATGCTCAGCCTCTACAGGTTGCGCCGCCGGGAGCGGACGATCGTCTTCAGTCAGTGGAAGAAGGAGGCGCTGGCGAGAGTGCCCGCGGCGACCCGGATGCTGACGACCCTCGCGCCCGCGCGAGGCTATACCGTCGACTTCCTCACCCCGCGCACCGAGCCGGGCTCGATGACGGCGGGAACCGAGGCCCTGCGCCGTACCACACGTGAGCGGCTACATCTCGACCTGACCGAGTTGTCCTGGCGCCATCCCGGCAGGCGGTTGCCCGGGTGGGTCGGCCACCTCGCCGAGGGTGGCTCGCAGACGTTGGGCGCCGTCGCCGACGCGGCCGAGGCCTACTTCGAAGCATGCTTGTCGCCGTACTGGCCACGGATCCGCGCGCAGGTCGGCCAGGAACGCGCCCGCCGCGCACGAGTGCTCTTCGAAGGCGGCTGGGAGGCGGTGTTCGCCACGCTCCACCCGTCGGCGCGGTGGAGCTTCCCGACGCTGGAGCTCGCCTATCCGGCCGACCACGACATCCATCTCAACGGCCGGGGCCTGGTGCTGCAGCCCTCGTTCTTCTGCAGGCAGACACCGATCACCCTGCGCGATCCCGAGCTGCCCCCGGTGCTGGTCTATCCGATCGAACACGACCCCACCTGGGCGCACGGCGAGACCCCCGACCGGCGTCCGACGCTGACGAGCCTGCTCGGTCCCACCCGGGCCCAGGTGCTCGAGACCATAGCCCACGGTGACTGCACCACCGGCGAGCTCGCGCGTCAGCTGGACATTCCCGGCTCGACCGCCAGCCGCCAGGCCACCACACTTCGCCAGGCCGGCCTGGTGACCAGCCACCGCCTGGGCCAAGCAGTCATCCACACCGTCACCGACCTGGGCACCGCCCTCCTCAACAATCACCACCCCGGCCTGATCGCCTGAAGGGTGTGCCATGCGGGCAGCGCCGGGTTCATACGGCGATGGGGAGGTCCGCGCGCTGGTGCAGGGATTCGGCGGCGTTGATGAGCATGTTCGTCGCGTGACCGAGCAGGGGGTTGGGGTCGGTGGCGCGGCACACGGTGAAGACCCTGCGGACCTGGGAGGGGTCGCCGAGCCGGAACACGCACACCTCGCGCGACTCGATCATCGCCAGCTCCGGCACGATCGCCACCCCCAGCCCTTTGCGTACGAGCTCGAAGGGCAGGTTGTAGTCGTTGGTGCGGAACAGCACGTCGGGGTCGAAGCCGCTGGCCGCGCAGATGTGCGACAGGTTGAGCGAGGCGTCCATCCCCTCGGTGTAGGAGATCCACCGTTCGGCTGACAGCTCGCCGAACTGGATGCGCTTGCGGGCGGCCAGCCGGTGACCGGTCGGCACGAGCACGTAGAGCGGCTCCTCCATGATCAACGTCATGGTCAGGTCCTTCGGCCAGTTGTGCGGCACCATGCCGTACTCGAAGACCACGGCCAGGTCGAGCCGCCCCTCGTTGACGGCGGGAATGGTCCGGTGCGGATCGCCTTCCTCGTAGCGGATGTCCACGTTGGGCCGGTCGCGCAGGAACTCGGCCAGCACTGCGGGCACCAGCCGGAACCCGGCGGACCAGAAGCTGCCGAGCCGCAGCCTGCCCCGGTGGGTGGTGGCGAAGGAACGCATCTCCTCCTCCGCCGCTTCGAGGTCGGCCAGCAGCCTGGCGGCCTTGCGGGCCAGCTCGGCCCCCGCCGCGGTGGGCCGGATGCTGCGCGGCAGGCGCTCGAACAGCTGGACGCCCAGGGTCCGCTCCAGCGAGGAGACCTGCTGCGAGATGGCCGACGGGGTGAACCCGAGGCGCTTGGCGGCGGTCCGGAGCGAACCGGTGGCGACCACCTCACGGATCGCCTGAAGCTGGGCGGGAGTAAGCATCGGCTCAACTTAACAGTCCGGCGATAAGCATCACCAGACCGCGGACCATCTTGAGGCAAGGCGATCGATCACCTGGGCGGCTACCTGGGGCGGGTGAGAAAGAGGATAAGGAGGAGTGAACAGGTTGTGCACCAATGCGCATGCTCGCTTACCTTGTCGTATCCAAACGGACCCCCAATATTGGTGTTTACGGAACGTAGTAGTACCAAGCGCGAGAGGTGGTGTCCTGCGCGATGCGGTTCACCCAAGCAGCCGCCGCATTCGGCCTGGCGGGACTCCTGTCCCTGACAGCTTGTTCCGGAGGCGGCGCCTCCCAGGCGGCCGCCCCGGCACAGCAGAAGAATCAGGAACTGCACGACCTGCTGCCCGACAAGATCAAGAAGAGCGGCACGCTCAACGTGGCCGCTGGTCACAACTACCCGCCGCTGGTCTTCCTCGACACCGACAACAAGTCGGTCATCGGCCTCGAACCCGAGCTGATGAAGGCCATCGGCCAGGTGCTCGGCGTCGAGGTGACGTTCAGCCAGGCCAGCTTCGACAGCCTCATCGCCGGTGTGCAGGCACGCCGCTACGACCTGGCCATCCAGGCGATGCTCGACAAGCCGGAACGCCGCGAGAAGGTCACCTTCGTCGACTACTTCAAGACCAGCAGCTCGCTCCTGGTCCAGGAGAAGGACGCCCAGGCGATCAAGTCGCTCGACGACCTCTGCGGGAAGACGGCGGCCGTCGAGCAGGGCACCGCCCAGGCCGACGACGCCGAGCAGCAGAAGAAGAAGTGCACGGACGCGGGCAAGCCGGCGGTCCAGGTGCTGGTGTTCCCCGACACGGTCGGCTGTCTGCAGGCCGTCTCCACCGGCCGGGCCAACGCCTTCATCGGCGGCACTCCCACCATCACCTACCAGGCCGAGCAGTCCGGCGGCCGGATGAAGCAGGTGGGCGAGCCCTACCGCTTCCTGCCGTACGGGATCCTCGTCAACAAGGAGGACCAGAACCTCTCCAAGGCCGTGCAGCAGGCGCTGCAGAAGCTGATGGAGAACGGCTCCTACGCCAAGATCCTCGACAAGTGGAAGATGTCGTCGGGCGCCCTCGACAAGGCCGTGCTCAACGGCGGCGAGTCGTGACCACGACCGGGCAGACCGCTCCCCCGGCTCCACGGGAGCGGATCCAGGCCGTCCCGCTCCGCCATCCGGGGCGCTGGGTGAGCGCGGCCGTCCTCGGCTTCCTGGTGATCTTCCTGCTGCAGGGCTGGGTGGCCAACCCGCGCATGGAGTGGAAGGTGGTCGGCGAGTACCTCTTCTCCCCCGCGGTCCTGAGCGGGCTCGGCACCACGCTGCTGCTCACGCTGCTCGCCATGCTCGTCGGCGTCGCGGGCGGCATCGTGCTGGCCGTGCTGCGCATGTCGCCCAACCCGTTGCTGGCGGCGCTGAGCGCGTTCTACATCTGGGTCTTCCGCGGCGTGCCGCTGCTGGTGCAGCTGCTGTTCTGGTACTTCCTGTCCGCGGTGGTGCCGAAGATCGGGCTCGGCGTGCCCTGGGGGCCGACGTTCTTCGAGGTCGACACCAACCTGATCATCACCCAGCTCACCGCGGCGGTGCTGGGCCTCGGCCTGCACGAGGCGGCCTACATGGCCGAGATCGTGCGGGCCGGCATGACCTCCGTCGACCACGGTCAGACGGAGGCGGCCCACGCCCTGGGCCTGACCCGCTTCCAGACCCTGCGCAAGATCATTCTTCCGCAGGCCATGCGGGTCATCATCCCGCCGACGGGCAACCAGGTGGTCTCCATGCTCAAGACCACCTCCCTCGTCTTCGCCATCGCCGTACCGGAGCTCCTGACCTCGATCCAGGGCATCTACTCCAGGAACTTCCAGCAGGTCGCCCTGCTCACGGTCGCGTGCTTCTGGTATCTGGTGGCCACGACCGTCCTGAACGCCGGGCAGCACTACATCGAACGCAGGTTCAGCCGATGACGACCCTCATCCGCGCGGAAGGCGTGCACAAGCGGTTCGGAGCGCTCGACGTACTCAAAGGCATCGATCTGGAGGTCGCGGAGGGAGAGGTGCTGGCCGTGATCGGCCCGTCGGGGTCCGGCAAGTCCACCTTCCTGCGCTGCATCAACCACCTCGAACGCATCGACGCCGGCCGCCTCTACTTCCGCGATCACCTGATCGGCTACGAGGAGCGCGACGGGAAGGTCTACGAGCTGCCGGACAAGGCGATCGCCGCCCAGCGGGTGGACATCGGGATGGTCTTCCAGCGCTTCAACCTCTTCCCGCACATGACCGCGCTCGAGAACATCATGATGGCGCCGATCATGGTCAAGAAGGAGCCGAAGGCCGAGGTACGCGAGCGCGCCCACGCCCTGCTGACCAGGGTGGGGCTGGCCGACAAGGCGAACAGCCGCCCCGACCAGCTGTCCGGCGGCCAGCAGCAGCGCGTCGCCATCGCCCGCGCCCTGGCGATGCGGCCCGACCTCATGCTGTTCGACGAGCCGACCTCGGCCCTCGACCCGGAGCTCGTGGGCGAGGTCCTGGACGTCATGCGCGACCTCGTACGCGAGGACGGCATGACGATGATCATCGTCACCCACGAGATGGGATTCGCCCGCGAGGTGTGCGACACCATCGTCTTCATGGACGACGGGGTCGTCGTGGAGTCCGGGCAGCCCGGCGCCGTGCTCGGCGAGCCCCGGCACGAGCGCACCCGGGCATTCCTCAGCAAGGTCCTCTGACTCCCGAAGGAAAGATATCCACGTGTCCCGCGTCATCGTTCTCGGCGCCGGAGTGCTCGGTGCCTCCGTCGCCTACCACCTGGCCGCCGCAGGGGCTCAGGTCGTCGTCATCGAGGCCGGCGGCCCCGCCGCGGGCACCTCCAGCGCGACCTTTTCCATGGACGTCACCCACCTGAAGACCCCGCGCGCCTACTACGAGCTCAACCGCGCCAGCGCAGCCCTGCACGCCACTTTGGCCGAGGAGCTCGAAGGCCCGTCGTGGCGGCACCCCATGCCCGCCATCCAGTGGGGCGACAGCGAGGAGAGCCGGCGGGGGCTCAGGGAGCGGGCCGTCCGCCTCAAGTCGTGGGGGCACCCCTGCCGCATCGCCGACCCGTCCGAGCTGCGCGAACTCGCCCCCGCCGTCGACCCGGCGGCGTGCACGGCGAGCGAGCTCGTGGTCCACGACCAGAGCGCGTGGTACGACGCCCCGCTCTTCGTGCAGCGCCTGCTCGATCGCGCCGCCACGCTCGGCGCCGACATCAGGTACGGCCTGCGGGCACAGGCGCTGATCCGCGACGGCGACGCCGTCACCGGTGTCGAGACCGGCACGCGGCGCTGGGAGGCCGACTGGGTGGTCAACTGCACCGGCCCGGACGCCGACCGCATCGCGGCGCTGGCCGGCACCGACCTGCCCATGACCCGGATCCCCGGGCTGGTGGGAGAGAGCACCCCGGTCCCCGGCCTGCGGCTCGACGCCATCCTGGCCACACCCGAGGTGGACCTGCGCCCCGCCCCCGGAGACCGGATCTGCTCCATCTCCTGGCCCGTGGACGCGCTGCTGCCCGGCCAGAGCGACGACGCCCTGGCCGAACGGTTGCACGCCGGTGGCCAGCGGGTCCTTCCCGCGCTGCGCGCCGCCCGGCTGGCCGGCGTACGCCTCGGCGTCCGGCCCGTGCCGGCGGACGGCCTGCCGCTGGCGGGCACGCACCCCGAGGTCCCCGGCCTCTACCACCTCGTCACCCACAGCGGCGTCAACCTGGCGCCCGAGCTCGGCCGGCTCGCGGCTCAGGAGATCATCGACGGTGACGGCCCCGGCCTCGCCGGATACCGCATCACCCGCGGCGTCACGGCCTCCGTACAGGACGAGAGCCTGACCCTCATGACCACCCGCTGACCCCGCCCGAGGCCGCATGCGCAGTGTGCGGCCTCGGGGGTGTCCGTCACCGGGATCATCCCAGCACGGCCTCGTCGTCGCAGCGGACCGTGACCAACGCGAAGAACACGTGCGTCCGCGCATCCTGGGAGACCACCGACTCGAACACGTCGCACGCCGTGAACCCGTGGTTGAGCGCGTTCTGCCTGGCGGCGCTCTCCGCGTTGGCGAGCGCCGTGTCCTCCACCGCTCCTTTGCCGAAGCCGTCGAACAGCGCGCCGCTCTGGGCGGTGGCCGCGGTGGTGGTCGCAGTGACGGTGGCGGTGACCAGCGCGGCCGCGACCAGCAGCTTTTTCATCAGGTACGACATGGGAGCTCCTCATGGCTCGTCGGTGGGTCTACACCCGATGGGCGTTCCATCCCGTTCCACGCGCCGACGAGGACCGCGTTCACCCTCCTTCGACGCGCCCTCGGTCGTACGATCACTGGGCATGAAGATCCCCGACCCGCCCGAGACCGGACCCGAGGCTTTCGAGGCGGCGCTGCGGGCCGCGGACTGGACCGCGTTCGTCCCGGAACACGACCTTGTCCCGCTGCGCGCCGCACTCGTCGAGCTGGAGCGACGCCACGGTGTCGTCGACGCGCACCGGTACGCGACCGAGCGGATCCGGGAGCACGGCGCGTTGCTGCGCCATCCGGACGTCCACCAGGTCGAGATCACCGCGCAGGCGCTCAGCCCGTCCGGCCGGTATCTGGCGGTGGGCGACTTCGGGGGCGACGACTACGACCGCGGAGCCACCCTGCAGATCTGGGAGGTGACCACCGGGCGGTGCGTCAACGTCATCGACTGGATCGAGGGCGGGATCGGCTGGCCCGGCTACGGCGAGGTCATCCAGTGGTCGGCGGACGATTCGCGCCTCGCCATGGCCTACCGGTCGAACAACGTGGGCGTCTGGGACCCGTTCGGCGAGAAGAACGAACCCGTCGGAACCGCTCGCCTCACCTACTCGGGACGCCCGGACCCGTTCGCCCTGGCGCCCGACGGTGTGCGCGCCTACGTCCTTCAGGAGGCCGACGCGCGCGCTCACGGCGCCGTCGTCCCGCTGGACGGCGGGGAGGTCTGGCCGGACGACCCCAGGATCGAACCGCTGTCGGACGGCAACCGGTTCGTCCTGGACCGGGTCGTCTGGTCGCGAGACGGCCAGCGGCTCTACGGGAACCTGCACGACGGGCGGATCTGCTCGATCGACGTCGCGTCGGGCCGCGTCACGTGGATGACCGAGGGCGACCGCAACTACACGTGGCCGTCCGGCGAATGGAGCCCCGACGAAAGCCTCCTCGCCTTTCACCACGACGGCCGCCTGGTGATCGCGGACGCGCTGACGGGGCGGCGGGTGTCCGAGGGGCCCGGGTACGCCGAGGTGACGTTCATGTCATGGGGGACGCGCCTGGCGATCGTCGAATGCGGTTCGCGCGTCGGCATCGTGGACAGAACCGGGCAGCACCGCTACGACCTCGACCTCGAGCTGCGGTCGCCGAGTTACGACCTGGACGTACGCCCCTGGGCCTGGGAGCCGGACGGCGAGCGTGCCGCGTGCCTGACCGCCGAGGGCGGCGTCGAGATCTGGTCGCTCGGTGACGAGGGAGGCGAACGGCTGCGCTCCTTCGACGCGCCCGCCGAGGCCACGGGGGTGCACTGGGGCGCCGACGACGTGCTCGTGGTGCTGGGCACGACGGTGCTGCGGTTCCTGCGCGCGGACTCCGGCGAGGTGATCGGCGACTTCAGGTTGCTGCGGCAGCCGTCCGCGCCACGTCCCCTGATGCTCGACGACGAGGACTTCGGGGAGGACATGTACCCCGAGCCGAACCCCACGTTCGCGCTGGACGACGAGACCTGGGCCGTCGCCCTGCTGCCCGGAGTCGTGATCGCCCCTCCCGGACGCGACGACGACCTGGCCGCGGCCCTCGCGTGGGCGCCCGCCCGGCGGTTCGCCTGGCCCGTGCACTGGGGTGAGCTGGAGGTCGTCCCCGACGCGCCCGCCGCGGCCGAACGCGTGCCCGAACCGCTGTACGAGTACTTGGAGCCCTTCCGGGGCCGGACGATGACGGACCCGGGCCCTCAGGAGTGGCCGCCGCCCGACACCGCCACCGTCGACGACCTTTTCCGCGCCTTCCGGGAGGCGGTCGTGGAGTACGGGGTCAACCGCCGCAACACCTGGGCCGGCGAGGCGCTCCACTCCGCGGCCGTGCTCAGGGCGCTGCGCGGGGAGACGGCCGGGGCGCTGGAGCTGATCGGGACGTTGCCCGAACATCGCCGGCCACGCGTCGCCGCCGAGGTGGCGATGATGCTCGCGGCCTCGGGGCTGAAGGACGACGCGCGTTCCGTCTTCAGCCGTACCGACGGAATGTGGGGTGAGTCCGCCTCGACGGCGGGCTCCATGGGCGCCGTCCATGCGCTGCTGGGCGACGGCGCACAGGCCGACGCGTGGTTCGACCGGGCCCGGGAGAAGGTCCGCGAGAACGACGGCGGCTGGGACCACCGCCTCCCGGTCGTCCGGGCGCTGATGGAATGCGGCCGCGAGGACGAGGCGCGCGCCCTGCTCGCCGAGGGCACCGGCGCGGCCGGCGACGACGTCGGCATCCCGTTCCTGGGCTACCTGCTGCGCAAGGGCAAGGTGGAGCTCGCCGAGGAGTTGCTCCGGTCCGGTGACGGCTGGTTCCAGGGCTGGGGCGCGCAGCGGCTCCTCGTCGAGCACGGCCTGCCGCGCATGCTCGTGGACTGGGGTGAGCGCTACAACTGCTGGGTGGAGGAGGCCGTGCCGATCGCGGAACGCAACGCCGCCCACGGCCGCCCGGCCGGGCCCGGCGGCGCGGACGTCGAGGCCCTCGCGCAGGCGCGTGCCGAGCTGCTCCGCATGCCCCCGGGACGTCGCCACGGCCCAACCGTCAAGCTCACCGTCCAAGCCGCCGAATGCCGCCACCTGAGCGCGGTGCTGGCCCTGCTCCCCGAGCTGCCGATGCCGTCCTACGGCGGCATCAGCTCTCACGACCGGCCGTGGGTCGCCTCCGCGGCCCTGCGAATCGTCACCACCGGCGTCGACGTCGACCCCTGGTGACACCCGGGCGGACGCCGGCGTAGCCCCTGCCCGCTGATGGGGCCTACTCGGCTTCGGCCGGCGAGTCGGTCTTGACGGGCGCCGGCCGGACAGCGAGCTCTTCGTAGTTTCTGATACGGACGGGCGGGAGCGACCGTATCCGTGCTTGTCTGATCCAGGAGGTGTCGAAGCCGTCGGGCCAGGCGGTGGTCTCGTCGAAGACCACGCGTTTCAGCGAAGCACCGGTCAGGACGGCGCCGGTCAGCGTGGCGCCACGGAGGTCGGCGTAGTCCAGGCGAGCGCCGCGCAGGTTCGCGTTCCGCAGGTCGGCCCTGGTCAGATCGGTGCCCCGGAGGTCGATGCCCTCGGCGATGACTCCGGTCAGAACCGCGTCGCGCAGGTCGGCCTGGTAGAGGATCGCGTCGGCAAGGATCGCCCCCGCCAGTCGTACCCCGCTGAGATCCGCGCGGGTCAGGTCGGCTCCGACGAAAGCGGCCTCGGTCAGATCGCCGAAATGGAAGTCCGCGTCGCGCAGCCGCGCGGAGGCGAGGTTGACCCTGGGCAGGACCAGGCGGTCGAGGCGGAGCACCTGTCCCCGGACCGCGTCCCGGCGGCCGAGGACGGTCAGTGCGGCGTGGATGTCAGGGGCGCGGAGGGAGAGGTTGACCGAACCGCCCGCCGCCGTGGCGGCGTGACGCGCGTGCCGGGCGCCGCGTTGCGGCTCGCAGGCTCGGTTGCCGACGAACACGGAGAGGATCTCCCCGATGGTCCGGCGGTCGGCCGTGGAGGAGCGGGAGATGCGTTCCAGCGCGTAGATGCCGCCGAGGCGGACGTCCACGCTCGGGTCACCCAGATGCGCTATGGCGGCGGCGAAGGACTCGGTCGCCTGCCCGTGACGGCTGAGCTGTAGCTGGCGCCAGGTGAGATAAGCGCCGATCAGCAGCACCAGGCCACCGACGCCCTGGAGCAGGGCGGTGCGGATGTTGTTCACGGCGGTGGCGAAGTCGGCCGGCGGCTTTGCCGCGCCCAGGTCCCATGCGAGCAGGTAGCGGGGCAGGAAGAGGGCGCCGGCCAAGGCGCCGAATCCCAGGAGCGCGGTGAGGAGGAAGGGCCCCGAGATCCGGTACCGCCAGGAGGGGCCGACGCGTGCGATCTTGTCCGTTCGCACGGGGTGTCCGGGGAGCGGAGGTGTGTGATCTTCGATCCTGCCGCCGCCAAGGCCTCTGAATGACTTCTTCATCTGTGCGGCGGCTCTCCGATCGTCACTGACCTCTGCGGTTCGACAGCCCTTCGTGGCTTCACTCCTGGGAGAAGCAGTACGACTATGACACTTCGCCGCCGACCTCAACACAGCTGGACCTGTGTGAGGTCGTGCCGGCCGAGTTCTCCATGGACCTCGGCCGCACAGCTACACCTCATCGGCCGGCATGCCCCTGTGCTCTCGCGTCTACTGCTCGCCCTGGGACAGGTGGGCCTTGGCGTCGTCGTAGGAGGCGTCACCGCTCGCCCCGGCGGGCCGGTAGACCAGGTACAGCACGCCCGTCGCGAACGTCTCCGACTTGATCAGTTCCAGCGGGATGGAGTTCTCCCCCTCGTCGAACAGGCGCTCGCCCTTGCGGACGGCGATCGGGTGCACCAGCAGGTGCAGTTCGTCCAGCAGCCCCGCGGCCAGGAGCTGGCGGACCACCGACACCGAGCCGCTGACGGCGATGCGGCCGCCCTGCTCGTTCTTCAACGCGGTCACGGCCTCGACCAGGTCGCCCTGGAGCAGCTCGGAGTTCCGCCAGCTGAACTCCAGGGGCTGGCGCGACACGACGATCTTCCGCGCGTCGCCGAGCGTCTTCGCGAAGCCCGCGTCCTCGCCGCCCTCAGCCTCCCGCTCCGGCCACGCTCCGGCGAAGCTGTCATAGGTCTTGCGGCCCAGGAGCAGGGTGTCGGCCATCTGCGCCGTCACGGCGGCGCCCATCTCGTCGTTGAAGTACGGGAAGTGCCACTGTGCCGGCTCCTCGACGACCCCGTCGAGCGAGATGAACAGGCTTGCAGCGATCGTCCTCATGATGTTCCTCCAAGGAAGGGGCGGAGCCGTCCGGCTAGCCGCTCTGATGTTCTGTAGCCTCGCGGAATCACCTTACGGATCTCTTAAGGTCTCCCTTCGGAAGGGGACTTTTGCTTATGAACTGGCAGCAGGACTCGGTGACCGCGGTGAACGCATTAACCGCCCGGTGGGTGCAGACCTGTTCGGGTGGATCGGTCGTGATGGCCGGCGCAGGGGCCTGGCCGCTGCTGGCCCACCTGGCATCGGCCGCCGAGGGACGAGGCCGCACAGAACTGCAGGATGCCGTCGGGATGGACGCCGCCACCGCGTCCCAGGCGGCCCGAGCCGTACTGTCGATCATGGACAGGTCCACGGCGATCCGGTCGGCACTGGGCCTGTGGTCCCGGCCGGACCTGCCGCTGCATCCGGCCTGGATCGCGACGCTTCCCGAAGGCATGTACGGCGAGCTGACCTCGGACCCCGCCGCGGACCAGCTCCGGCTCGACGCCTGGGCCAAGGAGCAGACCGGCGGGCTCATCCCCGCCATGCCCCTCCAGCTGACCGCCCGCGTGCTCCTCGTCCTGGCCATGGCGCTGACCGTCCGCACCACCTGGCTACGCCCGTTCACCGACGGCATCGACCTGTTCGAGTACGGCCCGTGGGCCGGACGTGAGATCCACGTCCTACGCCGCAGGACCCGCGTACTCAACCGCGCCAGAGTCGCCGACACCCCCGCCGGCCCGCTGACCATGCTCCGCGTCATGGGCACGGGCGGAATCGACGTCCACCTCGTTCTCGGGGACGAATCGATGAAACCCGGCCACGTCCTCACCGCCGGCATCGACGTACTGGCCGGACGCCACCCCACCACCCCAGCCGGCCTCCTGCCTGCGGACAGCCCGGCTCCCGGAATGACCGTCCGTCACGTCCGCGACCGCGCCCCCGACGACGCCTTGAACGTCACGGTCCCGCGCTTCACCATCGCCTCCACGCACGACCTCCTGGACCTGCCCGAAGTCTTCGGCCTGGCAACGGTGACCGACGTGACCCGCGGGCACTTCCCCGGCATCAGCGCCCAACCGCTCGCCGTCACCCAGGCCCGGCAGGACGCCGTCGCCACCTTCCAAGCCACCGGCTTCGAGGCCGCCGCCGTAACCGCCCTCGGCGCCGTCGGAGGCGGAATCGCCCCACCGCCTCCCTACCGCGTCAGACACATCGACCTCGACTTCAGCCATCCCTTCGGATTCCTCACGGTCGACCGCCGAAGCCGCCTCATCCTGACCGCCGGCTGGGTCGCCGAACCCCAGAACCTGAGCAGGCTTGAAGACTGAAGGAGCCGAGCAGCCGGGCTGCCGTCAACCGAGGCGTGCGAACAGGGCCAGTCCGGCGACGGTGGCTATTCGCGATGACGAGCGGCAATGGGGAGAAAGTTCCCTACCCTTTCCCAGACGCCGACGTTGACGCGGCGGCAATCCGGGGGCCCACTACCCGGACGCCACAACCTCACCGGCCGTGACCTGAGGAGGGTTGGGAAGCAGGGAGACCATGCGCTCCCTAACGAAGTCCGCGGCTTTCTTGGTTGATTCTTCGGCTCCAGCCTCATCTTCGAAGACGCTGGTGGAAAGCATCACCCCATCCCCGGCGTCAACCCAGAAGTAGGCCACGAACCCGGGGATCGGGCGGATGAGCGGCACGAACTCCTCACTCACCAGGCGCCCGGCCCCGGCGGGATCGGTTACCCCCTCGTACCGCCGTACCATTGCGTACATCGTCGACCTCCTCCTGGAGCCCAAGATCGCCCCTTGAGGGAGGAACTACCCCCGCCACGGGCCCTGTGAAGCCAAGGGCCGGTAATGAATGCCACATTCAGGACCTGGAACAGCAGAGAAGATGACCACGCAGCCCCACCACGTCGACCACGAACTCATCCAGGCCGCGACGCACGTCGCCCGCACTCGCTGCCGGGGTGACAACCACACCATGGCAGCCGCGGCCCGTGCCCGGGACGGCCGGATCATCACCGCCGTGAACGCCTACCACTTCACGGGAGGACCCTGCGCCGAGCTGGTCCTCATCGGCGCGGCAGCCGCCCAGGGCGCCTACGAGCTGGACACCATCGTCGCCGTGGGCGATCGCGACCGGGGCGTCGTCCCCCCGTGCGGCCGCTGCCGTCAGGTCCTCCTCGACTACTTCCCCGCCCTCAAGGTCATCGTCGGCAAGGACGACCGCATCCGAACGGTCCTCATCACCGATTTGCTCCCCGAAACCTACGTCTGGGCCGACCACCAGCTCGACGCCGGGTAAACCGCGCCTCGTACGGTGTCAGCGGCGGGCAGGGGTGGCGGGCACGAAGTCGTCGTGGCCGAGCACGCGGAGCAGGCTCAGATGGTCAATCGCGGAGGTTCCCGGCGCAGGGGTGAAGATGATGCATCGTCCTCAAGCCGTGACCGGCGCCGTCCGAGCGAACGCACCGGCCACCGCCGCGCGACAGTGTGGGCCGTCCCGGCGAGGGGATCTGACCGCGACACAACCCGCGTCAGTCGCAGGCCTGAGTGCTGACGGGCTGGGTGGCGCCGGCGGCGCGGCGGGCGTCGGAGGCGACCTCGGAGGCGGTGAGCACGTACCCGGTGTCGTCCGCGCTGACGACGGCGGCGAAGACCACGCCCAGCACCCGGCCGTCGGGGCTCAACAGGGGGCCGCCCGAATTGCCTTGCTGGACCTTGCCCCGGATGAGGTACACCTCCCGCGTCACCTCGGTGACCCGGTAGATGTCGGGGACGCGAGCCCGCTGCCGTGCCGCGACCCGGGCCGGCTGTGTGGTGAACCCCTGGTTCTTGGGATACCCGGCGATGACGGCGTCATCGCCCTTGTCCGCCTCGGCCTCGAAGGTCAGGTACGGCAACCCGAGGTTGAGCGTATACAGCACCGCCACGTCCCGCTGCGGGTCGTAGTGGACTACCACAGCGGGGTGCGATCGGCCGGTGTGATCGATGACGACCAACTCGCTGTCGACCCCGGCGACCACATGCGCGTTGGTCATGATGTGATCGGGCGCGTACACGAATCCGGTGCCGGTGATCTGCTTGTTGCAGGAGCGGGCCACTCCCTGCACCTGAACGATGCCTGTCCGCGCCGCTCGCAGGCCGGCACTGTCGAGCACCTCCGCATCCGGCGGCGGGACGTTCACGGTCGGCTGGCCGGCGATCGCGTCCAGCACCGGCGGGAAATCGGATCGGTCGATGAACCGCTTGAACGGTTTCTGCCAGTCACGTGCCGCCTGGGGTATCGCCTGGTCCACTGTCCCCAGGATCAGTGAGCCGCGGATCTGCTCCACGACGGTGGTCAATGAGCTGGACACCAGCACACTGCCGACGAGCCAGGCGATGACCAGCACCGATAAACCGGAGACGAGTGTGCCGCCCAGCGCGTCCAGCATCCTGCCCGGCTCGTGCCGCAGGTAGGAGCGGATCACCGCGCCGACAGTGGACGTACCGAACTGGAAGATCATCGCGGCCAGGAACACGATGATGATCGCCAGCATGGACTCCGGGACATCCCCGTCCACGACCAAGCCCGCCACAGGTGGCGCGATGTAGATCCCGAGCACGCATCCGCCCACGAAGCCGACGAAGCTCGCGGCCCCGACGATGAATCCCTGGCGATAACCGGAGACGCCGGAGAGGATGAGCAGGGTCAGCAAAATGAGGTCGAGTAGATCACCGGGCACAGACAAAGGTAAGCACAATATGAGCTCTGGCGCTTCACACGAATCGATCTCGCCAGAATGTGGAATTTCAGATTTCCGGAGACCCGGCTGGAAGACCTCATCCTTCTCTTCAGTCGCCGACAGGACGGCATTCATCCTGGCGGATATCGGCCCGACTTCACGCCTTTGTGCGCCATGCGAGATCGGCGCCGACCATAAACGCAATGAGTTGATCCATCACTCATTGTTGATGTTGCGAGTTCATGGCCACCACGCCGCTTCTCAATATCCGGCAAGAGTGCGCTCGGCCGGAGCCGGGATCGTCAGGGACTCACTCGTCCTTGCGCCAGCGGGCGCGCAGGTGAAAGGCGGCGGTCTTGGGACGGGTCGGGTCGAGGCGGCGGGCGTCTTCGCCGATCGTGTCCGGGGAGCAGCACGTCCGCCGCAACCTCGAACGGCCTGAGATGCTGCGACTGCTCGCCCTCATGGCCGCGGAGTCGTCGGCGCCGGACCATCCGGCGCATGAGTGGTTCCGCGACAGGTGCGAGAATGCTCGCGGTCGCCGTCCGCCGGGACCAGGACAAGGGCCGCATCTCCAACGCCAGGGACCCGAAGGGCATCGCCGGGTCCCTGGTGGCCCTGTGGGACGGGCACCAGCTCCAGTGGCTCATCGATCCGCGACGTGACCTGGTCGCGGCGATGACCGCCGCGTTGCAGGACCTGATGGGACATCCCACCTGATCCGCAACGGCGCCACCACGGGTGCGGCACGCGCCGCATGGCCGTTCAGTGCGGTGGCACGTCGTTTGCGACCGGCGATCAGGCGCCGGCCGCCGATGGGGTCCTGCCATCGACGCCGGCCGTACGGCTGGATCAGGCCAGGAGAACCGCCGCGAAGGCCGGCGGCCGGCCTCTTCGCCTGGCAGCTCCGTGGGGAGGCACGGCCGTCGTTCCCACTCGCACGGAAGGGTGACCTCGTCACGAGATGGACCGGAGCCGGCCGTGGGACCGGCGCCGGAGTCGGTCGACGGCCTCGGCCGTCTGGTCGTCGGCTGGGAGGAAGACGACGAGTTGCTGGGCCTCCGCAGGCAGTTCGAGCGTCTCGCGAAGCAGTCGAAGCTGGTGCCCGGCCGGGTGGTTGAGCCGGAGAACGCCACGTCGCGGCACCACATGACGCTTCAGGCGGCGGGTGAAGTCGGGCCCGGCGATGGGGGTGAGCTCCGCGGTGAGCCACTCGAGGTTCTCGAGGGATGGCGCCTGCCACAGGTCGAAGGCCTGCTCGTCCGCGATGTCGTCCCAGTCGGCGAAGAACGTCCGGGCGCGGGGGTCGGTGAACAGGTAGCGGTTGAGGTTCGGATGGGCGGCGTCGAGCAGTCCGGTGCCGCTGGTGACCAGCTCGTAGCCGCCGGTGTGGGCGAGGACGTCGCCCAGCCGGTTGGTCACGATGGCGACGCCGGGTTCGAGGAGGCGGAGTGTCCGCAGGACCGACGGTCGTACGTGCCGGGACGGTGGCACGGGCCGGATGTGGACGGAGCATTCGTCGCCGGTGATCTTCGCGAGGTAGCGCAGGTGGTTGCGCTCCGGAGGGCTGAGGCGCAGCGCGTCGCCGAGGGCGTTGATGACCGCCGGCGACGGATTGCGGTCGCGGCCCTGCTCGATGCGGGTCAGGTATTCGACGCTGATGCCGGCCCACGTGGCGAGGTCCAGCCGGCGCAGACCCGGTGACCGGCGGCGGCCGCGGTCCGGCAGTCCACGGGATTCCGGCTGGATGCTGTCGCGCTTGGCCCGGATGAAATTCCCCAGTGGCGTCCCCACGTCGACACGCTACCGGGCCGCCCGGCGATCGCACAGTGCGGAGGGTGACCCTCCGGGGGCTAGCCTGAGCTCGGTCTGGCTGTCGGCCACGGTGCGGCTCGATCGTGGTGTGCATGGAGAGTACGTCGACGCGGCGTTCCGGTCAGGCGTTGCTGGTGTGGGGGCTGCTCGTGGTGGCCGCGAACCTGCGGGCGAGCTTGACCGGCGTCGGGCCGTTGCTGGATCAGGTGCAGGCCGATCTGGGTCTGGCCCCGGCCGTGGCGGGCCTGCTGAACACGCTGCCGTTGCTGACGTTCGTGGTGCTGTCCCCACTGGTGCCCCGGCTGGCCGCGCGGTGGGGAGCCGAGCGGTTGCTCGGTGCCGCGCTCGTGGTGCTGACGTTGGGGATCGCGCTCCGGTGGATGCCGGCGGCCGTCGGTCTGTTCGGCGGAACCGTGCTGATCGGGGCGGGCATCGCCGTTGGCAACGTGCTGCTGCCGAGCCTCATAAAGCGCGATTTCCCCACCAAGGTGGGACTGCTGACCAGCGCCTATGCCACCGTGATGGGCGGTGTCGCCGCGGTGGCGTCCGGGGTGGCGGTGCCGATCAGTGAGGTCGCCCCCGGCGGTTGGTACACCGCGTTGGGTTGCTGGGTCCTGTTCGCGCTGGTGGCCGTCCTGCTGTGGCTTCCCCAGGTGCGGGCTCCGCGGCGTACCGCGCGGGCGATTCGCGGACACCGGTTGCCGTGGGGTTCCGGGCTGGCGTGGGCGGTCACGGCGTTCATGGGACTGCAGTCGCTGGGCTTCTATGTCGTCGTGACGTGGCTGCCCCAGGTTTTCCAGGACAACGGCATGAGCGCGGCCACCGCGGGCTGGCTGCTGTTCCTGTTCCAGGCGGTCGCGGTGCTGACCAGCCTGGCGGTGCCCGGAGCGATGCGGCGGGCGCGCGACCAGCGCGCGCTGGCGACGATCTGCTCGGCGGCCATGTTCCTCGGCTACCTCGGACTCTTCGTGGCGCCGGGACTGGCGTTGCTGTGGAGTGTCGTCCTCGGGTTGGGCGGCGGCGCCTGCCTCGTGCTCGCGCTGGCCTTCATCAGCCTGCGCGCCCCAGACGCCAGCGTGGCGGGCGCGTTGTCGGCGATGGCGCAGTCGATCGGTTACCTGCTGGCCGCCGCGGGGCCAGTGGTTTTCGGGCTGCTGCACACGGTGAGCTCCGGCTGGCGAGCACCGATCATGTTGATGTGCGTGGCCGCGGCCGGCCAGACGGTCGTCGCGCTGGTGGCCGGTGGGGGCACGGTACGTTCAGCCGCCGGCGACTCGACAGGCCCGTAAAACTGTTTTGTCCACAACGGCAGCACCTGCGTTCTTCTCCCTGTGACCCCACCTGCGCGATCGCGGGCTATTTTTTCCGGGTTATTGACGAAATATGAACGACTAGGCACACTCTCCGCAAGCTGCCCATCGGATGGGCGCTGACGTGGAGGACGTGAGTGATGACTGATGCCGACAACGGGTTGAACGTCGACCGGCGGTCCCTGCTGGCGGGCGCCGCCGGCCTTCTGGGAGCGGCGGCGCTGCCCGCGACCGCCGCGCAGGCGACGCCGGCGAACGCCGCCATGAAGCGATACCCGTCGAACTGGCCCGACCTCGAGCCCTACGGTCTCGCCGACACCCGGCTCGACCTGTGGCCGCGCGAGGACAACTCCTTCATCCTCCCGCTGGAACTCCGCCCCCATGACCAGGAGCTCGGCCGGGTCTGGATGCGCGACACCTACGTCAACTGCTTCGTCGTGAACGGCCGTCCCGTCTACGTCGCCACCGGCACCACCCGGGCGCCAGGGACCGCAGGGCCCGCCCCGTGGAACGACGGCATCTTCGTGTGGACCTCCCCGTCCCTGCGCGGGCCTTGGAGGCTGGCCGACACCACGGGCATCCGCCCAGGCGCCGAGAAGGGCAAGGTCTGGTCGCCCGAGTTCGCCGACGAGAACCGGCCCGGACGCACAGTGGTCGCTCCGTGGCAGGAGTACTGGAACGACGACCAGTTCGGCAAGCGCGGCGACGTCTGGGCCCCGGAAGTGCACTACTTCCGCGGCAAGTGGTACATCGTCGCCTGCATGGGCGACCACTCGAAGAAGGTCGGCTCGTTCATGCTGGTGAGCGAGGGCGGGGTTGAGGGCCCGTACCGGCTGGTCCAGGGCAACCACGACAAGCCCTTCGGCGACTCCTTCATCGGCGGGCCCGGCTTCATCCTGCCCGGCGCCTACCACCACATCGACGGCAGCCTCTACACCGAGGGCGATGACGCCTGGCTGGTGCTGCACAACCACCTGTACGCGAAGTTCCGGGACGACATGGAGGACATCGTCCCGACCACCAACCTCCCGAGCTTCCAGCAGGTGCCCTACGCGCCCGAGCCGTATCTCGAAGGCGCGTACGTGTTCAAGCACGGCGGCAAGTACTTCCTGCTCCAGGCCGCCTGGAACCGATCCTCGACCAATGCCGACGGCAGCACCCGGTACGCCTACGACCCCCCCGGCGCCGGTCGCACGCAGTACCACTACGACGCGGTCGTCGCCGTCTCGGACACGTTCGAGGGACCGTACTCGAAGCGGTGGACCGTGGGTGTCGGCGCCGGCCACAACAACTTCTTCGTGGACCACAGCGGCAAGCTGTGGGCGACATTCTTCCGCAACCCCAGATTCGGCTACTGGTCCGACCCGTCGCGCGTCGGCGACACGGCGGTGCCCGGGGTCGTACGGGTGGAATGGACGGGGCCGAAGGGCAACCGCCTGTACGTCCAGCGCCGGAAACACACGATCGACGACTGACCCGCACGGCCGAGGGGGCTCAGGTCACCAAGCCCCTGCGGTAGGCGTAGACCACCGCCTGCACGCGGTCACGCAGGTCGAGCTTGGTGAGGATGCGCGAGACGTACGTCTTGACGGTTTCCTGGCTGATCACCAGCGTCGCGGCGACCTCGCTGTTGGACAGGCCGTCGGCGATGAGGCGCAGCACCTCCAGTTCGCGTGGGGTCAGCGCGGCGTCGTCCGGCGTGTCCTCGGCGGGGCGGATCCGCGACGCGTACCTGCCGACGAGCTGCCGTGTCACCTCGGGTGCCAGCAGCGCGGCGCCGGTCGCGACGGTGCGGATGCCGTGC
Source organism: Nonomuraea sp. NPDC003709 (assembly GCF_040610775.1). Lineage (NCBI taxonomy): Bacteria > Bacillati > Actinomycetota > Actinomycetes > Streptosporangiales > Streptosporangiaceae > Nonomuraea > Nonomuraea sp. NPDC003709. The sequence continues at coordinate 111,854 of NZ_JBEXMW010000012.1, read as the reverse complement.
AGCAGCTGCGCCGGCGGGGCGTCCTTGAGCAGGAACCCGCTGGCCCCCGCGCGCAGCGCCTCGTACACGTACTCGTCCAGGTTGAACGTCGTCACCACGAGCACCTTGACGGGATCGGCCACCCCGGCGCCGGCCAGCAGGCGGGTCGCCCCGATGCCGTCGAGCACCGGCATCCGTACATCCATCACCACGATGTCCGGGTTCAGCCGGCGGGCGAGGTCGACCGCGGCGCGGCCGTCCCCGCACTCGCCCACCACCTCCAGGTCGGGCTGCGCATCGATGATCGTCGCGAACCCGGTGCGGATCAGCGCCTGGTCGTCGCAGACCAGGACCCGGATCGGCGCGGTCACGACGCGCTCCCGGCGGGGATGCGGGCCCGTACGTCGAAGCCGCCGCCCGCGCGCCGGCCGGCGCTGAACTCGCCGCCCAGGGCGTCGACCCGGTCGCGGAGCCCGGCCAGGCCCCGCCCGCTCCCGCCGGGAGAGCGGGTGCGGGAGCCGGAGCCGTCGGTGCCGACCTCCACGGTGATCTCCTTCTCGCCGTAGCCCACGCGGACCTCGGTATGACTGCCGTGGGCGTACTTGAGGGCATTTGTCAGAGCTTCCTGCACGACCCTATAGGCCACGAACTCCGCACTGCCTGCCGACTCCGCGGGCTCCCCCTCCTCGGTGAACGTCACCGGCTGCCCGGCCTGACGCGTCTGCTCCACGAGCGTGTGCAGATCGCCGGCGGACGGCGTACCGGCGTCGGTGTCGTGGTCGGCCTTGAGCAGGTCGAGCAGGTGCCGCAGATCGCTGATGGCCCGCCGTCCGGTGTCGGTGACGGCGGTCAGGGTCGCGTCGAGGCGGTCGGGCGCGGCGGTCAGGTAGCGTGCCGCCTCGGCCTGTACGACCATCGCCGTCACGTGGTGGGTCACGACGTCGTGGAGTTCGCGGGCGATGCGGGTGCGTTCGGCGGCGCGGGTGGCCTCGGCGACGTGGCGGCGGCGTTCGGCCTCGGCGGCCCGGGTGGAGCGCAACCAGGTCCCGATGCCCCACGCGAGGACCAGCGCCAGGTAGAACAGCGCGATGTCGGCCGGCGTCTCCTTCGAGCCGAGCCGGTCGAGCGCGAACATCAGCGGCAGGTACGCGGCGGAGAGCAGGATCACGGTGACGCGCCGGCCACGTTCCAGATGGGCGCCCGCGCTGATGAGCGCGATGGGCAGCGCGGTGCCGGCCAGCGCGTGATAGGCGAAGAGCTGGTCGAGGGCGAAGCCGAGCGACACCAGGACGAGACCGGCGGCCGGCCACCGCCGGCGCACGGTGAGCGGGAGACATTCGAGAGCGATCACGACGACGGCCAGCGCGTCGTAGGGGCGGGCCGGCAGGTCGCCGATCTGCGTCCCGCGGCCTTGGAACGCCGGCAGGAGTGACGCGACGGTCAGCAGCAGCGCGAACGGTAAATCCCGTACCGTGACGTCACACCGCCGCCACAGGTCCTTGACCCGGCGGAGATCGATCATCGGAAGAGCCTAGCGGTCACACCGTCGCCCGCGTGTCCCCCTTGCGAGCTACCTGCGAATGTCCACCGTGTGGTGACGATTCCGGGACCGTCGACTCCATAGCGTTACGACGTGGCACGGCGCCTCAGCCGCCGTGTGAAGACGTCTCTCGCTGGAGGACATCATGCTCCGCACATACAAGACTGCCGTTGTGGCCGCGCTGTGCAGCACCGTAATCAGCACGGCGGTCGCCGGCTGCGACAGCGACTCGCTGGACAACTGGGACCCGCTCGCCCCCACGACCCAGAAAGCCGATCCCGGCCCGATCTCCGGAACCAAGAAGATCGATGTCGCGGGCCGGTCGGTGAACGTGTCCTGTTCGGGCGACCCGGCGAAAGGCAGGCCGGTCATCATGCTGATGCACGGAGGGGGTGACGGGCTGGACAAGATGGCCGCCCTCCAGAAGACGCTGAGCAAGAAGAACCGGGTCTGTTCCTACGACCGGCTCGGCGCGGGCGCGAGCGACCAGCCGGATGGCCCTCAGGACTTCGCCGGCACCGGGAAGATCCTCACCGGGGTGCTCGACCGGGTCGCCGGTGACGGCCCGGTCGTCCTGGCGGGGCACTCGCTGGGCGGGCTGATCGCCGCCAGGTACGTCCCCGACCATCAGGACAGGGTCAAGGGGCTCGTCCTGATGGACACCACGTCGCCCACGATGGTGGACGACATCACGAAGGCGATCCCTGAGTCCGCCAAGGGTCCGGCGGCCGAGGTGCGCGCGCAGAACCTCGCGATATTCCAGGGTCAGAACCCGGAGAAGCTCGTCATCACCGACGGGAAGGTCCGCTCCGCCGGGAACATCCCGGTGGAGGTGATCCAGCATGGGAAGCAGTACCTCGCGGCCATCCCCACGTACGGACAGCGCCTGGAGCAGGCGTGGTCCGCGGGCCAGCGCAAGTGGCTCGCGGTGTCCAGCGCCAGCAAGCTGAGCACGGCCACCGACAGCGGGCACTACATCTACGTCGACCAGCCCGATGTCGCCGTCCAGGCCATCGAGCGCGTCACCTCGCAGGTGGCCGGCGAGTAACCGGCCGGCCGAGGGCTGCGACGGTCAGTGCCTGGACGGCGCCAGATGGGCGCGCTCTCCTTGCGCGCCGAACAGGGTGAGCAGCTCCGCGGGCCGCTCGTCGGCACTGCCGATCCAGTGCGGGATGCGGGTGTCGAACTCCACGGCCTCGCCCACGCCGACCAGGAACTCCTGCTCCCCGAGCACGAACCTGACCTGTCCGTTGAGGACGTAGAACCACTCATATCCCTCGTGGGTCTGCAGCTTCATCGTGGCTGATCGGCCGGCGGGCGGATAGATCACCTTGTAGGCCTGGACACCGCCGGCGCGCCTGGTCAACGGCACCATCACCAGCCCGGATCGCCGCACCGGCCGCAGGTGGATGCGCGGGTCACCGGTGGGCGGCGCCGCGACGAGATCGTCGAGCGGTACGTCGTGCGCCCGGGCCAGCGGCAGCAGCTGCTCCAGCGTGGGGCGGAGCTTGCCGTTCTCGAGACGGGACAGCGTGCTCGCGGTGAGGCCGGTCTCGTTCGCCAGCGCCGCCAGCGTGGTGCCCCGCGCCCGGCGCAGAGCACGCAGGCGCGGCCCGACTCCGGCCAGAACGTCTTCGGAGGTGTCCATGCCATCGATGATGCGGATCCGCAACTTTCCTTGCAAGCCCGCGATGACGGCGGCGATGCTGCCAGTACACCACCGGCGCTTCCGGATCACGCCGACCGACGAAGGGCAACTCACGTGGACACCACCCGACACCGCCACCCCACCACCGACGTCCCGAGCGACCAGGACGCCGAGCTGTTCTGGGAGCGGCACTACCGCTCCCGCCGTACCTGGGACGCGCGCGTCAACCCGCTGCTGGCCGAGACCGCCGCGCCGCTGCGCCCCGGCGCCGCCCTGGATCTGGGCTGCGGCGCCGGCGGCGACGCCATCTGGCTCGCCCGGCGGAGCTGGCACGTCACGGCCGTGGACATCTCCATCACCGCCGTCGAACGGGTCCGGGAACGCGCCCGCGAACTCGGCATCGCCGACCGCGTCGCCACCGAACAGCACGATCTGGCCCGAAGCTTCCCGGCCGGTCGGTTCGATCTCGTCTCCGCCCAGTACTTCCACACCCCGTTCCCGCTGCTCCGAAGCCAGGTCCTGCGCACCGCCGCGCAAGCCCTGCGCACCGGCGGGCTGCTGCTGATCGTCGACCACGGCTCCACCGCGCCCTGGTCGTGGAACCAGGACCCCGACCTCCACTACCCCACACCCACCGAGGTCGCCGCCGAACTCGATCTCGACCCCGCCCACTGGACCGTCCTGCGCGCCGACATGCCCCACCGCCGGGCGACCGGACCCGCCGACCAGATGGCCACCGTCATCGACCACATCCTGCTCATCCAGCGAACCGCCGGATGACCGCCCGAACCACACCACACGACGTCACGTCGAAACGGAGCGACTCGATGCCGGCAAACCGCGCGCAGCGATCCAAGGACACCACGCCTCCGCGGACCGGCGCCGACGAGAAGGCCACCCTGCGGGGCTTCCTCGACTACCTGCGCGACGCGGTCGCGGACAAGGTCGCCGGCGCACCCGAACCGCAGGTCCGAACCGGCGGAGTGCCCTCGGGCACCAACCTTCTCGGGCTGCTCAAGCATCTGGCGTTCGTCGAACGGTTCTACTTCCTCGGCGAGGACGCCGGCGACTGGCGCGCCACCATGCGACCGTCCACAGAAGACACCGTCGACGGCGTGCTCGCCGACTACCGCAAGACCGTCGAGCGAGCGAACCAGGTCATCGACGCCTGCCCAGACCTGGCCCTTCCCGCCCCGCGACCCCCACGTCCGGGGCCGGCACCATCGATGCGATGGGTCCTGGTGCACATGATCGAGGAAACCGGCCGGCACGCCGGCCACGCCGACATCCTCCGCGAGCAGATCGACGGATCCACCGGCCGCTGACGGATGCGTGGCAGGCGCCTCGGTTCGGGCGCCGAAACCCGCGTGTCACTTGGTCCAGATGGCGGCGTGACGGCCCAGCTCGGCGGAAGCCCTTGGCCTTGAGTTCTTCGCACCGGCTCTGATAGCCGGCGGCGGTCATACCGGTGCAGGAGTAAGCCAAGGTCGGCTCCGCGCGAGCCGGGGCCGCGGGCAGATCACGGGGTGGTGTCCGGTGGTGGACCGATGATCTGGTAGCCGTGGCGGGCGGCCACCTCGGCCAGCAGGCCGGGGTCGGTGTCACGGGCGGCGATGTCGGCGGCGAAGTGTTCGAAGCCGGCCGGCCAGGTCAGCTGGAGCAGGCGTAGCGGACAGTCCTGGCGGTTGGCGAAGGCGTGGGGCAGGTGGCGTGGCAGCAGGACGAAGGCGCCGGCTCCGGCCTGCCAGGTCTGGTCGCCGCAGTACAGCTGGACGGTTCCCGACAGCACATAGAACGCCTCGTCGTCGTGCTGGTGCACATGCCAGGGAGTGGCGAAATACGGCGGGCACTCCTGCTCGATCAGGGTCAGGGCCTTGCCGGTCTCCGACTCCCCCGCCTTCACGGTCATCGTGGTGCCGAGGAACCGATGGGTGGCACCGGCCCCGGCCGGCAGGTGGAGCGCGCTCATGGCCGCCTCTGCTGGGTGTAGAGCCGGATCTCGATGCCGTCGGGGTCGATGATGGCGCCGATCAGCCATCCCACGCTGCCTTCGGCGATGCCGGAGTGCTCCACACCGAGCGCGTCCAGGTGATCGGACCAGGCGTGGAGCGCCTGCAGGGTCGGCACGGCCAACGCGACCGGATCGAACCCGCTCAACCCGGCGGCCCGCTCGGGCTCCTCACGCAGCGCGATCATGAGCGTCTGGTCCGTATCGGCCAGCGCCACGCCGCGCAGCACGCCGTCCTCGACGAACTCGATCGCCACCTCGAGGCCGAGCACGCGCCGGTACCACTCCAGGCTCTTGTGCACGCTGGAGACGGGCAGCTTGACGTGGTGGAACCCGCCTAAGAGCACCATGCCCCACCTCTTTTGTAGTGCCACTCTAAGGTCATACTCTAAAGTGGTACTCTAAATCGGTGGAAGACGTCAAGAGTCCAAAGCGGCGCTCGGCACAGACCAGAAGCCGGATCGTGAACGCCGCCCAAGGGCTGTTCGTCGTGCGGGGCTACGCCGGAACGACCTTCCAGCTGGTCGCCGACGCGGCCGAGGTGTCGGTGCAAACGGTGTACTTCCATTACGGGACCAAGAGCCAGCTGCTCAAGCACGTGGTCGACGTCGCCTCCGCCGGAGACGACGAGCCCGTTCCGCTCCTCCAACGGCCCTGGTTCGCCGCCTTACAAGCGACCCGGGACCCGATGGAGGTCGTACAAGGATGGGTGCACCAGAGCGGGGTCATCCTCGACCGGGTCGCCCCCGTCCTGGCGGTGGTCCGCGACGCGGCGGCCGGCGACCCTGACATGGCCGCCCAATGGGCTGCCAACAGCGAGCAGCGGCACACCGCCCACGGGCAGGTCGTCGCCATCCTGGGCCACTTGCAGGCCCTGCGGCCCGACCTGACCGAGCACCGAGCCACCGACGTCACCGTCGGGATCCTGTCGCCGGATCTGTTCCTGGTGATGAGGCGGGAATGCGGGTGGACCACGGCGCAGTGGGAGGACTGGGCCGCCGACCAGCTCTCCCACGGCCTACTGTCCGCCTGACGACCAGCACCGCGCCATGCGCCGGTCCGGCGTCAGCCGGATGCCCGCTCGATGATCTCCTGCTCGGTGAGTGGATCCGAGGGATGATGGCTCAGGCACTGGCGTCCTCGGATGAGCACCTCGGATATGCCGTCGCTCGCGGCGTAGAACTGCCCGGTATCCAGCCGTCCGACCCGGTCGGCGTGGCCTCCGCGGGCCCGCGCCAGCCCCTTGACCACGTCGATCTGCGTCGGGCTGTTGATCCTCCCGATGAACTGGGTCGTGGCGTTCCCCGCGATGTGGTTGTGCAGACCGCGGGGTGTCTGGGTGGCGAAGACGAGGCCGAGGCCGTACTTGCGGGCCTGTGAAGCCAAGGTCAGCGTGCTGGCCAGCGCTTCGGTCTTCGGTGTCGCCGGTACGAGGGCCTGCGCCTCGTCCATCACGTACAGGCCGTTGAGAGGACGGCCGCGCGCCGGATTCCGTTTGATCCAGGAGAACAGGGCCATCTGGAGCTGATTGACGAATCCTGGTCTCGCCTGGTCGCTGAGACCGATGAAGCTGATGACGGAGACGCGGGCCCGCTTGCCCCCGGACGGGCTGAGCAACTGCTCAGGGTCGGCCGGCTCACCGCTGCCCGCGAAGAGCGGATCGTTGATCGTCGCGGCGGTGAGGAGCTGCCCCAGTTCGGCGGCGATCTGGTCCGCGCGGTCGATCTGGCTGACCTCCAGCGGCAGGGCGGCGAGCAGGCCGAGGAACGCGGTGAAGTCGCCGCCGCCCGAGCGGGCGAAGTGACCCAACGCCTGGCGGAGGATGGCCTTCCCCTTGCGGGCCTTGGCGCTTGCCCCGTCCACGTTCGCCCGGGAGGCGAGCGCTTCGACGGCCAGGCCGAGGGCGGAGTCCAGCTCATCACGATCATCGAGCACGGGCGCGAAATCGGGGAGCGGCTGGAAGGTCAGCGGGCGTCCACGGGAACGGCCCGGGGTCCAGATCACGACTTCGGTCTCGGCGAAGTAGCGCGCTGCTTTGTCCGCGTCCTCGTCGCTCCAACCAGGAGGCGGGCTGGGCCAGGGATCGCCCAGCCGGGCGAGGTCGTTGTTGGAGTCGAGCACTATCGACGACACGCCGTGCAGCGCGCACTCCTCGATGAGCCGCCGCAGGAACACGGTCTTGCCAGAGCCGGATCCGGCGAACACGGCCGTGTGGCGGGTGAGGAGGCTCAGCTTCAGTTCCAGATCGGCGCCGGTGTCCAGACGCCTGCCGACCGGGATGACCGCGGTGCGGTCGCCCGTGACCTCCGGAACGGTCCTCGCCGGGCGTTCGGATCCCGCCGTCGACGGCTGAGGCGGTGCTGGAACAGGAAATGTCAGCGCGCCGTACAGGCTGCTGAGCAACTCGGTGCCGCCGGCCGGACGGCGCGCACGCAGCCAGGTCTCGAACTCCGGGTCCTCATCGGCCGCCATCTGCCGCAACGCCTCGAAGACGCGCAGGTCGTCACCCCGTACGGCAAGTGACAGCCCGCCCCATTCCTTGAGCTGTGTCAGGCAGGCTTGCGTGGCCGGCCCGTCCGACCATGCGAGATTCCGCAGCACGACGAAACACCGGTCGGGCATCTCCGGCCCCAGGCCGGACGCCGCGATGCCGTCGTTCAGCCGCTTGAGTGCTGCGATGTGGTGCGACGCGCCGATCATCCGGAACGTCCAGTGGCGCTGCTCCTCGGAGTTGGGGTCCAGTGCCTGCCGCAACCTCGCGTGCAGGCTGGGCCGGCGGCCCGGCGGCGGATCGACGGAGAAGGCCTCGCCTGCTTTGTCCTGCTCCGTGATCCAGGCGTTGAGACCCGCGGTGAGCAAGGGCGGGGCGAGTTCGTCCTCGTGTTCCGGATCGAACGCGTTGGATACGTCGGCCCGTCCGTACAAGTCGGCGAACCGCGCGTCGAGCCGGGCCAGGTTCGTCTCCGGTACGGCGGGGACGGTCTCGGCAACAGGCGCCACCGCGGGAACCGGCTCGTCTCGATCGAAACGTTCCAGCGGACGTACTTCGCCTTCCGCCCGACATATCGCGACATGTGCGCTGATGAGGCGGAGCAGCGTCCTCGGCGTATGGCCCGGCGCTGTCGCGAACGCGGCAGGGGCGATGGGCCAGGCGGGAGAGGGAGGGGTGAAGCCCGCATGCGTGAAGGCCACGGCGAACCTCCGCTCAACCAGGTTCCGGGCGATGTCCGCGCTCGCGATCGTGGTGAGGATCAAGGAAGGCCGGAACCTGTCCTGCGCCGTGCCGATGGCCCGGTTCCTGATCAGATTCCACGACGAAGGCAGGCAGGCCACCAGGCACAACGTTCTCTGGGTGGCGTGCACCAGGGCCATGAGCCCGCTCGCGACCTCGTCGATCACGTCCTTGCGTGGCTTGGCATCGGGTGGCGGCGCGACGGAGTCCGGGGTGCTGGCCGCGCGGGAGTGTTCGAGGAGCGCGTCGATCTGATCCACCGCGATAACGCTGGGGCCGGTCAGCGCGAGGATCATCGACAGCTCGACCGCGATGTCATGCGGTTTCTTGACTCCTTTGCTCAGTCCCCAGGCTGCGCGGTCGCCTTCCTCGGCCTCCTCGGTCGACATCAGGTGATCGTAGGCGACGTCGAGGGCCGGGCCCGAGGCGACGGCGTAGAGGGCGAGCGCTCGGATGGTGTCGCGGCACCGTAGCAACTGCCTGTTCCGGGCCACCAGACCGTTCACCAGAGCATCGAGGTCTTCGCGGGTGATGCCCGTCCCGCGCTCGGCGGCTGCCCCGATCCGGCCATCGGCTCCCGCGAGAACGACCAGGGCACGCAGGGCCACCATCGCCTGGCTCGGGGCGTCCGGGCCCGCGGCCGAACGGCCGAGGTCCTCGACCATCGCGCTCATGGTCCGATGCCAGAAGTCGTCTCCGGCGCTGAAATCCACGAGAAAGAAGTAGCCGCCGGCCTGCGCGATCTTGCCTCTGACCCAGCCGAGAAGGTGAGTCTTGCCGGCGCCTCCCTCACCCTGGATCACGACGCCGAGCGGGCTGGTCCGGGAGGCCGCGGACGCCTCGTCGATACCGTCGAGGATCAGCTGTTCCGCCCGCGGATGCATCCCGTCGATGTGGAAGGGTGGCGGGTTCCAGGCATGCTCGGCCGTGGTCGCCCAGTTGAGGACCCTGGAGATCGCGCGTAGTGCCCGTTCCTCGGTCTCGTTCATCGCGCCTCGATCGCCAGCAGATGCTTGCTCACACCGCCTACGACGACGGCCGATTCCCTGTCCTCGTCGGTCAGGGTCTTCTGGTCCGCCTCCGGTACGAGATGGACGTCCGGAAGTCGTTCCAGTTGCCGCAGCGCCTCGTCGATCTCCTCCCGGGGGACATCTCCCAACTGTGCGCGCAGATGTGTCAGGAGCACCCAGTCCTGCGGTTCGCGAGCCAGGTGCCAGTAGGCGTCGCGGATCGCCTTGGTCGGATCGTCCGGAGCCGGGGCCCCGCCTTCGCGGGCCTTGACGACGAACTCGGCCAGGCTCAGATCCGCGGCGTCGAGGTAGCCCTTGATCATGCGGAGGACGCCGTAAAGGGTGCGGCCGAGCGATCCTCCGCGGTCCGGAGCCGAGCCTTCCAGCTCTGTCACGCACCAGGCCCAACCGTCCTCGGTGAGCGTGTGGTGGTAGGACCTGCCCGGCTTCTCGCTTGTGACGAGACCGAGCTTGTTCACCCGGCGCCGGGGCTCTCCGTCGAGCGTGTTCCCGACATGGGCTCGCAGCTCCGGATTGGACGCCGTCCCGCCGAGCATCATCAGCCCCAGGAGCAAGGCCCGCTCCCGGGTTCCGAAGGCGGTGTTCTTCATGATCAGCTCTCCTCGGATCGATCGTCCACAACGGTGTGGAAGCTGGTCGCTATGAGTTCCCGGCGGCCGTTGACGTCCTTGAGCGTGCCGGCCGCATGCACGAGGGTCCGGTTGCGGTGCGCTTCGACGGCCACGTCGTAGGCCGCCTCGTCGGGCAGGCGCACCCATATGGAGCCGCGTGGCTCGCCGTCCCCGATGGCCACCTCGCCGCGTACGTGGACACGGAACCGGTCCTCACCACCGTTGTCGAAGAGCGTGCCGATGAGGCCTGTGACAGAGGCGCTCTCGCGGTGGAGGCGCCGCAGCCTGTGGGCGACGCGGCGCAACAGGGTGCCGGTCTCGGCCTCGAAGACCACCGTCCGCGCGGGGACCTCGGAGGGCAGCGCGCGGGCCCAGCGGAAGCCGACCTCGAACCGGGTCCCGGGATCGGTGCCGGCGAATCGCGCGAGCGCGACGCACAGGTCGGCCGACACGCCGTCCCGGACCGTGTCGTCGAAGACGCTGATGTCGCCGGTTCTGCGTACCTCGGCGCTGGCTTCGCGCAGGAGCAGCGTGGCGCGCTGCAGCAGGGTCAAGGTGCGGCGCGCCAGCGGAGGATCGCCGGAATTCTCCCCGTCCAATGGGATGCGTACCGTGAGGAGGTCCCCTGACGGCACGATCGGTCCGATCCAGACGCGGGCGAGCAGATCACGCACTGCTTTGGGGGCCGTGCCGTCGAACACCGGCCGAGGTCCGTCCAGAGCGGCACGCGCCGCCGCGCTCAGGGCGGCGTGCGCGCTGTTGAGGGCTGTGACCGCGTCCACCAGCCCGAACTCGCCATCCATGGGGACGATCGGTGCGCGATACCACTGGACATCGGCCATGGGCGAGCTGATGTCGGATGCGATGTCCTCGACAGAGCGGTCCTCCACCCTCGCCAGCAGCGAAAGGGTCTCTCTGAGACGCCGCGGTCCGTCGGCCAGATGGTCCGCTCCGGGCACCAGGATCTCGTGATCGCCCTCATGCACCCAGACAGCCGCGCCCCTCCAGCCCTCCGGCTGGCGAACCCAGCCGGTAGCGGCCAGATAACTGCTGACATCGGCGACTGACACGTTCCTCATCAGGCGAGCGGTCCCGTGGGCGCTCCGACGAGCTCGCGTAACGCGCGGACCGTGAGAACGTTCCCCAACGGCACCTGGATGGGGACCTGCCGTTTGGCGCTGGGAGAGGCGATGGGCCGCTCCCCCTCGAACCCGCGGTAGTAGCAGAGCCGGCTCAACGTCAGCCCCTCGGTCTCCACGCGTGCGTATCGGTCGCTCTCCGGTGGGACCACGACGAGGAAAAGGTAACGGGGAACGAGAAACGGACCGGCGACGAGCTTGTTGTACTGCACCTCGTCAAGCCCGCGAAACTGCAGATCCGGGCCCTTGCTCAGCGGCTTCGACCACGACTTGACCTGTACCTCGATAGCGGGCGAGGAGATGTACCCCGTTCGTCCGGCATATCGAAATCCCAGGTCGATGCCGTCATGGTCGAGATCGTCCTTGTAGACGAGAAGGCCCGCGGCCGAAGCGAGCACCCTCACATAGTCCTCGGCGAACTTCCCTTGATGATTCCGCTGGTCCAGCACGCAGTCTCCCTCACCAGCCGACCGCTTGATCCGCACGCTAGAGAGTATCCACAAGGCGGCCGAGAGGAGAGGGAGTTTCGCTTTGGCGACGCATGAGACGCATTTTCCCGATTTATTATCGGTCGCCCTGAATATGGCAATTACCTGCAGCCATTTCGGGCCGGCGGCGCACATCTCGTACGGCGACTCTACCGTTAGCGTGATGCCCCACTTCGAGAGAGGCGGTCACCCATGGACTCCCCGGACCAGGTGCCGCCGGATGCGCCCGCGCATCACGAGGACGTTCAACTGCGAGCACACGCCAGCGGACAGGGCAAGGTCTACCAAGCAGGTCGAGACCAGCACTTCCACTACGGAGACGGGGCACGCACCCGTACGGAGCCAGGATCCGTCGTCAGCGAGTGCCCTTATCCGGGCCTGGCTCCGTTCACCCGAGAACGCGCTCGATGGTTCTTCGGCCGCGACCGCCTCACCGCCGACCTGATCGATCGCCTCGATCGACGTCAGCGAACGGGCGGGCCACAGATGATCGTGGCTTCCTCAGGAGCGGGAAAATCGTCGCTCCTGAGAGCGGGCCTGCTGCCCAGGCTGGAGAACGGGGCGTTGCCGGGCTCGGCCGAATGGGCGAAGATCCTTTTCACCCCCACCGCCAGACCTGTACACGCGCTTGCCACGCACCTCGCGCCGCTCCTCGCGCAACCTCCTTCGGTCGAAGAGCTGGTCGGCAACCCTCAATCGTGCGTCACCCTGCTGGACGACCGGCTCGCCGGCGACAACGGCCTGGTCCTGGTGGTGGACCAGTTCGAAGAGCTGTTCACACTCTGCGGCGACGTCGAACAGCGACGCACCTTCGTCGAACTGCTGAGCCGGATCGCCGCTCCGCGCGCCGACGGACCGGCGCTGGTCGTGCTCGGCGTACGGGCGGACTTCTACGCCGCGTGTGCCGACTTCCCTGCCATCAAGACGGCCTTGCAGGACGCTCCCTTGGTGGTCGGCGCGATGACGGTTGAGGAAGTCAATGAGGCCATCGTCTTTCCCGCCCAGAACGTCGGAATGGACGTCGAACCTGGCCTGCTGCAACTGCTGCTGCGTGACCTGGGGGCGGACGGCGACGGGCTCGGCGGGTATCAGGCGGGCAGGCTGCCCCTCCTGGCTCACGCTCTGAGAGCCTGCTGGCAGCAGCGCAATGGCGCCACTCTCACAGTGCGGGGCTACGAGGTTGCGGGCGGGATCCAGCACGCCATCGCCACCACGGCCGATCGTGCCTACAACAGTCTGGACGCGGCCGGGAAGCGTATGGCGCGCTCGCTGTTCCTGCGGCTGACCAGGATCGGGAACGGAACGGATGACTCCAGGCGGCGGCTGTCCCGAACGGAGCTGATCGGCACCAGCGCCGACCCCGGATTGGCCGCGACCGTGGTGGACGTGTTCACCAAGGCTCGGCTGCTCACGCAGCACCACGACGCCGTGGAGATCACGCACGAGGCGTTGCTGCGGAGCTGGCCGCAGTTGCGGCGTTGGATCGACCGTGATCGCGCCGGGCAGCTCGTCCAGCAAGAGCTGGAGGAGGCCGCGACCGCGTGGCAGCGAGAGTTCCGCGACTCGTCGAGGCTCTATCGGGGCAGCCGCCTGGCCGTCGCCAACAGATGGGCGGCAAGAGCAGCTCCAGACGATCTGGCCCCCGTCGTCAAGGCGTTCCTGACGGCCTCCGTGGCCCAGGAACGCAGGACCGCCAGGCGGCGTACCGCCATGGTCGTCTTTCTCGCCGTGCTCTCGCTCCTGGCCAGCACCGCCGCCGTCGTGGCCGTCGACCAGCGGAACAACGTCGCGGCACGTGATCGGGTCAATCTGGCCCGGCAGCTGGCCGCCAAAGCGGAGGCGCTGCTGACGACACGCCTGGACACGGCCCAACTCCTGGCGGTGGCCGCCTACGAACTGGATCAGAACCCTCAGACGAAGGACGCGCTCTTCCAGGCGACCACCTCCAGCCCGCATCTCAGCAGGTACCTCTACGCCTCATCGCGCGTGACGGCATTGGGTTCTTCGGCCGACGGCCGCTTCCTGGTGACCGGCGCGCAGGACGGCAACGTACAGCTCTGGGATCTCAGCACGACCGCCGGCCAGGCCATCGGCCGGCTCAGCAGGCCGATCACAGACGTCGGCGTGGACGCCATCGGCAACACGGTCGTCTTCACGGACGGAGCGGCGGTGCGACTGTGGCGGAAGGAGACCGGCACTCGGAACGTTCCGGGGCCGGACGGGTTCCGGCCCACCGCAGTCGGCGTCAGTCCCACGCACCGATACGTCGTCGTCGGCTACTCCGGGAGCGACACCTCCGCCTATCCGTCACGGGTGGTCGTGCACGACGAGAGCGGCAACCGATCACATACGGCCAGGTCCGAACTGGACTTGTCCACCCGGTTCGGCGAGATCGTCTTCGCCGGGGACGATGAAGCAGTCATCTACAACGGCCTGACCGCGTGGGAGCGGTGGTCGCTGCCGGCAGTGACCATCCGTTCTGCCGCGCACGGTTGGGTACGCGTCGACACGCCGTCGGTGACGGCCATCTCCCCGAAAGGCCGGCACTTCGCAGCGGCGTGGGGCGAGACCAGGGTGCCGATCTGGAGAACCAATTCGGCGATATCGAACCTGTCCGACGGCGACCTGGCCGGAGTCACCTCAGGAGCCAGCCCCAATGCACTCGCGATCAGCGCCGATGGCAGGCGACTGGCCGTAGCCGACACCGGAAGAATTCATGTCTCGACCACTTCCAAGAACGAGCCGTCCAACCCGGAGGTCCTGACGGGAAGCAGTTCCATCAACGACATGGGACTCGCCTTCCTCGGTGGCGGCTCGGACCGCCTGGTGTCCGCCTCAGGGCGAACCCTGGCGATATGGGACCTCAATCAGGTGACCCGCTTGAGTCAACGCATGCCCATCCCGCTGAAGTGGTCCTGCATGGCGTGCAACGGACCTGCCCTCGCGGTGCGAGAGGGCGAGGACGACGTTCTGGTGACGAGCGAATCGGGCCAGACGATTCTCGCCGGCGTCGGCAGCGCCCCGTTCCGGAACAGGCGGATCAAGGGGAAGTACGCCCACGCGGCATGGAGTCCCGACGGGAAGAGACTCCTCCTGATCAAATACAGCGGCGAAATCGAGATTCGTACCCCTGCCCCCGATTGGCCGACCGCCGGAGCTTGGGACACGCGCCAGGAATCCATTCTCGGAGCGGCCTGGACATCGGACGGGCGCGGCATCGTCATCGTGCCTGACTCAGGCGACATCGTCCTCATCGATCCCGGCACGGGCCGCGTCGTCCGAACAGTCCCGCACTCTGCTGACCGTCAGAAGAACCTCAGCCAGGAGCATGGCTACAGCGGGCCCGCTCACATAGACCCACAGACGATGACGGTGGCCATTGAAGATTCCACGGCGGGAGCAATCCGGGATGTTCTGCGCGTCATCGACATGGCTACCGGCCGGGAACTGCTTGTCCGGGGCGACACCATGGTCGGTGTCGCCTTCGCTCAGGGGCATCTCCTCATCCAACGAGTGACCGGCGATCTGGAGATCAGGGACGCCCGCACGACCAAGCTGATCCGCGTGCTCCCCGAAAACGGGCACTACGTGAACGGGCTCTGGGCCAGCCGGACGGGAACGGTAGCCCGCCTGCGCTCGGACGGAGCGGTTGTCCTGACCGACCTCAACACCGGATCGGATATCGGAAAGATAGAGGCGCCTCAGGAACGACGTGAGGTCAGGACGGGGCTTGCCTTTTTGAGCCGGGGAAGAAGGCTGGTCGCGGTGACGAAGCCCGGCCCGGAGAGAAGCGCGAGGCTGGTGGTTTGGGAGTATGGCGAGGACAAAATGCTGCAAGCCGCCTGCGCCACGGTCGGACGTACACTACTCCCCGAGGAAAGAGTGCTGTATATCGGCGCTAACTCGCTGGGACGGCTGCCTTGCACGAGCCCTCGTTGATGGGACGCAGGCGGCCGGACGAGATTGAGGCATTTGTCGGACCTGTCATCACCCGCGACCGGGAAGCGTCTTGGGACATGGGCTTTTGAAGCGGAATCCTTGGCGAAGTAATAGATGAGCGGCCGCCCGTTACGGAATCCTTGAGCAGGCGAGAACGCCGCAGCCCGCCATACCGGCTGCTCCCCTGAAGCGATCAACAAGTGCGATGGCGGACCCGTGGAACAGCTGGAATACCGAAGGCTCATCAAGGTGCTGGAGCAAGTGGCCGGGGCCCGGAAGGGTGAGCTCTATCCGGTGCTGGCCGAGGCCGTGGCCGTCCATCTCGGGTGGATCGACGCGTTCGTGGCCGAGAACCCCGCATATCTGGCGCTGGGAAGTGACGGCGAGGAGCAGTACCTCACCATGTTCCGGCCGGACTTCGTGGAGGAATACGTCGAGCGCTGGCGCTGGAACAATCCGTTCGCCTCGCGCGACGGGATCGCCTGCCTGAGCCGCCACGGTGTGGCGACCCTCGGACGGCTCCGCCTGCGGGCGACCGAGCCGGAGCGGGACTTCGCCGACACCTTCCTGCGCCGCAACGGCATCGACGACATGCTGAAGATCGTCGTCAGGTCCCCGGCCACGGGCGCGGTCAGCACGCTGGGGGTGCCGTTCGACGGTGATCGGCGCGCCATCGAGCCGAGCGACCTGCTGATGGCGGCCACACTGGGCCCGTTGCTGATCCCGTACTTCGACGCGAACCTCGTACCGGCCTCCGTGCGGGACCTCACCTCGGGTGAGCGCGACGTGGCCGAACTGGTGGTGCTCGGGCTGGGCCACAAGCACATCGCGCGGCGGCTGAACGTCAGCGAGAGCGCGGTCGAGAAACACCTCACCCGCGTCCTCGAGAAGACGGGATGTGGCAGCCTGACCGAGCTGACCGCCCAGTGGAATCGCCGTCCGATGAGCTGACCGGACGCGAATGAGCCTCCCGTTTGACGTACATCCGGGACGGGGGGTTCGTCAAACGGGAGGATGTCCAGGACGGAAGGCATGCGGAAGGAGAAGCCGCGTCGCGCATGCTACGTTGTGCCCTTCCCACCACGGGCTTCGCCGCAGGCCCGGCTCCTGGACACAGCAGTCGGCTCGTACGGCCAGCCCATGCGACACCTCATCTCTGGAGGAACAGCCAGTGGAGAAACACGCGCCCACCGGGTCCAGACCGCGGAAGGCCCACTTATGCGACGATGACGCGTCCTGCCGCATGGCGACGGCATGACGATGATGCTGGCAGGCCGCTACTCGCTGATGTCGCAGCTCGGACAGGGCGGCATGGGCACGGTGTGGCTGGCCGTCGACGAACTGCTGCGGCAGCAGGTCGCCGTCAAGGAAGTACGGCTGCCCGCCGATCTGGACGAGGCGTCCCGGGCCGAGCTGACCGAGCGGACCCTGCGTGAGGCGCGGGCCGCGGCGCGGCTGCGTTCGCATCCGTCGATCGTCACGGTGCACGACGTCGTCATGGACAGCGGCCGGCCGTGGATCGTGATGGAGCTGGTCAACGGCCGTTCCCTCGACCGGATCGTACGCGAGGACGGGCCGCTGCCGCCCGCCCAGGCCGCCTGGGTCGGGCGGCATGTGCTCGACGCGCTGGCCGCCGCGCACGCGATGGGAGTCCTGCACCGCGACGTCAAGCCGGGCAATGTTCTGCTCACCCAGGACGGGCGGGTGCTGCTGACCGACTTCGGCATCGCCACCGTGGCGGGGGACGCCGCGCTGACGCAGACCGGCCTGCTGAACGGCTCGCCCGGCTACATCGCGCCGGAGCGGTTGCGTGGCGAGGCCGACGGCCCGGAGGCCGACCTGTGGTCGCTGGGAGCCACCCTGTACACGGCGGTGGAGGGCAGAACCGCCTACACCGGCCCCAATGGGGCGGCCGTGATGGCGGCCGTGCTGCTGCACGAGCCCGCTCCCCCGCAACGGGCCGGTTCGCTCACGCCCGTCCTCGCCGCGCTGCTGGTGAAGGATCCCCGGCAACGCTGCGGCCCCGCGCAGGCGGCGGCGTGGTTGCAGGCGGTGGCCCAGGGCGAGGTTCCCGCGAACACCCGCCCCACGTCCCGGCGGCGGCCCGCACCCACGTGGCGCCGGTTCGCCGTCGTGGGCGGCGCGCTGGTTCTCGCGCTCTCCCTGACGGCGGGTGCGGTGATCTGGGGGATGACCCGTCTCGGCGAGAGTACGGGCGCCCAGCCGACGCCGGCCGGCGGCACCACGACGCAGTCCAAACCCGTGTCGTCCTCACCGGCCGGGAAACCGCTCTTCGGCACCGGCCTGCACTCCTGCAAGGTGCTGACCGCCGCGCAGGTCCGCACGCTGCTCGGCGCCACGCTCCAGAGCGACCATCGCGACCGGAAGATCTGCCAGTACTTCGGCACCAACGGCTCCTACGCGACCGTCTCCCTCTACCGGGTCGACACCCTCAAGGGAGCCAAGGCCAACTTCGTCGGCATCAAGCAGACCTTTCAGGATCTGCGGGACGAACATCCGGACATCGCGTTCGCCCGGACTCCGGTGGTCGGCGAGGAGTCGTTCGCCTCCGTCTACCGGACGAACGGCACGTACGTGGCCAACATGGTGTTCCGCATGTCCAACGTCACCGCCACGTTCAGCTACAACGGCCCGCGGCCGGGGACGAAGGCCATCGGGCGTGCGGCCGCGTCCGTGGCCGCGGCGATGGAGGCGGCCCGCCCGGCACGTTGATCGGCGCCGGTGGTTGAGATTACTCACAGGGCGAAATGTCCGGATTGTCATGACAAGTCGGTAATGGATCAGGCAGAATGCGGGACCACCAGCGTCTCCCTCCACCGGAGGAAATCCTCATGCGTCGACCCCTAGGGGTACTCGCCGTCGTCGCCAGCCTCGCCTCCTGCGCCCCGTCCACCGGCGGGGCGGCCGGAGCGGCGCCCGAGATGACCGCGCCGACCACCCCTCCGACGCAGACCGAGGAGGCGACTCCCGAGCCGACCGCCGAATCGGACAAGTGCCGCGTGAGCGTGGCCAGGCCGGGCATCTCCGCACTCAGGATCCAGACCTCGGCCGTCCGCCGCGGCTGTGTGCGCCCGGCGCTGCTGCGCATCCGAGTCATGCGCGCCGTCCCCGGCGACGATCCGGTCGTCAAGAGCGGCGCCGCCAGGAAGGACCGCATCACCCTGAAGCTGCCCTGCAAGCCGGGCACGTACTACGCGGTCGCCACCGACTACCGCGGCGGCACCGCCAAGTCCAAGGCCGTACAGCTGACCTGCGCCACTCCCACTCCCACTCCCACCCCCACGACGCGGGATACGGGGGCGCCGCCGGTTTCCGAGACGAAGAAGACCGCCACCTCCGTCGGCACGGCACTGGAGAAGGAGGTCGTCCGGCTGACCAACGCCGAGCGGGTCAAGGGCGGCTGCGACCCGCTCAAACACGACGCGCGGCTGCGCAGGGCGGCGTTCGGGCACTCGGCCGACATGGCGAAGAACGACTACTTCGACCACGACTCCCAGGACGGCCGCGACATGGTCGACCGCATTCGTGCGACCGGCTTCACCGGCTCGACCCTGGCCGAGAACATCGCCATGGGGCAGCGGTCGGCGGCCGAGGTGGTCAAGGGCTGGATGAACAGCGACGGCCACCGGAAGAACATCATGAACTGCTCGTACACCCTCATCGGGGTGGGCGCGGCGAAGGACGCGCAGGGGCAGATCTACTGGACGCAGGACTTCGCCGCCGGCTGATTCCCAGCCTGTCACGAGAGATCTCTGTCCTCACCGTGCAGGTGATCCTCGAAGGTGGGGCGTCGATCCGCCGTACGCGACCACACGATCAGGGCAACCAGCCGGAAGGGAGCCAGTACGAGCCTGAGCACCCGACGCCCCAGTCGACGGATCAACCTGAAGAGCTCCTTGAGCGTCTCCCAGGGACGTCCCAAGGCCACGACGGCCAGGAGGAAGGCCATGCGGCCGAAACCGATCCCTGCAAAGTCGTCCGGGTCGTCTCGCTCCTTCTTGCTCACCACCGATCCTCCCGAGCTGGCCCGGTGAACAATGATCCATCAAATCAGCCCTCCTGGGCGAGGTCCAGGAAGAGAGCGGCCGACCAGCCGAAGGCGGTCGTCGCGCGGCCCGCGCGACGACCGGTCAGCGGGTTCCAGTACTCGTGGAGGCCGCCACCGTCGCGGACCATGGCCAGCGTGCGCTCGCGCAGCTCGGCGGCCGTCTCCTGATGCCCCGAGCGGCGCAGACCGTCGATGAGCAGGTAGTTGACGTTCAGCCAGACCGGTCCGCGCCACATGGCCTCGGGGTCGAATCTCGGGTCGTCGAAGGCGACGGTCGGCACCGGACGCTCGGCCCAGAAGCTCGGCGAGCGCAGGCCGGCGACGAGCCGGTCCGCGATCCCCGCGGGGAGCCTCCCGGTGAAGAGCGGCATCAGGTCCAGCGGGGTGCGCACGTCCGCCTCGCGACCGCCGACCACGGTGGCGAACCTCGTGCCGTTCCACCGGCGCGCGATCATGCGGTCCACCAGGGCCTGCGCCCTGGCCCGCCACGGCGCGGCGTCCTTGCCGAGCGCCTGTGCGATGTCGCCCAGGCGGTCGTACTGGAGGGCGAGGTAGGCGTTCAGGTCGGGCGGCTCGGCGCGGGGGCCGCCGTCCCAGATGGGGCTGTCGTCCAGGCCGGACGAGTACGGGTGCAGGTACTCGGCCAACCCGTCGCCGTCCGGATCGGAGCGGGTGAACCACCACTCCTGGGAGCGGGCCAGCGGCTCGTACACCTCGGCGAGGAAGGCGGGGTCGGGGTCCACCTCGTGGATCTTCCACACCGCCCACGCGGTGAGCGGCGGCTTGGTGACGGGGACGGCGTCCCCGATCGGCCCGCCCCCGACGTGCTCGGCCAGCCTGGCCAGATCGGAGCGGGGCAGGTCCGTGGTCTCGGCCAGCGCGCCGTGGTCGTGTACGACGTCGGGGATCAGGCCGTCGGGGCGCTGATGGTCGAGCAGGATGCGGATCTGCTCTCTGGCCAGGGCGGGGTCGGCGTGCCTGAGCGCGATGGCGTGGAAGTAGGAGTCCCAGTTCCACAGGCCGACGTAGCCGTTCTTGGAGGGGACGAGTGACTCTCGGCCCTGGATCCGTACCAGGTTCACCGCCAGCGTCCACCACGCGTCCTCCGCGCGCTCGCGCAGGTCCGCACGTACGGCGGGCATGCGGGCGAACCAGTCGCGCCACCGGGCGGCGGCCGCGTCGAGCACCGCCGCCGCGTCGTGCGTCGCGCGATCCGGCCCGACGAGGGTGACGCAGCCGTCGATGTCGGCCTCGCCGCCGTCCCACACGGCCCGCGCGCCCGCACCGGTCAGGACGAGGGTGTCCGGGTCCGCGAAGGCCATGGCCACGCCGCCCGCGAACTCCACGCGGTCCGGCAGCACCCGCAGCACCGGCAGTTCGCCGCTCCCCGAAAGGATCCGCAGGCCGGTGAGCACCTTCGTGTCGGCGAGCCTGGTCTCGTACCGGGCTCTGGCGATCCAGAGCGAGCCGTCGTCCGCCGCCATCACCAGCAGCCGCGAGCCGCGGTCGGTGAACGGGCGTTCGCGTAGGTCCGGCATCAGCGACCTCCCAGGCCGGAAGCGGCCATCGAGTTGATGATCTTCCGCTGGCCGATGAGGAACGCGATGAGCGTCGGCACGACGGCGATCGCGGAGGCGGCCAGGATGAGCCCGTAGTCCACGGCCGTGCGCTGGCCGGAGAACTGGCTGAGCAGCAGCGGCACCGTGGCCAGCTCGGGCGAGTTCAGGAAGATCAGGGGGAAGAAGAAGGAGTTCCAGGACGCGAGGAAGGCGATGATGCCGAGCGCGCCGAGGCCGGGGCGGATGTTCGGCAGCACGACGTTCCAGAAGCAGCGCCAGCGGCCCGCCCCGTCGATCCTGGCGGCCTCCTCCAGCTCCACCGGCACGGCCCTGATGAACTGGCGCAGCAGGAACACCGCGAACGGGTTCGCGATGCTCGGCACGATGAGCGACAGGTGCGAGTCGATCCAGCCGAACCTGGCCAGCATCAGGTAGAGCGGCACGACCGTCACCTGCGCGGGCACCATCTGCGTGGCCAGGAACACCACGAACAGCACGCCGGAGCCGCGGAACCTGATCCGGGCGAAGGCGTAGGCGGCCATGGCCGAGGTCAGCAGCGTGAGCGTGACGTTCAGCGCGGCGATGTAGAAGCTGTTCCAGTACGCGGTGCCGAACGGCACCGCGCCGAGCGCGTCGGGGTAGTTCTCCCAGCGCCACGGGTCGGGCAGCCAGTCGAGCGGGTTGTTCAGCATCTGCCGCACGCCCTTGAACGACGTCAGCAGCATCCAGACGAACGGGAACAGCATCGCCAGCCCGCCGAGGGTGAGCCCGGCGTGCAGGGCTACCTGCCTGGGTCGCATCCCGGCCCCCTCACGAGTCGTAGTGGACGAGGCGCTTCTGCGCCGCGAACTGGACGAGCGTCACGAGCAGCGTCAGGACCAGGAGGATCAGCGCGGCGGCGCTGCTCATGCCGAACTGGAAGTCCTTGAAGCCCAGCTCGTAGACCTGGTAGACGATCGTCCTGGCGCCGTCGTTGTCCTCCGGGTCCACCAGCACGTAGATCTGGTCGAAGGCCTGGAACGAGCTGATCACCGCGACGACGGTGGAGAAGAAGATCGTCGGCGAGAGCAGCGGCAGCGTGACCGAGCGGAAGATCCGCAGGCTGCCCGCGCCGTCCATGCGAGCGGCCTCGACGATCTGCGGCGGGATCGTCTGGAGCCCGGCCAGGAAGATCACCACGTTCAGGCCGAGCGACGACCAGATCGTCACGACGGCGATGGCCACGATCACCCAGCCGGGGTCGCCGAGCCAGTCGGGAGCGCTGATGCCGAACCAGCGCTCGAGCGACGAGTTCAGCACGCCGTAGTCGTTGCCGGCCAGGATGATCTGCCACATCAGCGCGACGGCCACCGAGCTGGTGACCACCGGGAGGAAGTACAGCACCCGGTAGAAGCCGCCGCCTTTGACGTTGTTCAGCGCGACCGCGATGAGCAGCGCGAAGACGAGCCCGAACGGCACGGTCAGCAGCGCCAGCTTGACCGTGTTCCACACCGCCAGCCCGAACTCGGGATCGGAGAGCTGGGCGGCGAAGTTGTCGAAGCCGACCCATTCCTTCTGCCCGAGCCCGTCCCAGCGCATGAACGCCAGCACGACCGCGAAGCCGAGCGGGAAGACGAGGAACACCAACAGCGCGGCGACCTGCGGCGCGAGGAAGAACGCGGCCCACCAGCCGTCGCGGTTGCGGACGGGCCGCGCCCGGTGGAGCGTGCGGGGCCGGGCCCGTGCGAGGACGGTCACGGCTAGCCCAGCTTGCCGTCGACGAGCTTCTGGAGCTGGGTCATGCCCTCGTCGAAGCCGACCTTGCCGGTCCACACCTTCATCAGGTGCTCGTTGATGTCGGCGGTGAGGCCGGGCACGGCGACCTCCTCGGGGTAGTTCGCGAAGCCCGTGTCACGCACGTCGAGGAAGGTCTGGGCGTGGGCGGGGTAGCCGTCGGCGAGGACGATCTGCTCGGCGCCCTTCACGGACGGCACGGCGCCGCCGTCCTTGAGCCTGATGAGCTGGCCCTCCTTGCCGACGAACTCGGTGAGGAAGGTGAACGCCTGCTCGGGCAGCTTGGTGTCCTTGTTGAGCGCCAGGTAGGAGGCGGCCACCGCGCCGGGCATGGGCCCGCCGGTCTGCGAGGGGAACGGCACGATGTCGTAGTCGTCCAGCTCGCCGCCCTTCTTCAGGGAGTCGATCATCCACCGGCCTCCGGCGTAGAAGCCGGCCTTGTGCTTGAGGAACTGCGTGCTCGGGCCGTTGCTGTCGGGCAGCAGGTCTGCGCTGAGGAAGGTCTTGTCCTGGTAGCCCTTGGCCAGAGTTTGCAGAGCCTGGCGTGCCTTGGGGTCGGTGGTGGCGACGAACTTCCCGCCGTCCCAGACCTTCCCGCCGAAGCCGTTGATCATGGAGTACGTGGAGCCGTACCAGTTCCAGAAGATCGACCCGGCCTTGCCCGCCGCCTTGAGCTTGGCGTTCATGTCGAGGTACGTGGCCATGGTCCACCGCCCGGCCTCGTTGAGCGCGGCGGGGTCCTCGGCGATGCCGGCGTCCTTGAGCGCCTTCTTGTCGAACCAGAGCACCTCGGGGTTGGTGTCGTTGGGGACGCCGTAGATCTGGCCGTCCTTCCTGGCGCCGCCGTAGATGCCCTCGAAGAACTCCTCGGGCTTGCTCTTGGAGGAAGGGCCGGCCAGCTTGTCGTTGAGCGGGGTCAGCACCCCGGCGGAGACGAACTTGCCAATGTTGTCGTCGCCCACGAAGAACACGTCGGGAGCGGTCTTGCTGGTGAGCTGGGCCAGCAGCTTGGGGTGGTAGTCCTCGTACTTGGCGACCGGCTCCAGCTTGAGCTTGATGTCGGGGTGGCGCTTCTCGAAGTCCTCGGTGAACTTCTCGTAGAGCTTGATGTCCTCGGCCGATCCCCAGGTGGACCAGCGGACGGTGACCGGGCCGGATCCGCTGCTCATGCCGGGGACGTTCCCGCCGCCGCTGCCGCTGCACGCGGTCGTCGCGACGGCGAGGATGCCCAGGACTGCCAGGGCACGGTTCATGGTCGGCTCCTTACGGGGGTTTGCGTGGGGGGTGTGGGTCAGGCGAGCCCGCCGCCGTCGACGACGAGGGCGGAGCCGGTGATGTAGCTGGCCGCGTCACCGGCCAGGAAGAGCACGGCCTGGGCGATCTCGTCCGGGGTGCCCGCGCGGCCCATCGGCCGGTCCGCCGCGTCGGATCGGAAGGCGGCCCAGTCCTCGCCGAGCTGGCGGGCCTCGTCGCGCAGCATGGGCGTGTCGGTGTCGCCGGGGTTGACGGAGTTGACCCGGATGCCGGCCTTGGCGTGGTCGATGGCGAGCGCGCGGGTCATGTTCACCACGGCGGCCTTGGAGGCGCAGTACGAGATGGCGTTGCCGCCGCCCTTGAGGCCCCACCCCGACCCCGTGTTCACGATCGAACCACCCTCGGTCATCGCCGGGATGGCGTGCTTGCACATGAGGAAGACCGAGCGGACGTTGACCGCCATGACGCGGTCCCACTCCTCGACGTCGAGGTCGAGCGCGGTGGTGCGGCGGATGATGCCCGCGTTGTTGAACAGGACGTGCAGGCCGCCGAAGGTCTCGACGGCGGCGCCGACGACGCGCCGGCAGTCCTCGGGGTCGGAGACGTCCGCCTGCACCGCGATCGCGTCTCCCGCCTCCTCGGCGATCCGCGCCACGGTGGCGTCCGCGCCGGCCGCGTCGATGTCGGCGACCACCACCCGGGCGCCCTCCCGGGCGAAGAGCAGGGCGGTGGCCCGCCCGATGCCCGAGGCGCCGCCCGTGACGATCGCGACCTTTCCGTCGAGCGTCTTCATCCGTCGAACTCCTCACTTGCCGCACAAATGCGATAAATCGTGCTTTCGCGGTATCCAGTGATCACCTGGACGTGCCCGCCGAGCTTCTTGTCGAGGTCCTCGTCACCGCTGTCGGCCAGCAGCGGCCGTCCTTTCAGCGACGCGAGCTTCTGCTGGGTGGCCAGGACGAGGAGCCGTCCGGAGTCGCCCCCATCGAGCACCGCGTCGAGCACCCGGGGCGACACCTGCTGGTTGCCCCGCCCCAGCACGAACCCCTGCCCGCCGATGACCGACAGAACCAGCGCCGACTCCCTGCCGCTGACCAGGCCGAACAGCTCGGCCTCCGCGACATCCGCCGCCACCAGGCGGCCGCCCTCGTGGACGCGTTCGACCACGTCCACGCCGAGCAGCGTGGTGGCGAGGCCCAGCGTGCGGCCGACGGCCCGCGTGGTGGCGCCAGGCCCGAGGACGTATCGGACGCCGGGCCGCATTCTGGCCACGACCTCCCGTGCGACCCCCTCGGCGGTGGCGGGCTCCACGCCTGACGATCCGGACTTGCGCCCCGACAGCGCGGCGCGGGCGGCGGGGACGCGCAGGCTGCCGTACAACCGGGGGCTGACCAGGCCGCGGCGGTAGGCGTCCTCGTCGAGATCCACCACCTCGGCCTCGGCCGTACGCGCCGGGTCGAACTCCGCCGCGACGAATCCGGCGGCGGCCGGGCTGACGGCGAAACAGCCGGAGTACACCTTCACCCCGGCCGGGACGCCCAGCGCGGGCGGCGCCTGGTCGCCGAGCGCGCGGACCGCGTCGAGCACGTCGCGCGCCGTCCCGTCACCGCCCGCGAACAGCAGCAGGTCCACCCCCGCCAGGGCGGCCACGGCGCGCCGCGTGTCCTCCGCGCTCGTCCCGGCGGACCCGCCGGACGGCCGCCGGATCAGGTCGTACGGGGCCCCGGAGGCGCGCACGCTGTCCTCGCCCATCCGGCCCGGCACGGTCAGGACCCGTGTCCCGGGACGGCGGGCCACCAGCGTGCGGACGGCCCGCGCCGCCCGCTCGCCGGCCCGGGGCGTCGCCCCCATGGCCAGGGCCGCGCGCTGCACCCCCACGCCGTCGCTGCCTTTGAGCCCGGCCGCGCCGCCGAGCCCGGCGACCGGGTTGACGACCAGCCCGACCACCGCCGCGCCCGTCATGACAGATGCTTGCGGACGTAGGCGCGCCAGGTGGGCGCCCACTCCTTGGGGTCGTCGAGCGACGTCATGTCGATCTTGTGGACGGACTGGTTGTACGGCGCGCCCTTGACGAACTCGGGATCGCGCCGCGCCTCCTCGGCCACGTGCGCCAGGATGAGCGCGTACTCGTCGAGGTCCTCCTTCGAGTACGACTCCGTGGGCTCCAGCGTGAACGGCTCGGGCACCACGTACGGGTGGTGGCTGGTCCAGTAGTGCACCCCGAAGTCGGCCGCTCTGACGCCGATCTCCTCCGAGTGCACCCCGGTCTGCTCCGACAGCTCCTGCCACGAGTAGCGCACCTGCTCGACCCTGCGCCGGTCCCACGGCGCGGACGCGCCCGGGATCTGCAGGATCTTGTGCATCAGGTAGTTGTTGTTGAGTACGGCCGTCTCGGCGACCTGCCGCAGGCCCTCGGCGCCGAGCGCCATGATCCAGGCGTAGGCGCGCACGATGTTCGGGGTGACGCCGAGGAACGGCCGCACCTTGCCGATGGAGGCGGGCGGCGTCTCCAGGCGGTAGGTCTCGCCGTCGAAGGCGACGACCGGGCCGGGCAGGAACGGCGCCAGGTCCTCGGAGACGCCGCACGCCCCGGCCGCGGGACCGCCGCAGGCGTGCGGCGTGGAGAACGTCTTGTGCAGGTTGAAGTGGCACAGGTCGAATCCGGCGTCGCGGGCGCGGGTGATGCCGAGGATGCCGTTGGCGTTCGCCTGGTCATAGCAGGCCAGGCCGCCCGCCTCGTGCACCAGGTCCACGAACTCCCTGATCCGGGGGTTGAAGATGCCGGTGTCCTCCGGGTTGGTGATCATCAGTGCGGCGGTGCGCGGGCCGACTGCGGCGCGCAGCGCCTCGATGTCGGGCAGGCCGTCGGCGTCCGGCATCAGGGTGATGACCTCGTAGCCCGCGGTCTTGGCGCAGGCCGCGTTCGACGGGTGGGAGAACATCGTGGTGATCACCTGGTCGCGGCCCGCCTCGCCGCGGGCCGCGTGGTACGCGCGGATCATGGCGATGTTGGCGTAGATGGCCGCCGATCCGGAGCCCGGCTGGAGCGAGACCCGCGCCATGCCGGAGATCTCCGCCAGCATGCGTTCGAGCCGCCAGTAGATCTCCAGCACGCCCTGCACGGTGTCCTCGTGCTGGAGCGGGTGCAGCTCGGCGATGGCGGCGGCGAACCTGTCGTTGACCTTGGGGCTGTACTTCATCGTGCAGGTGCCCTGCCCGACGTCGATGTTGAGGTCGACGCCCAGGTTCTCCTGCGACAGCCGCAGGTAGTGCCGCAGCACGTGCAGCTGGGACATCTCGGGCAGCTTCGGCGGCTGCGCGCGGCTCACGGAGTCCGGCAGCTCGACACGGGGCGCGCCGGGCTCGGGCACGGCGAGGCCGCGGCGGCCGGGCGCCGACAGCTCGAAGATGATCGGCTCGTCCCAGCGCGCCTGGTGGAAGCGGCGCAGCGGCGGCTTCGGCGCGACGGGGAGCTCGGCGAAGGACTCCGTGGTGTTCACAGCGTCTCCTGTACGGCTGCGGCGAGCCGGTCGATGTCGGCGATGGAGTGGCGTTCGGTCACACAGACCACGACCGTGCGGTCGTCGAGCGGGACGCCGCCGTAGATGCCGCGCTCGCGCAGCCCGTCGAGCAGGGCCGCGCTGGAGGGCACCTCGATGGCGAACTCGCGGAAGTGGATCGCGTCGCGGTGCCGCACCGTGACCGACGCGGCCAGGGCCTCCATGGCGTAGCGGGTGCGGGCCAGGATCGTCTCGCCCAGGTCGCGCATGCCCTGGGGGCCCATGAGCGCCAGGTAGACCCCGGCCGTGATGCCCCAGAGGGCGGCGGCGGTGCCGACCCACTCCTTGCCCTCCTCACGGTGCGCGAAGGAGGTGCGGTCGTAGTAGACGTCGCCGAAGCCGTACTCGCCGGGCACCTTCGTCGGCGCGATGCCGAACAGCCGGGACGGGAACTCCGCGACCAGTGGCTCGTGGTCATGCGTGGCGATGTAGCCGGCGTGGCCGCCGCCGTAGCTCTGATGCATGCCGAGCGACTGGATGTCGCCGCAGACGATGTCCGCGCCGTAGGACGCGGGCGGGGCGAGCACACCGAGGGAGATCGGGTCGGCGCCGACCACGAGCAGCGCGCCGTGCGCGTGGGCCAGGTCGGCCAGCTCGCGGCCGCGCGTCTCGACCACGCCGTAGACGTTCGGGGTCTCCAGGTAGATCGCGGCGTAGGAGTCGTCGAACGCCTCGACCGCGATCTCGCCGCCCTCCCCCACCTCGGCCAGGACGATCTCGACGTCCGGGGCGAGGAAGTCGCGCAACTTGCTCAGTTTGTCGGCGGTGATGGCGGCGCTGACGCAGACCTTCGAGCGCTCGGTGTAGCGGCACGCCATGCGCAGGGCGGTGCCGGCCGCCTGGAAGCCGTCGTAGGTCGGGACGTTGACGACGTCCATCTCCAGCAGCTCGCCCATCATGCTGACGTACTCGAACAGGGCCTGGAAACGGCCGTGGTCCTCGTACGGCTCCCCCGCGTACGCGGTGAGGAACTCGCTCCTCCCGTTCACCTCGTCGCACACGGCCGGGACGTGGTGCGGGTAGCAGCCGTGGCCGAGGAAGCTCAGCGCCTGCTCCGTGTCGGTGACGCGGTCCAGCAGGCCCTTCATGTGGCGTACCAGGTCGTGCTCCGCCGTGAACGGCGCGGGCAGGTCGAGCGGCCGGGCCAGGCGCAGCTCGGAGGGGATGTCGGCGTAGAAGTCCTCGACGCTCGACGCGCCGATCGCGGCGAGCATCTCGGCCCGCACGCCGGGTTCGGCGTTCGGGATGTACGGGTGCGTCACGTGTCTCCTTCGATCCTGAGCACTACGGCGTCGCGCGGGGCGAGCTCGATGTCGCCGCGCAGGCGGGTCTGGGTGAGCAGGTCCGTGCCGGGGTACGGCAGGGTGACCCGCTGCGGGGTGGTCGTGTGGTTGAGCAGGAAGAGGTGGCGCCTGCGGCGGACCGCCTCCACGCCCGCGGGCACCTCGACGGCCGCGACGCCGCCGAGCACCTGGTCGAGCACGGGGGTCGTGTCGTCGAGCAGGCAGCTGACGTAGGTGACGTTGCCCTTGCGGGTGATCGCGGGCAGGCCGTCAAGGTCGCCGCCCTCGTACGCGGCCAGCACCGCCGCGGGGTCGTCACCGTGTTGGCCGTCGCTGCCGAGGCGCACCCACTCTGTCCAGGTCCTGGCCACGCCGCCGGCGCCCCCCGCGTACCGCACCCGCTGGGTCGCACCATCGGCGAGGGGCCAGAACTCGTCGATCGTGACGCCGAGCAGGTCGCGCAGCGGGCCGGGCGCGCCGCCGTCATGGACGCGATCGGCGGCGTCCACGACACCGCTGAACGGGCCGATCACCAGCTCGCCGGTGACCGACGCCAGCCTCCCGGCCTGCTCGGGTGTGCACAGGTAGAGATTCGGGACGATCACCACGCGGTAACCGGACAGGTCGCGGTCCGGCGGCGCGAGATCGACCGGGATGCCGCGGGCGTGCAACGGCGCGTACCAGGCGAGCAGCAGGTCCTTGAGCTTGAGCCGGTCGGACGGCATCGACTCCGGCGCCTCCAGGCCCCACCAGCTGTCCCAGCCGAGCACGAGTGCCACCTCGGCCCGCGTGTCCGTGCCCGCGACCTCCGCGAGTCGCCGCAGGTCGGAGCCGAGGCGGAGGGTGTCCTGCCAGCCGCGCGTGCGCGTGCCGCCGTGCGGGAGGAGGGCCGAGTGGAACTTCTCCGGGCCGTACCTGGCCTGACGCCACTGGAAGAACATCACGCCGTCGGCGCCGTGCGCCAGCGCCTGAAGGCTGTGCAGCCGCATCATGCCGGGCGGTTTGGGGACGTTCACCTCGCGCCACGACACCGCCGACGGCGCCGACTCCAGCAGCAGCCAGGGGCGCCGTTTGAGCGAGCGCATCAGGTCGTAGCTGAGCGCGACCGCCACGTGCGACTCCGGGTCGGCCGGGTCGGGGTAGGCGTCGTCGCTCACCAGGTCCTCGGCCGCGGCCCATGCCCAGTAGTCGAGGCCGTGCAGGATGCTCATGAAGTTCGTGGTGACGGGAACGGCCGGGGTCACCACGCGCAGCACGTCACGCTCGGCCGTGAACAGCTCCAGGAGCGCGTCGCTGCAGAACCGGCGCCAGTCGAGGAGCTGAGCCGGGTTGATCGGCCCTGGCGCCTTGCGCGGCGGCTCGACCTGGCCGAACGCGGTGTAGTGCTGGCCCCAGCAGGACGTGCCCCAGGCGGCGTTCAGCGACTCGATCGTGCCGTGGCGGGCCTCCAGCCAGGCGCGGAAGTGCCGGGCCGACTCCGGGCAGAAGCACTCCAGCGTATGGTCGGCGTACTCGTTGCCGACGTGCCACATGGCCAGGGCGGGGTGGCCGCCGTACCGCTCGGCCATGGCGGTGGCCAGCCGCACGGCGTGCTCGCGGAAGACCGGCGAGCTGGGGCAGTAACCCTGGCGCGAGCCGAACTCCAGCCGCACCCCCTGCGCGTCGACCGGCATGACCTCCGGGTGCTCACGGACCAGCCACGGCGGCGGGGTCGCGGTCGCGGTGGCGAGGTCGGCCGCGATGCCGTGCTCGTGCAGCAGGTCCAGGACGCGGTCGAGCCAGCCGAAGTCGTACGCGCCGGGCCGTGGCTCCAGCCGCGACCACGAGAAGACCGCGACGGTGACCATGGTCACCCCGGCCTCGGCCATGAGCCGCATGTCCTCGGCCCAGACCTCCTCGGGCCACTGCTCGGGGTTGTAGTCGCCACCGAACAGCAGCCCCGGCACGCGCGTCAGGCTCACTCCCGCTCCCTCCTCGTGATATTTTGTATTCAGAATTCATAGTGCAGTATTTTGTATCGCGTCAAGCGCTAAGCTTGGCCCGGCCGAAAACCGAAGGAGCCTCATGCCCATCGAGCGGCGACCGCTTCGCGAGCAGATCAGGGAAGAGCTGCTGACCAGGCTCGACCGGGGCGACTTCGTCGCGGGCACCGACGTCAACGAGGCCGCGCTGGCCGCGGAGCTGGGCGTCAGCCGCACCCCCCTGCGCGAGGCCCTCATCACCCTCGCGGGCGAGGGCGTGCTGGAGAGCAACCAGGGCCGCGGCTTCAGGTTCGCGCCGGTGAGCCGCAAGGAGTTCCGGGAGCTCTGCGAGATCGTGGCGGCGCTGGAGTCGCTCGCACTCGACTGCTCCGACCCCGACCACCTGCGCCGCATCGCGCCCGAGCTGCTGACGATGGCCCAGGAGTTCCCCGACCGGATCGCGGAGCAGCAGGAGATAGAGCGTCACGACGACGAGTGGCACGACCTGCTGCTGAGCGGCTGCCGCAACGAGCGCCTGCTCGACCTCATCACCAGCGTCAAGGCGGGAATGCGCCGCTACGCCCACCTGCTGGCGGGCGACGACACTCCGCTCGAACGGGAAGCCACCGAGCACCGCCTGGTGGCCGAGCTCCTCATCACCGGAGACCTCCCCAAGGCCGCACAGGCCCTGCGCGACAACTGGGTCAACGGCATGGAACGCATGATGTCCCGCATCCCCTCAGCCGATTAGCCCTCCGGCACGCACGCCGGCACCGTCGCCACGAACACCCGCCCCCCGGCCCGCGTCTCCCTCTCTCATCCGCCCACCGCTCATCCCAGCGGCACAATCCCCCGCACCCCGTTCCACCAGCCGCACCACCGGGCCAGCCCCATCATGGCCCGCACCAGCCGGTCGACGGGGCGAGGTCTTGGTGCCCGTCAGCACCACGGCGGCGGGCCTGCCGTTCACGGCCGGCAGCGACACCCTTATGAGCAGGCGAGCGGAGGTGTCCCGCGATCGCTCTGAGCGCTAACGTGATCTGATGCCCCGCCTGCCCGCTCTCATCGCATCAAAGTACGCGGGCAACGCCCCCTACACTGCGCTGATCCACACGCTGGTGACGCCGCCCCTCCTCCCCAAAGCGAAACCCTGGGTGGCGGCCGGCACCGGCTGGATGATCGAGTTCACCCAGCTCGGCAACATCCCGGCCACGCTGCGACCGCCGCTGCGCAGGCCCGACCTCTCCTGTTACACGGTGGGCCCCGCAACAACCCGGACCGCGCACACGCTCTGGCTACGGAGGACGAAGACGGAATGACAGCGTGGCGGATCCTGCTGCTCACGGCGACCGTGGCGGGCCTGGCATGCCTGGCGACGTCAATCGGCCGCCCCTGGGCGTACTTCACAGTGCAGAGCAACGTCATGCTCGCGCTCTACTACGGCTGGCGGCTGGTCACCTCCCGCAGCCGGTCGGCCTCCCCGGACGTCAAAGGCGCGGTGACCTTATACCTGCTGGTCACATGCCTGGTGAACTACATCTCACGCGACCTCGCGAACCCACTGGCACTGCTCGACGGCGGCAGCGTGCGCGGGCTGGGCAACTTCCTGCTGCACTACGTGACACCCGTCATGGCGCTGGTCGACTGGGCCGCCTTCGACCGGTCGCGCCGGGTGCGCTGGGCCGCCCCGTTCGCCTGGCTGGGCTACCCGCTCCTGTACGGCGCCTTCGTGCTGCTCGCCGCCCCCAACCTGCCCCGCCGCTATGTCTACCCGTTCCCGAACGTGGAGCGACTGGGCTGGCCGACAGTCGCGTCGCTGGCACTCGCCGCACTAGCCACCTTCGTGGCGCTTGGCTACGTCCTGTTCGGCATCCACCGACTCACGACCAAACCAGGCCGCTTGAGCCCACACCGAATCTGGCATCGTCCGCAGAGGGGCCGACAACCGGACACCCTCGGTTAGGGCGGGTAAGCCTACAGAGGCCCGGCGGAGCAGGCTCGTCACCCCTTGGCAGCACCCGTACGAGGATGGCGCTCAGGCCACCGTTCAAGGGCCGCGCCCACGCTGTCGACCAGGATGTCGCTCGCTCCGATTTCCTGCGGCGCTCACGAGCTTCTCGGATCCCGCCGACGCGAAGGGATCGACCTTGACGACCCCGGCCGCCACCTCATCCAGCCCTGTGGAGAAAGGGCCTGCCTCGACGCTGTCCCGAGAATAGGTGAGGAATCATCCCTTCGTAAGAGCAAGCGAACAGGTGGGACCTGGCGGCGATGAGCTTTCGTGACTCGGAGCGCACGACCAGGCGGGCCGCGCCCGCGATCAAGAAGTCCTGACGAACGGGCAGCGACGTGTCCACCGGTCCCTTCTCCGAACCAAGGCCAAGCGAGTCGTACTCAGCGGCACATCGCATCGACGAGTTCCGAGAAATGCGGGAACTCTGCTCGTGCGGCAGCCACGATCTGGGCGGGGGCACGGCGGCGGCCGGGTGCGTGTCGCTCAGCGATCGCATGGAAGGCCTCATTCGGCTCCGCAGGCAAGTCGGGATCACTGAATGCCTCCGCGGGACCCAGACCAGCGGCGAACAGCCAGAGGAGATCACCAAGATCCCGGGCAATCACACCGCGCTCCCCCTCGGAACCGATGTGGACAACGGGCTGGTCGGTGATCGCCACATCAGGCCGTACCAGCCAGAAGCCGGTGTAGTCACCCGTCCCGGTCGCGCCGAAGAAGCGGAACTCGCTACCATCGACCTCTTGGTTGCCGGTCCACAGCTGGAACCACCACGCCGTCCGATCGGGCTCCTCGAACTGATCGTATAGCTCGAAGTCACAGCCGCGAGCCTCGTCGGCCTCCTCATCCCACTCCCACTCGAAGCCAACCTGAGCCACCTCGGCCAGGGCAGTGGGCAATACGAGATCTTGAGATATGTCCGCCACCCCAAAAGATTAAACGATCATCGAAGGCTGCCGGAAACGTGGTGCTTCAAGCGTGGGAGCGCATGAGGATCGCCCAATCCCGATAACAGGTGCTCCAGCGTGTCCAAGGTCGTTGCGGCCCTCACCATCAGCCGAGCCAAGACCGACGTTCCGTCGCCCGCACCATCGCCAAGCTCTGCCGATCCGACCTCCTCGCGGTCGACAACATCGGCCTGCTCCCACTCAGCCACAAGACAACCGAAGCCTTCTACCACCCGATCGACGCCGCCTACGAACGCCACCTCTCGCCATCACCCTCACCATCCATCCCTCCGAGTTCAACACGATCATCCCCAAAACCACCGCCTCATGCGCCACGCACACATGGTCAAGACCAACGGTGAATCCCACCGCCTAGCCGAAGCCCTCACCCGCAATGGCGTCGTACCCCTGACCTGACCACCCGACAAAACCGTTCATGTCCGCCAACCTGGAGATCTCATGGCCGCCTGCCTGGACCGGGGTGGCCGCCCGCCTGGACAAGATCGTGGCCGTCCACATCCAGCGATTGAGCCCGCATTACTAGACATACTGGACTCCAATCGACTCCCGCTCTCCTAAGGAACGGCTTGAGCCGCTGCTGCCCGAGGGTGGTAGGCGGGGCGGTCGGTGGAATGTCCACCGCACGACGATCGACGGCGTGTTGTACCGGGCCCGTACCGGGCGGCCCTGGCATGATCTGCTCGAACGATTCAGCTCCTGGATCACGGCCTACAAGCGGCACCGCCGCTGGTCGGCCGATGGCACCTGGCAGATGCTGCTGACCGCAATCCAGGCCGAGCAGGGCGCCGAGGGCCGCCTGGACTGGGACATCTCCGTGGACTCCACCACCGTCCGGGCGTACTAGCACCCCGCCGGCGCGCCCCGCACACCGCCCCGCCGACAGCGGGTGAGTGGGAAAAGGGGACGCCGCCGGGACAAATCGGGGCGATCCGGTGCTGGCCGCGCTGGCCGCCCGACTGGCGGAGGTGGTCAGGCTGGGGAGTGCCTAGGCCGTTCCCGTGGCGGGTTCACCACCAAGATCCACCTGTCGGCAGACGGCCGCTGCCGGATGCTGTCGCTGATGCTGACTCCGGGCCAGTACGGCGACAGCCCCCAGTTCCGGCGGGTGCTGGACACCATCCGCGTCCCCCGGCTCGGACCGGGACGCCCGCGCGCCCGGCCCGACAGCCTGACCGCGGACATGGCATACTCCTCCAACGCCAACCGCGCCTACCTACGCCGCCGCAAGATCCACCACACCATCCCCGAACTCCGCGACCAACGCGCCAACCGCCGCCGGCGCGGCTCAAACGGGGGACGACCCACTGGCTTCGACGCCGAACGCTGCAAGGCACGCAACGTCGTCGAACGGGCGATCAACCGCTTAAAAAACTTCCGCGCCGTGACCACGCGTTACGACAAACGCGCCTACATCTTCCTCGGCACCGTCACCCTAGCCGCTCTGATCATCTGACTCCAAACCTGATCCAAGAAACAGCTCTTAGGGGCGAATATCGTGCATGTCTTCATCCTCGTCCTCGAGGGATCACCCATCGGCCCTGACGTCGGATTTTTCCTGCGCGACGTGAAATCGCGCACGTGACATTCGCCCGCTATTTAGTCCAGTTCGTCGCTCAGCCGTTGGTGTCCGAGAGTGTGGTGCTGACGGTGATACCGAATATGGTCACGATCGATTTCATGCTTCAGCATGAGCTTGCCGATTGGCTCGCCATCCGTTCGATCTATTACGCTGTAATTATCCTCAATGGTGATCGCCCCGTATTTGAAGAGGTCTCGGTGGTTGGGGCAAAGGCAGAGCATGTTGGCTTTGTTGTCAGGCCCTAGGTGCGGCCGCTCTAGCCCACGGATGTGTACAGTGGCAGCGATCCGCAGACCGCCTGGCACTTCAAGCACGGTGCCACACACCTGACATGCATGGTCGTACACCTGCTTCAGATCAGTCGCCAGCAACCTGTCCGCATAGACCCCAGGCGCAACCTCTTCCCGGCGCCCAGGGGGAAGCTTTCGACTCAGATGGGGCGTTGCGGCCTTCTTCGGTGACCCATCATCTAGCTGCTCAAGCCGGAACTGAAGCACAGTAGGCCCATCGACACCACGTTTGGTCCAGTAATCGGCAACCATGAAAAGCCCGTCGTAGCTGTAACCGGCCGACGGCGAAAATCTCTCATCACCCCCAGCGCCACGAATAACCCGCACCGGCAGCTTGGTCATAATGCTCTTGATGAGAGCAGCGTTACCCGAATCGTCCGCCGACTGATCCTTTACCTGCACGCCAGTATTAGGATCACGCCCACCATGACCGGTGTAAATTATCACATCCCCGTAGTCTTCATCGTCCTTGTAACCGCCCGAAACCACGATGGACTCCGCGCCACCCCGTTCAGCAGTGCCACAGATGCCCGCCTGCAGCGGCCTGTGCACACCTGCGTCGTGCAACGCCCGACGGCTCTCGAAGACGGTGTCCGGCCGGATTCCCTCAATGGCACCATAGAACTCTTTGGCTTCGAAGCGCTTCTGACTCTTATGCGCACGGTTGCGGACCAGCGCGATGTGGGCTGCAAAGTTCGACTCACGCTTCTGCGGAATGGGGAGACCCTTATCTCGCAGCGACTCACGCGCATGCTGGAAGATCGTATCCAGCTCGAGGAACTCAGGCTGCTCTGGGATTCCTTCACGGATGAGGTGAATCAGCTCGCCAGTAAAAGCTGTGTAGGTATCTAGACCGCCGAGCGCGGTCTTGTTCTCGGCCGTCGCTGTCATTAGATATGTGCCAGTGACACGGGCGCTGTTCGCAACCCGCTCCGTGCCATCCTCGGCACCCATCAGCCCGAGCGCGAGCCCGCTGTAGCAGCAGTCAAGGATCACAATCTTGCGCCGCGCGCGACTCGCCCGAAGCTCATTTCTTACGGTGTCGTAGGCCACTGCACTGTACATGCGATCCTTGTGTGAGTCGACCAGCGTGAGATATAGGTCGCTCTCCAATGAATGCATCAGACCATGGCCAGCGAAATACACGATAAGGGTATCTTTAGCCTCTTCTCGAGCCTGCCACAACGGATCCATCATGGCGTCTACCGATGTGGGGTTATGAACAATCGTGCAGTGCTCCGCCGGCAAACCCCACAGGTCAGACCGCTGCAGGAGACCGCTCAACGCCTTCAGGTTGTTTTCTACAGCAGGGAGAGATCCCAAATAGGTGTATTTACTCGTGCCAATCAGTACGGCACGCGATGTTAATGGGTCTGGGAGGTTCAATCGTGATCCTCCAAAGCCTTCAGGATTTGGACAACGAATTCCGACTCTGCCTCAGAGACCACGACAGTGGTCGCCCCATGCTCTATGGTCACCTGTGGACGATGACGCCGCGTTCCGCGCCACCGCGATAGTGTCTCGATGAATGCCGGCCATTGCAACCCACTTGTCACGACCAGGGCGATGAGATCGAGCGTGTCCCCCATCTCGCCGGGTTCCGGATCTTTCGACTGCAGGCGCACATCCATATAGTCAAGAGCGTCGAGGTCCCTCATCAGCCAGTCATAGAGCGACCGCAGCTCCTGCTCGGCAAAATCTCCGCTCATGCGAAGGTTGACCGTTTCAGCCACCAGAATCTCCACCAATCAGCAACGAATCCGTATCGGGGATACTACCGCCACTCACCCCGCATAAGCTGCCAAACGCAAGGAAAACGGGCAACTCGTTCAGCCTCCCCGCGACCAGCATCCACCCAATCGTCAATCGTGCGCACACTAGAACACGAAGGGAAGGTCGATCCACGACAGTTTCCACATCTGATTGCCAGACCAGCTGCACATACGGGCCTTACGGTTGAACGTGCCGTAGCACCGAGCACTGGCCGCTCCGAAGGAATCACTGGCTAACGTCCTCCGCATCGACTGCACTGTCACGCCCAGACAGGTCGACGTAGCGGTCTTCGTTGAGCACGGGACACGCCGTCTTTGAAGCAACACTCTTCGCCCCCTTGGCTCCTGTCGAGGACGACATGCACTTGGCGCGCTGAGATCACTGTTCCCTAGAGCAGCGCCCACGCAGCGAGTCCGAGCGTAAAGCCCTCGACGAGTTCGGGGACATGCACAGGCTGATCTTGCAGGTAGCGCGGAGCGCGACAAGAAGCCGATCGGCAGCGTGAAGGCCGGCTGACCGCCCTTACGGCTGATCGCCCTTTATGTGAGGCGGGCCTTTCACACGGCCGAGGGCCCACTTTTGCGTGATGCTCCAGGCATGCCGTTGGCCGCGAATCTCTGGATCACTCTGGCGTCCGCGCTCGTCGGGGCGGGGGTCGCGAGCCTGGGACTGCTCGTCGGGTTCCGGCAGTGGCGCAAGAACCTTGAGGTAGAGCGCGACAAACTCGACGTGGAGCGCGCCAAACTCGCCTGGGACAAGGAGAAGGCCCAGCAGGAGCTCGTCGCGGAGGAAAGCGAGGCGGAGCGGGAGTACCAGGAGCGCATGCTCGCCGCTCATGAACACGCCGACTCCTTGGAACGCCGCACCCTCGACTACCGCGAGGCCGTCGTCGACACCCTGCGCCGACTGAAGATCCTCGATATGTCGCAGCCCCTCAACCTCGAGTCCTTGTATGTACAGGTGCGGGTGCGCGAGGAGGAGCCTTCCCTCTACGTGCGTCCCGACGAAACCCGCCGCTCCCGAGAGGAGCCACACGCCGCGCGCCCGGCGGAGACGCACATGCCCGAGGAGTCGCTGGCCCGGTACCACCGGATGGCAGTCGTGGGCGACCCGGGAGCGGGGAAGACGACGATGCTGAAATTCCTGACGTTCCGGATGGCGCGGGGGGACCTTGGTCCTGCGCTGCCGGTCTACGTCGAGCTGCGTGAGTTCGTGGACAGCGGGAAGGAGCGACTGCTCGACTACGCCGCGGAGCATCTGCTCGACCACCGATATGGATTCAGGGACGCGGGTCCGTACCTGGAGGAGCGGCTGGCGGCGGGGCGCCCAGGCCGACGGGTTCATCTCCCAGGTGGTCTTCCGGCACAAGCCGGCTGGCCCGGTGACCGTACGGCTGCCGCTCCGAGGGCACCACGTTCGGTAAGACGTCTGACGGTTTACCACAGCTCAAGGGCGCCAAGGACAAGGCCGCGGCGGCGCCGGTCGTGCTGACCGCGATGGACGCCAAGGTCGAGGCCTCCCCCGACGAAGGCAGGTCCACCCCGGTCGAGGCCCGCGTGGAGACCTCCGGCAGCACGCCGGAGCTGGTGTTCACCCCGGACGAGAAGTTCCTGGCTGACCCGGCGGTGACTTACCCGGTGACGATCGCCGCCGCCGACGACTGGTTCGGCGGCGGAAGACCCACCGACGCCTGGGTCGGCAAGAACACGGGCGGCAACAACGCCGCGGCCGGGTATCTGCGCGCCGACACCACCTCCACCACCGCCGACATCGCCCGCCTGTACCTCAAGTTCAACACCGAGGACCCCGTACTCGAGGGCGCCACCGTGGTGGATGCGGACCTGTGGGTGTGGAACTACAAGTCCGGCGGCCCCAACAACGTGAATTGCGGCGATCCGATGGGCGGGTCTGGTATGGGAGCGCGCCGCATCACCACCTCCTGGGACACCTCCACCTTGAGCTGGTCGCGACAGCCCACGCTCGCCAACGTGGAGGGCGAGAGCGGCAACAAGGCCGGCTACAACTACGAGGCCGAGCCCCTTCGCCCAGCTGGTGCACCAAGGAAGAGCATCTGGTGCACCGGGTCACCAACATGGCCCGCGCCTGGATTGAGCGGGACGAGCCCAACCACGGGGTGGTGCTCCAGGCCGTCAGCGAGACCGCCACGATCAACTGGCGCCAGTACTACTCCAGCGACTACAGCGGCGCGGACTACCCGGGCTACCGACACCCGCCTGCCCTCATCGTCGAGTACATCCCGAGCGTCAAGGAGCACCTGATCGTGCTCCGCACGTACCCGGGCGACGCCTGCGTCGTCGTACGCCGACGCAGGCCTGGGTGGCGGCGGGCAACGTCCACGACGAGCTTCCCCCGTCGCGCGTCATGACCGACGACGAGGCGCTGGCCGGCGCCGTGGCCACCAACAGCTCGGCGCAGACCTCCGAAAAGCCGAACCAACCGCCTGCGTGATCGACACCCAGAGCGTGAAGACCTCCACCAACGTGCCGCTCACCAGCCAAGGCACCGACCCCGGCAAGAAGATCGTCGGCCGCAAGCGAGGCATCGCCACCGACACCCAAGGCATCATCCTCGCCGTGACCGTCGCCGCCGCAGGCCCGGCCGACAACGTCATCGGAATGCGACTGATCAACCAAACCAAAACCGCCTACCCGACGATAACGAAAACCTGGGTCGACTCCGGCTTCAGAAATGCCGTAATCGAGCACGGCGCCACATTGGGCATCGACATCGAAGTCGTAGCCAGAAAGCCCGAGACCCGCGGATGCCACATCGTCAAACGCCGTTGGGTCGTCGAACGCAGCCTGGGCTGACTCATGCTCTATCGCCGCTTAACCCGCGATTATGAAACCCTCCCCTCCAGCTCCCAGGCCATGATCCACCTCGCATCGATCAACACCCTCACCAAGCGCATAACGGACGAGACCACCCCAACCTGGCGGGGCACTTACTAGAACATAAGCCGCAATCTACTCAAATCAAATGCCCTCTTAGGCGACCCCGCCGATGCGATCCTGCACGAACCCTGACTGGTCGGCACGCTGGAGCAGGCCCGCGCCGCCCCTTGCACGCTCATCCGCAGGAAGCTGGGGCCATGATTATGTTGGCTGTCCCATGGGTGCACTGATGCAGATGGCCGAATTATTGAAGTTCTGAATCGTCTCAGTGAGTGGCGACGAGTTTCTGTAGCTGCAGACCGCTCTGCGAAATAAGATGAGGATAATCTCGAATGAGCAACTTTGCCACGAGATCGTCGATATTTTCCCTAAGGAGGCTGCTGTTCATGCTGAGAAGCTCTTCGCAGATGTCGAGGAAGGACCTGATCACGTCCTTGTCGTCGTCCTCCTCCACGGCTGGCATAAACACTTCGGCAACGACCTCGAGCAGATATTCGAACATGCTGATGTAGGTTTCACCGTCTTGCTCGGCCTCCGCGTCGAGCGCCTGAATGAATCGTCGCGCAGAGGGCATCTTCCAAAGGATCTCACGAGTTCGCCGGATCTGTTCTTCCAGGCTCACAAACTCGTCGCGATCAAAGTCATTCATGCTCGTCCCCGAGGGAATATTCGCCGAATACTGAAGTGATAGGTCAAGGAGGCCTCAGGCCGCTGCGCAGTGCACCGGCCCATGATTACATCCGCCCAGGTCATGACCCTGCGAGGGCTTCGCGTGGTGTGCGCGAGCTCCGGCCATCCCGGAGACGGAACCAAGTGCGGCATGATGATCAGCCGTGCTCCTTCGCCTGGCCTACCTCACCATCACGAACACGTTCGCCGCGCTGCGGTTGCTGCCCATGGGCGATCGGGACAAGGATTCGCACCTGAGGACCGAGCCTTTCTTACCGCCCTGCTGACCTCGTTGCCCCGCGAGGCCCTGCGCCGACTGTGGCTCCTCGTCCGGCCGGACACCGTCCAGCGCTGGCACCGCGATCTGATGCAACGGCGTCATGCCCGCACCTGCCGGCCGAAGCAGCCTGGGCGCCCACCCACGGTCCGCTCCATCCGCACTCTCGTCCTGCGCCTGGTTCGGGAGAACCCCGGCTGGGGATATCGGCGGGGTGCATGGTGAACTCACCACGCTCGGCATCAAGGTCGCACCGTCCACGGTCTGGGAGATCCTCAAGCAGGAAGGTCTTGATCCGGCGCCCGAGCGGGCATCCACCACGTGGGCCGATTTCCTGCGCTCGCAAGCAGACGCACTGCTGGCCTGCGATTTCATCGAGACCATCATGCTCAGCGGCCAGCGCCAGCACATCCTGGCTGTCATCGAGCACGCCACCCGGCGCGTCCACGTGCTGGGCACCACTGCTCACCCGAGCGGGAACTGGGTGATCCAGGCGATGAAAAATCTCGTGATGGATCTGGAAGATGCGGGCTGCCAGGCACGCTTTCTGATCCGAGACAGGGATGGGAAGTTCCCCGCCCTCATGGACGAGATCCTCGCCGACGCAGGCATCCAGACCGTACTCACCGGCATCCGAATACCTCGCATGAACTCAATCATGGAACGCTGGGTGCAGTCCCACCACGCGTCTGGATCCCGGGGACGAGGACATCCGCGCTCTGCTTTCCGCGATCTGATGGAGGGGTCCGTGCACGATTACCGCCGCCTGCTCGACCGCCATGGGGTGACGTGGGGCGAGCAGCTGATCCCCTACGTCGGGGAGGTGCACACGAGCGCCTACCTCATGAACGGTTACGACTACTGGAGCGCCTGCTTCCGCCAGCTCGGCGGGACGCGCCGCGACATGGACGCGCGGATGGGCGAGCTCGACCTGGACGGCGTGGTACGGGACGCGCTGGGTGGCGACGTCCTGGACAACCTGGCGGCTCTGCGCCTCACTCCCGAAGGGCACCGGTTGGAGGCCCGGACACTGGCCGTACTTGATGACGCGCCGCTCTCGACCACGCTGCTGCTGGACTCCGGCATGCCGGAGGAGGTCACCGTGACGGTCGACGGCGTCGCGCACGTCGTTCCACCGGGAGGCGCCAAACTGGTGGCGATCACCAGCGCCGGCACGGTGATCGCCGGAGAGCGGATTGA
This sequence comes from Nonomuraea sp. NPDC003709, assembly GCF_040610775.1. Taxonomy (NCBI): domain Bacteria; kingdom Bacillati; phylum Actinomycetota; class Actinomycetes; order Streptosporangiales; family Streptosporangiaceae; genus Nonomuraea; species Nonomuraea sp. NPDC003709. The sequence continues at coordinate 69,098 of NZ_JBEXMW010000012.1, read as the reverse complement.
CCTCGGCGCGCTCACCAGGCGGGCGCGCGCAGCCCGGGTGCGGCTGCGCGCCGGGTTCCCGTGCAGGTGGACCGTCACCAGTGGGGACGGGCAGGGATGGTATCCGCGGGGCGCCGTCCGCGCTCTGGATGCCCAGCTGCGACCGTACTTCCACGGCGACGACCTGGAGGTCGACGTTCCCGCGGAGCGCCTCACAGTATCCGTGACGCGCGGCATGGAGTACGGCTCGGCCACGGTGGACGTGGAGCCCGCGCCGGGAGAGGAGCTGACCGTCGAGCTGACGCCCGAACGTCTCTACGACGCGGCCGCCCGCGGCTGGTACGGCGGCGACCTGCACGTCCACCTCAACTGGATGGGCGACGAACCGGCGACCCCAGAGCGGGCCGCCGCCGCGCAGATCGGCGAGGACCTGCACGTGCTGAACCTGGTCGCGGGCAACGTGGCAGGTGAGCGGGTCTATGACCGGGAGCTGCTGGAGGAGTGGGTCGGGCGGGACCTGCCGTGGTCGGACGAGAGCCACATCGCCAGGTTCGGCGTGGAATACCGCAATGACCTGCTCGGACACTTCAGCGCCTTCGGCCTCACCGGCATGCCCACGCGCTTCCACAGCGGCTTCGGTGACAGTCCGGACGCGCATCCCAACAGCGCTCCGCTGGCGGAACTGCGCGGCCTTGGCGCGGTCACCGGCTACGGCCACCCGTTCCACACCGATCTGAGCGACACCGACCCGCCGGACAGGGCCGTCGCCGCCGGGCGCAACTGCTCGGCCAGGGAGATCGTGGTGGACGCGGCGCTCGGCCTGATCGACAGCCTGGACGTGCTCAACCACTCCTCCATCCAGGCGACCGCCGTGGTCTATCGCCGGCTCATCGGGGCCGGCAACCGGCTCGCGGTGACCGCCGGCACCGACGCGGTCCTGTCCATTTCACGGCGCGGCACCGCGTCGAGCCCGCCCGGCTGGGAGCGGGTGTACGCCTGGGTCGATGGGCCGCTGACCGCCGTTTCCTTCGCCGAAGCCGTACGCCGAGGCCGCACGTTCGCCACCACGGGCCCCTGGCTCGAGCTCGACGTCGGCGGTCACCGGCCGGGCGACACGATGCGGCCGGCCGAGGGCGACACCGTCACGATCACCGCGCGAACCGTCGGCCCCGAGGTGGAGTGGCTCCAGCTCAGGACCGCCGACGGCGTAATCGCGGAGGGCGGGCCCGGCCTGCTCACCGCCGAGCTCACCGTGCACGAACCGACCTACGTGGTGGCCGTGGCAGGAGGCGGGCCGCATCCCCGGTCAATGCACCCTGGGGGCGCCTACGCGCACACCAGCCCGGTCTACATCGGGGATCACGTGGCCAGGCGGGCCGACGTCGAGTGGTGCCTGCGCTGGCTGGACCTCCTGGAGCCGCTGCTGGACGCGGACGGCACGTTCGCCTCGGCCGCGCAGCGCACCGCCCACCGGGATCTGCACGATCAGGCTCGCCAGGTGTACCGGGCCAGGCTGCGCGCGGTGAGCGGATCCTGAATTTTCGACAAGGATGCCCCGAGCTTCGTGGAACTTCGCCACCCGGCGCATTCACTTCCTCGGTGTGACCGCCCACCCGGCCGGAGCGTGGACGGTCCAGCAGACCCGCAACCTTCTCATGGACCTCGGCGACCGGGTCGGTTCCTTCCGCTTCCTCATCCGCGAGCGAGATACCAAGTTCACCAAGGTGTTCGACGCGGTTTTCGCCGGCGCGGGCGTGACAGTGGTGAAGACCCCGCCGCGCACACCACGGGCCAACTGCTACGCCGAGCGATGGGTGCGCACCGTACAAGCCGAGTGCACCGACCGCATGCTGATCTACAACGAACGGCACCTGCGCTCGGTGCTGACCGAGTATGTCGACCACCACAACCGTCATCGCCCGCACCAGTCCCGCTCACAGCGACCACCCGATCGTGACGATCGGACCGTCCTGCCGCTGGAGGGGCGGATCGAACGTCGGAAGGTGCTCTGCGGATTGATCAACGAGTATCACCGAGCCGCGTAGCCACTCCGGAAAACTCCCAGCTCAAGCCCGACGCGATGGATTTCGAAGCGGTACAGGCCGACCTGGGCTGGGTCTCCGTCGCGTAGAGGGTCTGCCATGACAACACTTCCGCCCACAATTGCCGGCTTGTTCGGTCAGATGGTGCTCAGACGAGCCGCCGTCACGACGGTCTCTGGCCCGAATACCACGCGTCGCGTCAGAGCGTGCAGCATACGGCCAGGCCGCCGACGTCACCACCCGGGCAGCCCCGGCCCAGGCAGGGCGAACACTGTGGCGACAGCAGGCCTCGCGGCATCGGCAGCCGCGACGCCCATAGGAATTCCCTATGGCAGCTGCTGATATTTCATCTTTGCCTCTCGTTCTTTTCCGGACATACCGTGAATCGGGTCGACGAGGCGCACACCGCGATTGCTCGAAAGATTCGCGCTGTGCCCGCGCCGAGCGAATGAGCAAACAACCGAAAGGAATGGCAGCATGACCACGGTCGAAAACGGAGCTGAGCCGCGAGAGCTTAAAGGAAGGCGAGCCCTGGTCACAGGTGGTTCCCGCGGAATCGGAGCGGCCGTCGTGCGCCAACTCCTGGACGCGGGCGCCGAGGTCTTGGCCACCGCCAGGTCGACCACGTACACGGCGCCGGAGGGAGCCGCCTTCGTGACGGCCGACATCCGGACACAGGCCGGGACGGAGGCGCTGGCCACGGCCGTGCAGGAGACGCTCGGCGGGGTGGACATCCTGGTCCACAACGCGGGTGGTGCGCGGGCCAACGCGGGCGGCAGCGCCATGACGATCCCCGCCGAGGACTGGCAGGACGCGCTGGAGCTGAACCTCCTGGCGGCGGTGCGGCTGAACTCGCTACTGGCACCGGGGATGCGGGAACGGGGATCGGGGGCGATCGTGCACATCTCCACGGCCGCGCTCCTCCCGCCGGTGCCGGTGTTCGCGCACTACCAGGCGGCGAAGGCGGGGCTGGAGAGCTACAGCCGGGCCCTGGCCGCGGAGCTGGCCCCGTTCGGAGTCCGGGTCAACGCCCTGGGCCCCGGCAGGACCGCCACGCCCGGCGGCGAGGAGACGCGGAGGCGGTGGGCGAGCGACAACGCGGAATCGGGCGCGACCTCCACACCCCCGCTCGGGCGCGACGGCCGGCCTGAAGACATCGCCAGCGCGGTGCTGTTCCTCGTGTCCGACCGGGCGAGCTGGCTCACCGGGACCTATTTCTCCGTGGACGGCGGCGAATACCCCAGGAACTGATGCCGAAGGGAAATTCGACGGCACATTTTTACATCAAACAACGAAGGAATAATGGGATGGAAAAATACAACGACAAGAATGTAGTGGTCACCGGTGGCAGCAGCGGCATCGGGCTCGCGATCGCGAAGTTCCTGACGGACGGCGGAGCCCGCGTGGTGATCACCGGCCGTTCTCAGGCCACGCTCGACGCCGCACGGGAGCAGTTGGGCGAGAACGTGGTGGCCTTCCGCGGCGACGTGTCCTCACTGTCCGACCTCGACGCCCTGGCAGACCAGGTGAAAGCCGAGCTCGGCACGATCGACGCCCTGTTCGTCAACGCGGGCATCACGCTCCTGACGCCTTTCGAGTCGACGACCGAGGAGGTGTACGACGAGCTGTTCGCGATCAACGTCAAGGGCGCCTTCTTCACCGTGCAGAAGCTTGCCCCGCTGCTGAACACGGGTGCCGGCGTCGTCCTCACCACCTCGGTCGCCGGCGCCGTCGGCATGCTGGACACCAGTGTCTACGCGGCCGGCAAGGCGGCGGTGCGCTCCCTGGCCCGCAGTTTCTCCCGCGAGCTGCTTCCGCGCAGGATCCGCGTCAACGCGATCAGCCCTGGTCCCATCGACACGGGGATTCTGGAACGCTCCATGACCACGGAGGACGCCGAGCAGTTCAAGGCGGAGCGCGTCGCGGACAATCCCATGCGGCGTTTCGGCACCCTCGACGAGATCGCCACCGCGGCCGCGTTCCTCGCCTTCGACGCGACGTACACCGCGGGCGTCGAGCTCGCCGTGGACGGCGGAGTCACCCAACTCTGACCGGCCCCACGCCCGGCCACTGCGCCTCATGGCACACCGCGGGCCGGATCACCTTTCCCTCACACCATCCTCGAACGCTCATTGGGACGACCGATCACAGCACGAGCTGTTCGGCGGCGTTCACTGCGGCAATCTCATCGTGCGGCTCACCGGCCTCAGTGCCTGACCGGCGAAAGGAGGCGGAGCTGTCCCAGATCTCCTGACGCAGGAGCTCCAGCAGAGCGGTCGCCGCCGGGCCCGCGTCGGACCGGACCACGGCGATGACGGGCTGGGACACAGCCGGGAACACCGGACGCGCGAGGTGCTCATAACCGCGGGGCACCGCGGAGGCCGGGACGAGCGTCACCCCCAGGCCGTGGGCGGCCCACCGAACGGCTGTCGCCGTCTGGGACACGCGGGCGACCGTGGCCGGGGTCAGCCCGTCGTTCCGCGACACCTCCAGCAGCACGCCGTCCAGTGCGCTGTCGCGGTCGAACCTGACCCACGGCTCCCCTTCCAGCTCGCGCAGCTCGACCCGGTCCGCGGCGAGCTGCCGGTGCCCGGCGCCCAGCACCACGACGAACTCCTCCTCGCCGAGGCGGTGGGCGTCCGCGGGGCTCCGCTCGCACGCGGCCATCAGGGCGAGGCCCAGCGCACCCCTGCGGCACAGCCGATCCAGCTCAGCGGAGCTCGACTCCTCGAAGACGGTGACCTCCAGCCGCGGGAAGCGGCGCCGCAGCACGCTCAGCGCGCCCGGCAGCTGCCGCGTGCCGAAGCCCAGCTGCGCCGCGACGACCAGCTCCCCCACCAGGTCATCCGCGCCGGCCCGCGCCGTTGCCCGCGCCCGCCGAGCCGCGTTCACCGCGACCTCCGCCTCCTTCAGGAACGCCCGGCCGACCGCGGTGGGCACCAGTCCGGCCGACGTCCGGGCGAACAGCGTCACGCCGAGGTCACGCTCCAGGTTGCGGATCTGCTGGGACATCGACGGCTGGGCGACTTGCAACAACTCCGCCGCCGCCGTCACCGAGCCCTCCGCCGCGACCGCCAGGGCGTACTCGAACTGGCGAAGGCTCATCAGCTCCCATCCCTCCTGGGGCGAAGCGTGACCCACCCCGTCGTCATCGTGTCCCGAACCACTAACGTCAGCCGGATTCCACGACCGGCGATGAACATTCTTCAGCCACCCGGCACCCTCGCCTCAACACACTCCCCTCCCGAACCCTTCCCAAAGGTGACGCCGTTCCGCTCAGTCGGTACCGACCACAGAGCCGGCTCACCGGTGCGCGCGGCATCCTCGCCGTGATAAGCGATCCGCGGAACTACCCTCGCCCGCCACCGCATCGGTAGCCCGCGCGGTCGGCGGACGCTGTTGTCGTGAGAGAGCGCGGATGCGGGCTGACAGGACCAGGATCCCGGTCCACGACGTGAACACATGCGAAGGCACCCCCAAGCACATCGACCACCCCCAGGTCGGTGGCCTGTCACTGAACCGGGAGAGACTGGGCGTCAGCGGCGCGACAGGCCAGGCGCTCGTCGTCCTCCACCCCGACCCCGGCACCGACAGCGCCGACAAGCTGGCGCTCCTCGCGTCCGTCATGCGGACATGACCCCGCCCGTGCCCAGCCACCCGGCCGGGCGGCCCAACCCGAGGAGATCGCCGACGTGCTCTGCTTCCTCGCCTGGCCGCGCTCCAGATCTCATCACGTGCACCGTGGTCGCGGCGGACGGCAGATTCACCGCGATCTAAACGGCTGACCATGACTCGATCATGGAGCGATGGGCGCAGTCCTGTCGCCGCGAACTCCTCGACCGTCGCCTGCTGTGGAACGAACGTCATCTGCGCCATGCTCTGCGCGAGTATGAACGAATCCACAACCAGCACGGCGCCCACCAAGCCCGGGCCCAAGCGGCCCCGCTGTTTCCCGTCCCGGCCCCGATCACAGACCCCGAGCGGATCACCGACCTGAACATACGCCGAAGAGACCGGCTCGGCGGAGTTCTCCACGAGTACTCATATGCAGCTTGAAAGGCGCAGTGTTCATGACTGTAAACGGAGCGCCGCTGCGGCCGGACTACCTCACTGGTCGCTTCCGCCGCCTGGTTGCCGCCCCCCGGTCCGGCTGCACGATCTGCGACATGGCGCCGCCACGCTGGCGCCGGCCGCGTACACCGATCTGAAGGTGGTGCGGGCGATGCTCGGGCGCGCCAGCATCGTACTCACCGCCGACACCTACGTCTCAGAGGCCGCCCACCAAGCTGCCCAAGAGACGGCCCAGCTGGTGCTGAACGCCGCGTCCGCGCTGGGGCGAAAGCTCAGCGCGTGACTCAGCTTTGCCCCAGCTCTACCTCACGCCGCCGCAGTAGGTGGATGCGGCTGGTATTTCCGCTGGTGGAGAAGCGCGCCCTGCAGAATTCGAACCTGCGACCGTCGGATTAGAAGGCGGTGCCGCTTGGTGGTGGTTCGTGCCGCCTCCCCACATTTTGCGTGTCAGGCAGTGCCGCGTCCTGACGGCGCATGTCGGGGCGTACGAGCACGCACGGAGCACGGCCGCCGCCCTGTTCGGCGGTTGCATCCCAGCTCCGCGGAAGTGGATTTCGCGCTCCAGTCATGCAGGCACCGTCCGTAGAGGTCGCTCGCAGTGCTCGGCACGTGCTCCAACCCATACAGCACTCCCGTGGACGCAACCGAGTACGAACGCTTCTACAACCAGAACCGAGCCCACCAAGCCCTAAATCAAGCCGCCCCGCTGCGTCCTGCCCCGGCCCCGGCCCCGATCACAGACCTTGGACGGATCACCGACGCGAGACCTGCACGGATGGAATTACCGGCAGGCGCACTGTCGCGCAGCAGGAAGTAGCTGGGCAGGACGACCATCAGCCAGATCAGCGCGGCGCTGCGGCGTGCCGGGCGTCGCGGCGATCTGGCCGCCAAGGCCGCGCCGATCCAGGCCGCCTTGCGCGAGCGGCACCTGGGCCAACCGGCTGCCATCACCGCCGCACACGCCGCCTCCACACGGTCGCTGGTCGCCGTCCTTGTCACCCTGAACGAGCAGGTCGCGGCCCAGCACAAGGAGGTCGAGGCGCATTTTGAGCAGCACCCGGCCGCTGAGATCATCTGCTCCCAGCCCGGGCTGGGAGCGATCCTCGGCGCCCGGGTGCTCGCAGAGTTCGGCGACGACCCCCACCGCTACACCTCAGCGCCCCGCCATCGCCATCGGCCCCGCCGCGATCATCGACAGTGCCGGCCTGGTCTCGGTCACCTACGTCGGACCTGCCGGCACCGTCGGTTGGAGAGGAGGACGGGCCGGAGCCGGTTGGTGCCGATACCCACGATCCCTGCTCGGCGCCCGGGATCGCCGGACTCAGACCAGGAGCGGGGCGAGGTGGTTGGTTCGCGTTCCCTCGGCGGAGGTCAGGTAACCGCGCAGCCGCCCCGCGATGCTGCCCAGTTCGCCGGACAGCGCGTACGACGGGCCGTACAGAGCGGGTGGCCGGATCGCGGCGACCTGTGCGTTGAGGTCGGTGACCAGGCCGGCGCTGGTGCCGCCGTTGGGCACGATGCGGATCGTGTAGTCCAGGATGCTGTCGGCTTCCCCGCCGATGATGTGGGCGCCGGGCAGGATGCCGATGCCGGTGTCCCAGTCCATCGAGTTGCGCACATTCTCGAACACGGCCGAGGTGGCGTGCTTCGTGCCCGGGTTCTTGGAGAAGACCACGGCCACGTTGGGGGTCGTCCGGTGCGTGCCTTCCTGGTAGACCATGGCGTAGCCGCTGGTGGTGCTGGTCTGCGTCCACGGGTAGTAGGGGATGTTCTGGCCCGCCCGGTACCACTCGCTCGGGTCGCCGTTGGCGTCGAGTCGCAGCGCCAGGGCGGTGAAGGCGTCGGCGGAGCGCAGGAACGGCAGCCAGTTCTCCAGGTAGAACTCGACGTTCGCGACTGTCGTTCCGGCGTTGACGACCTTGGGCAGCCGGATGACGCGGCGGATCTCCAGCGTGCCGTTGGACAGTCTGGTGTAGCGGGTGAGCTGCGGGACGGCGTCCGATCCCGCGAAGTCGGCGACGAGTTCGGCGTACCACTGCCGGTCGGCGATGGTCCACACGTCGGTCGCGGTCGGGGTGGTCCGCTCGACGCGGACCGTGCGCTGGTAGGCGCCGGGGCGGGTGCCCGCCTGGTTGACGTTCCAGCGCCGGTCGAGGACGTTGGTCGCGGCTTCGACGTTCAGGCCCCACAGGACGGCCTGCATGACCCGGTCGGTCTCCTCGCCCTCGTAGGTGGGCGAGAGCAGTGGCCGGTAGCCGGTCGGGCAGTGCCGCATCTGCGGGATGCAGCCGCCACCGCCGAGTCGGAAGTCGAACTGCTCCCTGCCTTTCCAGGAGTTGCGCTGCCACACGTCCGTGCCCTCGGTGAGCAGCTTCCACGTCCAGCCCTTGGCCGCCGCCGCGGCGGGCGTCGCCGCGATCAGGGGTAGCGTCGCGGCGGTCGCCAGAACGGCACGCCTGCTCAGGCCGGTGCTCCGTTTGTCGCTCATGTTGGTGTTCTCCTTTGCTGGGGGGAATTCAGGAGGTGTAGGGCTCCAGCCCGGCCGGTACTGCAGTGCGCTCCCATTCGGCCTCGTATCCGATGCCGGGCGCGGTTCCCGCGTGGACGAGCCCGTTGGCATCGACCGCCTCTTCCCTGGTCACGGGGTTGGCGGGGACGAACGACTCGTAGTAGGTGGTGTTGGGGATGGCCATGCACAGGTGGGTGTGCACGATGCCGCCGCCGTGAACCTCGGCGCGCATCCGGTAGGCATCGGCCAGGTGGGCGATCCGCATCGCCCCGGTGACGCCGCCGCGCAGGCCCGCGCTGGTGCGCACCGCGGTGGCGGAGCCGTTGGCGATGAAGTCGGCGGTGTTCATGTGGGCGCCGTCGCTGGTCTCGGCGACGATCAGAGGTACGTTCACTTTCTCGGCCAGGCGCTGGTAGGCGGTCGCGCTGAACTCGCGCATCGGCTCCTCGTACCAGAGGTATCCGGCCTCGGACAGGACTCTGCCCAGCTTGATCGCGTCGAGCAGGTCGAACCCGGCGGATCCGTCGTACATCAGCGGCACCGAGTCGCCGACGTGCTCGCGCAGTGCCGCGCACAGGGCGATGTCGCGGTCGACGTTCCCCCAGGCGTGCAGCTTGATGGCCGGGTAGCCCAGTTCCAGGCACTGGTCGGCGACGTCGAGGTACTCGCTGACGGTGGCGAAGGTCGAGGTGGAGGCGTACGCGGGGATGGCGGTGCGGTACCCGCCGAGCAGTTGGTGCACCGGCAGCCCGGCGGCCTTCCCCGCGATGTCCCACAGCGCCACGTCGACCAGGCCGTGGATGTAGAGCGGCATCTCCTCGATGCGGTCCAGCTCCCAGACGCGGTGCCACAACCACTCACGCTGCAGCGGGTCGGCGCCGAGCAGTTCGGAGCGCAGCCGCCGGTCGGCGATGTCAGCCAGGATGGCGCCGCGTTGGCTGTAGGCGTAGCCGGTGTGCCCGTCGTCGGTGGACAGCACGAGCCAGCCGCCGGTGTGCGCGGGCTCGGACCCCGGCAGGCCGTCGCGCCAGCGGAAGGCGGGTGTGACGGCGGGCTGCGCGCACAGGACGACGTCGACAGCGGTGATCTTCACATTCACTCCGTTGCGGTTCAGTTCTTGACGGCGCCGTCGAGCAGTCCGCGCACGAGGTGGCGCTGGGCGAACAGGAAGACGAGCGCCACGGGCACCACGGTGAGCACGCCCGTTATCGCGGCTTCTGGCCGGTGGATGGGGAGATCGCTGCCTCCCAGTGCCGGGTTGAGCGCGGGCGAGCCGGAGATCAGCACGCCGAGCCCGACCGGGAGGTTGAAGGTCTCGTCGTCGCCGAGCATCACGAACGGGAGGAAGTAGTTGTTCCAGTTGCCGATGAAGGCGAAGAAGGTCAGCAGCGCGATCAGCGGCTTGCCCAGCGGCAGGGCGACCCTGGCGAACAGGGCGGCCTCCGAGCAGCCGTCGATCCTGGCGGCCTCCAGCACCTCGCGCGGCAGCAGGGTGGAGAAGTAGATGAAGGCGAGGTAGACCCCGAACGGGTAGAGGCTGGCGGGCAGGATCACCGACCAGGCGGTGCCGGTGAGCTGGACCGCGTTCACCTCGAGGAAGAGCGGGAGCACGAGCGCGGCGGGTGGCACGATCATCGCCAGCAGCGTGGCGATGAGGATGACCCGTCGGCCGGCGATCCTCGTCGCCGCCAGCGCGTACCCGGCCAGCAGGGACGTGGTCACCGACAGCAGCACCGCGCCGCCGGTGTAGACCGCCGAGTTGACGATCCACTGATAGATGACGCCGTCGTTGAAGGTGGTCAGGTTCCGCCAGGCGGTCAGGTAGCCGTCGAGCGAGCCGAAGGACAGCGGATGCCCGCCGGTGATCTGGGCGTCGGACTTGGTCGGCGCCAGCACCAGCCACACCAGCGGCAGTGCGCAGGCCAGGGCCACCAGGCCGAGCACGACGGACACGGATGTCCGCCACACCCACGGCCCGCCGAGCCGCTCGGTCATCGGTCGACCTCCGTCTCGAAGAACTTGGCCTTGAAGACCAGGAAGCAGGCGGCCACGGTGCAGACGGCCAGGAGCATCAGGCACAGCGCGGCGGCCGCGGCGAAGTCGCCGTTGTCGAAGGCGAACAGCAGGCCGAGCTGGTTCAGCGACCACGACTTGGAGCCGGTGAAGGCCACGCCGTACAGCAGTTGCGGCTCGATGAAGATCTGCAGTCCGGCGGTGAAGGCCAGGATGACCATGTAGACCACGTACTTGGAGATGAGCGGCAGCTTGATCCGCAGGGCCGTCTGCCACCAGGTGCAGCCGTCCACCTTGGCGGCCTCCAGCACCTCGCGCGGCACTCCCTGCAGGGCGCCGTACATGATGACCACCCACTGACCGAAGCCGGTGGCGAAGGCCATCAACGCGAAGATCATCACCAGGTACGACGGTTTCAGCACGTCGTTGCCGGTCCGCATGCCCAGGCCGTGCAGCAGCGGGGCGAAGGGGCTGAGCGCGGGCTGGAGCATGACGTACCAGAGGAGCACGCTGGCCGAGCCGGTGACCGCACCCGGCAGCATGTAGACCAGGCGCAGCGCCGTGCTGTACAGGGGACGCTGGTCCTGGACGAACAGCGCCAGCAGCAGCACGCCGATCACCATGGCCGGCAGGTACAGCGCCATGAACAGCGACACGTTGCCCAGCGCGGGCAGGAAGCGGAAGTCGGCGATCGCGTTGCCGTAGGCCCGCGGGTCGCTCAGGGACTCGTAGAGGGCGTACATCACGGGGCCGATCCCGAAGACCGCGAGCAGCACCAGGTACGGGGTCACGCACAGCCAGCCGAACAACTTACCCGACGTCATAGCCCTGTGCCTTCGCCAAATTCACCAGCTCGGCCTGCAACGCCTCCAGGCCGGCCCGGACACTGCCGCCGGAGCGGATCGCGGGGACCACCGTCTGGGTGAACGCGCCCTCGACGTCGTAGCGGGTGGGCTGCTGCACCGGGTTGACCTTGGCCGCCTGCTCCCGCATCACCGGGAACGGGTCGGACGCGTAGAACGGGTCACCGGCCAGCCGCTTGGCCCACGCGTCGGCCGAGGGGCCGTAGGCAGGGTAGGTCGGCGCGCCCTTCTGGTAGCCGGCGTCGGTGGTCATCCACTGGATGATCTCGGCGGCCCCCTTCATGTTCTTGGAGTGGCGCGAGACCAGGTAGACGCCGCCACCCGCGCTGCCGGACCAGTTGGTCGTCTCGCCGTCCCAGGACGGGTACGGCGCCGCGGCGATCTGCCCGTTGGGGGTGGCGAACAGGTCCTTGGGCTTGAACAGGTAGTCGCCGAGCCAGGAGGCCCCGGGCAGCATGAGGACTTTGCCCTCCTTGCCCAGCTTGGCCATCTCCGGGTCGAAGAGCCCCGCCTTGGTGACCGAGCCGTTCTTGACCAGCGGGTCGAGCACGTCCGCGACCCGGGTGCACTTGGGGTCCTTCAGGTCGATGTGCACCTTGTCCGGCCCGGTCACCTGCTGGATCGGGCAGCCGCTGGACCAGAAGTAGTCGTAATAGGTGAAGAAGCTGCCCGCGCTGCCGATGACGTAGCCGGGGTGCTCCTTGGCCACCCGCTCGCCCAGCGCCCGGTAGTCGTTCCAGGTCTTGGGGAGCTGATAGCCGAAGCGCTCCATGAGCGGCTTGTTGTACCACAGCACGGTCTGGGCCAGGTCGTTGCGCAGGCAGTACAGCTTGCCTCCCACCTCGCAGGGCGCGTTGGCCGTGCCGAAGTCCTTCCGGATCTGCTCCTGCACCAGTGAGTCGAGGGGCTGGGCATAGTCGAGCTTCCCGGCGAACTGGGAGACCATGTTGGGCTGCCCGGCGAAGATGACGTCCGGCCAGCCCTTGCCGGTGCGGTTGAACAGCTGGATCTTCGTCAGCAGGCTCTGCCCGTCGTAGGTTTCGACCTTCATCTTCAGGTTCGGGTGCGTCTTCTTGAACTGTTCGAATCCGGCCAGCCGGGTGGGGTCACTCCACACCAGCAATGTCGCGTCACGATCCTCGGTGATGGCACCGCTGACGGCTGCGGGCGTGTTGGACGAACAGGCGGCGAGCAGGGCGCCTGCGAGGCACGCCGTTAGGGGGATGCGAAATCTGATCACAGCTGCCTCGACAAAATCGTGTACGATGTCTGAAGTCAGATGTTGCATGTATGTTACGGCGACGTCAACCCCCATTTGTCGCTATGTTGTGAACGTCAGGAGGCTTGGATGACCGACTCACCCGCGCCGGCACCGGCGCTCCCCCGCCGGCAAGTGCTGGCCGACGACGTGTACGACGTGTTGCGAGAAATGCTGCTGAGTGGCCATATCCCACATGGCAGCCGGGTCAAGATCGACGCCCTGGCGGCCCAGCTGAAGATCTCCAACACGCCGATCCGCCAGGCCCTGGGCCGCCTGGAGGCCGACGGCCTGGTCAGCAAGCACCCCTACCGCGGCTTCGTCGCCGCCGACCTGCCCGACCACAAGACGATCTCCGACCTGTACGAGTTCAGGCTCCTGCTCGAACCTCCCACGGCCGCCCGTGCCGCCCAGGAGTTCCGCGCGGAGGACCGGGCGTTCCTGCGCCGACAGGTCGACGTTCCCGGCGGCGACCTCACCATGCTGGCCAAGGCAGACGAACTACTGCACGGCAAACTCGCCGAGATGGCCAAAAACCTGATCGTGGCCGAGACCCTGGAGCGGCTGTTCGTCCGTTCGCGCGCTTTCCGGATCTTCTACGCCCGGGAAGGCGCCGCCGAGCTCACCCGGGACGAGCACGAAGCCATCGTACGAGCAGTCGTGGCGGGCGACAGCCCGGCTGCGGCGGCCGCGATGACCGCCCATCTGCGATCGGCGGGAGAGCGAATGCTCGCGTCACTGCCGTGAGATCCAGAGGTCCGCGGCCGCCGATGCCAGGGGCTCTGGTGGCCGACGGCGGTGAGGTCACCCACGTCAAGGCCCATCTGGTCATCCCGGTCGACGCATCCGGCGCGGGCGACACGTTCGACGGGGCCTTCGCCGCGCGCCTGCTGCGGGGCGCCACCGCCGTCGAAGCCGCCCGGTACGCGGCCGTGGCCACGGCCATCACCACCATCGGACACGGCGCCGTCCACCCGATCCCCCTCCGAGCCCCTGGCGTGCCCGGTCGGGACTCATCGCGGCAGCGCCGACCGCCGCGCCCCGGAGCTTCCCCGTACTCCGGACGCCTGACCTGAGGTCACCCCTGATCGAATGCGAGCCTAATAGCTGGGCGCGTGCTGGGGGCAGGCCGTAGGGGCTGACGGCCAGGTACGTCTCCGGCGTCGCCGCTTCGAGGAGCCCCTCGTCGCCTTCGAGGTCGAGTTCTGGCTCCTGGGGACGGCGCAGCAGATCACTCCGGTCACTTGTCGCTCCCCGCTGGTAGGCGTCGCGGAGCCGGGGGCGGGCTTCCTTCTGCTGCTCGCGGAAGATCCGCCGCTGGGTGAGTCGCTGTTCTTCCTGAGCGTCGTCGCTGAGTTCCTGGTCATCGGCCGGCTGGTCCTCGGCGCGCAGGCCCGGGGTGCGCTGGGCGATGGCGAGGTCTTCCTCGTGGAGGCGCTCGCAGGCGGCGTACAGCTTCCGGGACATGCCGAGGTGAACCTCGGTTCCGGGGATGCGGCAGGCGAGGAAGTCGTCAAGGCTCATGGAACGGATACGGGCGCGCAGGGCGTACCGCTCGATGTGGCGCGCTGCTCCACGGGCATCGGCCCGCATGGCGCGGGTGAGGTCGTCGTCCTCCAGAGGCGTGATCAGCCCGGAGCGCCGATGACGGGACGCGCGGTCGGCGGGAACGAGCACGGTGCGGAGCTGCGAGGCGGGAGCGGAGCGACAGCGCCAGGTAGGCGAGCATCTGAGCGCGGGCCGCGCCGATGAGCGCGTCGTCACTGTCGCCGAGACGGTCTTCGAGGTTGCCTTCGCACCGCCTGGCTGACCACTATGGCCCGTTACCTGGAAGGCCCCGGCGCGCTCCGAGTGCAGCCGGTGGACCTGCATCCCGGCAACGTGCACTGGATCTTCGTGCAGATGCGTGCCCCCGATGTGAAGCCAGGCAAAGTCCTGGTACCTCGTGATGGGTGCGCAGCCGTTGCTGGAGACGCTCGGCCTCAAACTTTCACGAACCGGCGCCGCCACGGAGGCCAGTACGGCCTGACCGGCCCAGCTGCCGTCCGACTCGTGGCCGGAGGGAAGCCCGCGGCTTAGCTGATGCTGTTGATCCAAATGCCGATTGGGATGGACAGCAGGGCACTGGCGACGAGGCTGATAATGAAGAGCTTCCACTCGCGGCGACGTTGGCGGCGACGTGCAGGCAGGGCGGCGGCTTCGAGTTGGGCAACGATGGCCTGAGCAATCTTCGCGACCTGTTCAGTGCTCATCTCAGGCGATGCATTGCGGATCATGCCTGAGATGGCGGCTTCGCCGATACTGGCGCTCCCTATGGCGTCCTGGTTGAAATCGCGTTCGAGACAGCGACTCGCGCGGAATATCGCCCTCCTTTCGTCAAGAGTAAGATCCTTACGAACATACCAATCGTGACGAATGCCCGGATCGTGACGAACACGCTGATCGCGGCGGACGGCCGTACACTTCGACTGGCACTTAATATAGATTTAATGCTGTCCAGATCGAAGTCGCGTGCGACAAGCCCGATTGCATCAAATACGGCACTCTTGTCACCTAGGTCGACTTTTGGCCGAACGCGTCGGCTTGCGGTGAATATGACCTTTGTGTCTCCTAAGTCGGCTTCCGAGGTTTCGGTGGACGGGAGTGCCCCGGACCCATTGTCGTCCTCGGCCCTCCCGTCGCCGCTAGAGATATAAGACGCCACGCCCCCGTCCTCCATGCTTCCAGCTTTGCAGATGAAAACGACTTGCGCGAGGACGGAAATCAAGGAAGTCGATCTTATGCACCAACCTCTTATTGCGCGAAGTTATCACGGAAAACGCTTACATCTTCAAAAAAGGCGGCGTGGTCAATGTCTTGGCTGTATCAACGCTGGTCCAGCGGCAGGTCGGGCCGGGCGGTGTGCTTAGCCTTGTAACCCGACATATACGTGATCAGGCCGGGCAGCAGCGGAACCGTCAGCGATTCCAGCCAGTCGGGCAGGAACGCGATGAGGTCGAGGTCTGCATTCACCGTCTGCAGGACGGTCAGGACCGCCAGCAGGCTGAGGCAGCTGCCCACCGTCGCGCCGGTCACCTTCCGCTCGACCGGCTTGCCGTAGGTCACCGGCTCTGCATGCATGGATCCTCCGAATAGGGGTGGACACGCGAAAGGCCCGCCCAGTCGGGCGGGCCATCAAGATCAGCTAGGGAAACGGATGGCGCTATTGGGATGGGCGCATGAGGATGCTCCTCGAAGGGATCGGTTACGCGCGATGGGCCGTGCCCCATCGGGCAGTCCGTCCCGGGGGACTGAGGCGGACGGCCGCTCGGGCCGCCGCTCAGTTATGAATCAGTTAGCGGCAGCATCTGGTGCCGCCTTCTCTGACTGCGACAGAATCCGCCGCTGTGACCGTAGAGAAGACCTATGAACAGCAGCTTGAAGCCTTGATCCGCGAAGCCAAGTGGAAGAACCTGCTTGCCTTGTTAATCGCTGTCGTGCGGCAGGCCGTCAGCGCTGCGATCGTGTGCGCTGCAATTCGGCTTCCTGTTTGACCTAGATCTTGATGCCTATCCGGATCTCCTCCTGGCCGGGATGCCGGTAGGGATCGCCGTCTTCATGGTCATCGCCATGCATCGGAGCGACAACTGGACTCTTACTCCTCCACGGGCCCGGGCTCAACGGAAATCGGGATTGGTACAGGAGGTGGCCACGCGGGGTTCAGTCCACGCGCAGCAGCGCGGGCCAGGTCCTCGGGCCGCATTCGCCGTCCACCTTCAGCCCGGCCTCCTTCCGGAAGCGGCGCAGCGCCTCGTCCAGTGGCGCACCGAACACGGTGTCGTCGATGCCGCCGTTCACGCCCATGCCGCGGGCATGCAGCAGGTAGAACAGCCTCTTCACGTCGTAGCCACGTGAGCCGCGCTTCAGCGCCGGCAAGGTCTTCACGATTTCCTCCCTCCCAGGACACCTCAGGCTTGGGTGCGGGCTTGCTGGAGTAGGCCGGATAGCCGAAGCCCGCGATCACGCTCATGGAGCGTTCGCGGCGCTTGACCTGGTTGGCAGTGTTGCCCTCGATCGTCACCACCGTGCCGTTCGAGCGGATCGCCTCCACGATGCCGACATGGTCGATCGCCAGGATGTTCTTGGAACCGGCCCAGTCGAAGAACACGATCGCGGCCTTGAACCAGGAGGCATGACCGACCGTCCACGCCGAATCCCCCACCCCCGCAACGCGGTGTCGATCACGGCGTGTGCAGGGCTGGTCAGCCTGGCAGCTGCTGCGCCCTATGGTCGCCGATCACAGTGAGTTACAGAACGAGTGGCGACAGTCACCGAATCGGCCCCAGCCCGCGAGATCTTCTGCTAATCGTCTGGTATTGGCCGGTGAGCGGTGGAGAGACAACGATGAGGTTGTGGCGGAAGATCGCGAAAACGGGCCGGGTGGCCGAGTCCGCGCCGCGGCGCGATGGCGGTGAGCCGTCGGCGAAGGCGGCGGAGCTGGCCGGATCGGTGCAGATCAGGCATGTGGACGCGGGTTCGTGCAACGGGTGCGAGGTGGAGATCGCCTCGGCGTTCGGCCCGGTCTACGACGCCGAGCGATACGGCGCACGGCTGGTGGCGTCGCCTCGGCACGCGGACGCCCTGCTCGTGACCGGGCCAGTGACCCGCAACATGGAGGTAGCGCTGCGCCGCACCCATGACGCGGTTACTGAGCCGCGGCTGGTGATCGCGCTGGGTGACTGCGCACGCAACTGCGGGGCGTTCGCCGGAGCCTATGGGGTGGCCGGGGCGGTGAGCGACGTGGTGCCGGTGGATGTGGAGGTGCCGGGGTGCCCGCCGAAGCCTGAGGCGATCGTGGCGGCGTTGCGGGGGCTGACCGGGCGATGAACGTGGTCGGCACACTGTTCACGGTGGCGCTGTCCTGCTGCGCGGTGGCCGCTCTGGCCGCCTTGATGGCGCCGCCGCGGGCGCGGCTGCATCTGGCGGGCTGGTGCACGGCGGCCGCGGGGGCCGCAGGAGCGGCGGCGGGTGTGGCGGCCGTTGTGGTTGCCGGCAACGGTCAGCTCTGGTCGGCCTGGCTGCCGGAGTTGCTGCCGCTGGCCGGGGTGCGGCTGACCCTCGACCCGCTGGGCGGGATGTTCGTCGCGATCACCGGGGTGGTGGCGGTGTGCGCGGCGATCTACGGGATCGGCTACTGCGCTCACGGCCTGGACGGGCGAGTGTTCCAGGCCGTGCTGCCGCTGTTCGTGGCAGCCATGCTGGTGGTGCCGGCCGCGGCCAGCGTGAGCACGTTCCTGCTGGCCTGGGAGCTGATGGCCATCTCATCGCTGGTGCTGCTGCTGGCCGAGCACCGGCGGCGGGCGGCGGTGGGGTGGGCCGGGTTGTGGTATGCGGTCATGACCCACCTCGGCCTGGTGACGATCCTGGCCGGGTTGGTCACGTTCGCCGCCGGGGCCGGTGGGGAGAGCTTCGAGCAGTTGCGCGCCGCCACGCTGCCACCGGCCGCCAAGACGGTGGCTTTCCTGGCGACGTTCGCCGGGTTCGCCTCGAAGGCCGGCATCGTGCCGCTGCATGTGTGGCTGCCGCGCGCGTACCCGGAAGCGCCGAGTCACGTGTCGGCGCTGATGAGCGCGGCGATGGTGAACATGGGTGCCTACGGCGTCGTCCGGGTCGGGCTGGATCTGCTGCACGTCGGCCCGGCCTGGTGGTGGCTGCTGGTGCTGGCGGCGGGCGCGGCGTCGGCGCTGTTTGGAATCTTGCAGGCGATCGTGACCTCGGATCTGAAGCGGCTGCTGGCCTACTCCTCGACGGAGAACCTGGGCCTGGTGCTGGTCGGGGTGGGCGCGGCGGGATTCTTCGCCGCGTCACAACTGTCCGTGGTGGCGGCATTGGCGCTGGCCGCGGCGCTCCTGCACGTGGTCAACCATGCCGCGTTCAAAACGGTGTTGTTCCTGTCGGCGGGCTCGGTGCTGCACTCCACGGGCACCCGCGACCTGGACGCGCTGGGCGGGCTGCGCACACGGATGCCGCACACCACTGTCGTGTTCGCCGTCGGGGCGTTGTGTGCCTCGGCGCTGCCGCCCGGCAACGCTTTCGTCAGCGAGTGGCTGCTGCTGCAGAGCCTGATCCACGCCGTACCCGGTGCCGGGGTGGTGGGTGTGGTGACGATGCCGCTGGCCGTCGGGGTGATCGCGCTGTCGGCAGGGCTGGCGGTGGCCACCTTCGTCAAGGCGTTCGGCGTGGGCTTTTTGGCCCGGCCCCGCAGCGTGCAGGCCGAGCGGGCGAGCGAGAGCCCGCTGGCCATGCTCGGTGCGACGGCGCTCGCCGCAGCGGGCTGCGCGGCTCTGACGCTGACGCCCACGCTGGTCGTACCCGCGCTCGGCGAGGCTGTCGGCGTGGTGTTCCCGGGACGGGCGGTGGTGAGCGGGGAGCTGGCGCTGAGGCTGGCGGGCGTCTCGGGGGTGATCTCGCCGCTGCTGATCGCCCTCGCCCTCATGGCAGCTGTCGTCGCGGTACTGGGTCTGGTACGCGTGATGGCGGCGCGGCGGGCCCGGCGAGCCGCCCGGCTGTGGGACTGCGGCGCCGGGCCGATGTCGGCCCGGATGGAGTACACCGCGACCTCGTTCGCCGAGCCGTTGCAGCGGGTCTTCGACAACGTGCTGGCCCCCGAAAGCGATGTGGCCGTCACCCCGGTGAAGGAGTCGGCCTACTTGGTGGAACGCGTGCGCTTTCAGGCGCGGGTGCCGGACCGGATCGAGCACCGGCTCTACGATCCGCTGATCGCCGCCGTGACTGTGCTCGGGCTCGGTGCCCGCAAGCTCGCGACCGGCAGCGTGCACCGCTATCTCGGCTACGGGTTCTGGGCGCTGACCGGAGCGCTGATCGTCCTGGTGGTGCTGTGGTGATGAGCGTGGTCGGGGCGACACTGCAGGTGGTCTTCGTCGGGGTCGGCGCCCCGCTGCTGGTGGGGGTGATGCGGCAGGCCCGCGCCCGGCTTGAGGGACGCGCTGGGGCCGGTGTCTGGCAGCCCTGGCGAGATCTGCGCAAGCTGATGCGCAAACAGGCGATCACGCCGCACGGCACCGGCTGGGTGTTCCGCGCCGCGCCGCTGCTGTTGGCCGGCACCACGCTGGTGGTCGCCGCAGTGGTGCCGTTGGTGACCACGGACTCGCCGCTGGACGGTGTCGCCGACCTGTTCGCGGTGACCGCGCTGCTCGCCTTGGGGTCGGTGGCGCTGGCACTCGGCGCGCTGGACACCGGCACGGCGTTCGGCGGGATGGGCGCCAGCCGGGAGATGACCGTGCTGGCGCTGGTGGAGCCGACGATACTGGTGTCGACCTTCGCGCTGTCGATCAAGGCCGGCTCCACCAGTCTGGGCGCGATCGTCACCGCGACAGTGGAGAACCCGCTGTCGGTGATCTCCCCGGTGAGCGTACTGGCCGCGATCGCCCTGGCGATCGTCACGATCGCCGAGACCGGGCGGATCCCGCTGGACAATCCGTCCACGCATCTGGAACTGACGATGATCCATGAGGCGATGGTGCTGGAGTACGCAGGTCCGGACCTGGCGCTGATCGAGTGGGCCTCAGCCATGCGGTTGTCGGTGCTGCTGGGTCTGCTGGCCGGCCTGTTCTTCCCGCTGGGGATCGCAGGCGCGGACGCGGGGCTGCTCGCGCTGGCGGTGGCGTCGATCGCGCTCGTGCTGAAGGTGGGGGTGCTGGGAGTGGTCTTGGCGGTCGGTGAGGTGTTCATGGCCAAGCTGCGATTGTTCCGTGTTCCTGAGCTGCTGGCCGGTTCGTTCCTGTTGGCGCTGCTGGCCGTGGCCGCTTCCTTCTTCCTGGCGTGACATATGACTGACGCGATGTACATCCAGCTGCTGGATCTGGCCTGCGGGGCGTTCCTACTGACGGGCGTGCTGGTGCTGTGGCGGCGCGAGTTGTCGGCGATCGTGTGGTTGTTCACCCTGCAAGGGGTGGCTCTGACCGCGCTGGTCGTGATCCTGGGCGTCCGGCAGGACAGTCTCGAACTGATCATGATCGGTGTCGGTGTGGGCGCGTTGCGGGCCGGGCTGCTGCCGTACCTGATGCGCCGCGCGCTGGTGGCCGGCGGTGCCGGCCGCGAGACGCAGCCGCTGGTCAACGTGGCGACCTCGCTGCTGGTGGCGGCGGCGCTGGCGATGCTGGCCTACGCGCTGTCCCAGCCGCTGGTACGGCTGTCGCCCACCCCGGCCACACAGACCGTGCCGCTCGCGCTGACCGTGCTGCTGATCGGGTTCTTCGTCCTGGTGACCCGGCGGCGGGCGCTGTCGCAGCTGGTCGGGTTCCTGCTGATGGACAACGCCATCACCGCCACCGCCTTCCTGACCACCAGCGGCGTCCCGCTCGTGGTCGAACTCGGGATCTCCCTGGACGTCCTGCTGGCCGTCCTGGTGCTGCAGGTGCTGACCACCTGGATGTGCGCCGCGTTCGGCGGCACCGACCTCGACGAGCTACGGGAGTTGCACGACTGATGGACAGCCTGCTGGTGATCGCTCCAGTCGCGGTGCCGGTGACCGCCGCATGCCTGTACGCCGTGCTCGGTTGGAACCGGATCACCGCCTGGCTGGGCACGTTGTCCGCGGCCGGGCTGCTGGCCTGCGCCATCGCCTTGAGCACGGCAGGCAGGCACGACGCTCTGGGCGGGCTGCTGGTCAGTGACGCGCTCAGCGCCTTCATGCTGCTCGTGATCGGCGCGGTCGCGCTGCTGGCGATGGCCGCCAGCCCCGCCTACCTGGTGACCGAGCTCGCCGCCGGGCACACCGGCCCGCGCGCGATGCGCCGCTACGGGGTGCTGACCCAGGCTTTCATCGCCGCGATGGCGCTGGCCGTCCTGGCCTCCAGCCTGGGCCTGCTGTTGGTCGCCATCGAGGCCACCACCATCCTGACCGCCCTCCTGGTCGGACACCAGCGCACCCGCCAGGCCACCGAGGCCGCGTGGAAATACGTGGTCATCTGCTCGGTCGGCATCGCGCTCGCGCTGCTCGGCATCGTCATCGCCTACTACGCCGGCACCCACGCCGGCGTGGCCTCCCTCGACTGGGCGGTGCTGGCCGAGCACGCCGGCCGGCTGGATCCCGGGGTGATGCGTGTCGCGGTCATGCTGCTCGTGCTCGGGTTCGGCGCCAAAGCCGGGCTGGCGCCGATGCACGCCTGGCTGCCCGACGCGCACAGCCAGGCCCCGGCCCCGGTGTCGGCGCTGATGTCAGGGGCACTGCTGTCGGTGGCGTTCTACGCCATCCTGCGCGTCAAGGTCATCGCCGACGCGGCGCTCGGCGCAGGCTTCACCCGGGCGCTGCTCGTCATCGTGGCACTGGCCTCCCTGACGGTGGCCGCGCTGCTGCTGATCGGCCAGCGAGACTACAAGCGGCTCCTGGCCTATTCCAGCATCGAGCACATGGGCCTACTCGCTCTCGGCGCGGCCATCGGCAACAGCCTCGCCCTGGTCGCGGTCCTGCTGCACATTCTCGGGCACGGGCTCGGCAAGTCGGTGTTGTTCCTGTCCGCCGGGCAGCTACACCAGGCACTCGGCAGCAGCCGGATCCACGCCACCGGCGGTCTCTTGGCCAGGGCGCCCCTGCTCGCCGGAGTGTTCGCGCTCGGGTTGCTGGCCTTGCTCGGTCTGCCTCCGTTCAGCCTGTTCGCCAGCGAACTGGGCATCGCGCGGGCGGGCTTCAACGCCGGGCTGGGCTGGGCCGTCACGGCAGCGCTGGTACTGATGCTCCTCATCGTCGCCGCCATCGGGCGCCACACCCGGCGGATGCTGCTGGGCGGAGGGCCAGGCGAGGCCGGCAGCCTAAGCGTGCTGCCGCGTACCGTGGCCACCCCTCTGGTCGCGGGCCTGGCCGCCTGCGCCGTCCTGGGCATCACCCTCGGGCCGCTGCAACCCTTGCTGCAGGCCGCCGCCGCCATCGCCGGAGCAACGCCATGAGCATCCGCACTATCGCCGACATCAGCCCCGGCGAGCTACCCGAGCACGCCACCCGGCTGCTCAACGCCGGCCACCGGCTGGCGCTGGTCTCCGCGCGCCAGGAGACGGCCGGGTTCGCTCTGGTGTACCTGTTCGTCGCCGGCAGCCAGGATCGCCGTACCGAGCTGCGCCTCCATCTTCAGGGCGAGCAGCCGGAGGTGCCCAGCCTCGCCCAGCAGTCCTTCCCCGCAGGCCGGTTCGAGCGGGAGATGCACGACCTGTACGGGATCACCCCGCTCGGCCACCCACTCCTCAGGCGGCTCGTACGCCACCACCACTGGCCACGCGGCTGGTACCCGATGCGCGCCGACGCCGGGCCACCGCCCTCCTTCGGCGACCCCGAGGGCCCCTACCCGTTCGTCACCGTGGAGGGCCAGGGCGTCTATGAGATCCCCGTCGGGCCGGTCCACGCCGGACTCATCGAACCGGGGCATTTCCGCTTCTCCGTGGTCGGCGAGACCATCATCAAGCTCAAGGCCCGGCTCTGGTTCGTGCACAAGGGCATCGAGAAGCTCTTCGAAGGCCGCCGGCCCGCCGACGGGCTGGAGTTGGCCGAACGCGTCAGCGGCGACACCTGCGTCGGTCACGCTCTGGCCTACTGCCTGGCCGTGGAGGAAGCCACCCAGACCCCGGTGAGCGCGCGGGCGCAGCGGGACCGGGCCGTGCTGCTGGAGCTGGAACGCCTCTACAACCACGTCACCGACTTGGGCGCGCTCTGCAACGACGTGGCCTTCGCCATCCTGCACGCACACACAGGGCGCATCCGTGAACAGCTCCTGCGCCTCAACGCCCAGGTCACTGGGCACCGGCTGCTGCGTGGCGGCATCCGCCTCGGCGGCGCCGATCTGAAGACCCTGCCCGATCCCGGGCGGCTGCACGCCATCGGCGCCGACATGGCCGAGATCATCGAACTCGCCCTGCGGCACACCGTCGTCGCCGACCGCTTCGCAGGCACCGCCGTCCTGTCCCGCGACGCCGCCCGCGACCTCGGCACGCTCGGTTACGTGGCCCGCGCCAGCGGCCTCGATCTCGACGCCCGCCGCGACCATCCGTTCACCGGCCTCGGCGATTTCACCCCCGCCCGCCGCACCACCGGGGACGTGCTGGCCCGCTTCCAGATCCGTGCCGAGGAGATCGCCGCGTCCATCGCGCTGATCACGCACCTGGTCGACGGACCCACCGCGGCGGATGCGTCCGCGGGCGAGGGATCTTCCTCAGGCGTGGGCCTCGTCGAGGGATGGCGCGGCACGATCGCCCACCGCATCGAGCTCGCCCCCGACGGCACCCTCGCCCGCGTGAAGATCGTCGATCCGTCCTTCTTCAACTGGCCCGCTCTTCCAGTGGCGCTCAACAGCGCGATCGTCCCCGACTTTCCCCTGGTCAACAAGAGCTTCAACCTGTCCTACGCCGGCAACGACCTCTGACCGCACGATGCTCCGGCACGCGAGCGGCCCGCAAGGTCGCCGCCTTGGGCGTCAGCCGGCCAGCGGCTCTGCGCCTGCCGACAATTACATCCGCCGCCTGGCCTACCTCACCATTACCAGCACCTTCGCCGCGCTGCGACTGCCGCCTATGAGCGATCGGGACAAGGACGCGGAGATTCTCGTCCTGCGTCACCAGATCACCGTCCTTGAACGCCAACTTGGCGCTGACAACCCCAGAGTGAGATTCGCACCCGAGGACCGAGCCTTTCTTGCTGCCGGCCGAAGCGACGTGGGCGCCCACCCACGGTCCGCTCCATCCGCGCTCTCGTCCTGCGCCTGGTCCTAAGAGAACCCGACCTGGGGCTACCGGCAGTCCACGGAGAGCTCACCACACTGGGCATCAAGGTGGCAGTCCACGGTCTGGGAGACCCTCAAGCAGCCAGGTCTTGATCCGGCGCCCGAGCGGGCGTCCACCAGCTGGGCCGACTTCCTGCGTTCGCAAGCCGACGTCCTGCCGGCCTGTGATTTCATCGAAACCGTCACCTTGAACGGGCAACGCCAGTACATCCTGGCCGTCATCGAGCACGCCGCCGGGCGCGTCCGCGTGCTGAGGACCACGGCACACCCAAGCGCGAACTGGGTCACCCAGGCGATAAAGAACCTGGTGATGGATCTGGACGATACGGGCTGCCGGGCCATCGACCTGAACATACGCCGACGAGACCGGCTCGGCGGCGTCCTCCACGAATACTCACATGCCGCTTGACCTGCATGGATGGAATTTTCGGCAGGCGCAGTGTTCAGCGAACCCGCAGATCGGACGCAGTGGCCGAATATTCGAGCCCCACAGCGTCCTGCGGACCGTGTCGCCGATGTATTCGACTCCGGCGCCGGACTCCAAGCCACTTGTCAGCGAGTTGATTCGCGGATCACGAGTGTGAAGGGAGCTATGTGTTCACCGGCCTGGCGGAGCGGGGCGTGAATACGATTGATCAGCAGTTCGACGGCCTTCGCGGCCATCCACCGGTGGTCGGGTGCCACCGTGGACAACGACGGGACCATGAACTCCGCCTCGGGGATGTCGTCGAAGCCGATGAGCCGTACGTCGTCGGGGACGCGAACACCGCGGTCGGCGAGGCCGCGGAGCACCCCTTGGGCGACAGTGTCGGTCACCGCGACCACGCCGTCGATCCCGCCGCCGGAGTCGGCCAGGCGGCGGCCCGCGTCGCGGCCAGCGTCCATGGTCATCCCATCGATGGCGAAGAGCAACGCGGGATCGGGGGAGAGTCCATGTTCGGCGAGGGCGGCGAGGTAGCCCTGATAGCGGCGCGTCACCACGTTCACTCCGTCAAGGGCGCTGCCGGTGACGAGCGCGATCCGGCGGCATCCCCGGTCGATCAGGTGTGCGGTCGCCGCCTTCGTGCCTTCCTCGTTGGGCATGGCGACGTGGTCGAACTTCGCGCCGAAGTCCTGCTCGCCGAGCATCACGATGGGGTAGCCGGCGTCAGCCAGCCGCGGATCAGCGCGGTCAAGTTCGACCGCGCTGAGGATCAGCCCATCGAAATGGAGCGTGTGCGAATGGGCGATCGCGTCCATTTCACCGGCCGCGGCCGCGCCGGTCTGCTCGATCGCGACGTGGAAGCCGTGCGCCCTCGCCTGGTCGATCACGTGGGCGGCGAGCTGGCCGAAGTAGGGCCGGTCGATCTCGGGCACGGCCAGCCCGATGACGCCGGTCCGCCCGGATCTGAGGGTCCGGGCGGAGACGTTGACGCGGTAGCCCGATTGGCGGATCGCCTCCAGCACCCGGCGGCGGACCTGATCGCTGACTCCGGCCCGGCCGTTGATGACGTTGGAGACCGTCATCTTCGACACCCCGGACAGCTTGGCGACGTCGCTCATGGTGACCATGCCGGGTCCTGCCTCCTCCGGTCGGATCCGATCCGACCGCGTCCGACTGCGGTCGCCGCCGCCTCGAGCCTACTGCGCCTCACGGGTTGAGCGTGCTCAACAGCGGACGGCTGCCCTCGCGGACGAACACGGGGATGCGTTCCAGCGGCGTGGCGGCCTCGCTGGTGCCGCTGTCGTGGATGTCGCCGGTGGCGAGCTCCACCCAGCGCGTGCCCTGGGGCAGGTAGACGCTCCGGCCGGCCGCCGCGGGGGCCAGCACGGGCGCGACCAGCAGGTCCGGGCCGAGCATGAACTGGTCGTCCACGGCCCAGGCCCGTTCGTCGCCGGGGAAGTCGAACAGCAGCGGGCGCAGCACGGGCTCGCCCCGCTCGTGTGCGGCTTCGGCGAGCCTCATCAGGTACGGCTTGAGCCGTTCGCGCAGGAACAAGTGCTCGCGGAGGATCTCGTAGGCGCGCTCGCCGTAGGACCAGACCTCGTTGTCCGCTCCGCTCTGCTCGGCGGTGAACGGGCCGGACGGTTCGCGTACCCCGTGCAGGCGCATGACCGGGCAGAACGTACCGAACTGGAACCAGCGGATCATCAGCTCCCGATACTCCTCAGAAGCGGGATCGCCGCCGTGGAAGCCGCCGATGTCGGTGTTCCACCAGGGGATGCCGCTGAGCGCGACGTTCAGCCCGGTGCGGACCTGAGTGGCCAGCGCGTCCCAGGTGGGCCCGATGTCGCCCGACCACAGGGCGACGCCGTACCGCTGACTGCCCGCCCAGCAGGAGCGGACGAGTGACAGCGGCCGCTCGACGCCTGCCTCGGTCAGGCCGTCGTGAATGCCGCGGGCGTGGTAGTGGCCGTACATGTTGCCGACCTGCCGTCCCGGGCCGGCCCCGTACAGCGCCTGCTCCGCCCTGCGCGGGGTCAGATCGGGCTCGCCGGCGTCCAGCCAGAACCCCTCGACGCCCAGGTCGAAGTAGTGCTCACGCAGTTCCCGCCAGAGCTTGCGCCGGGCATCGGGAACGGTCGCGTCGTAGTAGGCCGAGGGCAGGAAGCTCTCGCCCCGTCCCTTGGCCGGCCAGTTCTGAGTGAGCAGGCCGCCCTCCACGCTGCCCACCAAATGTCCGGCCGTGCGCATGTCGGGGTAGTTGTCGCTGTCGGCTTCCACGGTCGGCCAGACCGACACCACCAGCTTGACACCGAGCTGGTGGAGCTCCTTGACCATGGCCTGCGGGTCGGGCCAGAACTCCGTGTCGAAGCGCCAGTCCCCCATGCGCTCCCAGTGGAAATAGTCAGCGACGATCGCCGACAACGGCAGGCCCAGCTCCTTGTAGCGTCTGGCCACGGAGAGGAGTTCGGCTTGCGTCCGGTAGCGCAGCTTGCTCTGCCAGAACCCGGCCGCCCACTCCGGAATGAGCGGGGCGTGGCCGGTGGCGTCGGCGTAGCTCGCCATGATCTGGGCGGGCGAGTCGCCTGCCGTGATCCAGTAGTCGATCTGGTGCGCGGAGTCGGCCACCCAGCGGGTGGCGTCGTGGGCCAGTTCCACCCGGCCCATCGCGGGGTTGTTCCACAGCAGCCCGTATCCGCGGGAGGAGAACAGGAACGGGATGGTCGTGGTGGTGTTGCGCTGGACGAGGTCGATCACGCAGCCCTTCTGGTCCAGCAGGCCGTGCTGGTGCTGGCCCAGGCCGTAGACGCGTTCGTCGTCGTAGGCGCGGAAGTGCTGCTCGAGGCGGAGGCTGCCGTCCCCGAGCGGAGCGTGGACTCGCGGCCCCCGGTGCCAGACGTAGGGCTGCTTCTCGGCGAGCAGCTCTCTGCCGGTCTCGGTGTGGACGAAGCGCAGGCGCCCGGCCTCGAACTCGGCGGTGATCCGGCCGTTCACGATGCCACTCCCCTGCTGCTCCGGGCGTGCCCCGGCCGGTGGAGCGGTGAGCGCGCCGGGCAGGTCGTTCCTGATGGCGCGCGGTGCGGAGCGGACCCGGAAGGCGTGCGGGCCCCACGGTTCGACTTGCAGGATCTCATCGGGGCCGGTCTTTATGATCAAGGAATCCTCCTGATGATCGCCGTGACGAACGACCAGGGCGGCAGGTCGAGTGTGTCCCCTGCGGCCGTGGTGATGACCGGTGCGACAGGTGATGCGGTGAAGGGCCGGCCTTCGTCGGGGCCCGCGCCGGCGAGCGTCGTCACCGTGGCGACCGCCGGCCCGAGTGGCTCGGCGAGCCGTATCGACGCCACGCGGGCGGTGGGATGGGCGTTCACGGCGCGGATCACGTACTCGGTGCTCCCGTCGGCCGCCGTCCGCGAGGCCGCGCCGACGACCACCCGGTGCTCGGGACGCAGGTCCTGTTCGTAGTCGTGCCGCAGTTCGCCGTCGATCCACGCGCGTACGCGCGCACCGTCCAGGCGTACCTTGACACGCACCGGGACGCCGGTGCGCACGCCGTGCCAGTGCAGCGGCCCGTGGTCGTCGTTGGTGATGCCGTCGTCGCCGCGGATCACGAGGGTGGATTTGTTCTGCCAGGCTCCGACGTGGACCTGCAGGTAGCTGTCACCGCCGAGTTCGACGACGAACCCCTCGTCGCCCGCCCGTCTGGTGGCGGTGAGCTCGAGGGTGGCCGCGGCGGGGTCGATGCCGCCGAGCTCAACGGGCTCTCCGCTCGGGTCGGTGGTCACAGGATGCCGTACGACGCCGTCGAGCACGATGTCGGCGTAGTCGACGCTCGCGCCCTGCGACATCAGCCGTACCGAGCCGGTCGCCGGCAGCGTCACGGGCTCCGGCTCGACACCGCCGAGCGTGACGGGGTGGAGCCTGGTCCCGCGTTCGCGGGAGAACATTCCCTGTACGTGGTAGGAGGCCGAGGGCAACACCTCGGTGGCGGTGAAGTAGATCAGGTCAGGGGTCCACTGAGCGTGCCCGGCCCGGGCCAGGAGGGGCGCGTAGGAGGCCAGCCGCACCACGGCGGGGTTTCGCTCCAGGCCGATCATGTAGGCGGCCTCGGCCAGGGCGGAGCGCATGGTGTTGCTGCGCGCGGCGTACTCCCCCAGGTAGACCTGAGGGCCGGGCTCGTAGGCGAGGTAACGGTCGACGTTCTGGTGGAACCAGCGCGGGTTGCGGTAGCCGTGCTCATCGACCATGGCGGTGCCGCGAGCGCGCGCTAACGCCCAACCGGCCTCGAAGTCGGGGCCGAAGGGCTGGGGCCCAACCGTGCCGATCACGCAGATCTCCGGATGGCGGCCGCGCACGGCGTCCTCGATGCGCGCGTAGCGGTCGCGGAAATCGTCGGTGATCTCGTCCTCGTTGCCCAGCCCAAGGTAGCGCAGCCTGAACGGTTCCGGATGGCCGAGCGCGGCACGGCGCGCGCCCCACGGGGTGTCCGGCGACCCGTTCGCGAACTCGATGAGGTCGAGCACGTCCTGGATGTAGGCGTCCATGGCGTCGTCGTCGATCGCCTGGGCGCCGCCCGGGTAGTTCTGGCAGCACACTCCGGCCGCGACCACCGGGAGCGGGGTGGCTCCGGTGGCCTGGCACAGCTCGAAGTACTCCAGGTAGCCGATCTGCCGGGACTGGTGGTAGCCCCACGAGTTGGGGATCTGGGCCCGTTCGTGGCGCGGGCCGATCGTGGTCTTCCAGTGGTAGATGTTGTCCAGGCCGAGCCCGTGCGCGACGCAGCCGCCGGGGAAGCGGATGAAGCTCGGCGCCAGATCCTTCAGCGCCTGGAGCAGGTCGGGCCGGAAGGTCAGCGGCTCGCCGCCTGGGCCGGTCGGCCGCAGCGAGACATGATCGAGATCGACGACGAGTCCCGCCGGGATCTCGATGTGCAGCCGGCCCCGGCCGTCGGCGACCGCGGTGAGGGGCGTCTCGCAGCGGTGCCAGCCGCCGGACGGCACCATGACCTGTGCGCGGGCGAGGTTGCCGCCGTTCGAGCCGATGGTGACCGTCAGGCGCGCCGGTTCCGCTCCGGCGCGGGCGAAGAACGAGAGCAGGAAGCCCTGCCCCTCAGTGGTGCCCGTGCCGTCCCATCCTTCGTTGACCAGGGTCACCGGCCCGGTCAGGCGCAGGTAGTGCGCGTTGTTCGGATGGATCGGGGCATCGGTGCGGACCTCGACCCGATCCGCGACATCGGCGCTCCACGCGGTCAGCGCGTCCCAGCCGTCCCGGTCGGCGGCGTTGAACTCGAAGTCCCCGTTGCGGAGGCATTCGGCGTTCAGGCCTCCGTCGAGCGCGTCGTTGAGGTCCTCGATGAACAGTCCCCACAGGTCCGGGGCGACCTCGACGCCCTGCTGGGCCCCGACGTCGATGGTGATGCGTTCGTGCGCGGTCATGCGAGGCGCCCCTCCACGGTGACGAAGGAGTGTGCGGGCAGGTGGACCCGCAGCCCGGAGGCGGTGGGCGTGACCTGCTGGTGGGAGCGGGGCGCGACGGCGTCCGGCGCCTCGGGCGTGTTGTGGGTCTGCGGCTTGTCGGCGGTGAGGACGCGGGCGCGGACGTCGGCCACGGCGCCGCCGCGCAGGTCGAGGTCCACGTCGATCGGCTCGGCCGCGTCCAGGTTGGACAGCGAGACGAGCACGCGCCCGTCCTTGCGGCTGGCCGACAGCGAGACGGTCTTCAACGTCTCACGGGTGGGCACGCCCTCGGGGAGGTCGACCCGAAGTGAGGCCGCGTCCTGGTGGCCCTTGTTCATCTCGAACACGTGGTACGTGGGCGTGAGCACGAGCGCGCCCGAGTCGGGGTCGGTGAGGATCATGGCCTGGAGCACGTTCACCGTCTGGGCGATGTTGGCCATCACCAGCCGGTCGGCGTGGCGGTGGAAGATGTCGAAGTGCAGGCTCGCGACCAGCGCGTCGCGCAGGGTGTTCTGCTGGTAGAGGAAGCCGGGGTTGGTGCCCGGCTCGACGTTCCACCACGTGCCCCACTCGTCCACGACCAGGCCCACGTTCTTGTCCGGGTCGTAGCAGTCCATGACGTTGGAGTGGCGGGTGATCGGCTCGTCGATCCGCGCGGCCTGGACCAGCGTCCGGTAGTAGTCCTCGGTGTCGAACACCGTGGCGTCGCCCTTGTCCTGCCAGGTGCCCGGGATCGTGTAGTAGTGCAGGGAGAGCGCCTGGTAGAACGGCTGGGGCCGGTAGGCGCAGCCCAGGTCGCCGAGCTGCTTCATGAGCGTCTCGGTCCAGGCGTAGTCGTCGGCGTTCGCGCCGGCGGCGATACGGTACAGCTTGTTGTCGCCGTGGTCCCGGCAGTACGTGCCGTACCGGCGCGCGTCGTGGGCGTACTGCTCGGCGGTCATGTGGCCGCCACAACCCCACGCCTCGTTGCCCAGCCCCCAGAACCGCACCCGCCAGGGCTCGTCGCGGCCGTTGGCCTTGCGCAACCGCACCATCGGGGAGTCGCCGTCACGGGTGAGGTACTCCACCCAGTCGCTCATCTCCTTGACCGTGCCCGACCCGACGTTGCCGCTGATGTACGGCTCGGCGCCGAGCAACTCGCACAGGGCCATGAATTCGTGCGTCCCGAAGTGGTTGTTCTCCTCGACGTTGCCCCAGTGCGTGTTGACCATCGCGGGACGCTGGTCCTTCGGCCCGATGCCGTCCATCCAGTGGTACTCGTCGGCGAAACAGCCACCCGGCCAGCGCAGGTTCGGGATGTTCAGCGCGCGCAGCGCCTCCACGACGTCCAGCCGGATACCACCGGCGTTCGGGATCTCGCTGTCCTCGCCCACGTAGAAGCCGCCGTAGATGCACCGGCCCAGGTGCTCGGCGAAATGACCGTAAAGATGGCGGCTGATCTGCGGGCCCTCGACATCGACATTGATGATGGCGGGCACGACATTGTTGCTCATGTGTGAATACCTTGCGTTCGCTGGAATGAATCGGCCTTGCGCAGCGCCCTGCTCCTGGCCGCGTACACCGCGCAGGCGACCGAGAACAGCAGGCAGCCGACGACATCGCGGGTCAGCAGCGCCCCGACCGCGCACGCGCCTGCCCACCACAGGACGGCCGCGCCGGGCCGGGTGCCGATCCGCCAGGCCAGCCAGCCGGTGACGAGCGCCACGAGCAGCAGGACCAGGCCATAGACGCCAACCACGGCGGAGGCGCCGGCGATCAGACTCTCGCCTGCGGAACCGGCCGCCACCTGCTCGAACCACATCCGGTAGGGGAACAGCGTGACGAGCGCGAGGAGGCCGGTCCAGATGGCTGCGGCCACCAGGAGCCGCCCTTCCAGTCGCCGTTGCACGGATCTATCCCTTCAGACCGGCGTTGAGGTTCAGGGAGCTGAGGAAATAACGCTGCGCCGCCAGAAACAGGACTGTGGTGGGGATCATCGCCAGCACGGCGCTGGCCATGAGCTGCCCCAACTTGGAGTAGTCGCCGAACATGTTCTGCAACAACAGCAGCCCGGCGGTGATGGGCATCCGCTCGATGTCGTTGAACACGATCGTGGGCCACAGGAAGTCGTTCCACGAACCGGTGAACGAGAACAGGAAGACGACGATGAGGACCGGGCGGATACTCGGCAGGATGACCTGGGCGAAGATCCGGAAATCACCTGCCCCGTCGACGCGGGCGGCCTCGTCCAGTTCACGCGGCACACCCGCCATGAAGCTGCGTACCAGGAAGACATTCGCCACACCCGCCAGACCAGGGATGATCATGGCGAGCGGCGAGTTGACCCACCCCAGAGTCTGCACGATCTTGTACGAGGGGATGAGGTTGACGACGCTGGGGAACAGGGATATTCCCAGCAGCGTCAGGAACAGAGCGTCCCTGCCGGGGAAGCGCATCCGGGTGTAGCCGTATCCGGCGAGGGCGACCACGACGACGGTGAGCGCGGCGTGCGAGGTGGAGATGACCAGAGAGTTCACGAACCACTGGAGCACCGGATAGCTGGAGGCGCCCTCGACGAGGGTCACGTAGTTCTCCGCGACCCAGTGCGCCGGCAGCAGGCTGAAGCCCGAGTAGGCGATCTCGGTCGCCGACTTGAACGACGTCGCGATCGAGTACGCGATGGGAAGCAGCCATACCAGGGCGAGCGCGGCCAGCGCGACGTAGCAGATGATCAAACTCGTACGCCGCCGCAGGCGCCCGCCGTCGCCCGGCGGCACTGTCATCGATTCAGCCACGGATCCCCCTGTACATCACGGAGAACTGAACCGCCGAGATGAGCATCAGCACCACTCCGAGCAGCATGGACATGGCGGCGGCCATCCCGGCGATGGACGCTCCCGTACCGAAGGCGAGGTCGCGAATGTTCATCATCAGGACCTTGGTGCTGCTGTTCGGCCCGCCCTTGGTGAGCATCATGGGCTGACCGAACACGTTGAAGCTGCCGACGGTCGTGAGGACCATGGTGTAGAGCAGGGGGAACCGGATCGAGGGCAACGTCACGCTGAGGAAGCGCCGCACCGTGCCCGCGCCGTCGATCTGCGCGGCTTCGTGAAGCTCGCGCGGTACCGCGGAGATCGCCGATCGGTAGATCACGAGGTTGCCGCCGATGCCGGCCCACACGGTCAGGACGAAGATCGTCAGCCAGGCCCACGGCTGTGTCGTGACGAAACTGATGTCGGTGCCCAGGAGGTTGTTGAGCGGTCCGAGTTCGCGGTTGAACATCAGGACCCAGGCGATCGCACCGGCCGAGACCGAGATCAGCCCGGGGATGTAGAAGACGCCTTGGAAGAATCCCGCGCCCTTGAGGTCCTTGCGCGACAGCCCGGCGGCCAGCAGCAGCGGGATCACGATCAGCAGCGGGACGGAGACGGCGACGAAGATCAGCGTGTTGACCAGGCCGTTGACGAACTGGTCGTGGAACACCGACTCGGAGTCGAACAGGATCTCGTGGAAGTTGTTGAAGCCGACGAATTGGGGGTCGCCCAGGAGGTTCCACCGGGTGAAGCCGATGTAGAGGCCGTACACGCCGGGAAGGAGACCGAACACGGCGAACAGCACCAGGTGCGGACCGATGAAGGGCGCCGCGCGAAGAGCACGTCTCATCGCCTGCCCCCTCGGTGGCCCAAGAGGGTGACGCGCAGCGGGTCAGTCACGCTTCGTTCCCGCGGCGTCGGCTTCGGCGATCTTCGCTTCGATCTCCTTCTGCATCGTCTCCAGCCCTTGGGCGACCGGGACGCGGCCCCAGACGATGTCCTTGCTGTGGGTCCACAGCGCACCCGAGATGAAGCCGGCGTGCGGCGTGGCGTCGATCTTCAGCATGGACTGCTGTTCGGAGGTGGCGGTGAGGAAGGACTGCGGGTACTTGGCGTACTCGGGGCTCTCGAAGACCTGGCGGCTGGCCGGGATCTGGCCCGAGTCGGCCCACTTCAGGGAGTTCTTGCGCACGAACTCGACGAACGCCGCCACCGCCTTGTCGCGCTCCTTGCCGCGGTTGCCATCCTTGAGCTGGACGAACTGGTGGGAGCCGAGGACGTTGACCGGCTTGTCGGGCGACATCTGAAGAGCGTTCGTGAGCCCGAAGTTCAGGCCCTTGATGGCGCGGTGGCCGCTGAGCCCCCAGGTGCCGTCGGGCAGGAAGAGAGCCTTACCACTGTTGAACACCTGCATCGAGTCCGAGTCCTCGGGCGCGATGAGCCCATCCTTCTGAAGCTGTACCAGCTTGCTGTAAACAGTGGTGAACTGCGGAGAGGTCATCTCGACCTTGCCGGGCTGAGGTTCGGCACTTCCGCCCAGGTTACGCACGCCGGCGTCCACTACGCCCGGGATGAACAGGCCGGCGAACGCGTAGGTATCCGGGGGAAGCTTGCCCTTGAGGGTGGCGAGCTCGTCGAGCGTGATCACCTTGTCGTCGAGGAAGTCTTCAGCGTCGTACTTGGCGACCAGGTCCTTGTTGTAGTACATGATCACGCCGTGGAGGTCGAGCGGGATGCCGTACGACTTGCCGCCGACCGTGCCGGCGTCCCACGCCGTCTCCTGATAGTTGTCACGCTTGAGCTGGGGCTGGGCAGCCGTGAGAGTCTCGTCCGTCGTCAGGACTCCAGCGCCCGCGAACTCCGGGATGCGCGCCGCGTGCATGATCATCACGTCGGGAATGTCGGCCTCGGCGTTCACCACGCTGTAGACCTTCGTGTACAGGTCGGCTTCGGCCATGGGCTGGAAGGTGACCGGATACTGGGGTTTGGTGGCGTTGTAGTCCTGGACGATCTGGCGCATGTAGGCGCCGTCGTCGCCGGTGAGCGGGTTCCAGAAGGTCAGCGTGTTGCTCTCGCTCGAAGAGCAGCCGGTGAGCAGCGCGGCGACCATGGCAGCGGCCGCGAACGCCTTGGGAGTTCGTCTCATTGCGTGTTCTCGCTTCGATGGGGACCTGGCGACGTGGGGGGAGTGAGGCGCATCACTTTATCGATCCATGTATCGATAAAGTGAGGTAACTTTATCGATACATCCTGAGCTGTCAAGGGGCCCCGACCAGTTCACGGCCCGCAGAGGAAGCAGCGGTCATCGCAGCCGCTGCGGTTGATCGCCGAGGATCCGAGCACCAGCCCGATCCCGGTGGCCGACGCGCTCGCGAGTCGCGCAGCACCTTGTTGGGCGTCAAACTCGCGCGTGGGTTGAGCTGGGGTTTCACCAACCGAGCTGGGCGGCTCGGCGATACTCGTTGATCGCTCCTCCAAGTATTTTGTGGCGTTCGATCCGGCCTTCCATTGGCACCACCACATGCTCATCGTGATCAGGTGGTCGTTGCCCACGAGCCTGATGCGGCCGATGTCGATGGCCACATGAGTCATGGCGCCACGCCAGGTGGCGGGCTGGGCCGTCAGCCAGGCGGCCACCACGGCCGAGACGCGGCCCTCAACCTGGCCCAGCAGCCCGTGGCCGCCGTGCCCTGGTCCACGCCGCCGCCACCCGCACGGCGCTCAATAATCTTCATCACACGTTTCGCGGCATCTCTAACGAAAGATCGATCAGCGACAACCACAGCCGCTTCCTCATGGAGATTGGCAGCTTCATAGGTCCGATTGGCGCCGCCAATCCAAACAACGTCTGGCACAAGGAAAAGGCCAGTGAAGCCTTCATCGTCTTCGTAAGTGCCACCCAGCACGAGCATCTTGGCATGAAGTAGTGCTTTGGTCTGGTTGTCACGTTTCCTGTGTCCATAGACCCGCAGAGGGCCGAGCGAAAAGTGCCTTTGAACTGGGAGGATGGGGCTTGTCGAGAGTCCCGTCCGCCCCAGACCAGAAGGCACTTTTCAAGCGAAGAGTATCGCTTCGCGCGGCAAGATCACCGCATCCGCTGATGCGCGGGCTCCTCTCTCACGCGGGTGCCCTGCTGCTCCTGCAGACGCTGCGTGTCACCGGCCTGAACCGGGCTCTGTCCGCGCAGTTGGAACGCTGGCGGCCCGAGCGCGCGATGCACGACCCCGGCAAGATCGTGGCCGACCTGGCCGTCAGTCTTGCCATGGGCGGTGACTGCCTGGCCGACATCGCCCTGCTGCGTGCCCAGCCCGACGTGTTCGGCCCCGTCGCCTCCGACCCGACCGTCTCCCGGCTGATCGACCGGCTCGCCCGCGACGAGGCCAAGGCGCTCAAGGCCCTGCGCGCGGCCCGCGAGCATGCCTGGGACCTGGCCGAAACGATGGCTCCGGGCACTGACGGCGAGCTGATCCCCCTCGACCTCGACGCCACCATCGTCATCGCCCACTCCGACAAAGAAATCGCCCACTCCGACAAAGAACACGCCGCGCCGACCTGGAATCACACCTTCGGCTTCCACCCCATGACGGTCTTCGCCGACCACGGCCCGCAAGGATCCGGTGAACCGCTGGCCATCGTGCTGCGGCCGGGCAACGCCGGCTCCAACACCGCCGACCACATCGAAGCCACCCGCCTGGCCCTAGCCCAGCTCCCCAAGCACCGCCGGCGCCAGGTGCTGATTCGCACCGACTCCGGCGGCGGCACCCACGAGTTCCTGACCTGGCTCACCAAACCCGGCAGGCGGCTGTCCTACTCGATCGGGTTCACCCTGACCGAAGAGATCCAGCAGGCCGTCCTGCGCCTGCCCATCAGCGCGTGGACGCCCGCCTACGACGCCGACCGTCAAGTGCGGCCCGGCGCCTGGGTGGCCGAGCTGACCGGCCTGCTCAACCTGTCCACCTGGCCCAAAGGCATGCGGGTCATCGCCCGCAAGGAACGTCCACACCCCGGCGCCCCGCTGCGTTTCACCGACCTCGACGGATGCCGCGTCACCTGCTTCGTCACCAACGCCAAACGCGGCCAGCTCGCCGACCTGGAACTACGCCACCGCCGCCGGGCACGCGCCGAAGACCGCATCCGCTGCGCAAAGGACACCGGCCTGGCCAACCTGCCGCTCCACTACTTCACCCGCAACCAGATCTGGTGCGAGTTCGTCGCCCTGGCCTGGATGCAGATGCTGGCCCTACCCGGCACCGCCGCCCAAACCTACGAGCCCAAACACCTGCGCCTGTCCGCGGTGGCCGGACGGCTGGTGCGCGGTGGCCGACGTCTGCGCCTACGCATCGCCGCCCAATGGCCCTGGACCGGCGACATCCTCACCGCTTGGACCCGCCTGCAAGCCCTGCCGTCCCCGACCTAATCAGCCACAAGCTGTCCCTACGACCAAGAAAGGGAACGCCCGCGGGCCCGTGGAACCCCGCCCACCCGACGCGACAGCCGGGCCAGCATGCTACCCACAGCACGCAGTTCGACCTTCAGCTGGACCGCTCAGCCGACCACACCTTGGTCACGAAAGATCGAGGTTAGATGCCCGAGCGGCCGACAAAAGTCCCTGTCACTCCTTGGGGCAGGAGGAGAGCCCGTAGGCGCGGAACTCGGACTCGGACATGGTGAAGTCGACCGCTCCCTTCGTCTCGCTGCTGTATTTCGTCCGGAGGATGCGGCCGGTCCTCAGGTCCTTGAGCGAGGCCGCGTCGAACTCGGCGTTCCACAAGGCCGTCTTCCGCTCGCTGGACCAGGCGTCCACCGAGTAGAACCCGGTGAGGGGCTTCTTCTTCACGTCGACGGACACGAACCAGCCGTCCGGCGGGTGACGCAGGTCAATATAGGCCAGGTCTCCGGTGAGCGGCTTCGTCGACCGGATGATCATCCGTCCCCGGCCCACGTCGTCGGCGGCCGGCGACGTGTTCGGCTTCTGCTCGGGCCTGATCGTGATCGAATCGGGCGGGGCGCCGCACCAGGTGAGAGCGACCACCGGGTCCCCCTCGTCGTTCACGGAGACGCCGACGGCGCCGTACCGAGCGGGCGAGGTGGGGGCGCAGCCGGTCAGGCCGGCGACGACCACCAGGGCCGCCGCCGTCGAGTGCGCGATCGCCGGGCGCTTTCGGCCGCCGTTCAGAGACATTGTGAATAGCCTCCTCTTTCCCACCCGGCCTCGGCCTCGAATCCGTTCTGACAGGGATCCTGGCCTTCCTTGGCGTAGGCCACGGCGAAGGCGAGCGGATTACCGGTCAGCGCGTAGTAGTAATACCGCTGCTTGGTGTGGACCTTCTCGTGCTCGATGAGCCCGGCGCTGATCTTCGAGCGGTCCTTCTCCGGGGTGAAGTAGACGCGGCCGATCGTCACGCCGGACCGGTCCTTAGGAAGCCCAGGAAGCTGCGCGCCGGAGCAGACCATCATGCGATACAGGTCGTCGCATTTCGCGCCCTTCAATTTCGCGTACGCCATGACGATGTCCTCGATCTCCTGGACGGTGTCGACCCCGAGGACCTTCGCGATTATATGGACCGGCAGGAATCCGAGCGCGTCCTTCAAGTCCTGGTCCTTGACGACCGACGAGAGGACCGACTGGGAACAGGCCGTCTCCTTGCCCCCCTTCTTCCTGCAGGTGCCGTACGCGTCGGCGCGGTTGTCGCAGCGGGCGTCGTCGGCGCCAACGTCCCTGCAGATCGAGTAGACGTCGGCTCTCGACTCGCAGCTGGCGGTGTCCACCTTCTCGCGGCGGCACCCGAGGAACACCTCGCCCGCGCCGCCGCACACGTCGCCGGCGTTGCTCTTCTTCCGGGTGCCCAGGCAGTCCACTTCTCTCTCGTACGCCTTGTTGCAGTCCTGGGCCCGGTCCCCGGACTTGCGGCAATCGCTGTAATCCTCGTTCGCCCAGGTGCACTTGGAGTGGTCCAGGCCCTTCACACCTCGGCAGTCGGTGTACTTGTCGGAGATGTCTCTGCACAGTTTCCGGCTGTCGCCGCCGTTGCGGCAGCTGTCGTACCTCCTGCTGGAGTCGACGCAGGCGCTCCGGTCCGCGGAGGTGTCGGCCCGGCAGTCACCGAAGACGTCCTTCTGCTCCTGGCAGTCCTTCTGCTTCCCGCCGCCCAGGCGGCAGCTCTTGTACCAGCCCTCCGCCTCCTTGCAGCCCGACTTGCCGTAGTCCGTCCTGCAGCGGTTGTAGTCCTTCTTGTTCTCTCCATCCACGCAGGCGCTCTTCTTCTTCCCCTTAAGTCCGTCCCAGCTCTTGTGACCGTCGGGGTCGATGTTGGTCAGCGGATTGTCGTTGGCGTAGGCGTAGCGGTTGAGCTGCACCGACGGGTCGGGACTCTGGGTGAGGGTGTCCCCGGAGACGAAGCCGCCCGTGGTGGGCTGGTACCAGCGGGCGGCCATGCTGACCTTGCCGCTGACCGGGTCGGTGTAGCCGCCCTGGTAGCCGAGGGTGTGGGCGGCACCGGTACGCGTGACGACCTCGCCGAACGGGTTGTAGGCGACCGAGTCGGCCAGCGAGGTTCCGGTCGCGGTGAAGGTGCCGACGAGGTCGCCGCGCAGGTCGCAGAACGCGAGCTGGGCTCCGGCCCCGTCCGACAGGCCGAGGGTGCGGCCGAGGGCGTCGTGGCCGAACATCGCGGTCTTGGCGCCGGTGGCGGCGTCGGTGACGGTGACCAGGCTGTTGCTGGCGCCGTCGTTGGTCATGCGCTCGGTCTTGCCGGCGCGCGTGCGGGTCTCGACGCGGTCGAGGGCGTCGTAGTCGTAGGTCACGTCGTCGTCGACGACCATGCGGTCGAAGGCGTCGAACTTGGTGATGCGGACCTGCCGCCGCCTTCCTCGGCGAGGGTGCCGCGAGCGGTGTAGGTGTAGGTCCAGCCGTCTCCGGAGGTGAGGCGGTTGCGCTCGTCGTAGGTGTAGGTCTTGTGGCCGGCCTTGACGCGGTTGCCAGCCGCGTCCCAGCTGGCTGTTCGACAGCCGCTATGAATCGACCCGCTTTCCTGCCCAGGTGCTGAACGGCCCGGCGAACCGATCGTGCACACTCGCGTGGCTGCGTCAGCACGATCCGGCCGGCGACAGCTGCGACATCCTTGACCGGACCTTCTTTGTGCGAGTGACCAGGACGGATGTGCAGCGGCCAATCAGTAAGAGAGAGCGCGGTTGCTTCCACAGGCTGAGCGCGGCGGGATGTGATACGCCGTCTCCGCTGACACGTCGTGTGACGCGCTCGGACATGTCCACCACATGTCGGCCTCTCCTGGACGCACCCGAATGGGCCGCTCCTGCCACCGCTACCCGGCGACAACGCTCCGCTATGGTGGCTACGCCCAGGTTGTGGGAACGAGAATGTTGGCGCCTTCTTCCCCGAGCGTGGTGCGAAGCCCATTGGCACTGCCGCGGCGTATGCCCATCACTTCCTAGTGAGCGGGTCGTGAGTATCAGGGACACCACATGAGGTATGTCTCGTTTCAGATTGACTGTGCGGTGGTGACGATGGCTGGCTGCTGAGGTCTGCTGGAGAGATGGCAGACAGCAGTCGAGCAGTTCCCGCTGGCCTTCGTGCTCTGGGTAGCTGACCGGCCGTAGATGGTCCCCCTCTTCGAGCGGCACCGACGTTGGCCAGTCGGGGGTTATGGTCCACCCGTACTCGTACAGCATGTTCGGCAGGTAGCCGGGCAGCCGCTTGTGCTCGATCGTCAGGGTGCAGGTGGTGTGGTCGTAGCAGGCTATGCCTGTTCTCACAGCGAGTCTCCCCTGGTTGCGGCAGGGTTGAGACAGTCTCCGCACGCGAAGGGCGTTGCAACGAGGCAGACCTGTGGATCCTCAGCCCGCCACGGGGCCGCCACGGTCGCCGGTGGCTTCGACGAGCCCTCCGAACATAACGGAGGTGGCTGACAACCCGGTGGGCTCCTGGGCTGCGTTCGGCCGCCAGCTGCGGCTGAGAGCGATAGCTGGCCTCTGGGCGTGACAGCTGGCCACGAGTGCCTGGAGGTGTGAACGGGCCCAGAAGATCCATGAAAGGGCGGCGTTATCTCGCTAACGATCAGCGTTCTGGCTGAGGTCGTACCGCGCTCCGGGGATCCAGCACGGGACGCGAAGCGATCCCGTCGGCGATGGCAACTCCGCTGGCGGCGGTAATGCCTTGTGCTACGCAACACCGCGATGGCTGCGCCGATATACAACCAGGGAGGAACGACCGGTGGGGGACGTTCATGGCTAAAAGGCGCCGTGGCAAGAGTAGGAAAACTCAAACGAATCCCGCGCCACCCCAGGACCAGGAGGCAGCGGGGGCGGGGGCGGGGGCCGGGCGGTGGAAGGGTGTGCGGGCGTGGCTGGCTGGGATCTTGAGTGCGGTGATCATCGCCGCGGTCGGGGTCGTGTTCGCCACCTGGTTCAACGCCCGTGGACTCGAGGCAATCGACAAGGTCGGCGGCGAGCCCGCCATCAAAATCGGTCACGTGGCCCTCGAGTACTCCAAGCGGGACATCGCGCTGAGGGAGCCGGTGACCGACGCCAGAGAGCGGGCGATCCTCCTGGGCACAGGAGCAGCCGACTCCCAGCGAAACGCCGTCCTGACCCGCCATCAAAGAGCCCTGCTCGACCACGCGGACATCACCGTCGTCCTCATCGGCAACCGCACCAGTCTGCGCATCGTCGACATCGAGCCGCGCGTGCTCACCCGCGAACCCGTCTCGGACGGCGCGCTGGCCTTCCTCAGCACCGCCGGCGAAGTCGACACCATCGAGCTCGCCGCCGATCTCGATGCGCCGGCTCCTCGATTCACCACCGTGAAGGATCGGGACGTCTCGTACTTCAGGAAGAAGCAGATCGATCTGAAGTGGGACGAACCAGTCACACTGTCCTTGTCGGTCACGGGGAAGAAGTGGTACTACGAGTTCGATTTCCTGGTCACCGTGCTGGCGGAGGGCCGGATTGAGAAGATAGAGGTCAAGGCGCCCGACAAGGGCCCGTTCCGGCTGACCGGTTTCGCCGGCTCCTACCGCTCCTACTACGACGGGACCGCGAACGGCGACTGGCAGCCGATCTCGCAAGATGAGGCCTGCACGCGGCGAAAGCTCGAAGGATGTTGACCGTGCCGCGGCGTCGCACGGTCGCCGTCCTGCTCGCGATGGTCGTGGTGGCCTGCTCGACCGTGGCAGCGGACGCCCCGCGACTCTCGATCGTGCCCGTCGAGTGGCGTGCGACATGGTCGATGCCCGTCGACCTGGATATCGGCGGGACGCCGACCCTTGATTTCGCGACCCCACTCATCGCCGTGTCGGATCGGGCGGTCGCCGTGGCGAGCCGGCAGGGCAGCGTGACGGTTCACGATCCGCGTACGGGCACGCTGATGCGCACCATCCCGGCCGCCTCAGGGCTTCCCTCATCCGTGAGCGGCGTCTGGATCGTGACCGGGACGCTCGTCGTGTCGCGGGGGACGCGAGTCGCCGCCGGCCACACTCTGTCCGGCTACGACCTGCTCACGGGCGTCAAGCTGTGGCAGCGCACGATCATCGTCTCCCTGCAGTCCCCAACGCAGGACGCCGGCCTATACGACGGCCCTCGGATCATGGCGACCGAGCGCGGCATCGTGGTCGTCGAGCGCTCGTTCGAGCCCCTTGCCATCCACGCCCTCGATCCGCGGACCGGGGCGACCACCGCGCGGATGACTCACCCACGACGCTGCCACGTGCGGGGCGCCGCCACGGTCCGTTCGGTGATGCTTTTGAGCTATTGCTTGGAGACTCGGTTCCAACTCGCCTCTTTGGATCCGCATTCGCTGCGCTACGAATGGACGCGCCGGCTGTCCTCCTTCCCCCCGCCGGTCGACGGCTCGCCTGGCGACGACGAACCGGAGCTGGGCAGCCCTCCTGATATGGACATCGAGAGCGGCGCGGACGGATACGTCTACGTCTGGGGAGGCAGCGACGCGCTCTTCTATGCGGCGGACGGCAGGTTGTTGTCCACCGTTCGGGAAGCCGTCGAGGTCACCGACTCCAGCCGTTGGAGTCTGCCCCTGTTCGCTGGGTCAAACCCCACTGTGGGCGAGGAGGGGGAGCTCGTTCTGCACAGCAAGTGGCCGATGCCCGCGTACTTGCTGTCTCTGGACACCGTCACCGGCCACCTCGGCGGACTGCCCATCGACATACCTTACGAGTTCGCGTCCCTTGCCGGAGCGACCCGGAGCATGGCATTCGTCTACAGCGACATCGCCAAGACCGAGTGGATCAGTGCGTACACCCTGGTGCGCGGGCTGCCCACCGGTCCCGCCGTGTTCGGCGGCATCGCACCGCAGGCCTGGCCGGACGCTTGCGCCCTGCTGACCGAACGCGACCTACGAACCGTCGGGGACGGCTACCGTGCCGTGCCCCTGGGAAACGACCGGGCGGGGACGAGGTTACCCAAACCCCCGCAGTGTAACTGGGTACCGTCCAGGGACGATGCCGCGGTGATCTCGCTTTCAGTGGACTGGGTCTCCCCGTCGAACACGGTCGCCCGCAAGCTGTTCGCCGCCGAGGCGGACGATGTCAAGAACAGCAGCGCCCTGCCGCCCGCCCG
Organism: Nonomuraea sp. NPDC003709; assembly: GCF_040610775.1. Taxonomy (NCBI): domain Bacteria; kingdom Bacillati; phylum Actinomycetota; class Actinomycetes; order Streptosporangiales; family Streptosporangiaceae; genus Nonomuraea; species Nonomuraea sp. NPDC003709. The sequence goes on along the minus strand of NZ_JBEXMW010000012.1, from coordinate 25,336 downwards.
CTTCGACCCCAGCACCGAAGGCCCGGGTTTCCTCACCTACGGTGTGACCGGGCCGAACGGAGATAGCGGCGGGACGATCCTGACTGTGGGCCCTGTCGTGGCCACGCTGCACTCCTCCTCGCGGCTGGCGGTGCGGCTGCTCTCCACGCGACTGCGGGACAACCTGCTGACCCGGTACCGGCCGGGCGTCCGCGCCACGCCGCCCGCGAACACCGGTCGCTGGAGCTACCCGACGGACTCAGCGATCGCGACCAGGCCGGTGGTGGTCCATGGCGTCGTCTACGTCGGCAGCGACGACGGCAAGGTGTACGCGCTGGACGCCACCACCGGCACGGCCCGATGGAGTTTCCAGACCGGCGAGTCCATCAGCGACGAACTGGCGGTGACGGGCGGGGTCGTTTACGCGATCAACGCCGCCGGCAAGACGGTGGCGCTCGACGCCGCCGGCGGCGGGAAATTGTGGATCCGCCGGACCGGTGCGAGCCTCGGCCCCGTGGCGGCGGAGCGCAGGGTGTACATCTCGACGGACGACTCGGAAGTCGTCGCGCTGGACGCCGGCACCGGCAAGGAGCAGTGGCGGTTCCGGCCCGCCCGTACCGTCCTCGAACACCGCCTGATCCCGGGTGTCGTCCCCTTCGGCCCGGTGGTGGCCGGTGGAGTCGTCTACGTCGGCGGCGACCACGGCATGGTGTACGCCCTGGACGCCCGGTCGGGCGCTCAGCGGTGGAGGTTCCGGCCCGTTGACCCCCAGGCCCGTATGGAACTGGTGGTGGCAGGCAGAGTCGTCTACGCCTTCAGTACGGACGGCAAGGTGTACGCGCTGGACGCCGCCACCGGCACGGCCCGATGGAGTTCACGGCTCGGCTCGCGCATCTTCGACCGGCTCGTGGTGGCGAACGGCATCGTTCACCTCGGCGGCACGAACGGGATGACGTATGCCCTGGACGCGGCCACCGGCAAGCGACTGTGGAAGTTCCGGGCCGGACACGGCGGCCAGGACTACGAGTGGTACCTCGCGGCGGCCCGGGGAGTCACGTATGTCAGCGGCGCCGACAGCAAGGTGTACGCACTGGACGCCTCCTCGGGAGCGACCCGCTGGAGCTTCCACGTGAGAGGCGGTGTCGGCTCCCACCCTGCGGTGGAAAGGGGCACCCTATACGTTGGCGGCCGCGACGGGACGCTTCATGCGCTGGACGCCGTATCCGGCGCCCTCCGGTGGAGCTTCGAGACCGGCGGCTTCGGCGAGTCCACCGCAGTAGTGTCCAACGGCATGGTGTACGTCGGCAGCGCGAACAGCATCCTGTACGCGTTGCCAGCGTGAGGTTTCTCCCGCACCTTGCCCGGCGGCGCCGTGGTGTCCAGGGCTATGATCTGACCCGGCCGGTGCAGCCGGGGAAACTCACCTCTGAGAGTCTGACCATCGGATTAAGTAGTCGAAGTCCCCAGAATTCGTGCGCGAGCCCTAGCGACGTTTGAGACAAGGTATTCTGTACATGTTTAGCAAATCATTGGCGACGCGCTGATTTCGATAAATCAAGTGTTGGCCACCAACGCGATCGAACGTAAAAACTAGATCAAACTTCGTCTCGACTCGTCTCGAAAGCGCAGATATCGGAGTTGCGAGCACTGCGGCCATCGGATTTGAAGCAAGATCTTTTAGTGTCGCGCAGCGACGTTGGATGATGGTTCGTCCCGCCCCAGCGTACTTCGCGTGTTAGGCGGTGCCGGGTCCTGACGGCGTGTGACGGGGCGGACGAGCTCGCACCGAGCACGCCGGACGCCCTAATGTGATCATTGCCGGTGGTGCCACACAAGGAAACCTGTACCCCAAAACACTCCGGCACTACGTATAGATGACGGGCGCCGTGCTCGGCACGTGCTCCAACATCCGAACGCTCCGTCAGGCGCCCCCATAGGCAAGTTATCTTCCGACCTGTGGAGGATTCCGCGGCCTTAACACCCACCGGTACGCGCTGCACGGTCGCCTCAAGACGGTGGCCATGGCAGACCACGGGGCACTCGCGAGTTCCTGCGGTCGAATTAACGGCCGGTCAGTTCTGTGACGTCGACCGCGTTCACCAGCGCCTGCAGCTCCGGCTTGAGCCGGAGATCGAGCGGGTACGCCTCCTTGGCGGCGCCCTTCTGATTGATCATCAGGTTGTCGCCGGTGTCGTTGACCACGGTGGCCGCGTTGACGGCGTCCCATCACACGCCGTCGAAGGAGCGCCACTCGAAGCGTCCGGCGAGCATCGCCTCCACGCCATGGTCGGTGAGCACGCGGGTCAGGCGGGCGCGTTCGCGGCCCCGTGCGTGCTCCATCGTGGTGCGATGGGGGGCGAAGGCGGTCTGGCAGTAGCGGACGGCCAGGCTGGCCAGGCCGGTGATGGCGCGCTGGTTGCCGCGGGCGAGGTCGTCGAGGGTGGCGGGCAGGGCTGTGTGCCGGCGCAATTGGTCCACTTCGCGGCGCACCCGGGAGGGCGGGGTGTCGGCCAGCGCGTCGATGCCGTTCTGCCGTCCGGCCTGGGCGTGGTGCGGGGTCAGGAAGTCGGGGAAGTAGGCCTTGATCGGCATCAGCGTCCGCCGTACCGGCGTCGGCGGGCCCATCTCGGCCAGGTCAGCGCCTGCCTGCCGCCGCCAGCCGGTCATGTCCTCGCTGCCGCCGGGTCTTTGCAGCACGTGCAGGCCCATCGCCATTTCCCACAGCTCATCAATGCGCGAGGCGATGCGCACCCGGGCCAGATCCTCACCGGTAAAGACGATCCTCAAGGTTCCCCCGGTCATGCCCGCATACTCCGTGGTGCGGATCACCAAGCGATCACCGCCCTGTCGACGGTGCTGGGAGCGAGGCTGTGGCCTGGGTGTTCCAGACCAGGCTGGAACAGGGTGACGCGCGGGAGCCTGGCGCTGTGAACTGGCCTGGACCGATCCCCGACAGCAAGGGAAGGTATCCTTTCGATGATCAGACACGTGAGGCGGATCGCCGCGCTCGCCCTGGCCGCAGGCCCCGCCGCCGCCACCCTGCCTTTCGCCAGGGTCGCGTCAGCCCCGGCCCAGGCGGCCGCCGCAGGCTGCGAAGTACACATCGGGCTCACCAGCAATCCGGCAACTACACCAAGGGGTTCGGCAGCAAGCTGAACTGCGGCAACGGCGACAGTTGGCTGCAGATCCAGCGCAAGCGCTGGTATGGGTGGGAGCCCATGGGGCCCGAGGTAACGGTGCGCGGAAGCGGCGTGATGTACCGATCTCCTACTTTTACAAGGGCACGGGCAAGCACACCTGGCGCACCAGCCACGTGATGCGGAAACTCAGCGGCGATGCCGTGTTCAAGTTCTCCAACGAGATCAGAGTCACCTGCTGACACGGGGAGCTTTGAGCGGGTAGCCACCGCTGCCTCTGAGCCCGAGGGCGCCTGTCGTCGCCGGTGGGGTAGACGAACGCGGCACCGGTCTCCGCTTCTTCCGGGGCCTGGGCCTCGTCTGCGACCAGGCTGATGGACAGCCGGGCTGCGGCGGGGATGCGGGCGATGCGGCGTGAGGGCCGGTCGGCGTCAAGCATCCAGCGGTTCGTTCAGGACTTCGAGCCAGCCGTTGACCATCCGCACCTTCTTGCCGAGCGCCTGCGAGATGGCGGCCTGCCATCGGGGATCGTGGTCGCGATGGGTGCCGATCTCCTTGAACGGTGCTCGGCCGCGCAGGCCTGCGGGGTCGAGGTCGTCCGGGAGTCTCAACAACGACAGCTTGGTGAGTGCTGGGAGATCGGCTATGCCGCCGAGGTCTTCCAGCGCGGGGCTGCCCCACAGGGTCAGCTGGCGCAGCGACGGGAGATCGTGGCCGGTTCCTGGCGTGCGCAGCCCGCCGCATCCGTCCAACCACAGATCGGACAGTGCGGGCAGGTCGCCAAGCCCGTCGAGGTTGTCCAGGATGTCACAGTGGCGGATGGTGAGCTCGTTCAGCGATGCCGAGCGAGGGAGTGAGGAGGCGTCGGTGACAGGTTGCCCGGAGAGGAGGAGCTTACGCAGCGCGGGCACGGCGGACAGAGGCGAGAGATCGCGCACCTCGGGGCTGTCGACGATCGAGACCCACCGGAGCGACGGCAGCTGTTCGACGCCTTCGAGCGAGGCGAGGCCGGCGCACCCGGAGATCACCAGCCCTTCCAGCCCGGTGAGGCCGGCGATCCCTCGTAGGTCGGTCAGCTTGTCGCAGCCCGTCAGGCTGAGGCGGGTGATCCCGGGAAGCGTGCCGAGGCCCCGCAGGGACGTGAGCCGGGCGCATCCCTCGATCTTCAGGGTAGTCAAGGCCGGTTTATCGCCGAGCCCTTCGAGGTCTTCCAGACGGACGCATCGAGAGACGTTCAGTTCGGCGAGAGCGGCGAGTTCCGTTAGGTCGGCGAGATGGCTGATGCCGGTCCTGGACAGATCGAGACTTTCGAGGCCGGTGAGAGCCTTGAGCGGGGCGAGGTCGGTGACTGTGCGGCAGCCGGCCAGGTTGACTGTGGTCAGCTCGGTGAGGCCGGCGATCGGGGCCAGGTCGGAGATCTCAGGGCATTGGTCGAGATCGAGATGGACGAGGTTGCCGAGGGCGGCGAGCTCGTCCAGGACCGTGATGTCCTTGCGGCGCGAGATCCGCAGGCGGCGGAGCGTCGTCAGGTGGCCCACACCCTCCAATGTGTGTTTCCTGCCGAGGTCGAGGTCGGTGCGCTGCTCGCGGGCGAAGGCGGGAGCGAGGAGGAGTCGAGCGAATTCGCCGCGGTCGGTAGCGGCCGGCCACAGTTTGAGCAGCCTGTCCGTTGGCGGTTCCGCTATCACGGCGAAGTCGGCGGCGAGTTCGGTCGCGGCGGTGGTGCCGATGCCGTAATCCATGACGACCAGCTCACGTATCGCCCGCCAGGCGCGGGACGGTGAGGGCGGCTTTTCTTCGCCCAGCAGACTGCGGAGTGCGGCCAGTTGAGGTGATTCGCCGGTTCGGGGTGTCATGGCGATCACGATATCCACGTCGACAGACGGATGGACGATGCCGAGGCCGAGCCCGGCATCGCCACAACGTCTACCCGCGCATCAACCAACTGCCGAGCCGGCATGACACGAGCGTGGCAGAGACAGCGACATCAACCGTGGCACGTCACACCCCGGGGACGGACCGTTGCGCCAGTTCACCCTGGCCAACTCTGCGTCTGCCGATAACTACATCCGCCCACGTCATGGCCATGTGAGGGCTTCGCGTGGCGTGCGCGAGCTCCGGCCACCAGGAGAGGCAAACGCGTGCGGCATGATGATCAGCCGTGCTCCTTCGCCTCGCCTACCTCATCGTCACAAGCACCTTCGCCGCACTGCGGCTGCTGCCCATAGGCGATCGAGACAAGGACATCGAGATTCTCGCCCTGCGCCTGTCCCGCTCGCAAACACGGCTTCGCGCTGTGAGCTGGGGTTTTGCTGCGTGATCAGAGCGGCGGGCCATTGTGCGCAAGGAGGCCTGGCCATCGCACGATGACACCCTGGCCGGGCACTTCCTGGGTCGCAACACATTCACCCCTGCACCAGGTGATCGGCGCGTTCGACCTGCGGCCGCGCGGTTCACCTGGAGCATCGGCTCGCACCGTTTCAAGGCGGCCGGCTCGGTGTAGCGCTTTCGGCTGCCCGGCCGAAGTGCAGCAGCCCCGCCAGATGCCGGGGGGCAGCGGATCGCAGCTCGTGCAAGGCGTCATGCAGGGCCTCTGCCCCGGAACGGCCGCGTGCCGCGGCCTGCCGGTAGAACGCCTCAGCGGCCCGTACGGCGAAGTCGTCCGAGAGTGGCCACAAGCAGGCCACCACGTCGGCGAATCCCGCGAGGTGGAACGCGGCGCCGATATGCAGGGCCTCATCGGGCAGCCGGTGCCCGGCTTGGCCCGTGCCGCAGACCGACAGATACGCGAACTCGGCCCCCCCGCAGCAGCCGGCTACCGGCAGCGGGTACGCGGTCGGCCCAGGACGGTGACCAGGCGGTCGAGCAGGGCGGGATCGTTGGGCAGCGCGCCGTGCTCCACGCCGGGATTGTCTGTCAGGCTGAAGTGATGGCAGTGCATGGCCCGCCAGGCCAGGATGGCGTTGTTGGTGATGTCCTCCTGGTTACCGTCGCCGTCGCGCCGCAGGAAGCCACCGGGGTCGGCGATCTGGCCGGTGGACAGGTTCGCCAGCCGGGCCCCGACGACCGTGGGCAGGCCGGACCCCTTCTCCCCGTAGACGTCCACGTCGGGGAACGACCCCGGATCGGCGAACCGGACGAAGCCGATGTAGTACGCGGCGATCTTCCCGGCCGTCGGCAGCCCCGCGTCGGCGAACAGGCGCGGATAGTCGCGAGGCGTGTAGGAGCGGTCCGTCGAGGAGTCGCGAATGACGACCTCACGGTCGCCGAAGACCGCCGGGTCGGCCGCACTCATGTAGGTCGAGGGGGCGCTCTGGTACATCCGCGCGCTGCTCCGCGCGTTCTGTCTGGTCGTGGGGTAGCCGAAGTCCTGGATGTTCTGCCCGGTGAACATCAGGGAGTACATCAGGCCCTGCCCCGGCATGTTGCCCGCGATCGGGGTGAAGCCGTGGATGTAGCGGTCTCGCCATGCCTGGCTGGTGTGGGTGAGCAGGTATTGGGCATACAGCGGCCCGTTGGAGTGGCCGACCAGGTGCACCGGCCGCTCGCCGTTGTCGCGGTAGGTGTCCTCGATGAGCCGGCGGGTGCGCTCGAAGAAGCCGCCCATGTCGGGGGTGAGCCGGGCGTCGTACCCGGCGACCCGGATGTCCCGGTCGCGGACATACCCGGCGGTCTCCAGCCTGCGGTAGAGAGCCTCGTAGTAGGGTGCGCTGTCCGTGCGGCCGTATTCCATGATCTCGACGGTGACGCCCGGTTGCTCGGCGAAACGCCCCGGCATCGGCAGCGACGGATCGTCGCGGTAGCGCAGGGTGAGCAGCCGGTCTCGGCAGATCTGGCTGAACCTGCTCGGCCGGTCGTTGCGGAACCAGTCCTGGAAGGTGCCAGAGCGCGGGCAGCCCGGCGCCGTGGTCTGGTCGCGTACGGTCGCCTGGAGCTTGGTGAAATGGAACGCGGGGAACAGCACGACCGGGGGTTTCTCCCGCGCCGGAGACCCGGACGGGCCGGGCTGGCCCGCGGTCAGCCCCAGCGGGACCAGCGCAGCCAGCACACCGTGCATCCAGCGACCGTCAAACAAGGCCATCCCTCTCAGCCACTCAATGTTCCAAGCGGTCGTTACCCACGATCACGTTCTGTGATACCTGCTGGTCGGAGGGACAGCCAGGACCGCTCGATCGGCCCAGTTGGGCTTCGGCCGGACGACCTGACGCCGCAGCACAGCCAGCTCATGCCGGAGCACCATGATTTCCATGTCTTTGGACGCCTGACCACGTCCCAGGAGCATCAGCAAGCCGAACACCTGGATCATGAGCAGATAGAGGAGACGGAGAGGCACGGGAACTGATCCTGGACCGAGCCGCCACCTCAGGTCGATCCGCAGGTCAAGCACCCCGCGACGGATTCTGAAGCGGTACAGGCCAGCGCCTTCGGCAGCGTGCCGCGGGCGATCTCGGCGGGAACGCCCGTGTTGGCGCCGGGCCCGCTGCCGGGCACCACGATGAGGTCGGCCAGCTCGGGTGCCCCGTCGTTCTCGACCTCGACCGTCGTCCCGTTGGCAGGTGCACCGTGCCCGGCCCGTCGACGCGTATCTGCACCAGCGGGCGCGACCATCGGCTCCTCACCGGAGACGTACGGAGGGCATTCGCCGAGCTGACGGCTACGCCGCCGGAGGCGTGATCTCCACCGCCGACGACCTCAGCGCCTTTCACCGGGAGCGCTGGACACGTACGAATTGCTGACGAAGGAGGAACTAAAGGGTCTCAACGCCGGCCGACCGCCCACGGATCCCCGCTACCCACCCTCGAGGTGTGCGAGAGCCAGGGTGAGTACAAGGCCGTCAAGAGCAACTCGCCCGGCTTCACCACCCCCACCTTCGGCTCGCGGGACGGGGCGGGTCCAGCTCATCATGTCCCTCACCCTGGCCAGCGCCCACCGCGATCCCGCCATCGACCCGCTCGCCTCCAGGACGGGGGACGCCATCCTCTGCCCCGAGTAGTGACTGGCGACACTCGATCCGCTGTCCATGCCGAGCGAATGCTCAGGTGCCCATCCGGAAACCGGCTCCTGACCAGATGCGCCCTGAAGCCGACCCGAGTGCCCTGCGGAGCGTGACCATATGCCCCTGCTCAGGAGGTCACGCTGCTCAGAGCAGATCTGCCGCAGGCGGATCGTGTCGACGCCGATGCGAATCGCCTCACATGATGGACGCATGAGCGAAGAATCGAAACTTCCCCTGTTCAACCAGCGGATGAGACGCGAGCTTTACGAGCAGCGTGTTCTCGTTCTCGACGGCCCTCTCGACGACGACAATGGGACACTGCTGGCCACGCAACTGATAGCACTCGCCACCCAGGACGCGTCGACCGATATCGCATTGTGGATTCACTCCCCGGGCGGCTCGGTCCCCTCGATGCTGGCGATTCGCGACATCATTCGCCTCATTCCCTGTGACGTATCGACCCTCGTGCTGGGCATCGCTTACAGCGCCGGGCAATTCCTGCTGTCGTCGGGGGCCCGAGGCAAGCGCCGTGCCCTGCCGCACGCACGCGTCCTGATGCACCAGGGCTCGGCGGGAATCGGTGGCACCGCGGTCGACATCGAACTGCAGGCCGGCGACCTCCGGCATACTCGTGACACGGTGCTCGGTCTTATCGCCGAGGACACGGGCCAGCCCGTCGAGCGCATATTCGAGGATTCTCTGCACGATCGTTGGTACACAGCGCAAGAGGCGCTCGACTACGGTTTCATAGATGCGATCGTGCAGACCTTTGACGAAGTCGCGCCTCACAATCGCCCGCGGCCCGGATTCGGCGTCACCGAAGGAGTCGGCAAGTGACCACATATACGATACCGAACGTCATCGCGCAGAATCCTCGAGGCGAGCGGATCATGGATGTCTACTCGCACCTGCTCACCGAGCGAATCGTTTATCTGGGCACCGCGATCGACGCGGGCGTCGCCAACGCGCTCATCGCGCAGCTGATTTTTCTGGAGTCGGACAACCCCGATGCCGAAATACAGTTCTATATCAACTGCGAAGGTGGTGATCCGAGTGCGATGCTCGCGATATACGACACCATGCGCCATATCCGCCCGCGGGTTTCGACAACCTGCGTCGGACAAGCCGTCGCGGTCGGTGCCGTCCTTCTCGCCGCGGGTGCCGAGGGAAAACGTGCCGCTCTCCCCCACGCACGCGTGATCCTGCACCAACCAGCCGCTCAGGGGCGCGGAACGATCCCCGACCTCATCTTGCAGGCCGACGAGGTTGTACGAGTCCGGGCAGACATCGAGCGCATCCTGTCACGGCACACCGGCCAGACGATCGAGACCCTACGCGCCGACACCGATCACGATCGCGTGTTCACCGCGACCGCGGCCTTGGAGTACGGGCTCCTCGATCAGATCATCGAGGAGCACTCATAGGCCCGCGAACAACCCCGGCAAGCCGCTAAGCGGCCAGAGCATACGCCGCCGAGCAGACAGCACCCCTCGACCCGCTGGGCTGAGCAGACCGCAAACTCTCTGCGACAGCAAGAGTCAGATCGACCAGGGTCACATCCAGCGCGCCGGCGACCGCGGCGATCATTTCACTCGACGGCTCTTTGACGCCTCTTTCCATCTCGGAGAGATATTGCGGCGAGACTCCGGCGCGACCCGCCGTCTCACTCAACTTCTCGCCTCGCTGTTGACGAAGGCCCCTCAGACACTCACCGAGCACCTGCCGCCACAGCGGCTCGCGAGCCGGAGAGGGCTTGAGGGCGGTCCGATCGATCGCTGGACGTAGCGGCGAGATGGAAGATGGCTGCGGGATGGAGGAGGCCATACTCCACACCATAGGTAGACAGCGCTGTCGAATTCCGCTGGCTTCGCGCAGAGCGGAACCAGTCCCTGCCTCCTCCGTTCGGCCTCAGGCGCACCTGCGCGCTCACCACAGGGTCACCGCGGCGGCGATTGCTCGGGTGACGTTGGTGACCAGCCACACGAGCAGGGTGCGCACCGTACTCGGCGCAGCGAGATCAGGCGGGTCGGGTTGCCGGCGATGTGGGCTTGGGCCGGTCGTCTGGGTGGTTCGCAGCGGTGAGGTCCGGGTGGCCGTCGCACAGGGCGTGGCCTGCCTGGGCCAGCCGAGCACGCCGCCGCTGGTGTAAGGCGGCAAGCCCCTCCCACACCCGGCAGACCCTCGTCACAGTCCTGCATCCGGCGACGTGACGGCGCGTTCACGACGGGGCCGGTTCGTCGAGCCCCACGTATTTCAGCCACTCGCCCTGAGGTCGTCCCTGATCGAGTGCAAGTCCTAGCCGGCGCGTCTGTCGTCGCACACCGTGGAGGAGGTGGGGCAGATGGCAAAGACACGTGTGCAGGTCAGCAGGCGATGCGGCTGCGTGGATGCGGAAACAGGACGTCAGCGAAGCGTCACGTGTCCGCGTCTGCCGGTAGATGACGATCACGGCAGCCGGTATTTCGCGGTCCAGGTACGCGACCTGGACGGGCAGCGACAGCGCGTCCGCCAAGGTGGCTACGCCGACCCCGAGGAAGCGCAAGCGGCAGGCCGAGCCCTGGCCGCTGCCGACCGCGACGGCGCAGGGGCCGGATGCACCCTCGGACAGTGGCCGGCACGCTGGCCGGCCCCCAAGGACGCCCTGCGTCCGTCGACCCGGCAGGGCTACGCCACGCACATCCGTCTCTACCTCATCCCACAGTTGGGACGGATCCTGCTCCACCAACTCACCTCCCGCGACGTCAACGAACTGCTCGCGACGCTCACGTCCCGTCCCTCGCCGACCGGTCGCCGACTGTCGCCCGCTACCGTGGTGCGAATCCACGCCACCTTGCGGACCGCGCTGAACGCGGCGGTGCGTGCCCGGCTGATCCCGGTCAACCCTGCCAACGGAGCCGAACTCCCCCACCCCCGCCGACCGCATCCAGTCGTCTGGACCGCCGGACGGACCGCGCGCTGGCAGCAAACAGGAGAACGTCCGGCAGTGGCAGTCTGGACCGAACAACAACTCGCGGCCTTCCTGACCGACATCGCGCAGGACCGCCTGTACGCCGCCTGGTGGCCGGCCGCGCTGCGCGGGCTGCGCCGCGGTGAGCCGGCCGGGCTACGCTGGACGAACGTCGACCTGCACGCCGCGGAACTGACGGTGGCCCAGCAGCGAGTACACGCCGACGACCAGGTCGTGGTCGGCCTGCCGAAAAGCGCCGCCAGCTACCGGGTGGTGGCCCTGGACGCGCAGACCGTGCGGATGCTGACCCGGCACCGCGAGCGGCAAGAGGAGCTGAGCGCGATGGCGGGCACACGCTGGCAGGACTCGGGATAGGTGTTCACCACCGCGACGGGTGCGGCTCTGCGGCCGGACTACCTCACCGGCCGATTCCGCCGGCTGGTGGCCGCCTCAGGCTTGCCACCGGTCCGGCTGCACGATCTGCGCCATGGCGCCGCCACGCTGGCGCTGGCCGCGCACACCGATCTGAAGGTGGTGCAGGCGATGCTGGGGCACGCCAGCATTGTGCTGACCGCCGATACGTATGTCTCGGTGCTGCCGAAGGTGGCCCACAAAGCTGCCCAAGAGACGGCGAGGCTGGTGCTGAGAGCGGCGTCCAAGCTCAGGCGGGAGCTCAGCACGTGACCCAGCTTGCCTCACATTTGCCCCACGCCACCATCGAGCGTGACCGCGGTGCGAGTTCCCGCAGGTGGAGAAGCGCGCCCTGCAGGATTCGAACCTGCGACCGTCGGATTAGAAGCAAGATCCTTTTGTGTCGCGTCGTGCCGTCGGGTGATGGTTCGTGCCACCTCAGCGCGTTTTGCGTGTCAGGCGGTGCCGGGTCCTGACGGGGCCTGCCGGGGCGTGCGAGCACGCACCGAGCACGGCTGACACCCCAATTGATCAACGTAGGTGGGGTCGCACGAATGAATCCTGCCCCCGCAGCACGCTGGCACTACATGTAGATGGAGGAGCCCGCGGCTTCATCACCCAGCCGGTTCGCGCTCAACGATCGTCTCAAGACGTTTACTACCGGGCGCTCCCTGTGATCCAGCAGGACGGCCTTCGCGGGACACGAGAGCACACCACGAGCACGGCTCTCCCTGGCCCGTTGGACCAGGGAAACCCTGGACGCTTCGATGAGCCGGTGATGGGAGAGCATCGCCGGTATGGATGCGACAAGGAATAGATCACGATCATCCGCGAGTGGACACGAGAGTGATTCGCTGGTCGAGAGATCCCGTGTAAGCGCCATACAGAATGAACGCCGTCGGCGGGCGTTTGCCGGCGAACTCCTTGCCGATCGAGAGCGACATGCCGGAGGACACGCTGATCAGACGCGGTACCCCATCGGAGAAGGTGGGTGTGTGCCAGCGCTGGGCGGAGGCGTCGGAGCAGCGCGAGAGCCGGACCGCACGCATGCCGCCCCCGTTGAAGGCGACGTCGTCGTACTTCTCCCCCGCAGTCAGACACAGTCCGCTGACGATGTTGACGAGCTGGAACCCTTGAGGGTCTCCCTTGTTGCGCCAGGCTGTCCGCGCGTCGGTGCAGCGCGGCGTCGCGATCCGGCCGCTGATCACACCGATGCAACGGCCGACGTAGGAGATCCGGGTGCCAGGGACCGCCCTCGGAGTGGGCTTCCGGGTGGGTGTCGGCGTGGATCTCCGGGTCCTCTTGGGCTTGGAGGTGGGCTTTGGCTCGGGGGAATTCCTCAGTGTCGGTTGGGCCGCGGGTGGAGATGGGGACGGATTTGAGGGATCCGGTGGCAGGGCCACCAGCACAACCACTGCGGTGGCCGCGATCGCCGTCGTGATCAACGCGGGCGTCACCCAGCCCACTCCTCCGGCGGTGCCACCCTTCGCCTTGCCCATGGCAAGGGGCAGAGCGACGATCAGCAGCGCGGCCCGCAGCCTGGTGTTGAGATCGAGCAGCTCGCCGTAGGCCCGCGTGCAACTGGGGCAGGACTCGAGATGCGCGCGCAGCGACCGCGGAAGCCGCCCCTTCTTCTTGCGTACGGCGGCGGCCAGCGGCTCGGCGAACTCGCGGCATTCAGGGGAAGCACCCGCCATGTGCGCGGCCAGATAAGCCTTGCGCAACCCCTCGCGGGCGCGGAAGGCCAGCACGTTCACGTTGCCGGTCGTGATGCCGAGGATCTTGGCGACCTTTTCGGGCGTTTCCTCCTCGATCAATGTGTGCCACAGCACGGTCTGCCAGCGTGGCGGCAGGGAACGATAGGCGCGGCTCACCAGGTCATCGGGCAGTTCCGGCGCCTCCACCGTCAGCGCATCTTCCCTGAACTCAGAGGTCAGGACCAGCCGCTGATCGGAGCGGGCCCACTCGGCCGCCGTGTTGCGAACCACTGCATACAGATAGGGACGCCACGGCCCCTCGGGACCGGCCGTACCAGAGCGGACGGTCCGGAGGGTGCGGGTGAACGCCTCACTGGCGAGATCCTCCGCCGTCTGCGGGTCTGGACACAGACGGCGGGCAAGAGCGAGGACAGCCGCGTGGTGCCGCTCATGGAGCTCGGCGACGGCGCGGCTGTCTCCCGCCCTGACCATGCGGGTCAGGGCGGTGTCCTCGATGGCGGCCTCCGTCACCTACCTGATCACGAACCTCAGCGCGTTCTTCGTGTACGCCGCCTTGGCATACACGCGAGCCGACTTGCCGACGGGGAGACCGACGAGCCGGGTAGCTCTTGTGGTCGCGCTCTTCACCGTCACCGTGCCGTCCTGCTGGGATTCCAGCAGCCAGTGCTGGCTTTTGGCAGTGCCGCGGCAGGTGGTGAGGACGACAGCGCGTTTACCCTGGCGGGCCGCGCCGAGAGCCAGGCAGCGGCTGCTGTATCGCAGTTGCACGGCCCCGCGGACGACCGGTACGACGCGCCACTTCGTCCGGCACGCCCCTAGGCTCGCCTGTGAGCGGGTGGCGGTCAGGCAGGTCCCATACGAGCTCTTGAAGCTGGCGGTCCGTGCCTGCTGCCCAGCCGACGGGAGCGGTTCAGGGACCGCCGTCGGAGCCGCGGAGGGTTCAGGCGTCCGGGTCGGAGTGGGAGTCGTGGTTGCCTCCGGGTTCTTGGCCGGGGTCGGCGCGGCTGTGGTGCCGCCGAGCAATTCGGCCACGAAGCTGCCTCCGCCGTCGCGCACCGCCGGAGCTCCGTCGTTCTTGTCCTTGATGGACAGGCGTCCACCGGCCCGGCTGACGAAGCTCGTCCGCTCCTGCTCCGCCTGGGGCAGCCACTGCTGCGACCGTTCCTTCTCCACGCACTTCTCGATCGTCACCGTGGCGGCCATCTTCAGGCACTGGCCGGTTCCGGCGTTGCGGATCGTCAGATAGCCGTCGGCGTCGATGCTCCGCTGCCAGGTCTGGTTCTTGGCGTCCGTACACGAGCCCTGCACCACCTGCTGCCCGCTGCCGTCGAGACACTTGCCGTTATCGACCACTTTGATGCGGAGGTTCCACACCGGGCTCGGCTGATCCTGGATCAGGTACGGGCTGAACGCGACATTCCTGTTCTTCGCCAGCGGCGGCTGCTTGACCGGGGTCGGCTCGAAATAGCGGAACTCGTCGATCCGGCACGAGTCGAGGTGATAGTTCGACGCGGCGTCGCTCTTGCACTCCGGCTTGCTGCCCGAATTGCGGCAGAGCGGGTCGTTACCGTTCTTGGGATCGTCGTTGCAGTGCGAAAGCCCGAAGGTGTGCAGCAGCTCGTGGGTGAGCCCGGCTTCGCCCCAGCACCAGCGAGGCAGGATGGCGCCACCATTGCTGAGTCCGGCGTCGGCACCGCCACCCGTGCACGAGTTGGTGATGTCGTTGTCCCTGACGAAGAACAGCGGCTTGACACGATTGGTAGGCCAGAGCTTGCGTACCAGGGCCGGCTGGGCGGCGAGGTTCTCCCCGAGCGCCTTGCTCATCTCCGCCCGGTTGCGGCCCTTGACAAAGGGCAGCTTCGCCACCACGGGACGGCAGTCGCCATCCTGCAGGAACCGGATTCTCCGGGAGATCTCGAACGGTTGAGCGCTGGCGTCGAAGGTCTGGTCCGTCTCCCAGATGGCATTCAACAGGGCGCCCAGATCGGCGTCGTACTTGTCCTGCTCTGGCTGATAGACGTAGATCGGCAACACCCATCCCTTGTCCGGCGAATCCGCTGCGTCGCAGGCGAACCGCGATCGCGAAGCCGCCACCGCCGAGGTGGACCACGGTACGGTCAGCACTCCCGCCAGCATCGACAACAGCAACGACAGCGGGAGGAGCAATCTGATTCTGTTCATTGGAGCTCCTTTCGCCAGGAAGGAGTCGATCCAACGATGCGAATTACGCGGCTTGGAGATTTTTCTGGGGAAGTCGCTACAAGAGGGCACTGCAGTGGCAGGGTTGGCAGGCCTTCCAGTCCAATCACGCTGGCCGGGCGCGGCGGGCGGTTAGCGGCGGCTCAGGGTGGTGAGAAGGTCCTTGACCTCGGTCGCCGCGTAGGCGTCGCCGTCGAATGGGCCGATGAGGACGGGGCCGTCGGCGGGATCGTCGGGTAGGCGGCCGTGGCTGCCGCGGACCGGCGAGGGGTCCAGCGGCACGACGGACATCGTGTAGCGAAACCCCAGCTTCTTCCTGGCCAGCGCTGCCGCAGCGCGGAGCTTGACGAACGGGTCCCGGGGGTCCATGAACAGCTCGGCCGGGTCGTAGCCGGGCTTGCGGTGGATGTCCACCAGCCGCGCGAAGTCCGGCGCCCGATCGTCGGAGAGCCAGTAGTAGTACGTGAACCAGGCGTCGGGCTCGGCCACCGCGACGAGTTCCCCCGCGCGTTCGTGGTCGAGGCCGTACTTCGCTTTGCCTGTCTGGTCGAGCACCTCGTCCACGCCGGGCAGGGCGGCGATGACGTCGCGAACACGGTCGAGGTCGGCAGGGTCACGTACGTACACGTGGGCCACCTGGTGGTCGGCGACGGCGAAGGCACGGGAGGTCCACGGGTCTAGGTACTCCATCCCGGCCTGGGTGTAGACCGCCAGCAGGCCTGCGGTGCGCAGCGCCCGGTTGATGTCCACTGGGCGGGAGGCCGGCGTGATGCCGTATTCCGACAGCACCACCACCTCTGCGTCCTCTTCTAGGAGCGGGGCCAGCGCGGCGTCGACGGCGCGGGCCGCGGCGATCGCCTCGGGACCGGCGGGGCCGTACCGCTGCAGGTCGTAGTCGAGGTGAGGCACGTAGACCAGCAGCAGATCCGGCCGTTCGCGGGCCAGGATGCGGCGGGCCGCAGCGATGATCCATTCGGAGGAGGCGATCCCGGCGTTCGGGCCCCAGTAGGTGAACAGGGGGAACGGTC
This sequence comes from Nonomuraea sp. NPDC003709, assembly GCF_040610775.1. Taxonomy (NCBI): domain Bacteria; kingdom Bacillati; phylum Actinomycetota; class Actinomycetes; order Streptosporangiales; family Streptosporangiaceae; genus Nonomuraea; species Nonomuraea sp. NPDC003709. The sequence continues at coordinate 8,921 of NZ_JBEXMW010000012.1, read as the reverse complement.
CCAGCGCCGCCTCGAGGTCGTCGTGGAGTGAGGCCGGGCGGGTGTAGCAGTCGGGCGACTTGCGGCCGTCGGCGTGGTAGATGGGGCGCGGGGTGACGAGCAGGTCGGTCGCGGCGCCCATCGCGTACCACCAGCAGACGTTGGCGGTGCGCAGGCCGGGCGCGGCGCTCCACAGTTGGTCTCCCTGGATGAGCGCGTTGTGCTGGCGCCACAGGAGCACCTCGCCGAGGTCGCGGAAGTACCAGCCGTTGCCCACGATGCCGTGCTCGCGCGGTGGCGCGCCGGTGAGCAGGGTGGCCTGCATCGAGCAGGTGACGGCCGGAAGGATCGGGCGGAGGCCGGCGGCCGGGCCCACTTTCGCCACGTTGAGCATGTGTGCCAGCAGGCGCGGGGTGAGCCCGACGACGTTGATCACGACCAGTGGCGCCATCACAGCTCCTTCAGACCGAGCGCGGCCAACTGCCGCCGGGTCCAGTCGAGTTCGGCGGCGATGCCTTCGGCGAGGTCCGGCGGTGCGCCGGGGAGCACGTTCCAGGTGTAGGTCTCCACCTCGATGTGCCGGGTGAGCGGGGCGGGGCCGCCGAGCAGGGCATCCAGCACTTCCCGCAGGTAGGGCGCGGTGGTGGTGAGCGGTGGCGGTGGTGCGGCGTGCAGCGGTACGTGGAAGTGCACCCGCCAGCGCTCCCCCATGGGCAGCCCGCCGGCCAGCGCCTCGCCCAGATCGTCGGTGAATCCGCTCGGCGAGCGCGTCTGGTGCAGGAAGCGGGGCTCGTCGAACGCCTTCAGCGTGTCCTGGCTGCCGGGTGGTGCCTCCAGGGCGCACGAAGCCTGAAGCTTGACGATGGGGAGTCCGAGGCCGGCTGCCGCGGCGGCTTCCTCGAAGCCCACGGCCAGGTGGCAGGCGTCAAGGCATACGCCAAGGTGGTCGCGGTCGACGTCGGCGAGCAGGCGGGTGGCCTGCGGGGTGGTCTCGACGATGCAGCCAGGCTCTGGTTCGAAGCCCAGCCGGATCGTCTTGCCGGTTCGATCGGCCAGATCGCGCAGTCCACGAGCGGCGGCGTCGAGATTGGCCGCGACCGCTGCCGCCTTCTCCGCCGTCCAGCCGGTCCGCCAGGCGAGGGGCAGCGTGGAGATCGTGCCCTCGGTGACGTCGTCCGGCAGCAGCGCGGCGAGGATCTCGGCGAGCCCCAGGGTGTAGCGCAGCCGCTCCGCGTCGGCCCAGTCAGGGGCGTACACGCGGTACTTCACGATCTCGTCGTGAAAGCCGCGGTACGGGAACCCGTTGAGGGTCACGACCTCCATCCCAAGTTCGGACAGCCGCTCACGCAGGCCGGCGAGCTCCCCGGGCCGGGCAAGGAGATCCGCTGCGGCGTGCTGCGACAACCACAGGCCGAGACCGAGCCGTTCGGTGCCGAGCAGATTCCTGACCCTCGCCGCGATACCTGAGAGCTGTCCATGGATGCCGGGGAGATCCTCGGCAGGGTGCACGTTGGTGCAGTAAGCCAGGTGCACGGTCGAGCCGTCCGGGTGGCGCAGTCGCATGGTCAGCCTCGCTTGATCGTGTTGCCGGCGTAGTCTGGGTCGGGTGAGCCGGTCTCCAGATCGAGCCGTCCGCTCTGCCCGTAGAAGGCGACCGGATTGCGCCAGAGCACCTGGTCCACATCGTCGTCACCGAAGCCGGCGGCGAGCATGGCGTCGCGGACCTCACGGGTCTTCAGCGGGTCGCTGCGGCCCCAGTCGGCGGCCGAGTTCACCAGCATCCTGGCGGTGCCGTACTCCTTGAGGATCGCCACCATCCGGCCGGGGTCCATCTTGGTGTCGGGGTAGATCGAAAACCCCATCCAGCAGCCGGAATCGGCGACCATACCGACGGTGGGCTCGTTGAGGTGGTCGACGAGCACCCGTTCGGGCGGGGTGCCCGCCGCCTTGACGACGTCGAGGCTGCGGCGGGTTCCCGCGACCTTGTCTCGGTGGGGGGTGTGCACCAGGATCGGGAGGTCGTTCTCCGCCGCCATCGCGAGCTGGGCCTCGAAGGCCCGCTCCTCGGCGTCGGTCATGGAGTCGTAGCCGACCTCGCCGACCGCGACGACGGAGTCCTTCAGCAGGTATCGCGGCAGTTCGGTGAGCACCTCGGCGCAGCGCGGGTCGTTCGCCTCCTTCGGGTTGAGCGCGAGGGCGCAGTGGTGGTGGATGCCGTACTGCGCGGCGCGGTACGGCTCCCAGCCGAGGAGCGCGTCGAAGTAGTCGAGAAAGCTCCCGACGCTGGTCCGCGGCTGGCCCAGCCAGAAGGCGGGTTCGACCACGGCGCGTACCCCGGCGTCGTACATCCGCTGGTAGTCGTCCGTGGTCCGGGAGGTCATGTGGATGTGCGGGTCGAAGATGCGCATCAGGTCCTCTCCAGGATGTCGTGGGGAACCGGGCGTCCGGCCGCCCGCCGCTCCGTCGCGAAGTCCGACAGCATGCGGGTCAGCTCGACGTCGGTCCGGCGGTCGAGCCCGGCGATGGAAGCCAGCGGGATCTCCATGAAGACGCACTTGAGCACGCCCTGGCGGAAGGCGTGGTCGTCGAGCCACCGCGCGCCGTACGGCCCGAGGGCCGCGGCCACCAGCCGCGCGTCGTTGGTCCGCAACGCGTCCTCGACCAGCGGGATCGCTGCCGCGCCGAGGCCGAGCTCGGGCAGGGCCGCCAGGATCGTCAGCCGCTCACCGCTGTCGCCCCGCTCGTAGAGCGCTCGTATGGTCGCCTGGTCCCCGTGCAGCGCCGCGAGCAGCGCGCGCCGCGCGCCGGTGCCGCCCCGCCGTTCGGCCTGCGGGAAGAGCAGGTGTACGGCGCCGTGGTCAGCCTCGACCTGCGACAGCGCCCGCGCCAGCCACTCCCTCGCCCGCGGCCCCATCTCGCCCATACTGTCTCCTTCCTTCCTGACTCGCCGTCCTGAGGAAATCGATCGACCGGCGGGCGACCTGCGGTGCCGCGTGGCAGTGCCGGGCGAGCTCCACGGCCACCTGGCCCCGATAGCCGGCCAGCGCGGCGAGCACCGGCGGGAAGTCGATCTCGCCCTCGCCGAACTGCAGGTGCTCGTGGACGCCTCGGCGCATGTCCTCGATCTGCACATGCACGAGATACGGCAGCGCCCGCCGGACGCATGCGGGCACGTCGTCCGGCTCCAGGCAGTGGCAGTGCCCGATGTCGAGGGTGAGCCCGAAGCGAGGGTGACCGCCGAGCATGGCACGCAGCCCCTCGAATCCGGCCAGGTCTTCCACGAGCATTCCGGGTTCGGGCTCGAATCCGAGTGTGATGCCGAGGCGGTCGGCTGTGGTGAGGAGCCCTTCGCACTGGCGCGCCAGCCGGGCCCACGCCGTCTCCTCGGGCACGTCCTCGGGCTTGGCTCCGCTCCACAGGTGCACCACGGGAGCGCCCAGGTCGGCGGCGATCCGCACGGCCTGGCTCAGGAATCCGACGCGGCGCTCGGCGTCCTCGCTGATGAGGGTGGGGTGGTGCTTGCGGCGGGGGTCCAGGGTGTAGCGACCACCCGTCTCGATGACCGCATTCATACCGAGCCGGTCGAGCAGGCCCGCGATGCGGTTCACCTCGGCGGTCAATCCGGGGGCGTATGGGTCCAGATGGCCGTGATCCAGGGTGATGGCGGCACCCGTGTAGCCCAGCTCGGACAGGATCACGAGGGCCTCGTGAAGTCGATGGCCGGCAAATCCATTGGTGCAATAGGCCCAGTTCAGGGCCGGAGCCTTCACGCCGGTCCGGGTCATGACGTGGCCATCCGGGCCGAGAGCCACCTGCCCGCGGGCAGCGCGCCGAGTAACACCCCTGCCGCCGGCAGCCGTCCGCTGCCCGCGACCGCCGCCGCCTGCAGGGGGATCAGGCCGAGGATGCTCGCCCGGACGGCCTTGCGTACCTGCTCGGGGTCGGGGCGGGCGCGTAACCCTGCCTGGGCCGGGATGGTGGCGGCGAGATGGCCGGTGAGGAGAAGGACCGCGCTCGCCCGCGCGGCGGTGTCCTTCGAAGAAGGACTGTCACGCAGGCAGGACACGGCCGCAAGCCCGGCCGCAGCGGTGCTGGCGGCGAGCGCGCCGCGCACTGTCTTCACCGTCGCCCCGGTCACTTCGGCTCTGCCAAGGATGCTGATCCCGTAGGTGTGGGCGCCGATCGCCAACGCCATCGGGGCGGCGGCCCTGACCTGTGGGCCCGCGCCGAGCAGCACGTCTAGTGCGCGGCAACTCGCCATCGTGGCCGGTCCCAGCGGGGTCCGTTTGAGTCCCAGGTCGTACGCCCACACGGAACCGGCCAGTAACCCGGCCACGCCCAGGGCGCGGCGACCGCCGGACGCCGCGGCGACGATCAGACCCGCGCCGGTCAGCCCGGCCGCGATGCCGAGCGCGGTGCCCGGGCGTACCCGGCCCGAGGGGATGGGGCGTTCCGGCCGTTCGACGGCGTCGGCCTCGCGGTCGGCCCAGTCGTTCAGCGCCATGCCCGCCCAGTAGATGAGCACCGAGGTGAGGGCCAGGCCAGGTGTGGAGCTCCGCCCGGCGGCGGCGGCCCCGGCCATCATGTCCCCCGGCACCGACAGCGCGGCGGGGGCACGGACCAGTTCGAGCAGCGCCTTCACGAGGCATCCCCAGCCAGGTCCGCGGCGAACGCGCGCAGCCGGGAGTACTGGGCGGCGAGCGCATGCTCATCCGCGCCCAGCGGGTCCTTGAAGAAGAAGCCGAGGTCTGCCAGCACGCCGTACCGCCCGCGCTCGTGCGCGCGAGCCACCAGCCGGGCCAGATCCAGGACGAGCGGAGCGGCGAGCGCCGAGTCGCAACCCTGCCAGGTGAACTGGAGGCTCATGCGCACGCCGAGGAAGCCCTCGAAGGTCACATGGTCCCAGGCGGTCTTCCACTCGCCAAGATCCTCGACGTAGTCGATGTGCGTCTCTCCTTCGACGGGCGTGCCAAGGATCCCGGCGACGGCCCGGTCCTTCGAGAGCGCCTTGCTCGCCCGGGCCGCCGGGTCGGCGAGGGTGGCGCCGTCTCCCCCTCCGAGCAGGTTGAGCCCGGACCATGAGCGGACCCCCAGCGACCTCTGCGCGAACATGGGCGCCAGGGCGCTCTTGACCAGGGTCTCGCCGGTCTTCCCGTCGCGCCCGGCATACGGGACGGCCCGCAACTCCGCGAGCTCGGCCAAGGCCGGCAGGACAGGCCCGGTCGACGGGGTGAACTCCACGTAGCCGCAGCCGGCGCGGAACGCCGCATAGGCGTAGAGGGAGCTCGTCGGCAGCACCTCATCGCCCGCGGCGAGCCGCTCTTCGAGGTCGGCCAGACTCTGGAACTCCGGGCGTGGGGCGGTGGGAGGCTCGGTCGACGAGACGTTGACGACGACCACCCGGGCGAGCCGGTGCCGGTCGCGGAAGTCGGCGATGTCGTCGGCCAGGCGGCCCGCGGCTGCCGCCTGGGTGTTGTCGCCGGGAACATGACCCGGTCTGATCTCCGCGTCGGCGGCGTCGAGATCCTGGTCGAGCAGTCCGGGCAGGCCCGCCGGCACCACTCCCGCCTTGCTCAGCTGTTCGGCGCGCTTCCGTAAGGGGACTTCAGTGATGTCGTGGCCGCCGAAGATCAGGCCGGCGATCGGAACCAGACCTCCGGGGAAATCCGGAGACTCGGTGACGCAGCTCTGGGCCGGTAAAGCACCCGCCCTGACCGCGGCGGCACCGATGGTCGCGGTGGTCGCCACGGATCCGCGTGCTCCGATGAACCAGACGCCGACCTTGCGCATAGGAGCTCCCGTTCATTCCGCGTATACCGGTATGGAGTTGACATACCGGTATGGGATTACGCGGATCGTAAGAGCCCTTTTATCGACGGTCAAGCATAAGTCTGCCGACTCTCGCCCTAACTGGCGCCGGTCAGGCCGACAACGCCTGGTCCACGGCCTCCGGCGACAGCATGTGCTCGATCATCATCACCGCCGCGCCGACCACCCCCGCCCGGTCGCCGAGCTCGCTGACACGAATGCTCAGATGCTGGGTGGCGAGGGGCAGGGACCTGCTGTAAATCACCTCTCGAAGTCCGGCGAGCAGGTGCTCGCCCGCTCCCGCGAGGTCACCGCCGATCAAGATCACGGCTGGGTTGAAGAAGTTCACAATGGAGGCCAGGACGACGCCGACCTCCCGGCCTGCCTGCCGGACCAGCTGGATGGCCTCGGTGTTGCCCGCACGCACCAGGCGTACGACGTCGCGGCTGTCGGCGGTCTCGTGGCCCGCCGCGTGCAGGCGTGCGGCCAGCGCCGCGCCGCCCGCCACGGCCTCCAGGCAGCCGACGTTGCCACAGCGGCACACCACGTTCTCCTCGGACGAGGGCACCCGGATGTGGCCAATGTCCCCCGCCGCACCTTGCGCACCGCGGTGCAGGCTGCGGCCGCTGATGATGCCACAGCCGATGCCGGTGCCGATCTTGACGTAGATGAGGTGCTCGGCCCCGGACCGCCCAGCCCAGTATTCACCCAACGCCATCATGTTCACGTCATTGTCGACCAGCACAGGGACACCGAGCCGAGTGCCGAGCCAGTCGGGCACCGGAAAACCGTCCCAGCCGGGCATGATCGGCGGGTTGACCGGCTTGCCGGTGTCATGCTCCACCGGACCCGGCAGGCCGACGCCGACTCCGCACACGTCGGCGAGATGGCGGTCGCACTCGGTGAGGAGCTCGCGGAAGGCGTCCACGAGCCAGGTCAACACGGCCTCCGGACCGCGGGCGATGGGCATCTCCACTTCCTGCTCGGCCACCATCGTGGCCGCCAGGTCGGTCACGGCGAGCCTGGCGTGCGTCGCACCAAGGTCAGCCGCGAGTACGATCCGCGCACTCTTGTTGAAGGCGAACGCCGTCGCCGGACGGCCGCCAGAGGAGATCACGTCGTCGGCCGGCACCACCCAGCGCTGACTCAGCAAGGCGTCGAGGCGGAGGGACACCGTGGACCGCGCCAGGCCGGTGAGCTCGACCAGCTCAGCGCGGGTGCGGGCCCGCCCGTCGCGCAGGAGCGAGAGCAGAGCCCCCGCTCCGGCCGCCGAGCTGCTTGCGCCGGTCAGCATGCTCTCAGTCAACAAGCGCTCCATTTCGTCGAGAGATGCACACTTTCTATGATCCCTCATGCGCCATTATGCCATTTACACTTCAACTTTTGCTTGACCGTCGGCATAAGTGCGATCTAGCATCCGGCAACATGAAGGACATAAGCCGGAAACCGGATGATGCTCCGCGTGTAGGGATCGTCGGCACCGGTTTCATGGGCCGGGTGCATGCCCGCGCCGCGCGCATGGCCGGGGCAACGATCGCCGGGGTGGCCGGGTCGCGATTAGAGAAGGCGCAGGAGGCCGGACTGGGTGCTGCCAGGGTCTTCGCCTCCGGCGACGAGCTCATCGAGTCCGGCGAGATCGATCTGGTGCATATCTGCACCCCCAACCATCTCCACGCCCCATTCGTCCTCAAAGCGCTGTCGGCCGGGCTGGCCGTCGTCTGCGAGAAACCGCTGGCCGGCGACGCGATGACCGCCGCGCTCATGGCGGGCCGGGCGGCCGAGGCGGGACTGGTCGCGACGGTGCCGTTCGTGTACCGCTTCCACGCCATGGTGCGGGAGGCGCGGGAGCGGGTCGCCTGCGGTGACATCGGCAGGATCAGCTTGATCCAGGGAAGCTATCTCCAGGATTGGCTTCTCCGCCCGGACGACGACAACTGGCGGGTGGACCCCGAGCTCGGCGGGCCCAGCCGGACATTCGCCGACATCGGCTCCCACTGGTGCGACCTGGCGGAGTTCGTCACCGCCGACCGCATCGTCAGCGTCTGCGCGCAGACCGCCATTGTCCAGTCCAGTCGGGCGACCAACACACCCGTCGTGACGGAGGACGTGGCAACCGTCCAGTTCCGCACCGCCTCCGGCGCCGTCGGCACGCTCGCCACGAGCCAGGTCTCCCCGGGCCGCAAGAACCGCCTGTTCCTGGAGATCTCAGGCACCGAGGCGAGCCTCGCGTTCGACCAGGAACAGCCCGAGCTTCTCTGGGTCGGCGACCGCAGCGGATCGCGGACGCTCATGCGCGACCCGGCGATCCTTTCCGAGGCGGCCCAGCCGTATTCGCCGCTCCCGGCCGGACACCCTCAGGGCTACCATGACTGCTTCGACGCCTTCGTCGCCGACACCTACGCCGCGCTCCGTGGCGAGCATCGTGACGGGTTGCCGGTGTTCGCGGACGGCGCCCGAGCCGCCGCCATCTGCGAGGCCGTCCTGACCTCGGCGCGGACCGGGGGGTGGACCGAGTGCTGAGCATGCGTGGCATCGGCAAGAGCTTCCTGGGCGTGCGGGTGCTGTCCGGAGTGGACCTGGACGTGACGGCCGGCGAGGTGCACGCTGTCGTCGGCGAGAACGGAGCCGGAAAGTCCACCCTCATGAAGATCATCTGCGGGGTACACGCGCCGGACGAGGGCACCGTCGAGATAGACGGGCGGCCGGTTTCCTTCGGCCACCCCCTGGACGCACAGCGTTCCGGTATCGCGATCATCTACCAGGAGTTCAACCTGCTGCCCGAGCGCACCGTCGCCGAGAACGTCTTCCTCGGGCGCGAGCCCGTCAGGCGCGGCCTGGTCGATCGGGCCGCCATGGAGCAGGCGACCGGGCGGCTCCTCGACGAGCTCGGCGAGCACTCCTTCGGCCCCCGCGACGCCGTCAAGCGCCTGTCGGTGGCCCAGCAGCAGGTCGTCGAGATCGTCAAGGCGTTATCGGTGAACGCCCGGCTCGTCGTCATGGACGAGCCCAGCGCGGCGCTCGCCGAGCACGAGGTCGAGCTGCTCTACCGGCTGATCGGGCGGCTGAGGGAGCGTGGCGTCGCCGTCGTGTACATCTCCCACCGATTACGCGAGGTGTTCGACCTCGCCGACCGG